>CAZLPW010000062.1:0-12020 GCA_964561495.1 uncultured bacterium | reverse complement strand
GTGAGAATAACCCAACTCCTGGCGTATATGCGCTCCACCAGAACTATCCGAACCCATTTAATCCTGTGACTACTTTAAGTTATGATCTTCCAGAGAATGCTATGGTTAGTATTATGATCTATGACATGATGGGCCGGGTTGTAAAGAATCTTGTTAGTAGCAGCCAGGGGGCTGGCTATAGGTCGGCTATTTGGAACGCTACTGATGATCAGGGACAGTCTGTAAGTGCTGGATTATATATTTACACGATACAGGCGGGCACATTCACAAGTACTAAGAAAATGTTATTACTGAAGTAGCCTTTCATTTATTATTTAGTATAAAAAACCCCACACTCGTGGGGTTTTTTGTTAAAGGATTTAAATTCGATTTCAAAACGGAATCTTATAGACTGTGGATTTTCATATATAACCAAGAGTAATATAAGATTATGCAAAAAAGGCAACCAATTCGCGTTAGTGATATTTATCAATTTAAAACACCCCTTGAGCCTTGCCTAAGTCCCGATAGCAAACTAGTTGTATTCCACGTTGAAAGGATGGATAAAAAGGATAATACATACTATAGTAACCTATATCTGATTGGAGCAAATGGCAGGGGCCTTAAACAATTAACCTATGGTAAGCGTAATGATTTTTCTGCTGTATGGTCACCAAATGGAAAGCAAATTGCTTTTATTAGAAAATCTAAAAATAACGCACAGCAGATTTGGCTTTTGAGTATGGATGGTGGTGAGGCAGTGTCTTTAACAAAACTTTCTATAGGAAATGTTACTAGCATAAAATGGTCTCCTGATGGAAGTAAAATTCTATTTTTATTTCATCCTTTGGGTGATGAGGTTTTAGTAAATAAGAAGGGGAAGATAAAAACTCCAGTCTATAGACACATAAAAAATATATCATACCGAGAAGATGGTCATGGTTTTTTAGATAGTGAAAATACTCATATTTGGATTGCAAATTCAAAAAATGGAAAAGTAAGACAATTGGTTAGGGGAGATTATAATGATATCTTTCCTTGTTGGTCTCCTGATAGTAAAGAGATTGCATTTTTATCTTTAAGAACAAAAGACTGGAGATTAGATAATGAAAAACAGGATATCTTTCGAGTTTCAATTATTAGTGGGAAAATAAAAAAAGTATCAGCTCCTTCTGGACCAAAGTATGGAGGCCTTTCTTATTCTCCAGATGGTAAAATATTAGCATATATTGGTCATGACAAACCCTATGAACACGGATGGGGAGTTGAAAACTATAGACTTAATATTATAAACAAAACAGGAAAAAGGCACAAAGAGTACGGTAAAAACCTTGACCGAACCTCTCAAATGATTACCCTCGGTGATATAACACCGTCATTCACGTCTACTTCACCGATTTGGAATCCAGAGGGTACTCGAGTGTACTATGGAATTTCAAGTGAAGGACGACAACAAATCGTTGAAACAGATGTTCCATCGGGAAAAACTAAAATAGTATCTCATCTAGATGCGGTTGCTTGTTCATGGTCGGCTGATGTTTATGCAAAAACATTTGTTTATAATGGTGCCAGTTTGTCATCTCCAGATGAGTTGTATTCTCTTAATATAAAAACTAAAAATACTCAACAGATAACCCACCTAAACCGGTCTTATGTTAATAGTAGGAAATTTAATGTTTCTGAAGAGATTAGATTTAAGAATAAAAGACAAGATTTAATGGGATGGATTGTAAAGCCGCCTAATTTTAATCCAAAAAAGAAGTACCCGTTTATACTAAACATACATGGAGGGCCTCGTGCACAATATGGGCGAACATTTTATCACGAGATGTATGTATTGGCCCAGGCGGGCTATGTAGTTATGTATACAAATCCTCGTGGTAGCCAGGGTTACGGAAAAAAATTTTCCAAATCCATCGAAGGTAAGTGGGCAGAGCCAGCTATGAGTGATCTTATGGCTGCGGTTGATCATGCAATCTCATTAGGGTTTGTTGACAAAAATAAATTAGGTGTTACAGGGGGGAGCTATGGTGGGTACATGACAAACTGGATAGTCACCCACACTAATCTTTTTAAAGCAGCAGTAACTCAGCGCAGTGTTTCAGATCTATCGAGTATGTTTGGTAACTCAGATATTGGGTGGGATCTGGCCTGTGAGTTTGGTGGTACACCATGGGAAAAAAGAGAGACCTATCTTAAGTGGTCCCCTATGACATATATTAATAAATGTCATACCCCTTTATTAATAATCCACAGTGAGTTTGATTTGCGTTGTAATATTGAACAGGCAGATCAAATATTTACAGCACTAAAATATTTAAAGCGTGAGGTGGAATATATCCGTTTCCCTGATGAGCCACACGGTCTCTCTAGACATGGGCGGCCTGATCGAAGAGAAGCAAGGTTGAAATCTATTTTAGATTGGTTTGATAAACATTTAAAATAGTTTTTATAATCATAATTAATATTCTAAAGATTGCATAATTATAAATGAAAATTAAAGAACTAGGTGATAGACTAGTTCCTATGCTTATACAAAACCTGCATCGTCAATATCCTAATAAGCAGGGGCATGTATTATTAGGGCCTGAAGATTTGCAACTACCTACAGAGCGCACCCCGTTGTTTTATGGGAGTTACGATTGGCACTCTGCGGTTCATAGTTTTGCTTCCCTAGTTCGTTTGGTTAGATTAGCGCCAGATAGTCCCTGGTGCAATCAGGTAATAGAATTCTTAGATAAATCTTTTAACTTGGAATCTATTGGAGTTGAGTACGACCATTTGAACTGTTATGCTTCTAAAAATTTTGAGATGCCTTATGGTATTTCCTGGCTTTTAATTCTCTGCCAAGAGTTAAGACTATACAAGGGGCCTTTTGGGAAAAAATGGGAAAAATATTTTGAAAATCTTGAAAAAATCTCATCCGAACGTATGATAGATTGGATTTCAAAACTTTCATATCCAATTCGAAGTGGTGTCCACTCACAGACTGCATTCTCTATGTTGCTTTCATTCGAATGGGCCTTGACTTCAGAATCGAAATTGTTTCAAAATGTAGTTTGTGACATGGCAAAAAAATGGTATGGAAAAGATACGGACGCACAGATTAATTATGAACCCTCTGGGTTTGACTTTCTTTCACCAATACTCTGTGAAGCTGCGCTAATGGCGCGTGTGTTTGAGCCAAAAGAATTTTCTAAATGGTTTAAAAAATTCCTTCCTAATATTGAAAAAGAAATTTTTCATTTCAATCCAGTTAAGCCAGTAGATCGCAGTGATGGATTACTAGTGCATCTAGATGGACTAAATCTAAGTCGAGTATGGATGTTAAAAATAATTATGAATGCTTTACCTAAAGATAGTCATTGCCAGACTTCCCTTAAATCAGTACGCGAAAGTCATCAATCATCTTCTGATGGGTGTCTTGAAAAAGGAAACTATTCAGGCACTCATTGGTTGGGAACTTTTTTATTATATAGTAACTCTTTTGAATATTAATTATATAGTTTTGATAATATTATTTTCCTATTCTGATTAAAGTTATCTTTTTTATATGTTAAAAAGTATTTTACGATATACTATCTTTTTACTAGTCACATTATCTATAATCATAATCTTTTTTATCAATTTAAGTCCACAGTTTGGTTCTAACCCAACATCTGAAGATAAGAATTTTTATAATACTTTCCCGAATTATAGTAAAAATGAATTTATGAGTTTAGAAAAAACACCAGTTATGACAGGTGAAGTTTCTACTTGGGATTTTTTTAAAAATGATGAAAATAGAAGCCCTAGAACTGACATAGTTCCAAAAAAAATTGATTATTTTTCTTTTAAAGATTTAAATAATGAAAATTATAAAATCTCCTGGTTAGGACATTCAGCCTTTATTATCAATTTGAATGGTAAAATTATTTTGTTAGACCCAATGCTTGGAAGTCATGCAGCGCCGCTTCCTTTACCTAATCTAAAAAGATATAATAGTACTCTGCCTATTGATCCAGAGTTAATAGAGAATATTGATTTAGTGATTATATCCCATGACCATTATGATCATTTGGATTATTCTACAATTGAAAAGATAAAAGATAATGTGAAAATTTTTTTGGTCCCTTATGGGGTTGGTAATCATTTAAGAAGATGGGGGATAAATGAAAACAACATAGTCGAATTAAATTGGGATCAAAATTTTATAATCGATGAAATTGAGTTTGTTTGTTTACCTGCACGCCATTTTTCTGGTAGAGGACCACTAAATAGGAACAGTACTTTATGGAGCTCTTGGGCTATAAAATCATCGAAATTTAAAATTTATTTTAGTGGTGATAGTGGGTATGGAAAGCATTTTAAAAAAATAGGGGAAGATCATGGCCCATTTGATATTTCCTTAATTGATTGTGGGCAATATAATAAGGCATGGAAATATGCACATATGTTTCCTTATGAGGCAGTGACAGCGGCAAGAGATCTTAAAACAGAATATTTTATTCCAATTCATTGGGGTGTATTTACTTTGGCAATGCACTCATGGGATGAGCCAGTAGTAGAATCAATAAGATGGTCTAATAAAACTGGTTTGAAGTGTTTAACTCCTGAAATTGGATATGAAATAACACAATCAAGTCTGAATGAACAATTTATTAAATGGTGGGAAAAATATTGAAACTATTGTTTGTTCTTTTGTCTTTGATCTCGAATTTTTTTATTTATTTCAATTACTTTTTTATTTCCTTTATACCATGGAGGGAGTTTATCCCAATCAGGTATTCCATCATCGATCAGAGAGTTGTTTTCGGGGTGTTTGGGGTAGCCCTTAGCTTTTAATCCACCTACAATCAAACATACGAGCTCACAATTTTCATCAGCCTTTAGCGCTCTGTAAACATTCGGGCTGACTCGTATTATATCACCCTTAGATAGTTTTAATAGTTTTCCATCTAAATAAATAATTCCTTTACCATTAAGGACAACATAAATCTCTTCCTGATATTTATGTCGGTGTAAAAATGTATATCCTTTCCCATTAGGAAGCCGAGCAAAACTCATTCCTACTCCACTGAGTTTTATATCGTCCCTTATAAAGGTAATCCAATTGGGTAGGTCATTTAGACTATAGTTTTTTTTATGATAATTCAAACTTCTTTCTCCCATATCTTTTTAAAAAATTTTTAAATAACAAAAATCAAATCATAAAACATATATAATTAAATATTCTAAAATACTATTTTTATGATTGGCTATAAGTTAGAAATAATGAACCGCTAGTTTATTTTTTTTTCAAGAAAAATTATAAATGCTTCTCGTTTAAAAAAGAGAAGCATTCTCCGTTGTTCTCTTTGCACGGCTCTAATACTAAAGCCTTGTTTTAAATAAGTATTTAAAAATTCGGTTAAGCGTTCAGTGTTTACTTTGGCTGAGCCAAGAAATAATGTACTTAATGCGCTTTCATTATAATTAACAACTAGTGCTTCATTCATTTTAATTCCTTCTATAAATTAATTAAATCTAATAAGTTTGCCTTAAGCGGAAAATTAAATGTTGACTTTTATTATTAATCTTAGGTTTCTGGAATATCTCCAAATTTATTTTTTATTCTTTGCCCAGGCTTAACTAAATAAAGTAAAAGTAGTATTCCTAATGGGGGTATAATAAATATCCACGCCCACTTGCCGCTTAAGTTAAGATCGTGCAGTCTCCTTACTATAACAGCGAAACTGGGAATGATTGTAAGTGGCCTATAAAAAAAAACTAGAATTCCTACTTCAGAATAGACTTTAGCAAGAGGTATGTATTGACTAAATGGGAGGTCACTAAGTGTAAAAAAACTATAACCTATTTTTTGATCAATGATGATTATAACGAAATAAAAAATTGCCCAAAATAATAAAAAGTACCAAAGCTCAGCTCTGCTTGCCCTTCCTTTAAAATTTGCATATTCGCGGAAGCATTTTATAAACCATTTCATAATTAAAATTTATTAACCAATGGAAAATAACAAATAATAACTAATTATATTTCATTACAGTCATCATGAAGATCTGATTTCAATGGTTTAAAATGAATATGTTCTTTAGGTATATAAAAACTTGCTAATATTTCAATAGTAATAAAAACAAATGCAATAGAAGCGGTTATATAAGCGCCTTCAGCAATAGCTGATAAAACTTCGATGAAGTGGCCTATTCCATGCAATCTAAGACCCCATCTCAATATTTCGAGGAAGTGTTTTTTGATCATTTACCTATTATTTCTTTTCATCGATTTGAAATCTACTCATCATTGTATAATCAAAAAAACAAGCAAATTATCATAACGATTAAAAAAATAATATTATATTGTTTTAAACAAGTTTGGAATTATAATAGCCTAATTACTTATAATAAAGATGCGATTTTTCTAAAATTTTAAAAAAAATATTTTGAAAACAAGTAAGAAAACTTTATTATCCATATCGGGCCTTACGAAGAAGTATAATCAAACCAAAGCACTGGAAAATATTTCTTTTGATATACCTAATAAATCTATTTTTGCACTATTAGGTCCAAATGGAAGCGGCAAGTCAACTATAATAAAAATTTTATCAAGACTTACAACAGATTGGACTGGCGATATTTTCCATAATGGACAGTCAATTAAATTAAGCAATAATTATTTAAAAGATTTTGGTTTTATAATTGAAGAGCCATGTTTCTATGAATATCTAAGTGCTAGAGATAACCTGAAAATTTTGTCGCGTTTGACCAACACTCCCTTTGAGCGGATAGAAATTGTATTAGAGTTGGTTGATTTAATTCATCGGGGCAATGACAAAGTAGGGAATTATTCATATGGGATGAAACAGCGTCTAGGTATTGCTCAGGCGTTGTTACATGACCCGAAAATTTTAGTTCTCGATGAACCAAATAATGGTTTGGATCCAATAGGGATAAACCAAATGGCTGATCTTATTTTTAGATTAAATAATAATGGCAAAACCATTCTCCTGTCTACGCATTCTCTGATAGAGGTAGATAGATTATGTTCTCATGTCGCTATTTTAAGAGACGGCAACTTGTTAATCGAAAAAGAAATGAAAATAAATACTGATAATAAATTTTTTAGAGTTGAAGTAGGTGACAGTAGAGAAGCTATAAGTTTTTTAAAAAAAATTGATTACATAAATATTATAGCAACAGAAAAAAATATTCTTATTCTATCTCAGGATTTGACTAAATCATCAACTGATCTACAAAAAGAAATTAGAAAAAACAAAAATATTAAATCAATTCATCAGGAATCAGATCTCATAAAATATTTTTATGATTAAATCTTTGTTATATAATGAGTTTATAAAGGTACTAAATAAAAAAAGAACCTACATTGGTTTTATACTAATTTTAGTCTTTGTTCCTATAATTGTTTTATCAATAGGAAACGGTGCAGGATATCTTGAAAATAAAATTTATGGTCAGTTGAGAGATTCCTTTATTGTGTTTGGATCACTTACCAATGGCTATCTTGCTACTTATTTGATCATTGCTATATTAATTGGACAGATGCCATTTTTAGCAACCATTGTCGCATCCGAAATTGTGTCTGGTGAATATTCAAAAGGTACATTTAGGATGTATTTATCTAGGCCTGTATCACGAAATCTGATTCTAATATCAAAACTAATTATAGTGAATATTTATACGATTATTATTATGTTCTTTTTTATTTTCTATACTTTGTTTGTTAGCATTGTTTTTTTAGGCAAAGGCGATTTAGCTGTTTTCCATATGGGGTTACTTTTTTTAGGTGAGGGAGACATTTTATGGCGATTTTTTTTAGCATTTAATATTTCAACACTCGTAATGATAACAATTAGTAATTTATGTTTTATGCTATCTACATTCTTTAAAAATAGTGTAACACCTATAATTATTACCATCAGTGCGGTTTTTATAGGTACTGCTATTTCTTTTATCCCATTAAAAATATTTGAATCATTAAATCCTTATTTATTCACAGGATATATTGACCTTTTTCTTACTGCTTTTTATGATCCTGTTCCTTGGTATCTTATTAGAAATGCGGTTATGGTTTGTTCTTTATGGTCTATTGTTTTTATTGGTTTTTCGTTTTATCATTTTTCAAAAAAGGAAATTTTGGAATGATAAAAAAAATCATTATAGTGTTTATGGTCATATACTATTTATTTAGTAGTCTATTTTCAAATAAAGGTGAAAGTCTCAATAGGATTATAAATAATACTGAAAGAAAATTTAGATCAGTGGATGACTATGAAGTAAAAATGATAGTCTCGATGTCTATTCCAGCATTTCGCATGCCTAAAAAAAAATATCATATTTTTTTTAAACAGCCAAATAAAGTCAAAATTAAAAGCAGAGGTTTCGGAGTCTTACCTCGCACAGGAATATTTACCTCACCTATAGAAAATTTTGATAATCTTACGAATATAAAAATAAACAACAAATCTCAAAAACTTCAAAAAGATAAGATAATGATTTCGGGTAATTTAATTTTAGACAGTCTAGAACTTGAGATGCCAAATGATTATGCTAAATTAACATTTAAACCTACGGTAGATGTAGTAATTGATACTTCTAAATGGGTTATAACTAGGGTTACAACTAAAATTGATACAGTTAAAATAATGGAGATTAAGAATAAATTTGATTTTGTAGATAAAGACTTTTATTTGCCAATTGAATCTAAAGTAGAGTATTACGTTAAAGATGCAAGATTAAGTAAATGGATGAAAAAAGATATTGGATTATTTATAGGTGATCAGAAAAATATTAAGGGAGATATGGTGAAAGGTCTTATTACGGTTTTTTATAATAATTATAGAGTTAACAGGGGCATTGAAGATTCTATATTCTAACTAGAGGGTAAAAAAATAAAATTTCATAATATGTAGATAAGAATATATGGAAAATAAAAATTGGCTTTTCTAGTATTCCTAAAATATAATTCCTTCGACATATCTATTTTATTTATACGAGCCAGATTGTTAAAATTAATTTAATCTTGATTTTAATTATCAAAGAACTCTACAAATAATAATATATCAAAAATATCAATTATTTGATTACGGTCCAAATCGACGTTTAATATTTGAAATTCGGATAAAATGGAATAAAAATATAAATAATCAATAATAATTTCTAAATCATAATGGTCAATATGGCCGTCATAGTTTAAATCGTTAAATAAATTCATATTAGAGTATGTAGTATAAAAATTTGGTTCACCAACAATCAATATATCGTGATTATTTAAAAAACAGAGCCCTTCTGGTTGTTCCATCCCATTGATGGTAAGCTCACCAAAGATCAATCCATTCAAAGGATCTACATCAATAATTTTTTGACTCTCATCGCTTAGAATTAATACACGATTTGTGCGGTAATCAAAGGTAATAGAGGAAAGGTCATCAATGATTCCATAGAATATAGTTTCAGCATTAAATGGTATGTTAACAGCAATTGTTGTATCATTTTCATGATCTGGCCGCTGAAAAGAATAAAATGCCATTGGCTCTTTTTCTTTAACAATATAAAATATTTGGTTTAAAGAATCATAAGCAATTCCCTCCGCTCCATTATTTCCATCATGTTGACTAAAAATTATTTTTTGAAAATCATCAGGATCAATATCATTTTCACCAACATCCAAACTACCGATGTATAAGTTTCCTTCTTCTGTAACAATCGCAAAATTGTTATAATTTAAATAAACTAAATCTTCTTCATCTCCAAATTGTCCACCTAGAATAGTTTGGATATAATTAATATTAGTATCTAACTGCCAGATTTTTCCTTCATCATTTTCAATCATATATAAATTATTATTGTTTTTATTAATAGTTACTCCAGACAAGTCATCATAAATCCAGGCAATCTCAGTTGGGATAATTTCCTGAACATAATATTCTAAAGGGCTATTATTCTGCGCAAAGATTTTATGAGTAACAAAAATTAATAAACCTAAAAAGTGCAAAAGAATTTTACGCATATTCAAATCTAGCTATCATCTCGCAAACAAAAAGCCCCACGAATGTGGGGCTTGATGGTATAAAAAATATTTTTTCAGGAACATCTACTGCACGAGTTAAAACAAAAAGGACCAACTTTTTGATTGCCTGAAACTTTTACAATTACTTCACGGTCTCCCCATTGGTTGAAACCACATTTATCTTTTAAAAAGATTTCACCATTTTCCCATCCTTGGATACTCCAGTCATCATAATATCCATTTCGGAACTTGTACTCCCTCTTTCCAGGAGCCATTAATACTTTTCCTGTCCAAATATTATTCTTACCCTTAATCATCTTAACTCCAGATGGACCAGTATTAGGGCCAGAAACAATGTAAACAGCAGGTTCATCACCCGTGCCTTTCTCTACTTTAGTACTGGACATATCAACTTTGAAGGTTACCTCTACCTTTTTTGCAATATCATAATCTATATCACTCCAATAGTCCATATTGTCTTGGAATCTTTCCCTGTATAAAATTTCCCCTGATTTATTTATTGACCATACATCTGAAAAACGAAGATCAATAAGTTTGCCTGTATCGTTATGCTTAAAATATTCAACGCCAGTTACATATACCTTATAACCATCATTGGTAGGGTATGCATTAACATTTTTTTCTTTTATAGTGAAATCAGTATGCCAACTGTGAACCATTTTAATAAAATCTATTTCTGAAACACTATTCCTTTTATCCTCTTTAGTTGGATATCCTATAGATTTATAATTATTTGATAGAACTGATGCAATCATAGTTGAATCATTGGATATATACCCATCATAATATTTGTTTATTACATTATTTATTTTTGATGGAACATTAGCTTGATTTGTACAACTAGTAATCAATATTGATGAATATAAAAAAATCGTAATTAAAAATATTTTTTTCAATTTAATCTCCTGTCTTTAATTCAAATCTACAATAACTTATTTTTAAAAATAACCGTCAATCTATCCTGAAAAACATCAATCATTTCAAACCCTTTTGGCATTAAAATATTAGTAAAAGCAGTAAAAGTTTGTTCATTTTTATACCCGCGTTCGTAACCTAAATCTGCAGTAATATATTCTACTTTAGGCAAGGTTTTTAAAGCTCCTTCAAGAATTTCAGGTTCTCCACCCTCAGCTTCGATTTTTAGAATTTTTATATTTCTTATATTATGATTTGCCGAATAATTATCGATTGTATCTACTGCAATCTCTGTAACAAATTCGTAATTATCCATTTCTATTAATGAACTATCTCCAGTAATATTTTTGTTGTATAATTTCATATTCCCAGGTGTATTCCAAAGTCCAATATTATTAATAAAATTTTTTCCATCTTTATTATTACTATAACATGCATCGTAATCATGTTTAGAAGGTTCAAAAGCATGGTATTCAAAAATATTTTTATATTTCTTCCTTAAAAATAAACCAAATTCCCCAATATTAGCTCCGATATCAAATACAACACTATTTTCAACAAGATCAATATTTTTAAGAAGATATTCATTTTCAACCAAGTTTCTTAATCGAGAATCTATTCCATTAATATAATAATCTAATCGACTCTTATAGCAAATAAAAATAGATGCATTGCTTTTTTTTTCTTTTAGTTTAAGAAAATTCTTATCAATAGAAATAATTTTAATTTTGTACCTAAATAAGAATGATAAAATATTGATTGTTGTTTTATATATTAAATTATTTCCAATATTGGAAACTGAGCCTAGTAATTCAGAATTTAATCGTTTTATTACTTTTAAAATCAATTTTGATGTTTTCATTTAATTATTTTTAATTAATGATAAATATCTACGCATATCCAAATCTACCCATCATCCCACAAACAAAAAACCCCACGAATGTGGGGCTTGATGCTTAAAGATAATTTTAATTCAGCAATATTATTTTTTTTGTCTGACAGTGACGAATTAGTGGGGGTTAATCACAGAAAACGGTGTTGGTCTTGGGGCAAAAACTTCCGAGAGTATAGAGCTTTATTAGCTCAGCTTCGAACGTGACCAG
>CAZLPW010000061.1:0-12069 GCA_964561495.1 uncultured bacterium | reverse complement strand
AGATGAGTTTACTGCTTTTGGAGGAGGAGAATTGGCTGGAGAAATCTCTGCAATTAGCGCTGATCATCTTATGAATGTTAGTAAAAAAGGCATCCAAAAAATGGTTGAAAAGAATGTTATTGGTATTCTTTTGCCAGGTACAACTTTTTCATTGGGTGAAAAAAAGTATGCTCCATATAAAAAAATGAAAAGGATGGGATTGGAAATTGCCTTAGCTACCGATTATAATCCAGGTAGTTGTAATATTCAATCTATGAGTTTTATAATATCTCTAGCATGTATTTTTCTTGGTATGAATCCATTAGACGCAATTAAGGCTGCAACTTATACAAGTGCAAAAAGTTTGTTTCTTGAAGATGTTACTGGTTCAATCGAGGTTGGAAAAAATTCTGATTTGATTGTTTGGGATTTTGAAAATTATATAAAAATTCCATTTATGGTTACTGATCATCCAGTTAAACACGTAATTAAATCAGGAAAAATATTAAATTGGTCTTGTACAGAGGTCTCTTAAAATGTAAAATCATGCCTGAAATGTTGGCGGTAATGAATAAAAAATTAGAAAATCTCTTTAGAACTATATTGTTGTTGACACTGTTGTCAGCCAATGGCTTATATCCTAATTATGCATTTAAGAAAAAGGTGCAAAATGTATGTAAGTCTTATAGGATAAGCATTGATGTGACTACATTTGTTTTTGATGAAGGCGTCTTTTCAATGGCTCTTGAAAGTGGAAGAAATAATTTTGAAATGTTTATGGTTGTTGGCTTTGCGGCATCTGGTCAAGCAGTTTCGCATCAAAAAGATATGGGCCTTACAAATGCTTACACACCTGAAAATATTCAAGTAACTGTGAATGTTCCATCTTCAAAGGGAGAGGTCAATACATTTGTAGCCATATGTTCTTCAAAAACTGCAATAAGATTAGCTAATGGCGAGATTGATTCATCAGAGTTTATGCAAAAAATAACTTTAAAAATAATATAAAGGAGTAAAAATGCTTCAAGATCCTAATTCATGGAGTGGGCTTTTAACCCAATATGGTAGGGCAGTAGGTTGGTCAATTACAGCCGCTGTTGGTTTTGCATTTGGAATTGGAATTGCCTTAAAAGTTTTTGATATGCTCTCTACTGAGATTGATGAGTGGGAGGAAATAAAAAAAGGTAATATGGGAGTTGCTTTGATATTTATTTCCCTAATTGTGATGGTGGGATTACTCGTATAAAAGGTAATTTAAAAAATATTAAGTAACTTGATTAGTTAGATACAAAAAGAATATTGTATCTAACTAGTCCTATTACAGATAAAAATATAAAAGATAAATGTACATTAAGATTGGTGCACTTAAGGTACAAAAAAAATTAACTATATTGTTATCTATCCATTTTATTCCTTTGATTTGTTCTGAATTTATTGAATGCGTCTCCGTTATTTTTCCATCTGGTGTTATAAACTTAACCTGAAATGTTGCACCCAAAACTGAGTCGATTAGTGAACCAATGAAACCTGTTAATTCTATTCCGAAAAAAACGATTACATCTACACCTAATGCGTAACTAACTGCTCCAATAGTAATTGATCCTAATAAAGAGCCAAATGTACCGATATGCGTTATTCCCCCAGAAAGACCAGGCTCCATTTTTTTAAAACCAATAATTGAAACTGGTTTTGTTTTTGATAATTTACCTATTTCAGTAGCCCAAGTATCTGAATTGGCAGCAGATACAGATGAGAGAAATAAAAAAATATCCTCTATTAGGGACCTCCCAAACATATGAACCATCATCTTTTGTAAAATATCCAACAATACAAATAATAAGACTTATAGATCCATTTGCAATCACCTGTGAAATATTCCGTTTTGGATGATTTCGATGGGTATTTTGTTTAAGTCCAATAATTTTTCCAATTAATGAAGAGAAAATAAAAAATACACATAATGGTATAAGGAATTTTACTCCTCCCATTGTAATTATAATTAGCGCCATTATGCATCCACCAGAAAGGCCACTGAAATCAACTAATTGAAAATAATATGCTATGAAAAAAAATATAGTCACAGTCGCCATTATTAATTGAAAATTTTCCAATGTGATTTGAAAACAGTGAATGCCAATAAAAGATAGAATTGGGATAGAAAAATTATCGCTCCCTTTATAACTAATTAACTCAGCCAATGTAGCTAGTGATGCTAAAAAAAATGAAAATTTAAAAATATTTGGATTTTCATTTGGGAAAATATTTGGTGCTAATATATAAATAATAATAAAACTACTTAAAAACATTGTCGCAGATCCTTGAATTGATTTTTTATCATACCAAGGATAAATGTATTTAGGATTCTTAATTATTTGGCCTATTAATGAAGCTAAGGGATCAGCAATTGATAATAACATTAAAGAAAGAGTTATATGGTAAGAAAATTCCCAAAAAAAACAAGTCAAAATGATATAAGAAACAGGGAAAAATATTGTACCATAAGAAATGCGATTTAAAGAGTGCATACCTTTAAATCTATCTATTTTAAATGCAATTAAATTCAAAGCAAAAAAAAGAAAGCCTAATAGTATTGGCTGTAAATTTGATTGAAATAGATTAGGTGAAATGCTACATAAAAGGCCAACAACAATATGGACTAGCTTTCTATTATGTTCATTAGAAAGTAACATATAGTACCTAATCAATTCACTGATTCCGATAATAATTAAAACAATTGAAAGAAAGATGAAAAAGGTAAGCCAGTCATCTCCAAAAAGTTTCCATGAAAAAGAAATCATAGTAAAAGTTATAGGAAGTGATTTTTATTAACAATGATTAGTGATATACTTTGTTTAAAAAGCGTAGGAGGTTTAAAATGATAGTTGCAGTAAATAATTTTGTACGTAGGCAGAAAAAAAACTCAGGTAAAACTTATTCATCAGAGCTTAGTTTCGAAGAGATAGCCTGTCATGCTCAGAATCAAATGATTAAAGGGGATTTTACTGAGGGATATAGAGAGGGGGTTAGAGTCGTTTTCGCAAAAAAAACAATAATAAATAAATTTATTTGCCCTTATGTTAAGATAGATCAAGGTACAAAACTAAATGCTAGTTTTATTGCAAGACAAGATGATGAAGAACCGTATGTTAGAATAACGGCATCTTCAGGCGTACCTTTAAAAACTGGAGCAGTAGAGCTAATTTGTTATAGGAATGATGTTTTGAAAGAAAATGATGAGAATTCAACGGAAGGTGATTGGGAATTAATTAGTTTTCATGCTATACCTGAAGGATTAGATACAATGCCAATGGGACCAGTTACTATGATGCGAAATCAGTTAGAATTAAAGGGAGGAACAAAAGCATATTATGAATCTCAATCTTGGGCAGAATCTGTAAGGTTTTGGCAAAAATATGCGCCTCTTGAAAAAAAAAATGTAGATAAATAAACTTATTTTTTTACATTATTATATTTCTTGACAAGATAATTTAAAATAAAATAACTTTGGGTGTACTTAATGTTAGTACACAAAAGCGGAGTTCCATGTGAAAAATTCATATTTTTTACATAGTTTTAATTTAAATACTATATATGTATTTACTTTAAGTTATTACTTTTTCAAAAAGGTAAGTCTATTCTACGTATATGGGGAATATTCTTTCTAGAGAATATGGAATTATTTATTAGAGAAAAGATCTATTTCACATTTTATAAAATATTTAGATATTTAATTATTATTTTATTTATCTCTTTTTCTTCTGGCCAGAATACTTATTCTATTAGTGGAAAATTATTGGATAAAGATGGGGAGGATATGAGAGATGCTAAATTAAATTTATATAAATCAAATAAATATCTTGTAAAGCAAGAGAAAAGTGGAAGAAGCGGAAAATTTAAATTTTCTAAATTAAAACCAGACAAGTACACTATTAATATTTATGGTAAAAATGGGTATAGTCAAACTAAAGAAATAGATTTAACTGGTGGAGATGTAAAAAATTTAGAAATAACTCCTAATCAAGATAGAAAGCAGGCTCAGATTGAGACTGAAGCATTAATAGGCGAAGTTAAAATAAAATGGACTCCGATTGTTGACGCTCAGGAATATATAATATTTAGAGACAATGAAGAAGTAGGTCGTTCCTCTGAAAATTCTTATTCAGATTCAATTGTTGGGGGAAAATCATATTCATATTCTGTTTCAGCCTTATTTATTGGGGGATCTAAAGGCAGTCGATCTTTAACAGAATATGGTAAATCATCATTTGAATTTCCTAAAAATATATCAACTACGGTTAAAAAAAATACGATCAGTCTAAATTGGGATAAGATTGAAAATGTTAAAGCTTATGTAATATATAAGTATAACAGTATCAAAGATGAATATAAAGTTGTAAGTGCCACCAGCAAAAATAAATATCAGCATTTAAAATTAGACTATAATAAAGAATATATTTATAAAGTTGCATCACTGGATCATCATAAAAAACCAGGTCCTCAATCAGATCCAGTTAAAGCTACGACTCACCCCGAACTAAAAAAAATAAAAGGTTTAAAAGCTGATGCGGGCGAGAGTCAGGTCAAATTAAGTTGGTCTTTATATGATCTTGCGGTCTCATATAAGGTTTATCAGAATGGTTCTGTTATTGACACAGTAAAAAATTCAGATCTTTTAGTTGAAACTGATCCTGGTTCAGAAAATTGTTTTACTATATCAGCAATTGATCAGTTTGGAATAGAGGGGCCCCAGTCTGATATGGTATGTGATGTTGCCCAATATCCACCACCAGAAAATATAACTCTTACTTTAGGTGAATTATACTCAGCAGACATGAACTCAATTATGGTTGAGTGGGAGAGAGTTGTAGGTGCTAGCTTTTATAACCTTTATCGTGATGGCAAGGTAATAACAAATACTGCAGATAGCAGTTATAATGACCGTGATTTAGATTATAACAAAGAATTTTCATATCAAATTTCTTCATTAACTGAAAGTGGATTGGAAGGTCCTTTATCCAAAACTGAAAAGCAAAAAACTCCTAATGCGTATAAAATTTCTGGTCGATTGGTTACTGAAGAGGGCAAAGAGAAAATTAACGAAGCTAAAATATTTTTATACACTGCCGAAAATAAACTATGGGGTGAATATACTGCAGGATTTACAGGAAAGTTTAATTTTGATGATCGCATAATTCCTGGTAAATATCGTATAAAAGCATATGGTAATGGATATGGAAATAATGTTGAATATGGTGAAGATGTTATTGGTGGAGAAAATATTGAGGTTGTTGATCGAGATGTCAAAAATATTAAGATCAATCTTTCAACCGATGGACTTGTCCCTAAGATGCAGATTGTGAGAGGAGTACAAGAACTAAAAATAACCTGGGAATCTATGGCGCACGCTGAATCATACAATGTATATAAAAATGGTAAAGTAATTGCCAAGAGAACTACAAAAACTGAATTTTTAGATAAAGTTGCTCCTGGGAAAAGGTATGAATATTGGGTACGTGCATTTGATTTATATGACCTTGAAGGGCCAGAGTCTAATAAAATTAAAGAAAAATCATCCTACCAATTTCCTACCCTCAAGCCTTCTCTTGTAAGAGGTGGACTTAAAACTGAAGGTAGTGGAAGAATCGTCACCCTAGAGTGGATTGCTATTCCTGGTATAGAGCAATATGCTATATATAGAGATGGTGAGCGTATGGCAATTCAATCAGAGTTAAAATATGTTGATACAACGACAACATGGGGTAAAGTTTATAACTATCAAATCAATTCAATTGATGGAGATGGTGATGAAGGGGCCAATTCACCAGATTTAGCTGTGGAAACTGACCCTGAGGTGCCAACTCCAGACATTGCTGCTATCGGAGATGTTAATGCTGTTAGGTTGGAAGTCTCAGATCCGTCCTTAATTGCATCTTTCTATAAGGTTTTTAGAAATGGAAATTATTTAGCTGATTCTGACATGCCAATGTTTATAGATAACGTTGCTCCTGGCGTAAATTACTGTTATTCATTCTCCGCAGTTGATAATTATGGAACAGAAGGTGAACAGTCTAGCGCCAAATGTGCAAAAGGAGCTTTTGCGCCGCCATCAAATTTTAAAGCTGAGATAATGAAAAACAATGTAGATTTGACTTGGTCCAGGGTCGCAAACGCTCCAGGATATCATTTATATCGAAATGATTCACTTATTCTTGATACTAAGGATTTGACATTTTATAAAGAAGATCTTCTTTTTGATAAGGTTTATACTTATCGAATTGCTTCTTATGATAAGGAAGGTGACGATGGCCCATTCTCAGAATTTGTTGCTACGACTCATGAAGAAGTAAAAGATGTTGACCTCAATGCAATGGCTGATATTGAAAAAATAACTATTAATTGGAGTAAAACTAATTTAAAAGTAAGACACCAATACAGGCTTTATAGAGATGATGTTCTTATTAATACTTCTAGTGATGATACTGTTTACATAGACTACGTTACTCCAGGTACTTACTTTTGTTATAAGGTAAGAGTTGTAGATAAATATGGTACAGAAGGTCCTCCATCAATGGAAAGTTGTCAAAAGGTCCTGGTTCAATATCCTAAAGATTTAGTTACTGGTGGGGATGTAAGGAAAGTCGTTTTTAAATGGCAAAAAATGATAGGTGCTGTGCATTATAATATTTATTTAATGGATAAAAAAGGCGGCAGTGAGCTTTTAACAAAAGTAAAAGGAAATTTCTTTGAACATAAAGGCCTTGAATTTGATACTGAATATTGTTATCAGGTTACTTCTGTTGATATAGATGGAGACGAAGGGCCTCGTTCAAAAACGATGTGTGGTTGGGTACTTCCAGCTCCTCATTTAACACTTATTGAAAAAAGTTTTTCAGAAACCTCTGGAAACAATATTCTTGATGGGAGAGAATCCGGTCGTGTAATAGTTAAAGTGGTAAATGATGGTCGTAGTCCTGCAAGAGAATTAAGGCCGTGGCTGGAACCATTAGATCAGTCTATGTCACCTTCTTTGGTTATTGACGAAGTTCCCACTATTCCAATCTTATATGTTGGGGATACTATCACAATTTCATACCCAGTCTATGCAAAATTAAAAATTGAGACTGGCGTTAGAAATTTCCACATTCGTATAGATGAATTTGCTGGCAGTGATCTTGATCCTGTTAAAGTATCATTTGAGACTTTAAAAATAATTCCTCCAAATTTTGTAATTGCTGATTTCTCTATTGATAATGAATGGGGCCAAAGTTATATACCTAAAAATGAAGTTGTAACGTTTACTGCCAGATTCCAAAATCTATCAGAAGGAAAATCAGATACAGCTACTCTAAGATTCAGGAGAGATAGCTCGTTTACAGTTATTGATGATGATGAGTTCTATCAATATGGTCTAGTTAATGGAGGAGAGTATTTCGATTATAAATTTCAAATATCAACTAGGGAAAATCAATTTACGGTTTATTTTGATATATATGACTATTTTGAAACAAGAAAAACTATACCTGTTCATCTTGAGGTAATGAAGAATTATAAAATATCATCCCAGTTAAAAGCATATACAATGCCATTCCCTAAAGAAGTAGAGCCATTTGAAAAAAAGAAACTTAGTGATTTAGAAAAAAATCTTCCAAAAGTAAAAACAAATCGTGAAACGGTTGGAATTGTTTTTGGTAATCAAAAATTTGGTGATAGAGATATATCAGGAAAAAATTCAATCCATGAAAATGTTCGCCTTGTTAGGAACTATTTTCATGATTTATTTGGAATATCCAATAATAGAATAGTTCCAAGCCAGTACTGGTTCTTTAATAATGGAGTTTACAGGAGAGATTTCAATGCTATTTTTAATCCTGATAATGGGTATGTTATTGATAAAATTGAATCAGGTTTAAGTTATTCTGGCGCTGATACATTGGACCTTATAATTTATTATTCTGGTGAAGGAACGACAATTAATGGTCAAAAATGTTTATTGCCATTTGATGCTGATATAAATGATGAATATTCTTTTTTCCCTCTAAGTGAGCTTTATTCAAGTCTTGGAAAAATTCAAAAAATGAAACAAGTTCAGAATATTACAATATTTATGGATGTTGATTTTAACAATCCTGCTTTTAAGCAAAATTTAACTACTGTGAATTCCGATATAGAAGGTAAGAAAAAGAAAGGGAAGAATAAAAAGAAGAAGCAATCAGACGATTCTGATTTTGCTATTGAGAATCAGATAAAGCCACCTGAAGGTATTACTGCTTTTTTTGCATCGAACATAAATCAGTTAACTTATAAACATCCAGACATAGATAATGGTATTTTTACTTATTATCTGCTTAAGGGGCTGAGGGGCGAGGCTGATAATGGTGATAAAAGTGTTACAGTTGCAGAATTGCACGATTTTATAATGAAAAATGTGCAAGACACCACATCAAAACTTTATTCAAATATGCCTCAGGTACCTATCCTTTTTACGGCTAATCCTGACAGAGTACTTTACAAATTACCTTGATTAAGTCTAAAAAATATTATATCGCATGATATTTGATTTTATAAAAAAATATTTTCACATTTTACTTATAGTGATTTTATTATTTGATGTGTCACGTTCTGAAGCAGTAGATATTTCAGGTGTCGTTAAAGATACTGCAAAAGCTCCTATAAAAAAGGCGGAAATTATATTGCAAAATCTAAGGGGTGCAATATTAGCGGAAGAAGAAACAGATAGGAAGGGTTTGTTTAAGATAAAAGATATTGAACCCGATTATTATTATTTAATAATTAAATTTGAAGAAGAGATTTTTAGTAAAAATGGCGAGTCCTCTTTAAAAAAGAATATAAATAGAATAAAAATAAATCCAAGTTCAAATAAAAAAAATAAATCAATTGATTTAAATCTAATTCTTCCAATTCAGAAAAAGTCATATTTGGTTTATTCTTTTTCTGGTGCTGCTCCAATCACAGATCATGATCCAGTTTTAAATGTAAATTTGCCTTTATTTAAATCTGATCCAGAGTATGTGTCTATTTCTTGGGACGATATAAAAACAGCCAAACAATATATAGTTTTCGAAAATGGAGTTGAGGTCCAAAGGGATAGTATCAATCGTTTTGAGCGTAATGTTTTTCCAGGAAAAAAGTTCTGCTATAGTGTTCAAGCTATAGATAGCTATGGGTTCAAAGGTTTAGCTACAGAGCCAGTTTGTGGTAGCGCTCCAACTGTTAAGCCAAGAGATATTCAGATAAAGGTAAAAAAGAACACCCTTATATTAAACTGGTCATCTGTCAAAGGTGCAAGATTTTACAATATATACAGGCAGGGAGAAAGAGTTGGAGCAGGTATAGATACAACAGTATTTATAGATCCTAATTTGGAATATAAAACTGATTATATATATTCAATATCTGCAATTGATTCTTTAGAAAATGAAAGTAAAAAATCTATAGAAGTAAAAAGTAAAACCCATGAATTTGTTCCTGCCCCAATATTATCATCTGTTAAAGATGAGACAAAATTGGTACTGATTTGGAATAATGTGGAGCTAGCTAAATCATATAATTTATATAGAGATTATGAATTGATAGCTAGTGAGCAAGGGACTTCATTTTCTGAAACTAAACCCCCTGGTGAAAAATTTTGTTATTCAATTAAGTCTGTTGATCAGTACAAAGAAGAAAGTGAGTCTTCTAATATTCATTGTGCAAAGGTTGATGTTAGGCCACCAAATAATTTTATTGCTGATGGCGGGATAAATAGGGTTTTCTTAAATTGGGATTTGGTTGATGGTGCAGTTGGGTATAATGTTTATAATTTATTAGATAATGATTCTGTAAAATTTTTAAAAAATGTTTCTATACCTCATACAACTATTGATGATCTTCCTTACGGTGAAGAGTTTTGTTATAAAATAGCTTCTGTTGATGTAGATGGTGATAAAAGTATTCTTTCAGATTCTAAATGTGAAAAGGTTTTTACTAGTCCAAATTTTAATATAAAAAAGTTTTCTCTTATTGAACCTTCTGGTAATGGCGCGCTAGACGCTAGAGAAAAGTGCAAACTTAGATTTGCTATTCATAATTATGGACAAAGCCCTGCGCATAATGTTATAGTTTCAGCATCTACGATAGATACTTCAGGAAATTTTTATCTTCAAGATACTGTCATGATTGATACTATTTTTTCTGATAAGATCGAATATGCTGATTTTGATTTAGAGGGATATCTAACTATACAAACATCCGAAATTCCGATTGAAATTAGACTAACCTGCAAAGAAGGTTTTAATTTAAAAGAACCGTACGAGGTGATCATTGAATCTAATGCTGTAAAACCTCCAAAAATAATCATTTCAGATTTTGCTATTTCTAACTCTTTTAATACACAATATATTCCAGAAGACGAAGAAGTTGTTCTTACTGTTCGGTTGCAGAATGTTGGAGAAGGGGTTACGGAATTTGTAAAATTAAAAATACCAGATTCTACTACCTATTCTACACCAAACATGACTGGTGAAATTACAACGCCAGGTATTACACCAGGTAAATATTATGATGTTGAAATTCCATTAATGAGTAAAGAATTATCGTTTACGATAGACTTTCAATTAAGTGATTATTTAGGTGTAAAAACCTCTAACCCTATTAATCTTGAACTATTACATCACTATAAACATCCTGAAGACATGGTAGCGAATAAAATAGGAGAAGATAGTTTAAGCTATAAAAAAAGTATTAGCCATGATATAGATGTTGATATAGATATGCCTTTTGGTAGGAAAAACTATAATACTATTGCGGTTGTTATGGCTACAGAAGAATATGAAGATGGTAATTATGATAATCTAAAATTTGCGAAAAGAGATGGGCAATCAATGCGTAATTATTTCCAGAATTCATTTGGATTATCTGACTTTCAAATATTGCCATCAAAGCCTTGGCAAATGGAAGGTGGCCCTACTCTAAATGATTTGATCAATGCTTTTGATCCTTATCAAGGCGTTTTAAGAGAGAGAGTTACTAATGCAGGTAAATATTCTGGTATCGATGAGGTCTCTATTATTGTATATATTCGAAGTTTTGGAGAATGGGTAGATGGGCAGCCGTATATTATTCCAAAGGATGCAAACTATTCTAGGTATGTTACCAAATATCCACTAGATCGTTTCGCAAAAGATATTTCTTTATTAAGTGTTATTACAACAATCAAATCTGTAACTGTATTTCTTGATATTACCTATATTAATCCTGAAAATTCAAATCAATCACAATGGGACTTTCCAGATATGAATGAAAAAATTTGTATTCTGAGTGCTTCTTCTAAAGGGGAAACATCGCAAACCTATCCATTGAAAAAACATAGTTTATTTTTGTATTCTTTATTAAAGGGTTTTGCTGGTGGTGCAGATGATGGAGATGCTATCATAGAGCTAGGTGAGATAACAGATTATGTATATAAGACTATTCCTAAGGAAGTCAAAGCGATTCCAAATAGTAAAGGTCAAAATCCAACTCTTTATGGTTTAGATCTTAAACGCACGATTCTTGATTTGAGATAATTATAAATGAATAAAATCTACAATATTAGTGTAATCTTATTTGTGTTGTTTGGCTTTTTTGGTTGGAGAGAATATGAAAAATATTTGAGAGAAGAATATGCAAAAGACAATAATATAAAAGTTATTAAAGGCTTTGATCCTTTAGCAGAAAATAGAACAGAACTCGAAAAATTGGCAGAACTTGAACGTAATAAAATTAGAGTTATGGTTGAGCATGATAATATACCAGAAACTAATACTTATCCAATGATTTTAGATGCATCAAATTCTTATGATCCTGATTTAGGTGATAAAGTTTCTTTCGAATGGAAACAGATAGATGGTCCAACTATTGAATTTTTACCAAATAAAAATTCTGCAAAAGTTAGTTTTGAAGGTTTGCCAGGTCTTTATTCTTTTGAATTAACAGTTTCAGATGGCTACGGTGCTGGTACAACAATTCTTAAAACCGTGGAGATTGCAAAAGAACCAAATTATCCACCAATTGTTGATATTGAAATACGCCAAGGGTCAGAATTAAAATAAT
>CAZLPW010000060.1:224-12225 GCA_964561495.1 uncultured bacterium | reverse complement strand
AAATCATTCTCTCCTTTTAATTGAGGCTGCTGGTTCCAATCTTTTGCCAGATTTCAATTCAATTATTATCGATGAGGCTCACAACCTAATTAAGAGTGCCTTTGACCAATATCGAATAGATTTTAGTCAAAAAAATATTTCTTTTTTATTACAGAGTACTGACCCAAGTCAACCGCGAAATGTAAGGTGGAATAGTATCCTATCGAAGATTGGAGATACAGAGCCAGCGATAAAAAAAATGAGAGATGATTTAAAAGATATTGTCACCAACACTCAGGTGTCACTAAAGGAGTTTATGACAGCAATTTCAAATGATAACGAGCATCTTTTTGATATAGAGAGATCATATCAGGAGAAGCCAATCCTGAGAAACATAGAAAAAAAATATGCATCGGTTAATATCGAGTTAAAAGACCTTAAGAGCGATTTTCTAAAAATTTCTCAATTATTAAATACACTTAAAAAAGCGATACTGGAGATAGATCCGACCAGAGAAAAATACCGGGTATTGCATAAGACTCTCGAGCGTGAATATGAAATAATTTCTATTTTATTTGATAATATTATGCTCCTAACTGAGAACCAAGATCCTAACTGGGTTTACTGGTTAGAGGGCGAATTCAAAAGGTTTGGCCCAAAAAGTCAAAGCCTTGATGTATCGCTCCATGCCTCTGTTATAGATGTTGGTAAAAAATTAAACCAAATCCTTTTTCAAAAGGTAGACCACTGTCTGCTTACATCAGCGACCCTAAAGGTAAATGATTCATTTGAATATTTTTTATTGAGAAATGGTCTTGAAATGCACTCAAATGTACACAAAAAAGATTTTATTAGTCCGTTCTTTTACAGTGATCAGGTAACATACTATCAGTATGGTGGAGGGAAAGATCTGTCTAAAGATCCTCAGGCAATGGCAGATATGATTTACTATTTGCATCACAACTTTCAAAAAAGAATGATGGTCCTTTTTACATCAAGAAAATCACTCTCTGATACAGCCGATGCATTAAAAAATAAGAAAGGTGGGAGGAGCTTACCGCTGTTTGCTCAGACTAGTGGAGCCTCTAGGCCTGGTATAATAAGGGGAATGCACCAGCACAGCAACGGTATACTTTTTGGGACAAATAGTTTTTGGGAGGGGGTTGACCTTCCTGGTGAATTATTGGAAATACTTGTGCTGGTTAAGCTTCCTTTTGACGTGCCTTCTGATCCGCTGGTAAAATCATATTCCGAGTATGTAACAAGAAATGGTGGAAATAGCTTTATGGAGTTCACACTCCCTGAGTGCGCGATCCGTTTTCGTCAAGGCTTTGGGCGTCTTATTAGAACAACAAGTGATACTGGAAAGTTTATATGCTTTGATAATAGGATTATCTCCAAGAGGTATGGAGAAATATTTTATCGGTATCTCCCTGTTGAAATGAACTCTTTTTCTGAGATCACCACCATCAGATAATTAATTTTTTTTATTAGCCAATTGGATTGATTTAATGATCTTCCATAAATTCACCAATGGAAACCCTAACTATATCCTCCAAATCCTATAGGCTTAAAGATTTTTCACCTTTGTTTAAAGACAGGGTAAAGATTAGACTCGCTGGTTCCTCTAAATTAAAGATTAAACGATCCAGAGACAGACTCAATAATAGTATTAAGCAGGGCAACACAATATACGGCGTGAATACAGGGTTTGGGAAGCTTAGTGATATTCAGATTAAAAAGAGAGATCAAGAATTATTACAGCTTAATTTAATCCGCAGTCACGCAACTGGTATCGGAGAGCCACTAAGCCTTGGGATCTGTCGAACAGTAATGGTCTTAAAATTATTGACTTATGCTAAGGGATATAGCGGTATTAGGCTGGACCTTGTTGAAAAAATCATTCAGTTTTTGAATAAAGATATTGTCCCCTATATCCCTGAAAGAGGTTCGGTCGGAGCCAGCGGAGACCTTGCCCCTTTGGCGCATCTCGGTCTCGCACTTATAGGAGAAGGCTTTTCATTTTATGAAGGCAAGAAGATGAAAACCTCAACAGCCCTAGGTAAGGCAAAAATAAAAGCGATCAGCCTGAAAGCGAAGGAGGGTATAAGCCTGATTAATGGTACGCATGTCTCCTCTGCAATAGCTATCTCAACTCTCCTTAGTGGTGAGAATCTTATAAAAACTGCTGACATAGTTGGCGCTATATCTGTAGAAAATAGTTTGTCAAGTAGAAACGTTTTTCGTTCTGATGTTCATGAATTGAAGTTGCACAAAGGTCAGAGAGACTCAGCCAGAAATATTTACAGAATCCTAAGCGGGAGTAAAATTGTCGGCTCTCACAAAAACTGCGGAAAGGTCCAAGATCCATACAGCTTCCGTTGTATTCCACACATCCACGGCGCGTGTAGAGACACCTATGACTCTGCAAAGGAAATTATTTTGAATGAAATCAACAGCGTAAGCGATAATCCACTGGTTCTTAGCTCGGGTGATGTTATAAGCTCAGGTCATTTTCATGGTGAGCACCTTGCCCAGTCTATGGATAATTTATCGATATCTTTTGCTGAGCTTGGGGCAGTTTCTGAGAGGAGAATATATTATTTTATGAAAGGGATACCTGGAATTGTTTCGCCCTTTGTGACCATTAAACCAGGTCTAGAGTCTGGCTATATGATGGCCCATGTGACAGCCTCTGCGCTTGCATCAGAAAATAAAACACTCTCCCATCCAGCGAGCATAGACTCATTGCCTACATCTGGGGGGCAAGAAGACTTGGTCAGTATGGCTCCTTGGGCGGGTTATAAGTTGATTGATATACAAAAAAACCTTACAATTATTTTAGCGATAGAGTTGTTAGTTGCCTCTGCTGTTAACAGCCTGGGCTTCCCAAAAATAAAGCCCGCCAGAGCGACAGGAACTATTTTAGATCTAGTTGGTAAAATATGTGATTTCAGTGTTGGTGATAGAATTTTAAAAACTGAAATAGATTTGATAACTGATAAAATTATTAAAAAAGAGATTCTCTCAAAAATACAAACAATTTTAAGATTGGAATAATAAACATGAGCAACAGACCACCTTTTAAAACAGCCCTAACTTTTGATGATGTTCTCCTAGTCCCACAGAGCTCAAATATACTTCCTAGGGATGTTGATCTCAGGACCAGTTTAACAAAAAAAATCAGTCTGAATGTTCCTATTATTAGCGCCGCGATGGATACCGTAACGGAATATGAGATGGCAATCGCAATGGCGCGTTCTGGAGGGATCGGCGTTATCCATAAGAATCTGACTATTGAAGAGCAGTCCTCTATGGTTGATATGGTAAAAAGATCAGAAAGCGGGATGATTCAGGATCCCATTACTATTGAATCCAGCAGCTCTATAGAAGATGCTAAGAAACTAATGAAGAAATTTAGAATAAGTGGCCTCCCGGTTGTAACAGACAATAAACTTGTAGGTATTATTACTAATCGTGATATACGATTTCACACTGATGATGAGCTACCTGTCTCAACGCAGATGACATCAGAAAATCTGGTAACTGTTCCTGTAGGAACGTCATTAGAAAAGTCAAAAGAGATATTGCAAAAACATCGTATTGAGAAACTCCTAGTGGTTGATGATGATAAAAACCTATCGGGCCTAATTACGGTTAAGGATATACAAAAAAAGGAAGACTTTCCTTTAGCCTGTAAGGATAGAAGTGGCCGCCTTCGTGTAGGAGCTGCGATTGGTATTTCCTCAGACGGAATTGACAGAGCGAACGCGCTAAAGGATGCGGGGGTTGATGTTTTATTTATTGATACTGCTCATGGGCACTCATCGAATGTACTTGGTCTAACAGAAACAATAAAAGCTAGCGTGCCAGAGGTTGAGCTTGTCGCTGGGAATGTAGCCACGGCTGAAGGAGTCAGATCTCTAATTGATGCAGGCGTCGACTGTGTTAAGGTTGGTATAGGAGCGGGCGCTAGCTGTACAACCAGAGTTGTTGCTGGTGTCGGTATCCCACAGTTAACTGCCATAATGAATGCAGTGGATTATGCTCAAGGATCTGATATCCCCGTTATCGCAGATGGAGGCATTCGCTATAGTGGAGATATCGCAAAAAGCCTCGCCGCTGGAGCTCACTCTGTGATGCTTGGTAGTTTGTTAGCGGGCATGGATGAAAGCCCTGGAGAATTTATCTTATATGAAGGAAGACAGTACAAATCCTATCGAGGAATGGGCTCTCTTGGTGCAATGAAACGTGGAAGCGGAGACAGATACTTTCAAGAGGGAACAGACTCCACCAAGCTTGTTCCTGAGGGTATTGAGGGGATGGTCCCATATCGTGGTCCTGTTAAAAATTCAATCCACCAATTACTCGGTGGGCTAAGGTCTTCGATGGGATATTGCGGGTCAAAGACTATACATGAATTTAGCGCAAACGCTAAATTTGTACAGATAACCACCGCAGGTGTAAAAGAGAACCACCCTCATGAGGTTCGAATAATGAAAGAGTCTCCTAATTACCAGGTATTGGATAAATAGGGCTTAATTCTAAGACAGGCTATTTAGGTGCCTGGTGATTCTGGACTTTCTCCTTGATCCGGTATTCTTATGGATAAGGTTTGTTTTTGTTGCCTTATCGATTGCGCTCACTGCAGCTTTATAGAGAGGCTCAGCTTCCTCCTTTTTTGAGGAGTTTAGTACATTTTTTATAAGAGTGCTTAGAGCTGATCTTCTTGATACATTTCTCTCATTCTTTTTAATGTCTTGGCGCTCTCTTTTTATCTGTTGGGGATGTCTATCCATTTATTTAAAATCCTTTTCCAAAATAGGCGCGTAAGTTAACATATATATAAATGGGCTGTCAAATAAACCATTTTACTTTTGTTTAGATTATTTTTCTTAATAAAAACAGGTAGATTCATATATTGTTTATAAATATTTATTTTTATGCGGAATTATAAAAAAATTATATTTATAGTAATTGACCTAAAAAAAGAAAAATAATTACTACTTAAATGTTTGATGAAAATCTGATATCAGAGATTAAACTAAATAATCCAAACGCTATAGCCAGGTCTATTTCTATGATTGAAAATGGCGAAGATATTCCAGATAGTTTTTATAGTAGTATCTATGAATCCAGAAATAATGCAATCCGGATTGGAATTACTGGTCCCCCTGGAGCAGGTAAAAGCACTCTAGGCAATGAGATAGTTGGTCAATGTTTGGCAAATGATGAGACTGTGGGTGTTATTGCGATCGATCCTACAAGCCCCTTTACAGGAGGCGCACTTCTTGGGGATAGGGTAAGGATGAATAAATACGGATCTGACGATAGGGTATTTATAAGAAGCATGGGAAGTCGAGGGAGCCTCGGAGGAATAGCAAAAAAAACTCAGGACGTAGCTGATGTTTTGGATGCAAGCGGCAAAGATATTATTATTTTTGAAACAGTCGGCGTTGGTCAGGGTGAGTATGATGTCGCGAAAGCGGCTGATATTACGGTTGTTGTTTTAGTCCCTGAGTCGGGTGATGAGATACAGCTTATGAAGGCAGGGCTTATAGAGATAGCAGATCTGTTTGTGATAAATAAGGCCGATAGAGAAGGCTCAAATAGAATTGCAAGCACACTGAAAAATGTGTTACATCATTTTTCTAATGATAAATCCAGGGAGCCAGAAGTGTTAAAAACTATTGCATACAGAGGCAAAGGTATCAGCGAACTTTATTTAGCAATAAAAGAGGAACTGCGGCTAATGGAAGAGAGCGGCTCTTTGACCAATCGCAAGTTAAATAGGTACAAGGATAGGGTGTCAGATATTATCCAGGAATCCTTGGAAAAAGAATTCTGGACATCGGAGAGGAAGGAATCATTAGACATTAAAACAAAATCACTAAAAAATATTTCACTCGCTCCTAATGATGTCGCTAAATCTTTATTAGAAAGCCGATTGCCTGATGTCGAATAACACTAGTGAAATGGGTTTTCTTGAACACCTAGAAGAATTAAGGTGGCGGATTGTTAAGGTACTGGTCGCGGTAATTTTGGGATCGGCTCTTTCTTTTGGCTTTATAGATCCTATAATAAAATTTTTAAAAGAGCCTGCGGCTCAGGCTAGTCAAACAATCAGGTTCCAAACGCTAACCGTACAGGGAATGTTTTTAGTAAAATGGTTTATAGCAATTTTTTCAGGGTTTGTTATCTCAATGCCTGTAACTATTTTTCAGATATGGAGGTTTGTGAGTCCTGGACTCAGAGTTAATGAAAAAAAATATATTATCCCTGTAGTGTTTTTTTCTTCTGCGTCTTTCATAGTTGGGGCTGGTTTTGGGTATTATATTTTGGTTCCCTTTTCATTAGAATTTTTTAGCAGTATGGGGCAGGGGATCGTTGAGAATAACTACTCAATATCTTATTATTTCAGTTTTTTAGGGTGGCTCATTATAGGCTCTGGACTTTTATTCCAGATGCCTGTTGTGTCGCTCTTGTTGTCAGCGATTGGTGTTTTAACTCCACCGTTTATGAGGCACTATCGTCGTCACTCAATAGTGATTATTCTTATATTATCATCATTTATTACTCCACCTGATCCAGTTAGTATGTTGATAATGTCTGCGCCATTATTGGTTTTATATGAGCTCAGTATTTTGGTTTCTTGGGTGGTGAATTACCGTCGAGAACCCGTTTGAATCTGAGTGTAATTAATTAGTAATTTAAAAAGTCGTGGGAAAAAAAGTTATAACCTTAGATAAAATTTCTGTTCCAATCTCTGAAGATATTAAAATATTTCAGAAAGAGTTTGATGCCTCCGTCAAATCTGATGTCAAACTTATAAACCTAATTACAAAATATATTGTCACAAACAGGGGCAAGCATATTAGACCTATTTTAACAATTTTATGTTCAAGACTCTGTGGTGAGCCTAGCGCGAACAGCTATCGCGCGGCTGCGATGATGGAGCTGCTACATATTGCCACTTTAATACATGATGATGTGGTTGATGATGCAACGCTAAGGCGAGGCAGACCATCAGTCAACAGAGTTTGGAAGAATAAGGCCTCTGTGTTGATGGGAGACTTTTTATTAAGCAAGGCCCTAAGCAATATGATCAGTTTCAAGGATTTTGATGTGCTGGATAGAATATCAAAAACAGCAGAAAAATTAAGCACTGGTGAAATTCTTCAGATTGAGAAAAGTTTTACTAGATCAATGACAGAAGATATCTACTTTAAAATGATCAATCAAAAAACTGCCTCCTTGATAGCCACCAGCTGTGAGCTGGGCGCCCTAACAACCACCAAAAATAAAAAAGATATTTCAGCTACTTTTGATTTTGGTGAAAATCTGGGCATGGCCTTTCAGATAAAGGATGACCTCTTTGATTTACTTGGTAGCGAGAATGATACAGGGAAAAATAGTGGTGGAGATGTGAAAAAAAACATGCTCACTCTTCCGCTTATTTATTCATATGAGAACCTAAAAAGAAGTCAAAATCGTAGGCTCAGATCAATCATGAGAAATAAAAAGAAAACTAATCGTGATATAAAAGAGATCCAAGATATTGTTGATAACGCGGGTGGGTTTCAATACGCCCGCGGCAAGCTAGATGAATACTCACAGAAAGCTGTTGATGCTATTTCTAATTATCCAGACTCACCTATAAAACAGTCGCTCTCTGATTTAGTGAGCTTTAATATTACAAGAATAAGGTAGCTAGGTTGAGACATAGGATACTGGTTATTAGATTCAGCTCTATAGGTGATATCATTTTAGCGACATCTCCTTTGCGCACAATAAGACAGAGCTACCCTGAATCACATATTACTTTTTTAACGTTGTCCAACTATTCTTCAATACTTGAATATCATCCAGACGTGGACGCGGTTATAGCTCTCAGGAAAACACCCTCAATTCCCTATCACTGGAGATTCTCTCAGCTAATTAAAGAAAAGAGTTTTGATCTCATCTTTGATCTTCACAATTCCCTAAGGTCTCGGTTTATACTGGCCAATCGTAGTGGCCAAACAGAGACACTAAAAAAACCCAGGTGGAATAGATTTTTACTTTTTCAGTTTCATCTAAATCATTTTGATAATGATTTCAGTGTGCCTCTTATGTATCATCAAAATCTCGGTTCCATATGGAGCCAGGGAGATCCAGTTCCAAAAACATTTTTAAAAATATCAAAGCAAGAGTCCAAATGGGCGGAGTCTATTTTGAAAGATAATTATATAACAGGCTCCTACGTGGTTATCGTTCCCGGAGCTGCGTGGAAGCAGAAGCAGTGGTCTGTTGATAAGTATGCTGAACTCTGCAAAAGCATCAAAAATGATTTCGACTTAGACAGCGTAGTCATAGGCACAAAAAAAGATAGGATCTGTTTTGAGATCGCGGATAGAGTTCCAGAGGTAGTTAACCTAGCCTCTAGGACATCAATCCGAGAGTCTATGGCACTGATTAATGGCGCAACTAGGGTCGTAGGAAGCGACACGGGGCTGACTCATGCGGCCGAGGCTTTAGGCACAAAGGTAACTTTGATTTTAGGACCGACTTCCAGAGAGACTGGTGCAACCACTATTTTAGAAGACTCTGTCTGTGTTGAGTCGGAAGAGACATGGTGCAGGCCCTGTTCACAAAATGGAAGCAGCCTCTGCTATCGCTCATCCCAGTTTTGTATGGACTCTATTAAAACTGAGGAGGTTCACAATACTTTCGTAGATTAGTCAATGAAACTTTTTTGGTTTTTCTTTTATAATATTCTTTTTTATCCATTAGTCTTCGGTGTTTATTTGATTTTAGCGCTCCTTAATTCCAAAGTCAGAGATGGTTTTTTCAGCAGATTTAAATCAAATACCATACTAAAAAATTATTTTCAGAGTGTGGATAAAGCTTCCGACGTGTACTGGTTCCACGCTGCGAGTCTGGGTGAGTTTATGCAACTACTTCCAGTCTTGGGCAATCTAAAGAAAAGCCAGAAGGATGCTATTTGTCTTGTTTCTTTTTTTTCACCATCGGGCTTTAACTATTGCGACTCTGACCTTGTTGATTTAAAAATTTATTTGCCCTTTGATTTTTTTTGGACGGTTAGTCGCGCGCTTAATATAGTAAAACCAAAAAAAATTGTTTTTGTTTCATATGATATATGGCCTAATCTTTTATGGGTAGCAAAAAAGAAAGGAATCCAAACAAATATTTTTTCCGCTATTTTTGAGGAGGATTCAAAAAAACTTTTGCAACCTTTTAGATCGTTTTATTTTTCTTTGTTTTCTTCTTTTGATGCTATTTTCACTGTATCTGAATCTGATAAACTAGCCCTGAATAAAATTTTAGGTGACAAACACTCCGTATCTGTTGAGGCTCTTGGAAATCCGCGCTATGATACTGTTTACAGGTCAGAAAAAGCAGTCTTAAACAAGGACATTAGTGATGGCAGTATTAAAAAAATTGTTCTGGGGAGTACGCACAATGAGGATGAGAGAAAGATCCTTGGTCCTTTGATCGAGATGCTCAAAAATGATCCTGAGCTGAAACTTATCTGTGTGCCACACGAGACTGGCGAATATGAGATCTCCAAATATCAAAAAATCTTTCTAAAGCATAAGATGGACGCTACTATTTTTCAGGGAGATAGTGTTGAAGAATTACCAGACGACCGTATCGTAATTATCGGAGTAGTGGGGCTGCTATCTGATATCTATACTAATGCAGGTATCGCATACATTGGCGGAGGTTTTTCATCTGGTATACACAATGTTATGGAACCCGCTTCTGCAGCATTGCCAGTTATTTTTGGCCCAAATTATAGTAAATTCCATGAGGCGAAGCAGCTCATAGAGAGCGGAGGCGGGTTCCCAATCTCTGATGGGTCTGACTTTAAAAAAATATGTATTGACCTTTTAAATAACTCTGAAAAATATAAAAAAACCAGTGCCGCTGCTCTGAGCGTGATAGAAAAGAATACTGGGGCATCTGATAAAATATTTGATGCGCTGATCCATGATAAATAATATTCAACACAAATCTGATTCAGTTAACCAAGCTCTATTGTTTAAATTGATATCCGAACAAATTTTCTAATGGATAATAAAATTGAAATCTAATCAAAAACTTAGAGAACCGATATCGGACCCGAACCGTATCCTTACTGTTGCAAATTTTATTAGCCTAGGCAGAGGGCTTTCTGCGATCCCTATAATATATACTCTTTCAAAACCAGAGCTTAATTATTTGGCGGCTATCTTTATTATAATTGCGGTACTCTCAGATGCCCTTGATGGTTACTTTGCAAGAAAGGCGAAGGAGGTAACCCGCATTGGTAAGTGGATCGATCCTCTTGCAGATTTTGTTGTTATTGTGGCAGTCGTACTTTATCTGGTTATATCAAGCAAGTTTCCTATGTGGTATTTTTTATTGTACACTATCAGGCACGCATCAATAGCTGCGCTTGCCATATATTTTGTGAACTATGAGATAATGATTTTGTATTCAAACTGGTGGGGGAAATGGTCTACTGGTGTTACTGCTCTTGCTGTGTTTCTTCATATTTTTGAGTTTTCTGCTTTACCCTGGCTCAAGGATGTTAGCCTCTATTCGGGAGCCGCATTACTTGTAGTTAGCGCAGTAATTTATTTTAGGGATTTTTTCCTAGCATACAGGGGGCACTATGCTAAGTAAAATATATGATGCACTAGCAAGAACAAGATCACAGATATCCTCTGTTTTTCAAAAACTTAGAGACAGTGGGGTTACACCAGACACGATCGAGCTACTTGAAGAGACACTACTATCCGCAGACATGGGCTTTGAGATTTCCGAATCGATTGTTGATGTCGTCAAAGAATATTCAGAAGAAGATTTTTTATTTAAGGTGGAAGAATACCTGATATCACTTCTGCCTCCAAAGTTTGATTTAAGAGTACCAGAAAAGCCCACGGTAATTCTTATGGTAGGTGTTAATGGATCAGGTAAAACCACCTGCTCCGCCAAGATCGCCAGCGCCTACCAAAAGCTAGGTCAGTCGGTTATGCTTGTAGCTGCAGATACTTACAGGGCCGCGGCAGTAGAGCAACTAAGGATCTGGTCTGAAAGAGCTGGCTGCTCTATTGTATGTAATGAGGCATCTAAAGAACCAAGCGCGGTTCTGTTTGATGGGCTAAATTCTGCTATGGCAAAGTCAAAGGATTTGGTTATTGTTGATACAGCAGGCAGACTACATACCTATAAAAATCTCATGGATGAGCTTGGGAAAATGAATAGAATTATTGATAAACATTTTTCATATTTTGAACCGAAGAATCTAATCGCTATCGATGCGACTCTTGGCCAGAACTCTCTGAACCAGGCGGCAGAATTTGGGGAGCACGTAAGCCTCTCTGGTGCGGTAGTTACAAAACTAGATGGCTCAGCCAAGGGAGGGATTATATTCTCTCTTTTCCAAAAACTAGGTGTTCCTGTGCAATTTATAGGAACCGGTGAGAACCTAGATGATATACAGGCCTTTGATCCTTCTGGCTATGTTAGCGGGCTAATGGGAACGGATAGAAGAGACACCAGTGAATAAAAAATTAAACCTGATTAGCCTTGGCTGCGCCAAAAACCTGGTCGACTCCGAGATACTCCTTGGGGGTTTAAAAACAACTGGCGTTGATATTATAGATGACCCACAGAAGGCTGATACTATAGTCGTAAACACTTGCGGGTTTCTTGATATCGCGCGTGAGGAATCGGTAGATACTATACTCCAGGCAGCTGAGATGAAGAAAAAAGGCGACCTCAAGGAGCTGGTTGTTATGGGATGCCTTTCTGAGAGATATCCTGAGGAACTGATCAAGGAGATACCTGAGATAGATCATATTTTCGGGAGCAATGACCACCGCCAGATTGTATCATTTTTGACGGGCAAAGATTTTCATAAAGACGACCCCTTGTTTTTTAGATCACTTATGACACCAAATCACTATGCATATCTGAAAATTGCAGAGGGCTGTGACAACGGCTGTAGCTTCTGCAGCATTCCTCTGATGCG
>CAZLPW010000060.1:0-214 GCA_964561495.1 uncultured bacterium | reverse complement strand
GAGCCGAACAATACCAGCTGTTATGGATGAGGCAGAGAGACTGGCTGCGGGCGGAGTCAGAGAGCTTCTTGTGATTGCCCAGGACACAACCTCATACGGGTGGGATCTTGATAAAAAAGTTTATCTTAGTGATTTGATCCGCGAGCTAAATACAATTAATGATGTTGACTGGATACGGATACATTATGCCCACCCTGCTCATCTCTCTCAGCGG
>CAZLPW010000059.1:0-12418 GCA_964561495.1 uncultured bacterium | reverse complement strand
ATTTTGGTGGAAAGAGTATTTGGTCTAGGTCCACCTGCAAGATTAATATATTTATTTACTGTTTTTCCTTTAGAATATGTAATCAAACCTGGGCTGTAAACATTGCCTTCAACATTTACAACATTCTCAAGCGGTAATACATTAATAATCGAACCATCTGTAATTTCAAAATTTAAATTTGCATCGTTCACTTGTGTTATTTCTTCAACTTCATTGCCTTCATCATCAACATATGTAAAAGTTTCTGTAACAGTAATTCGGGCTATCACCAGATTAAATGATTACAAAAATCAAAAAACCTCTCGACCTGTTAATTGGAATAATAAATATATCAATTATTAAATCATTACCTCATGAACAAAAATCTGTCACCAAAACTAAAGAAATTTCTAGATTTTATAAGACGATCAACGCTAGTCAATGGTCAGCCTCCATCTTACGAAGAGATTATGATAAGTCTGAAGTTTGAATCATTGGGGACAGTTAATTGGTATGTAAAGACCCTAGAGAAACAGGGTCATCTATCCCGTATAAAAGGGCCTAATGGCAAGCGGGCGCTCACCTTAACCCACAAAGAGCACGCCACTACTACAACAGCCTGTTTGCCATTGTTGGGCCTAATCGCTGCAGGAGAACCGATTGAGGCTCTAGAAAATGCTGAAACAATAGATATTCCACCTTCCTTATATCATCCTAGCAACTATATTTTAAAAGTGAAGGGTGATTCAATGATTGATGAGCAGATTCGTGATGGTGATTTTATTATAGTTAGAAAAGCGGAAACAGCTAGGTCAGGTGAGATTGTGGTTGCCTTAATTAATGGCGAAGCAACCTTGAAATGTTATGTTCCGAAAAAAGATCATATCGAGTTACATCCGCGGAACCAAAATTTTCCTATTATTGAAATTAATTCAGATGATGATTTTCGTATCAATGGTGTGCTTCTTTATTCCTTCCGGAATTATATAAACTAGGTACAATCCTTATGCATGCCCCAGACGTTTTTTACATACGTCTTAATGGCCTAGAACTCCAGGCTGAGAGAATTCTTGACCCTAGTTTAAGAAACCGTCCAGTAGCCATTATATCTTCATATGACTCTAAAGGTACTATTGTTTCTTTATCTAAAGAAGCAGAAGAAGATGGTCTATTCTATGGTATGAAAATATCAATGGCAAAAAGAGTCAGTCAAAGCACCAGATTTTTGCCATATAACTGGCCTCTTTATTCGAATATTAATCAATATATATTGCAAACTATTTCTAGTTTTACTCCGACTATTGAGCAAAATGGTTTTGATGGTTTCTATCTAGATATGAAGGGGATTGATATTCTACGTGGACATATACATAATTCAGGATTATCTATTTTTAAACGTATTCGGGATAAAACATCTATCGTCAGTAGTGTGGGTATTAGTGTAAATAAACTAATTAGCCGGATTATTACATCGGTTGTTTCTGAAAAGGTGCATAATGTTGAAAGTGGGCTGGAAGCAGAATTTTTAGCACCACTTAATCCAATTATTTTGCCTGTTATTAAAGAAAAAAATGTTTATAGAATAATAAAATTTTTAATAATTAAGCGCATTCTTGATATACAGATTTTGAGAAATAAGACAAAAAATTTTCAACTATTATTTAATAAGTATTCTCAGCAGTTATCTCGTGAGTGCATGGGGATAGATATATCTGTTGTAAAGCCAATTGAAATGCAAAATAATATTATATGCCAATCTATAATTCCAGAGGATACCAATGATGAACAAGTTATATATACAATTATTAAAGATCTGACTGAACAGATTGGTTTTATATTACGTAAAAGAAAAAAAAATGCTCAAAAAATCAAGATAAATATCCATTACAGTGATGGTCACCAATCTAGCCGTATTGGCAAGTTAGGTTTTGTAGATGACAAATCAATATTCTATGTGTTGAAGCTCCTCTTCTTTCGTGCCAATAAACGGCGTAATCGAATTCGTTCTATATTAATAGATGCATACAACCTTTCAACGCTAACGATTCAAAATAATTTATTTTGTGATGACAAAAATATGAAAATATCTGAGGTTAAAGATAAAATCAGACAAAAGTATGGTCTACGCAGTTTGCAAACAGTTGACGTACTGCAAATTTCAGGCGATATATAATGTATGTACATTTAAATACTCATTCAGTCTATTCAGCGATGCAAGGATTATTATCTCTCAGTGATTTAGTTTCTTTAGCTAAAAATAGAGGTATGGATACATTGGCTTTAACTGATATAAATGGCCTTTGGGGTTTCATAAAATTTGTCCAATGTTGTAAAGAATCAGACATTTATCCGATTGCAGGAGCGCATTTAATTACTGGGACTGATGATGCAATTATACTTGTTGAAAATCAATTTGGCTATGAAAATCTTTGTCGTTTACTATCTAATATACATAAGCAACCTGTTGTAGGTTTGATAGGTAATTTAGGTTCATATATTAGTGGCCTTTTTTTCCTTTCACATAAACTTAGTACACTTTGTAGTTTAAAGCCAATGATCCCAGACACCCATCTTTTTGTAGAACTTTGTCCTGGGCTAGAAGAGAGAAAAGTTCATAATATGTCCAAAAAATTAGATCTTGAGATCATAGCTACGGGGGATGTATATCTGCGTGATCCAAATGATCACAATGTGCATGTTATTTTAAGAGCGATTGATAATAATACAACAATAAATAATCTAGACCCAAAAGATTTTAAAACAGATCAGCATTGGTTCCGGAGCGAACAAGAAATGATAAAATTATTCCCAAACAGTTTGGGTGCAATTAGAAATAGTCGTTACCTAGCAGATCGTTGTAAAAAAGAGTGGTCATTTATTAATACAGTTTTTCCTGGCATATCATTACAAGACTCGTATAAATATAATCAGATACTTAAAAATAAAGTTTATAGTGGTGCTAAAAAACGATATAAGATTTTAACAGATATTATAACTCATCGTATTGAATATGAACTAAATCTAATTAATCAAAAAAGATTTGCTTCCTATTTTCTAATTGTTGAAGATATTATATCTCAGACACGTGCTACGATTGGTCGAGGATCAGCTGCGGCTTCTATAGTGAGTTATTGTTTGTTTATTACTCAAGTAGACCCTATCCGCTATATGCTTCAGTTTGAACGTTTTATTCACCCTGAAAGAGAAGATATGCCTGATATTGATATTGATTTCCCTTGGGATGAGCGGGAGAGTGTTTTGAAATATGTTTTTGATAGATATGGTACAAATAAAACTGCAATGGTATCCAACCATGTTTTTTTAAAATCCCGATCTGCAATAAGGGAAGTAGGCAAAGTATATGGTCTTTCTAACGAAGAAATTAATAGTATCACAAAGCGGATTCGTTTTTATCCAAATAATTCCAATTTAGAATATTTAGTTCAAAATAATTTTCGATTTACTGGTGTCGATTTTAATGATGAATTATTTAATATCGTAAAATATGGTAAAAAAGTGATTGGTGTCTTACGTTACCTATCAGTCCATCCAGGCGGTGTCATCATCGTTCCCGATGAAATCTATAAATACGTACCAGTCTTAAAAGCAGCCAAAGGAGTTCAAATTGTCCAATGGGAAAAAAATCAGGTAGAGGATTCGGGGCTTTTAAAAATTGATCTCTTAGGGAACCGTAGTCTGGCAGTGGTTCGTGATACAATCCGACAGATTAATCTTAATTATGGAAAATCATCTTATGATAATAAGTACCTAGACTATCACCAGATTCAGCCTGTAGATGATGCAAAAACAAGTCAATTATTAAAGGCCGGAAAGACTATGGGTGTGTTTTATATAGAGAGTCCAGCAGCACGTCAACTTTTGGCTAAAGCAAGGGTGGTAGATTTTAAACATATAGTTATTTATTCATCTATTATTCGACCAGCTGCAAATCGTTATATTAATATTCTTTTAGAGAGAGTACGTGGAAAAACATGGTTGAAAATCCATCCTCATCTTAACTTTTTAGATGAGAGCTATGGTATTATGGTTTATGAGGAACAGGTATCTAATGCTGCAATGGTTATGGCTGGATTTAGTTATTCGGACGCAGAAAAACTTCGTAAAGCTATCAGCCATAATTCTAGAGATTCTTCAGTCTCATTTTGGGAAAATAAATTTATGCTTAGTGCTTTGCATCGAGGATATAGCTTAGATATTATTAAAAAAGTCTGGGATATGATTTCATCTTTTGTGGGATATGCTTTTTGCAAACCGCATTCTGCTTCATATGCTATGTTGTCGTTTACTTGTGCATACCTTAAAGCTCATTTTAATGCAGAATTTCTTGCATCTGTTATTTCTAATAGAGGAGGTTATTATTCTTCTTATGCATATATGAGTGAGGCTCGTCGCTTGGGAATACAAATTTTGCAACCAGATATAAATCGTAGTCATTATCATTGGAAAGGATGGAAAAATAAAATACGTATGGGCTTTATGAGTATAAAAAATTTACAGTATAAAACTATAGAGCATGTTATTAACGAAAGAAAAAAAGAAGATTTTTATTCTTTAAAAGATTTTTTAAAGAGAGTCAAGCTAGACTTATCAGACGCTATAGTGTTGACTAATGCGGGTTGTTTTAGGAACCTTGCACCAGATATGAATCATCAAGAGATAGCTTACTATGTAGCGGGGTTTTGTATTCAAAATAGCAATCAGATTTTCTTGGCTCACTCTCCAATTAAAAATAAACTGACTAATGAGGATAGATATAGGCTAGAGCTAGAGGTCTTTGGATATCCAGTATCCTTTCATCCACTATCTAAATATAGGTCTCTCCTTAGTAATCGTATAAAATATGCTAAAGACATTTCACAATTTTCTGGTTACTCAATTTATCTTATTGGCCTTTACATAACTCATAAAGAAATTTTAACCAATACAAATGAGCCGATGAAATTTCTTACTTTAGAGGATGAGTCTGATATATATGAGTGTATAATATTCCCAGAAACTTTTAAGAAGTATAGTGATATATTGTATTGGGAAAAGTTATTTATTCTTAAGGGTATTATAGAGCATTCATTTGGAATTTATACTGTAAAGATTCAAAAATTAGCGAGTTTACAACAGTGGACCCATGATCGTTATAAAAAAAAACAGTAAGAAAAGAGGATTTATATTTTTATACGCTGGAGATCATACAAATAATTATTATAGGGCTCAAAAGAGTTATCATCGCCTGGAATATTAACCAGAGTATAGATATAAGAAGATTCAGTATGTAAGACAAGTCCGCGTTTGGTTAAATTCCCCGCGGACAAGTAATAGTTACTTTCTAACTTTGTTTCGTAATTGAACTCAATAATAAATACACCAATATCATCAGCATCAGTAGGAGCTATAAATATTCTATTCCCATCTCCAGAAACTCCGACTGCAAGACCAGCAGATTTGGTTAAATATTTACCAGAAAATGTCATGCTATTTGCATTATAAGAATAAACATGTTGTACACTAGAGTTTTCTTCATTATTTCTAATGCATGTAAAAATAGTATTATTTATTGGTTCATATAGAAAATGGTTTATGCTGCCAACGAAACCATATGGGTCTGATATATTCGGATCTTGAGAAAAACTTTCACCATCCCAATTATATTTTTTTATAGATGACATAGTTGCAACATATAAAATACTTCTATTTTTGTCGACTGCAAGTTCACCATTAAGCACAGACTGAGATTTTTGGTTACCACTATTAATATTTAATGTAATACAGGCGGGATCTGTAACAGATGATATAGTGAGAATAGAATCATTCATAAAAATAAGGTCATTGACGTTCATAAGAGAAATAGGGAAAGAATTATCAATGTTTAAGGAATTGACATCTAGTATTTTTATTTTTGATTCACCCTCGAGAGCAACAGCAATCTTAGATTCTTTTGGATTAAGATCAATCGCTGAAGGGTGTGAACCAACCAAGGTATAATCTTGAATTTCCATTGAACCTTCAGAACTAATTTTAATGATTTTATTATTGCTATAATCTGCTAAAAAAATCAAACTCCCATTTTCAGTTATTAGCATATCAGAAAAGGAGCTACCTAGTTCTAAAACTTCGAAATCTGTATACTTAAAAAATATGTCTGGTTTTTCTTCATCAATATATAGTGAGCAGGAAAATAATAATAATAGAGCTATTACTAAATAAAAGGAGGTTCTCATATTGTAAACCTATATAAAGATCCAAATTGTACTAACATAGGAGAGATCAACTGACTCTCATTCATATTCTGGAGTAATGGTATCTGGACGGTCATTTCTACGTCAAGTTTATCTGTTAATTTAATCCCTAATTTCCCAGCAGAATAGACGCTTTGACCTCCTCTATCTCTTGTGATTTTTCCATATTCGTAATAGTCTCTAGTAGTAAGCAGATGGCTAAACTGTATGCCTCCATAAATAATATAATTTTCAAAATAATCTAGGTTAATAAGAGTATGAAGTTCATTTCCATATCGATATCCATAAATATTTTCGTTGCCACTTATTCGACTGAATGTACCAGCTGATAGAAGAAATTTTCCTATATTTTTATTAAAATATATTGAGAACACAGGGTCTACGCTTCCAGTCCCTACTTGTAAATTATCAGATATTCTTTCTCCATATAAATCAGTCGCATTTATTTCTCCATTGCTGAGTTTTAAACCGATACCAAAAATAATTGGGATGTTTCCACTAAAAAAATCTTTATGAAATCTAGTCTGGAGTATTATATCTCCTAGTCCATATGATTCTCTAAAATATTTTCCACCATCATATTGGTTTTGGTTTTGTCCTCTAAATAAAACTTTCTCGTTAAGTATATATCTAAATGGGAAAAAGGCGGTTAAACTAAATTGGTTTGTAATTCCATAATTAGTTATTAGTGTCAAGCTGCTATTAAAAGTCCTCTCCTTGTTATAGTTAGGAATAGGTTTTTGTCCATAGATAGCTTTGTCTAATTGTTCATGCTCATATGAAACGCCAATAGAAATTTGACCAATAATAGCATCTGAATATTTTAATAGACTTCCACCTGGAAGCAGAGGTCTCCTTCAGCTAATCCCTCCTTGCGCATATCCACTATTTAATTGCAAGAATACGAATAAAGATATAAAAAATGAATATTTTATTAAATGTTTTTTTATATTATTAACAACTAACATTTTACTAATATTTTAACTATTTATAGATTTAATTTTAAAATTACTAATGATTATTACAAATATTCAAAAAAATGATGAATAATAAAAATATTTTATTTTTTTCATTGATATTTTTAATTCAAAGTAAATTGCTTGGAGAGGTGTTATTTACTGACATTACATATGAATCAGGAATATCTTTTTCTGGAATGTCTGAAGGTGTTTGCGTGTTTGATTATAATAATGATGATCTCGATGATATATTATTTACTACGCGCAATGGAAGTAGCCTTCATCTATATCGCAATCAGGGGGATATGACTTTTTCTGACGTTTCATTTGAATCGAATATTGGTATGATGATGGAGGCTAGAACAGCAGTTGCAGGTGATTATGATAATGATGGTGATTTTGATGTTTTTGTTGGAGCATCTCTTGGATCTAGTATTTTTTTTCAGAATAATGGGGATGGAACATTTCAAGATATTACTTCATTGGTTGGGATCAGTGTTCAAGACCAGGTTAGAGGATGCTCTTGGGTAGATTATAACAATGATGGCTATATAGACCTATATGTAGGGTTATTATATCCATCAAATAAACTATTTAGAAATAATGGTGATAATACTTTTACAGAAGTAGCTCAAAATGTTGGGGCTGCTGGCCCTTTGGCTGCAGGAATCATTATGGGTCTGGGTTTTATTGACTATGATCGAGATGGTGATCAAGATTTATTTATCACACAGGATAACAACAATGGGAATATTTTACTTAGAAATGATGGCGGGTTTTTTTCAGATATTTCAGCAATCTCTAACACAAATTTGGAGGTAATGGGGATGGGGGTTTCCTTTGGTGATATCAATCGAGATGGGTTATTTGATTTTTATACAACAAATCTTTATGAAAATTCTTTAATGCTAAATTCTGAGGATGGAGTTTTTTCTGATATAAGTGCATCCTCAGGAACTGAAGATATCCCAGGAAGTATGGGCTGGGGCACTTTCTTTTTTGATGCAAATAATGATGGCTGGGTTGATCTATATAATAATAATGAGACAGCTTTTGGGGGTGTATTCAATTCCATTCTAATTAACGAAGGTGACTCTACATTTAATATGTTGGGACAAGAATCTGGAGCGATGATTAATAATAATGGGTATGGATCTGCATTTAGTGATTTTGATCAGGATGGTGATCTAGATATGATACTGGTAGGCCATTCTTCTAGTATAGGGTCTATTAATCTATTAAGGAACGATTCTGATCAAAATAATTGGGCTATTTTTTGCTTGAGACAGTCTAATTACAATTTATTTTCAATCGGATCTACAATCGAGCTACATCATCAAGGCATTAGCCAATTAAATTTTGTATCTGCGGGAAACGGTTATTGTAGTCAGAATACTCTTGATGTCCATTTTGGAATGGCAAACATAACAACAATTGATTCCGTTGTAGTTTATTGGCCAGATGGATATCGAGAAATGTTTCTGGAATCAGAAATAAATAAAAAAAATTATTTATTCCGTGGAACAGGAGCAGCCTCACTTTCCGTAGGCTTTAAAAAACAAATTAGTAATAAGTTTTTAATACGTAGTATCTACCCAAATCCTTTTAATGATCAAGCCATAGTTGATGTTTTTCCAATTAATTATTACCCAATTAGGTTAAGCGTTTATGATTTAAGAGGTAATTTGGTAAAAACACAATTACATGATGCAATAAAGAAACACACAAATCAGATCAAGGTAAGTTTAACAGGAATGCCTTCAGGGAATTATATTATTAATATTTTAAGTAAAAATAAGTCAGTTTCAAGAGTTATAACTTTTTTAAAATAAATCTATGAATCGTCTTTTATATATATTCTAAAACACTTAAACTAATCCGTCTTGATTGAAAAAAGAAAAAATGTATTTAATTTATTGCTTGTATGGTATTTGATATTGTCTATTATATATCCAGATGATAATGATTTTTGGGCGCGAGCTTTTAGACTCGCTCACGAGTCGAAAGTTTCGCATTTTAATACTTTGAAAATTAAAGATGGTGCTATCATCATGTTGGGAGATAGTATAACGGCTGGCTGTAATTGGAATGAACTTTTTGATGGGCTCAATATTATTAATAGAGGTATTGGCGGGGATGTTACTGGTGGTATAATTAATCGAATTGATTTTCTCAAAACCTGTAAACCATCATCTGTATATTTATTGATAGGAACAAATAACTTGGGCCAATCAGATGGTATTGATAAAATAATTAGTGAATATAAAATCATTATTGATAAAATAACTTCTTTTGCCCCTGAGACTGATTTATATATACAATCTGTTTTGCCAATAAATTCAAATAAGTTTTTGTTGCCTAGACCAGACTATAATAATGAAAAAATTAAAAAATTAAATTCTTTGATAAAGAATCTTGAACGAAATAAAGTTAGTTATATACATTTATTTGAATATTTCACTGATAAAAATGGGAATCTTGATGAAAGATACTCGAATGATGGTTTGCATCTTAATGGTTTAGGGTACCAAAAATGGAAGGAAATTTTAGTAAAAAATAATATTTTATAGATTTTGAAAATTATTTAGTTAGGAGCATGACTATGAAAAAAAGTGTAATTAGTGTCTTCTTTAATTCAATTATGATAATAGTGTTTTTTGCAGGTTGTCTAATTGAAGATGTAGAACAGCCAGCAGAGATTGAGGCTGGACAAATATTTACGTCTGTTTTGAATATATCAGCAATTGCCGAAGAGGCCACCAATCCTCATCATGGAATCATAGGTGTTTTACACCCAATAGGTTGGGAGTTTGAATCTGGTACCTTTGAATCAACTGACCCTGAGACTCCCTCTGGAAATATGATCCTTGACCCAGACTCTGGGAAAAAATGGATATGTACAGAGGAACAGTTTTTAGAAGATAGCCTTGAATTTAGTAGCTGCGCAGATATTGATACTGTTATTGGAATAAATGATGGGATGATGTGGACATTCCTAATGTCTGATGTTGGAGATTATTATGATGCGGATGCTGTACATGAAGTAACTCTGAATTTTAATACTGAAAATAGTGTAAATGGTGAATACCCTATCGGATACATTACAACTGTTAATACTTGGGGTATGCTTGATTTTCTGAATTCTGAAGAAAATGTTGCAGATCCCAATATGACAGATACTTCAATGAATCACATAGTTAATATAATTGGAGGAACCGTTGGTGTCGAGTATAATAATCAATTGCCAAAAGGTTATTTTATTAGTCAAAACTATCCCAATCCATTTAATCCTCAATCAATTATTGAATTTTCAATTCCTGTTTTTGAATTTGTCGCAATATCTGTATATGACCTACAGGGAAGACTCATAAAATCTTTATATAAAGGGTTTTTAGAAAAGGGTAAGCATAAATTGATTGTAGATAACACCGGTTTAAGAAGTGGAATCTATTACTATCAGATTAAAACAGAAAACTTTACTCAAACACGGAAAATGACATTTCTCAAATAAAATTTAATCGGAGTTATTTCAAGATATGAACAATCAGGTTGAGATAAGTTCGGTAACAAAATATTTTGGAGATAAATGTGTTCTCAATGAATTTTCGCTCTCTGCCAAAAAGGGTGAATTTATAGTTATACTGGGTCCTTCTGGGTGCGGAAAATCAACTTTATTAAGAATAATTTGCGGACTTGAAAAACCTGGTTCTGGCCAAATTAAAATTAAAGGCAAGGATATATCATTATTAGATCCAAAAGATAGGAATATTGCAATGGTTTTTCAAAATTATGCTTTATATCCTCATAAAACTGTATATCAAAATTTATCATTAGGACTTAAGTTACAGAAAGTTGACAAATTTGAAATTGAAAAAAAAGTCCTAAACGTTTCAAGAAAATTAAAAATAGATAATTTATTATCAAGAAAACCTGGGTCTTTATCAGGGGGTGAAATGCAAAGAGTGGCAGTAGGCAGAGCATTAATAAAAAATCCAGTTTTATTTCTGTTTGATGAACCATTCTCAAATTTAGATGCTAATTTAAGAATAAGCTTGAGAGATGAGCTTAGAACACTTCACAATGAACTTAAGACTACTATGATTTATGTAACCCATGACCAAACTGAGGCTATGTCACTGGGAGATAAAGTTGTGATAATAAAGGATGGGGTCATACAACAAATAGGAAAACCAGAACAAATTTTTCATGAGCCAGAAAATGTTTTTGTTGCTGAGTTTATAGGTCATCCAAAAATGAATATTCTGGATACGGAGAACTCTGATTTAGGTGTATATATTGAGCAAAATAAAATTATTGAAAAGGATGAAATAAATATTCCTAAATCTGATTTTAGAATTGGAATTCGACCTGCTGATATAATTATTAGCGATACGGGTATTCCTGTAAAAGTAGAATCCTATGATTATCAAGGTTCTTCATGGTTAATAAATACTTATCTGGGAGAACAAAAAATTTGCGTTGAGCTCAAGGAATTATCCAAGAAGGAAGAATCATTATGTATCAATATTCCTCCAGAAAAAATCATGTTTTTTGATTGCGATTCTGGAAATCTTATCAAGTGAAGAGATATATTCTTCCTTTAACTTTTATTATATTGTTTTCATGTAATTCAAAAGATGATGACCCACCTAATATCGTATTAATAATAGGTGATGACCATGGATGCCCCTATTACGGTTTTATGGGAAATGAAATTTCCTCTATGCACCCTGAAAAAGTAGTTGCTATAAAAAAACGAATAAATATTTGGAACGCTAATATAATTAAGGAAGATATTTCCCCAAATGAATAAGAATATTTTCATGATTTTAAAAATTTCTTTTTTCTTTAGTGCGTTACTGGCATCTGGAGATTTTGGAAAGATAAGGGGAAAAATTTTAACTGCAGAGGACCTGAATCCGTTAATAGGTGTAAATATTTCAATATTAGAGACAAATCTAGGAGCTGTAAGTGATGCCCAGGGTAAGTATACCATTATTGGAATTCCTTCTGGAACTTATAGTGTTAGGTTTGATTATATTGGCCGTCAACAGAAAACTTTTCAAAATGTATATGTTGAGGGCTCCTTATCAACTGTGCTTGATGTTCAGCTGAGCCAGTCTGTTATAGAAGGTGAGATAGTTATAGTTTCTGGAGAAAGAAAAATTATCCAGCCTGATGTTACCTCAAGCACTGTTTATATGGGTATGGGGGAAATGGAGAAGTTGC
>CAZLPW010000058.1:0-12469 GCA_964561495.1 uncultured bacterium | reverse complement strand
AAAGGACAACATGAGAGAATGGAGTAGCTCCGCTGTAGAAAAAGCAGAGGAGATGAGTCGAGTTGCCTTAAATAAGACGGAAGAACTAACTCGGATATCAAAAATAAAATATGATATTTTGCAACTTCAAAGGCAAATAAATAAATCTTATGAAGATTTAGGACGTTTGGTTTATTCAAAAACTAAGATTGATCATAATGCATCATTTTCAGGAAATGTAGAATTTTTTCAAATTATCAATGATATTGATAAATATAAGAAGAATATTATAGATAAAGATGAAGAGGTGAATTCAATTAAAATGGAATTTGATATGGAGTCTGAAAATCCCACTAATCATGATAATGAAAAAAGTGAAGTAGATGCTGGATCTAAAATCAAAAGTGACAAAATTGAATCTGCTAATTAATGAATTTAGTTGTTAAAATTAATAATAAATTTTTTAAATTTTATTTTGCAAAATAAACAAATTAGTGTAAAATTTCGGGCTGTAAGGAAAATCGCGGAATGAAAAAACCATTACAATCAAATAATTTTATTTTACATCGTGAGACTGATAAGGGAGTGCGACAATGGCATTTCACAAGTTCACAAATTTTTTCTATTTCTATCCTCTTGTCTGTCCTTTTTATGGGTACAATGTTTTTTGGCGCGGACTTATTAAGCAAATTTTTATATGAAAAGAGGATCGAAGATTTTAAATCTAATTATAAAAATATGGCTTCAAATTTAGAAGGGCTAAGAGATCGATTAGAAAAAATTAATTTTCAGATGGATGAAATTGAAAATAAAGATAGAGCTGTAAGAGCATATGCTGGCATGCCTGAGATAGATAGAGATATACGCAAATTAGGTATTGGTGGTAGATCTTTAGAGGATAAGCTCTTAGTTGATAATCTTGCCCCAGCAGTTGTAAAAGAACTGTCTGTTCTGGAATTAGATTTAGAAAAAATCTCTAGGGAAGTAAATCTTGAGCTCTCTAGCTATAATTCAATATATAACAAAGTAAAAACTGATATTGATCGAATTAAGAGTATTCCATCGATACGTCCTGTAGATGGAGGATACCTAAATTCAGGATATGGTTATCGCAAAGACCCTATTGATGGTGCTAGAAGATTTCATCAAGGTCAAGATATTACGGTTAAGAGTGGAACACCTATATACGCACCTGCAGATGGGATTGTGAAGCGTGCTTATTATGTTGGCGGTTTTGGTAATCATATTAAATTAAATCATGATCATGGATATACTACCTTGTTTGCTCATCTTTCCAAAATTAATGTTAAGCACGGTGAAAAAGTTAAACGTGGAGATATTATTGGTTTAACTGGTAATACTGGCCGATCTACGGCACCACATCTACATTATGAAATACATTATTATGGTACAGCGCAAAACCCATTAGATTATTTTTTTAATATTGCATCGAGGTAGATTAATTAAAAATATCAAAATAATCTTCCCTTTTCTTATATAGCCATAAAATTTGGGATGCGATAAGGCTAGTAAAATTATTCCCTACAGATTGAATGGGAACTGATAGTTGTGAAAAGGGTTATTCATTTAACCCTGCCATCTTCGTTCCATAGTTTTGAAGAAATCAAATTCCCATCCTTGTAAGTTCCTTCCCACTTCTTCTGTCCATTATCCCAATACTCTATATGATAATCTTTATTCATTACTATCAATTGTGAATAAACAACACCATCATCATTATTAAGAACTTGGTAACCACCATCCATTAAATTACCACCTAATTCAAGTAAATCATTCCTTTACAGAACCAGATGATTAATACTATTAGTAGATTTATATTCATTTTATAATTTACATACAATCAGTCCATAAAATAATAAACCCCATGATGGAGTTGAAATATGGGATAAGAAAAGGAACAATTACTTATTTTTTGTTATTTAGGGATATGATTTAAGATATGTATTTAGATTTGTGAATTTTATGTTTATTTAGGTATTCTGTGTATATTTTTCTATTAGTATTTGAGATGAATATTTAAGTTTATTGATAAATGAACGACTACATAATAAAATGATGAAAATATGTAGTCGTTTATATAGTTTGATTAAAATTACCTTGATTAAATATTAAGAGAAGAGAAGAATTATTAAAACCTATGGGTGAATTACTAAAAAACCCATTTTGTAGTCATATGTAGTCGTATTATGGAAATAGCACAAGTTAAACAAAAACAAATATTTACAAGTAATTTAGATAGCAGAAAGAAATATCATATAGAAACCTATGGTTGCCAAATGAATGTTGCAGATTCGGAGCTTATAGAACAAATTTTAATAAAAGAGGGCTATGAGAATACCGAGGATATTGAGAATGCAGATGTTTTAATGATTAATACTTGTTCAATAAGAGACCATGCAGAGGATAAAGTACATTCCCAATTAGGCCGTTATAGAAAATTAAAGAAAAAAAAACCAACCCTTTTAATTGGTGTTGTAGGTTGCATGGCTCAAAGTTTAAAACATGAATTATTAGATAATAAACCATATGTTGATATAATTCTTGGTCCAGATTCATATCGAAAACTTCCTAAAATATTAAAGCGTACTAACTTAAACTTAAAAAATGTTGTTGATACTAAACTTTCTAGGTTTGAAGTATATGATGATTTGTTTCCAAGCAGGAAAGAAGGCATAAATGCATGGATATCAATTATGAGAGGGTGTGATAAATTTTGCACCTTTTGTATTGTCCCTTTTACTAGGGGGAGGGAACGAAGTCGTACTATTGCAAGTATAGTATCAGAAACTAAACAAGCAGTATCAGATGGTTTTGTAGAAATTACATTATTGGGGCAGAATGTTAATTCCTATAAATGTGATGGATTTGAATTTCATCATTTATTAAATGAGTTAGCACAAATAAATGGAATAAAAAGAATAAGATACACCTCTCCACATCCCAAAGACATTACTGTTGATTTATTGAATACAATGTCTATAAATGATAATATATGTAATTATATTCATTTACCTTTACAGTCAGGGAGTGATTACATTTTAAAAAGAATGAATAGAACTTATACTAGAGATCAATTTTTGCTTCTGGCAAATAAGATTAGAACTATTCTTCCTGGCGTAGGCATTTCAACTGATATTATTGTTGGTTTTCCAGGGGAAAATAAATCTGATTTTAAAGATACACTTGATCTAATGAGGGAAATAAAATTTGATTCAGCTTTTATGTTTAAATATTCAAAACGAAGAGGAACTAAAGCAGTAGAATATGATGACCAGATTAGTGAAGAAGTAAAAAAGGAACGTCTCAATGAAGTTATAAATCTGCAAAAAGAGCATACTTTATACCACAATAAAAAGATGATAGGGAAAATAGAAAAAGTTTTAGTTGAAAAAATATCAAAAAAATCAGTTTATGAGTGGGCAGGAAGAACAGAATCAAATAAATGGGTTAATTTTAATATGAAAAATGAAAAAATTGGTGATGAGGTAAAGGTTAAAATTTTAAGTTCAAATGGGATAAGTCTTAAAGGTGAAATTTTATAATTAGGGTATTTAAAGGGAATTAGATGAAGTTATTTAAAATTTTAATTGTGATGACCTTGGTTCTTGTCTTAGTATATTTTTTAACTCAGAATTCAGGTGAGGACTCTAAAGTTGCAGTTGATCTATTATTTTTACAATTTAAAAAAACAAATATTTCAGATGAACGTGCATCTGTTTCTATGATTATTCTTGGGTCTCTTACAGTAGGTATCTTTTTTGGTTATTTATCTGCGGTTTTTTCAATTCTTTCATCTAAGTCCCAAATTAGAAATCTTCAAAATAAAAATAGAAGGCTAAGCGATGAACTTAATGATTTGCGCAATGTAGCAATTGATGAAGGGATTTATGATTCTGAAGGTGGGGATTATTGATATTGAGTTTTGTAATTATAATTTTATTAATAATATGTATTTTATTTGTAGCGTTTTATGCTTTTTATAGTTTAAGGAGGCCTCCCAGAACTAAGTCTGATGATTTATATACTAAGGGCTTAAATTTTTTATTAAAAGGCGATAATAAAGGAGCTCTGACACTTTTTCGTCAGGTCGTTAAGCAAAACTCTAATCATATTAATGCATATTTACAACTTGGAAATATCTTGAGAAAAGAAAACCCTGAGCAAGCAGCTAAGATTCATCAATCCTTAACAGTTAGATTTAACCTACCTATTTCTACTCAAATTGATATTCACCAATCACTTGCTTTAGACTACCAAGAAATGAAGCGACTTGACTTAGCAAAATATGAAGCAGAACAAGTTTTAAGATTAGATAATAGAAATATTTGGGGATTTGAATTTTTAATAGATATTGCTGAAAATACAGAGAATTGGGATATGGCAGCACAATTGGCTAAAAAATTTCAAAAATATGTTGGTAAGAAAAACAATAAGGAATTAAGTAGATTTGATATATATCAAGGGCTTAAGCTAAAAAAGGATGGTAAAATTGAAGAGGCACTTTCATTTTTTAGAAAAGCGATAAAGAACTGTCCAGAAAACGGACTTCCTTTTAAGCATATTGGAGATATTTATGAATCATCTCGTGATTTAGTAAAAGCCGTTGAAAACTGGGAATTATTTGCTCTTAAAGATCAAATTAATTCATATACAGTTTTTAAAAAAATTGAATCAGCTCTCTTTGATTTAGGTAGATATAGTGAGGTAGAGAATTTTTATCGTCGTATTTTAGAAAATAATTCTAATAGCATAGAAGCTGTGATTAGATTAGCCAATGTTCTAGAAGAGAAGGGAGAAAATCAAGCGGCTATTAGTTTAATTGAAGAAATGAGTAAGTTAAATAATGGTGATATTCGACCTGAATTAATGAAATTAAAATTATCCTTAAAATTAACTACACCAAATGATTTAGGTATCCAAATTGATAAGATTATTGAAAATTTGTCAAATAGTTAAGACATTTTTTTTATTATTTATATTATTCTCAAATAATTTATTTAGTCAAAATATTGATATGTATATTGCGCTTTTAAACGAAGGTAATTCTGCAGGAGTGAAAGAACAATTACCTGAATTAATATCTAAATTTCCAAATGATCCCGATGTTTTATTTTTAAAAGCTTTATTAACTCAAGATGGTATGTCTGCATTAGAGCAATTTGGGAGTTTATTGGATAAGTATCCAAAATCTAAATATGCTCCAGACGCAGCAATAAAAATTGGTGAATATTTTTTTGCAAGAGGATTATACTCTCAAGCTAGCAGTTATTTAAGTAAAGTTCTAACAGAATATCCCAATTATCCTGATGTTCAAAGGGTAATTGACTTAATGGTAAATAGTTTTCAGGCTATAGGAGAAGAGGATTCTGCTAGGTATTATATATATTTATATAAAAGTATGTATCCAGGTCTTGATATTTCTGAATATGGATTAAGAGAAGCATCTTCCAATTATAATTCTAGAAAACCGAATAATGATTTATCTTCAAATCAGAAACATTTTTTGGTTCAAATAGGTGCATTTAGTACTGAATCAAATGCTCAACGTTTAAAGCTTCAAGTTTCACAAATTGGTTTTAATGTTATTGTTAGACCTATTGAAACTAATGGAAGAAGATTTCATGCTGTTAGAGTGATAGGATTTTCATCAAAAAAATCAGCTGATAAAGCTGGAAAGAGTATAAAAAAGAAATTAGGTATTGATTATAGAGTTCTATATAGGCCAAAGGGCTAAATATTGGGAATGATTGAGTAGCTGGTGCTCTCCGCGGCCTTCAAAGCCGATGTCTTCATTAATACTGAAGAGCTGGGTTCGATTCCCAGGCATTCCCGCCACTTTTAATAAACTAAAATAGTATATGTTATATTTAATTGATTCTAAAAAAATTATCTACTTGTAAGTGCGAATGATGTAATTAATGCAATACCAGCAGTTCCGAATGCTCCTCTGTGTTCAGAGGTTTTATCTGTTGTCGTTCCAGGACCTGGAATTATATGAGTTTGAGCAAAGAGTCTTATACCAAAAGGTTGTCCTTCTAGCCAATAATCTAAGCTTCCTCCCGAAATAAACCCACCACCAGAATACTTTGTGTTCCAGCCTATATGATAACTAAATCCTGAAAATATTCCTATATCCATATTTGATGGTAGAGAAGACAATAAAGGTTTTAAGCTGAAATTTAAATGCGGGGCCATTTGGATCGCCTTTACATCAAAATCTGTTCCAACACCAGGGCCAAAAAACCCCATAGTCATAATTTGTAAACCTATCCCACTAAGAGGTCCAAATTTAATAGGGATATTACCTGACAAGCCAAAATTTGGAGCAGTTGAGCCAACACCATCTCCATGCTCAGAAGTTATAAATTTAATAGAAGTAGACTGAAATATCGGATAGCCTCCATAAATGGAAACCGATCCATAAGTGTTACTTTTAACTAATGGCATTCTGCTATTGATGGGTTTCCTTTTCATAGAATCATATTTATTCAAATTATTTGAATTAGAATTAAGATTTGGTGGAATGCTATAGGCATATTTTGGCTGTTTAAATTCTGTAACATCTGTTTCTCGACGATAATCACCATAGCTATTTGAATAATAATCATCTAAACCGCTTTCAAAAAAATATTGATCACTTTTCCATGGATCTTTGAAGCTATAGTCATCCAAAATAATATATTTATCATCTCTATAACCTTGTATGGACCGACTATTTTCAACAATAATAAATCCATTTTCAAGAATCAGCGTAGCTATGTATTCCACCAAAATCTCCTCTGGTAATGGGAGCCCAGTAGGTATAATATAGACATAATAAGGATCTACGCTTACGATTTCACCTTCGAAGGAAGTACCATCGTAAAACACGACAGAGCCTTCAACTCCAAAGAGATTTGATAAAAGGACTATTATTATTACAAAATTCCGCATCTTTGCATTTCAAGATTACCTGACAAATTAGGCGAAATTAACCAAAAGTCAAATAAAATATGTACCATGCTATATATTACAAATATAATATATAATAAAAATTTTAGGGTGATGATTTAAATTCATATCAATATTATCGTTATAGAGTAAATCCTTCAATGATCTTATTTATACTACATACTCTTTTAATTAAATTTTTTTTAAAACAAATGATAATTAAATTTTATAAAAGAGTTAATAAAAAGATTTTAAAGAAGAAATGATTGATTTTCATAATCATGTTTTACCCGATATTGATGATGGCTCAAGATCTTTAGAGATGTCATTAGATATGTTGAATTATGCTGCTGAGCAAGGCATAACAGATGTTATAAATACGGTGCATTATAAGCATCCAAAAATGGAGCATAAACAAGTAGATTATAATCTTATTAATGATAAAATTATTCAACTTCAAAATGATTTAGATAAAGCTGGTATATCTGTTACGCTACATTCAGCGGCTGAAGTTTTTTTTGTGCCTGATATTTTGCAATTAGTTGATGATCCTCTAGCTACCTTTTCAAAAAAAAAATATATGTTAATTGAATTTCAACCAAATTTAATTCCTGAATTACAAAAAAAAATATTATTCAATTTAAAAATGAAAGGTATTAATCCAATTATCGCTCATCCTGAAAGGTATATACCTGTTCAAGAAGATATTATTATCGTTTACGATTGGTTAAATTCTGGTTGCCTTATTCAGGTTGATGCTGGTAGTGTTTTAGGAAATTTTGGAAATAAAATAAAAAAGGTCTCTGAAAAGATAATCAAGAATGGATGGTGTCAGATAGTAGGTTCTGATGCTCATAATAATAAGAAAAGAAATATTTTTTTAAATGATGCTAATAATATTATATCCAAATGGATTGGGGAAGAGTCTAGAAAGTTGACGAATGATAATCCTCAAGCATTAATTAATGGAGAGGACATTTCTATAGAGCTTGAAGAAGAAAAACAAAAGAATAATTTTTTCCTGAATTTTTTTAAATAAATGGTTTAACTAAAAATGAAGAATTTCTTAGTATTGCAGATTTTATTATTATTTCATATGCAGAAAATATTTCCACAAGAAAATAATTTTACAGATGGTAATTCGATAGAAGATTATCAAGTTTCTAGTGAAAGATATATTACTGATAGTGGAGGTAAAATATTAATTAATGTTAATGTTTGGGGTTTCGTAAATAATCCTGGGAGTCATCGTGTTTTTGATGGAATTGACATTATTACTTTATTTTCTATAGTAGGGGGCCCAAAATCGGGTGCAAACTTAAAGAGTATAAAGATTCTTCGAGAATTCCCTGATACTGATGGTAAGGTAATGCATGAGATTAACCTTTATAGTTTTCTCAATGAAGGAAATAGATCAACTTTGATTAATATTAAGCCTAATGACACATTTATAGTTTCTCAAAAATTTTCAAGTTTCATTTTTGGGAAGATAGGATCAATTAATACGATATTAAATTTATTGAATTTGTATTTACAGGTAAATCGTGCAAGTTAACGAAAAAAATAAAACCCAAATTTTGGAACCAGATTATGTAAATAAAGTATTATCATTTCGGGACTATGTTTTTTTATTTAGACTTCACTCAAAAAAAATTATTATGCTTACAATTTTAACTTCTTTAATTAGCATATATAAAGTTTTTACTACACCACCATCTTATACTGCTAAAGCAACAATCGTAATTCGTGAAAAACCAGAGTCAAATTTGATTATGGATATGACAGGGAATAGGGAGAGGAATAGGATTGAAAACGAGATACAATTAATTAAGTCTAAAGCAGTTGCAAAAGCAGTAATTAAAAATATGTGGGATATAAAAAGAAATAGTTTAGATCTTTTTGGTTCATATCCATACTATCCTAGAGGAAGAGAATTTAGAAAATCATTGAAAAAACTTATTTCTTTTGGTTTATATGACCCAAAATCTGATAAACCAATTAACTATGGTAAGCGACCGTACGATGATCAAATAGGAGAACGATTTGCTAATAAGCTTATAAATAGATTGAACATTAATCCACGACCAAGATCAGATATTATTGATATATCATATACAAGTGTATGGCCTATCGAATCTCAATTAATAATAAACACAGTTGCAGATACATATAAAGATTTCGATAAAAATCTAAGTGGTGAAAAGGCGTCTAACTCTTTAAAATTTCTTGAAAAATTAGTTCAAAATATTGAGCAAGAATTAAATAAATCTGAAAAAGAATTAACAGAGTTCAAGAAAAAAGAAAAAATGTATGATCTTAATGGGCCTGCTATTGATATTAGTTCGCAGATTGCTGCGATCGAGATAGAAATATACAATGCAAACTCTGAAAAAAAATTAAAACAAGAAAAATATAGTATTTTAAAATCAAAACTATCTATAGAAGAAAAAAATCTTGCGAATAAGATTTTAAATACAATTGATGCGCAGGTCGTATATCTTAGAAATGATATTGGTTCTCTAGAGGGTCAACTAATACAGAATATTGCTTTGTATGGCGAAGGCCATAGTGCGATAAAATCTATAAAATCAAAAATAGATATTTTAAAAATTCAGTTAAATAATAAAGTTAACGAATTGACAAAACAAGGCATTGTTGTTCAGGATCCACTCCAATCTAGACAAGAAATAATAACTCAATTAATTTCATTAGATAATGAAATAGTAGCACTGAAATTAAAGAAAAAACAGTCCGAAGAATTAAAAACTATTTTTGAAGACAAACTAAATCAACTACCTCCTAAACAGCTCAAATTTTCGAGATTGCTTAGGAATAATGTTGTTCTTAATCAAAACTATAGTCTTTTAAGACAAAAACTAGAAGAAGCTAAAATAAATATTTTTTCACAATTTGGAAAAGTTCAGATTGTTGACTATGCAAGTGTTCCTGAAAAATCAGCTGATAATCATACTAGAACTATATTATTGGGCATTTTTTTAGGTATTGGTATTAGTTTTGGTTTAATTATGTTAATAGAAGTTATTGACAACACTGTTAAAACTAATCATGATATTGAAAATAATAATTTATCAGTATTAGGTATTATTCCTTCTATTGATACAGAAGACTCTTTAAATACTTTCGGGATTTTTAGATTTTTTAATAAAAAGATATCAAATAATTCAAATAAGGGTATAAAAAGAAGATTGATGACCAGAGAAGACCCGAGATCTCCAATCTCTGAAGCATATCGTAGTTTAAGAACAAGTATGTTATATACTGGTGTGGAGAGTGAAGTTAAATCAATATTAGTTTCAAGCGCAGGTCCTGGAGAAGGGAAAACTACAACCGTTGCAAATATGGCTATTACCTACGCTAATCTTGGGAGGAAAACATTATTAGTTGATACCGATTTAAGGAGGCCAGTAGTTCATAAAATATTTGATCTAGATAAAGAGCCTGGCATTACCAATTTCCTATCAGGTAATGTTACTAATTTTAATGAACTAATAAAAGATACTGACATTGATAATTTGAAAGCTGTTACCTCAGGGATAATTCCACCAAATCCATCTGAATTATTAGGTTCAAAGAAAATGGGTGATCTCATTAAAGATCTAGAAAAAGATTGGGACATAATATTATTTGATAGTCCACCATTGGTTGCTGTTACTGATGCAACAATGGTATCGAAAGAAATAGATAAAATAATCATTGTTGTAAAAGTTGGATACACGGATAAAAAGGCTTTTGAGCATACCGTTAGATCGTTAAGAAATGTAAATGCTCCAATTGGTGGTGTGGTTTTAAATGCAGTGACTCAAAAAAGTAGCTATGGTTCATATTATTACTATTATCAATATTATCATTACTATGGAAGTGATAAGTAATGTTTAAATTTATTAAGAGATAAAAATAGAAAAATCAAATAAATTTTATGTAATCAGGCCTGGCACTAATTGGAGTTCGTTTAGTTGGCATGAGATGGTTCGTTATAAGGATTTATTATACTTTATGGTTCTTCGTGAAATCAAAGTATTGTATAAACAAACTATTTTAGGTTTTTCTTGGGCAATTATCAGACCTCTTTTTTCCATGATTGTTTTTTCTATTATTTTTGGTAATCTTGCAGATATTCCTAGCGATAGCATACCTTATCCTCTTTTTTCATATGCAGCATTAGTTCCGTGGACATATTTTTCTTCTTCAATGATAAAATCCACAAATAGTTTAATTGGTAATATGAATATTTTCACCAAAGTTTATTTTCCTAGAATTATTATGCCGCTTACTTCTATAATTTCAAGCCTTTTAGATTTTTTTATTTCTTTAAGTATCGTTTTTATATTGATGATATATTACGGGATTTTACCTTCGATAAATCTTCTTTGGTTACCACTTTTAATTCTTTTTATGATAATTAATGCCGCTGGTATTGGTATTTGGCTTTCTGCTTTAGCTATCCAATATAGAGATATTAGACATGCGATTTTATTTTTAGTTCAATTACTTATGTATGCAGCTCCAGTTGTGTGGCCTATTTCATTATTATCTGATAAGTATGGATCTAATGTCGTATTTTGGTATGGATTGTACCCGATGGCGGGTGTAATAGAAGGTTTTAGGTCTGCATTAATTGGATCAAATTCAATGCCATGGACTTTAATAATTATGGGTTTTATATCTAGTTTTATTATTTTTTTTACTGGTATTATTTATTTCCAAATAAAAGAAAGAATTTTTGCTGATATTGCTTAAAAAATGACAGATTTTGCAATTAAAGTAGAAAAATTATCTAAACAGTTTCGGATTGGGCTTAAAGATGAACTTCATGAAACTTTTATAGGAAAAATTTCTTCAATAATAAAAAAACCAGTTGACAATTTTAGGAAAATCAGTTATTTGAATAAATTTCATAAAGAAAATAATCAGGAAGATATTTTTTGGGCTTTAAAAGATATATCCATGGAATTCAAATATGGTAAAGTCACAGGTTTAATTGGACCTAATGGGGCTGGTAAAACTACGCTTCTAAAAATAATTTCAAAGATTACAGCACCCTCATCAGGAAGGATTCTGATTAATGGCCGAGTTGGCAGTCTTTTAGAAGTCGGAACAGGTTTTCATCCAGATTTGACTGGAAGAGAGAATGTATATTTGAATGGTACAATTTTAGGTATGAAAAAAAATATATCAACCCTGATCGTTTTATCACCTGCCCTAACAGCGGTTGAAAAAGTCATTTGCAAACAAATAATCGGCAGACCCTCAAAAGGCAAAGGTTCATGCAGGAATTTAGATCCAGGGTTTGAAGTATTCTATAATTATTTTTCTAAAATGATGAATATTTATAGACTCCCGCACATAGATTTCTTAAAATCACTAGTTGATTATAGTAAAGAAAATGAATTGAAATTTTTATATAGAAATAAAGGACAAGATATCCACCATTACTCGCCGCGGGGGAACTTCATTCTTGCCAAATCCATAGCTAATCGTATAAAAATCATACGTATCATTTTTGAAAGGTAGTTTTTCT
>CAZLPW010000057.1:0-12556 GCA_964561495.1 uncultured bacterium | reverse complement strand
TTTTTTTACAAAATATGATATGATTTCTATTCCTTATACAACCTAAACAACTACATGGAAGAGGTGGGCTCTCAAAATATAATTAATCAATACTTAAACACCCGCGTTACCTATCTTGTAGGGCAGTATGATTACTCTGGCGGTGTCAGTAACTGCGCAAGAATGACTCAAGGCTCTAATATTTTAATGAGATCACATATCTTTTTTTCATATCTGGGGTATTTTTATGGAGACAGTATTTATAACCGACATAGGCTGGCTCAAATACCAAATGTTTCCCATGATTTTAATAGCGTAGTTGAAACAGACTGCGGGATACACGCTTTGTTTGGAACAGGAGAGTGTGAGCTTTATTTATATGGGCCAGATCAGTTTAACTTTTTTCCAGTTAGCAACGCTGGGCCAGACCAGATGGTTTTTGTTGGAGACCAGGTGTTTTTAAATGGCTCACAAAGCGCGGACCAAGACGGAACAATAGACTCATATTTGTGGCGCCAGATAGGAGGGACAGGTGTTGTATTTTCTGATTCTAATCAGGTTAATTGTAGTTTCAATGCGCCGCTACAAGAAACGGAAATAAAAGTCAGTTTAACCGTAGCGGACAACGAAGGACTAAGCGCAACAGACACAACAACGGTTTTTGTTGTTGAAAACCAGCCCCCACTTTCTGTAGCGGGTCCAGATCTGTCTGTAGACCCAGGCACTGTTGTTATTTTAGACGGCTCGCAGAGCAGCGACCCAGACGGCAGCATAGTCACTTACCTCTGGCAGCAAACACCTGGAAATATTAATGTAGACCTTTTCTCTTATGATCAGGCAATAGCAACTTTTTACGCACCAGAACAAAGTGTAGCCCTAGAGTTTGTTTTAACCGTTACGGATAGCCTTGGGCTGTCTGGAGCAGACACGGTTCAAGTGTCGGTTGTTTTGCTATCAGCAAACAGCCAAATTTTTAAAGGCAACGAAGGAACGATAACAATTACACCAAACCCATTTAATGGATACGCTAACATAAGCTTTCAAACCAATAAAAAGGCAGACAGTAAAATTTATCTTTTTGACATAAGAGGAAAGCAGCTAAGGGCCTGGAGACTTAGCGGGCTGACAAAGGGATCTGTTCACTGGGACGGGAAAGATCAATATGGATTAGATCTTATGTCTGGTTTATATTTTGTGGTTTTTCAAACCCCAGAAAAAACACAAACAAAAAAGATAACTTTTTTAAAATGAAAAAAACAAAACACGCACTATTATTAATTTATTTATCAATACACACACTGGTCCTTGCTCAAGACCCTATTATAAGCGTTTGGTATATAGGAACAAGAATAAGCGGAGGGGGTCCGTACAACCACTATATTGAATTATACAACCCAACAAACGATATTATAGATCTTAGCCAATACGCTTTAATCAAGGGGCACGGCCAAACTGGGGCCACGGGAACCGGGTGGGGCAGCACCCTTGACAACTCGGGTGTTTCCTTTAACAGGCTCCCACAGCATTTGTTGTTTCCTGGTGCAAGCTACGGAATCGCGCGTGACGTATCACATGCGAGCTTACAAAACTATGCCGATCTTGTTTTAGAAGATGAATGTGTTTTAAGTATTAGCGGCGACGATGCGGTTGGCCTGTTTAAGGGTGAAGGCGGCTTGGACGATGTTCTTGCTGCAAATGACAGCATTCCACTAGATGCAGTCGGAAACCCAAAAGAAGACCCAGGGCAATCGTGGCAGGTCTCTGGAGAGACTGGTCCAACGAACTCAACAGGAACCTCATACTATGGAGTTACCAGGTTCGCGGTTTTGCTTAGAAAGCCAGATGTTTGTTTTGGAAACGCTGGCGACTGGAACAGTTCTCGGGGCTGTGTTACTGACAGCTGCAACAACACAATAACAGAAACACCACAGACAGTGTATGAGCAAAGCGAGTGGAATGTTTATGCCTGCCACTACCCAGATGAAGATGGAAACCAGGGACCAGGGTATGAACCGGAAAATCCAGACTGCGCCGAAGATGTTAACACAATGTCAAACTATTCTAACAGTTGTGAGTTTCAAACGAACGAAGACCCAGTTTCAGACGCTGGTCCAGATCAGAGCGTGGGCTTTTCAGAGACAGTTACTCTAGATGGCAGCTCAAGTGTGGATGCGGATGGAAACATTCAAAGCTACCAATGGACCCAGCTTTCAGGAACAGCGGTAACGCTTTCAAACCCGGATGAACCAACAACAACTTTTATTTCACCGATGGCAGCCAACATTTTAATGTTTTCATTAACAGTAACAGATGATGGTGGAGGCACGGACACGGACACGGTCATTGTGGCGGTTTCAAACACCAACCTTGCTCCAGTTGCAGACGCTGGTCCAGACCAGAGTGTAGAACTTGCGGAGGTGGTGACCTTGGATGGTGGCGCCAGCGTAGATCCAGATGGTAATATTGAAACATACCAGTGGACCCAGATTTCCGGGTCTTTTGTGAATCTCTCTAGCCCAGAGGAACAAATCACAACTTTTACCTCACCAGAAAATCAAAACATTCTTGTTTTTGAATTAATGGTGGGCGATGATTTTGGGCAAACCTCAAGAGATACAGTGACTGTCGTTGTTTTAGACAACACAACTTCGATTGAAAATGATAAAATCACACCAAGGGTGTTTCAAGCCCTAGGAAATCACCCAAACCCATTTAACCCAACAACAAGGGTTTCTTTTTTGCTTGGAACCCCCGATGTGGTTACTATAAAAATCTATAATGTTTTTGGAAAAGAGCAGTGGTCATCAAGAAAAAAGATTTTATATCCAGGCAAGCATTCTTTTGTTTGGGGTGGGTCCACACAAGATCAAAAAACAGTTGGAAGCGGCATCTATTATTATACTATTACCGCAGGAGCTAGAGTTTTGTCAGGCAAAATGTCTCTCATAAAATAGCGTTGCAAAAAAAACAAAATAAAAACTTTCGAAAAATAGTACTGCTTATATTTTTTTCTGTGGCAATGTCCTTGGACACTGTTCAGATACTTGGGGTCGTAAAAGACAAGGCGAGCCAAGCACTACCAGGCGCGAATGTAGAGATTGTAGGGACCAGCTATGGAGGTGTTGCAGATTTCAGTGGTAAATATTCAATTTCTGTTCCTGTTTCTGCTGTCTCGGCTAAGACACTGTTTTTAAAAGCTAGCTACATTGGCTTTAAACCAAAAACCGACAGCTTGCTTTTTTCAGGTGATAAAACCATAGAGAAAACCTTTTTTTTAGAACAGGATGTTCTCGGACTGGAGACTGTTGTCGTCACGGGTTTAGGCGGGGAAGAAGAAAAAAAGAAACTAGGTGTTCTTATAGAATCTATTCGACCAGAGGCTGCGCGGAAATCAGGAGAAACAAACCTTGTAACCGCCTTACGTGGAAACGTCCCAGGATTTGAAATAAGAAAAACAAGTGGAGATGCGGGAACAAATGCATATTTTAGAATTCGAGGAACAGGAACAATAAGTGGCGGACACGAGCCTCTAATTGTGGTTGATGGAATCCCAATTAACTCAGCAACAAGAACCGTTGGCGGAGATGAGTCCGTACAAAGCCCGCGCAACCGTTCAGAAGCCTCCAGCCGCACCTCCGATATAAACATAGATGACATTGAGTCTATAGATGTTTTAAAGGGCGCGGCTGCGTCAGCAATTTATGGATCAAGAGCCTCCAACGGTGTTATTCTGATTACAACAAAAAGCGGGAAAACAGGTAAAATGCAGATAAGCTATAAAACACAAGTTGGTATTTCTGGCGTAAACAATAAGTACCCACTCCAGCAAGTGTTCGGACAGGGCGCAGGCGGAGAAAACACAAAAAACTCATTGTTTGCCTGGGGCTCACCACTCAATGTTGAGGGCGCTCCTTGGTATGATCCTTCATATGGTACAGATACGACATATGATCATATGTCGTTAATTTCTAAAAAAGGCCTAAGCCGAGAACAGAGCTTTATTGCATCGGGGGGCAATGAAAAAACGGCGTTTTATATATCTTTTTCTAGGGCTTATGAAAAATCTCATTGGGTTGACTATCAGGAATATAAAAAACTAGTTTCTACGACCTATGGACACAAGCCAACCAGAGAAACGCCATCTGATTATTTAAGAAACAGTCTCAGGCTTAAGGGTAGCCACATGATACGAGAAAACCTCACCGTTTCTAGTGGGATTTCTTATGTGCGAGTTAGCACAAACAACGTCGCTCGCTCGCACACAACTGATGGCTTGGGGCGCGCCATACTTAGCACGCCCCCAGATTTTAATCTTGTTCCTTATTTAAACATTGAGACTCAGTACCACAGAACCTCAACCAATGAAAACTCTGGCTCGCCACTGGGTCCACACTCCTGGAACAATCCGTACTGGGTCTTGTTTGAAATGCAACAGGCTCAAGAGCTTAACAGGATATATGGGAACATGAAGCTAGACTACAAGCCAACAAAGTGGGCAACAATAAGTTATAATTTTGGGGCAGACTACAGCTACGACAAAAGGCTAGACCTGCTTCCTATTGGGACCTATAGGAATGGAGGGGAGGGGCGAATATTTCGGAACATGAACAACAGCCTAGATTGGGACGGAAGCCTTCTTGTTAGTCTAGATATAAAAACACTTTTTAACCTTCCAGCCAGACTAACAATAGGACAAAGCCTAAATAGCAGATCCACAAACACAATAAAAAACCTTGGTAATGAACAAATTGTCATGAACTATTATCAAATGGAAAACTATACAAACCAGACAGTTTCAGAGTACACCTCTCTAATAAACACAGAATCTGTTTTTGGGCAGGTGACCTATGATTTAAAAGAGCAGCTTTTTTTTACTGCTGCACTTAGAAGAGATGGCTCGTCTACTTTTGGACCATCTGACAGGCGACACACTTTTAAAAAACTCAGTGGAGCCTGGGACTTTACAAAGCGCTTTAATGTACCGCTTATTAGCTTTGGAAAGCTGAGAGCGGCATATGGAGAAGCTGGTGAACAGCCTGAGGTTTACAGTATTTATTCTGGTTATGTGTCTGATAATATTGGTTATTTTGGTAACAAAGTTAGCCTGGGGCAGTCTGGGGTTTACAACGGTTCCCTTGGTTATGTATCAGACTCTCGGCTCGGAAACAAGGCTATTCGACCAGAAAGAAGAACTGAAAATGAGTACGGCCTTGATCTCGAAGTTTTAGAGGGTAGGGCTGGTGTAAACCTAACAACATATAAAGCTATAAGCCGAGATGTTATTTTTACTATGGACGTTGCACCATCAACTGGTTCAGATACATATACTGCAAACGGAGCTATTATTGAAAACAAAGGCCTTGAGCTAACCCTGACTTTGAATCCAGTTAAAAAGAAAAAACTTAACTGGACCTCAAGGTTTTTGTTTGCGAAAAACGAAAACCTTTTACTAGAAATGAATGGGGTAACCAAAGAATCAGCGGCGTTGCTAAGTGACTCAGATATACCAATCGACCAGCTCTCAAAATTTACCTTTACCGCACCAGGACACCAGATCGGTGAATTTCGAGGATATAGCTGGGCGAGGTTTGGATATGGGATTATAGCAACAGACAAGGATGAAAGCGGCGCCACAATATATGTAAATATAGACTCTGTTTATTCTGGGCGGTGGAATAGAAACGATGTGTACATTCAAAGAGACGGTTACCCAGATATAAACTGGCAAAAGGCTGATGGCTCCTCTGGTGGATATCTTTGGACGGGGTTTAGTCCGAACCCAGACTGGACAGGAAGTTTTTACAATGAGATCAAGGTTTCCAACAACATTCGGATTTCTTCTTTGATTGATATAAGCAAAGGCGGACACATTGTAAACTATACAAAAAACAAACTCAGTGAAATCGGAACCCACAAAGACACGGAGAACCGATACCACGAAAGCTTCGATGATCCCAGCTGGTATGGATATAGCGAGGAGAGCTCAACGGAGTGGGGCAAAGGTAAAATGTCAGAACTGCTTAACAATGGAAACAGTGGAATCGGACCTGGCGAAGAAGTAGAAATTTTATATGATGAAGGTTTTTACACATCCTACATGGGAACGACAACTGATATAATAAACAACATAGAAGACGCTAGCTATGTAAAACTTCGAGAAATCTCTTTAACATATCTACTTCGTTCAGAAAAAACAAAGAAATGGGGCATTAAAGAAGTTGACCTGCGCATAAGCGCAAGAGATCTTGTAACCTGGTCTTCATATTCTGGTTGGGATCCAGAGACAAACATGATGCAAAACAGAATATCTGGAGAGGATTATTTTAATCAACCGCAAACCTGGGGAGTAAGCCTTTCGGTTTTGTTTAAATGGTGATTTATAAAAAACTAAAAAAAATGTGGTCTGTTCCTCTGGTTGTTTGCTTGTTGAGCTGTGAAGACTTTTTAACAGGAGACATGCTAGATAGTAACCCCAACAAAGTGGATGACGTTGATCAGATTTCAGTAGAGTCTCTTTTTGTGGGCTCTCAGGTTACAATGTATGGTTTTATGGAGGGGTATGTTAATCGTTTGGTAACGATGTTTATGCAGCAGCTGGGCGGACAACTTTATAGCCACGCAGACGATTATAATTGTGCGCCGCTAGACTGGCGCCTTGATAACAGATGGTCTGATCTTTATGGAACCGGTGGCCTGGTTGACCTAAGAACCATTCAATCTCGAGCCCAGGAACAAGAAAAGTTTGTTCTGCTAGGAATCGCCCAAATGTGGGAGGCTCTGCTTTTTAGTACTGCGGCTGATCTTTGGGGTGATCTCCCTTACTCTCAGGCTATAGACTCAAGATACCCGGAGCCGGTTTTTGATAGCCAAAAAAACATACACGACAATGTTGTTTTATTAATAGACGGGTCAATTGCAAATCTGGAAAAAGGCCAGGCTTTTTCTTCGCTTAATGATTTTACTTTTGATGGGGACACAGAAAAGTGGATACGTTGTGCGAAGACTCTTAAAGCTCGCATTAGGCTGAACTGGGCTGAGGTAGACGGAGAAGCGGCATACCAAGAGGCGTTGCTTTTGGCGCAGGAGGGTATTTTAGATCAGTCTGGTGGCGGCGACTGGAAACCGCTTCATCGGGCGGGAAGTGGAAACGAAGAGTCGGTCTGGTTTCAGTTTTTTGAAGAAAATCAATTTGTAATGGGAGCGGGCCATCTTTTAGTCGAGCTGCTAAAGAAAGACAGAGACGGGCGGCTGAATATTTATTTTGACCCACTGTCCGCTTTTAACGATACCGTTGTGGGCATAGCCCCTGGTGGATCTGTTCCGCCTTATGCCTCTCAGTTAAATCTCAACACAGTTGGGTCGGAAGGGTGGTCTGTAGAGTGGGTGTCTTGGCATGAAAACCAGTTTATTATAGCAGAGTGTCAGTATAATTTGGGAAACACAGAGGGAGCTGTTGAAACACTAAACAATGTGATGGGCGCCTTAGAGGACAGGTGGAGAGCCTTTGACTCTACGTGCGTTCTTCCCAGATACAGCAATACATCTGGGCAAGAAGTTATTTCTGCAATAATGAATGAAAAATACAAAGCCTTGTTTTTAAACATGCAGACCTTCTCTGATTGGAGAAGAACGGGCTACCCAAAGTTTGAAGACCGCAATGGGATCGCCACTACCTGTGGTGATGGTATGCCCAGGAGATTGCTTTATCCAGAGCTTGAAAAAAAAACGAACCGCAACGCACCAGATGGAGACAGTATTTTTGAAAGGGTACAAAATGATCCATTTTAAATCATTAACAGTTTTGGTTGTGCTTATAATAAACACAGTTCAGAGCGAAGATTTTCTGGCGCAAGTCGCTCCTCCGTGGGGGTATGTTTTTTATGACTGGGGAGGCCCCCCAGTTGATGTGATTGTATACATACCAAAAGAAACAAAACCAAACGACCCTGTTCTTATTGTGGTGCCCGGAGCATCAAGGGACACACAGCGCTTCCACGGCTCTTGGCTTTCTCTGGCTAAGGAAAAAAAGTTTACTGTTATTACGATTGGAGCACCAAAAAACCTTTTTCCAGATGAGTGGTCGTATAACGCAGGAGGACTTATGAACAGCAGCGGCGGCGTTTCCGATGAAAGAACCTGGCTCTTCAGCGTCATAGAGCCAATCTTTAATGATGTTAAAAACAAATACAAAATAGAAACTAAAAAATTTCATCTATTTGGCCACTCGGCAGGTGGCGGGTTTGTTCACCGGTTTATGTTGTTCAAGCCTGATGCTCCAGTTGTTAGGGCTGTGGCCGCAAACCCAGCTTTTGTAACTTTACCAAATTATAACAGCTTTTATCCTTTTGGCCTTGGGGGCCTTTCTGTTGATGATCGGGCTCTGGGGCGCTGGTTTAAATCAGAGATGGCAATTGTTTTGGGGGAAAAAGACCTGGGTCCGAGAACGCAGCCTCTTAGCAATGGAAAAGAGGCAAGAGATCAGGGTCCACACTGTTTTGCGCGAGGCACTCTATTATATAAGGTGTCGAAACAGCAGGCAAAAAACAAAAAGACAGATTTTAAATGGCGTTTAATTACTGTCCCTGGGGTTGGGCACGACAACCTTGGCATTGCGCCGCATGCGTGTAAATATCTTTTTGGAGGGTAAAACATTGAGCTTTAGGAAAAAACTGGGTTTTGTTTTTGGAGGAGGAGCGTTCATGTTTTTTCTTCTTGCCCCTGTTCCCGACGGTATGAATCCAGCGGCTATGAAGGCTACCGCGGTTTCTGTTTTGATGGCAATATTTTGGGTTACGGAGGCGGTTTCTATTTTTGCAACAGCGTTTATACCGGTAGCAGCGTTTCCTCTTTTAGGGGTTTTAAACTCAAAGCAAATAGCGGACAGCTATGGACACCATATTGTATTATTGATTCTAGGTGCATTTTTTGTGGCAAAGGCTATTGAGACGAACAACCTGCACAAACGTATTGCGCTTGGGACGATAAGACTTGTTGGCACCAGCAGACCTAAAATTATCTTGAGCTTTATGATAGCAACCGGCTTTTTATCAATGTGGACCTCAAACAACTCAACAACTTTGATGATGCTGCCGATTGGGCTTGCAATAATTAACCGTGAGCAAAAAATGGGATCAGATGTCTCAAGTTTTGGCCCCGCTCTGATGCTTTCTATCGCATATTCTGCCAGCATTGGTGGAACTGGAACCTTGGTTGGAACGCCACCGAATCTTGTTTTTGCCAGTGTTCTTAAGGAGGTTTTCCCCGAGTCTCCTGATATTCTTTTTGTTGACTGGCTTAAGATAGGAATACCATTTGTTATTATTTTTCTACCGATATCCTGGGTATATCTTGTGCGGTTTTTTAAAGTATCAGGAAACCTCCACGGCTCAGGTAATATTATCGACAACGAACAGAGCGCCTTGGGGCCAATGTCTGTAGCAGAAAAGAGAGTAGTCGTCGTGGTCATTCTTTATGCTCTTGGTTTTATATTTAGAAAGTGGTGGGCTGGTTTTTTGGGTGTAGAGGCCTTTGCAAAGGACGCAACGGTTGCTTTTTTTTCTGCTCTACTCCTTTTTTCTTTGCCTAGCGGGAGAAAAGATGAAAACGGGAACGCCATTAGGCTCCTGGAGTGGGAAGACGCAAAAAACATTCCCTGGGCCATAGCTATGTTAATCGGCGGTGGCTTGGCTGTTGCAAGCGCATTCAAAAATTCGGGCCTAATAGATTGGATTGGTTCCAGCGTGAATCTAGATGGGGTGAATCCTGTTGTTGTTGTTTTTATGGTTGTAGCGGGTATGGTCTTTTTGACAGAGATAAACTCGAACACGGCTACCACCGCCGTGTTTCTTCCTGTCCTGGCTGGTCTTTCAAAAGCGGGTGGGTTTCACCCTTTTTTGCTTATGGTTCCTGCGACCATTGCGGCTTCCTGTGCTTTTATGCTTCCATCTGGAACAGGTCCAAATGCCAGCGTGCTAGCAAGCGGACAGCTTACAATTCCTCAAATGGCAAGGGCTGGTCTTAGGCTAAATATAATTGTTATTGTGACGCTTGTTGCTTTAGTATATGGTTTTATAATGCCCGTTTTCGGCCTGGACGGGTCCACGGTGCCAGCATGGGCTAATTAAAAACCAGATTAAAAAAGACATAAAATCTTATTTTAATCTAGTTCTTGACCTAATCACAATCTTTACCTACATTTGGTTTGAGAGAATGCGTTAATCTGCATTCTTTTTTGTCTTATCTACATACCAACAGCGCCACAAAAAAGTTTTTTAGTCGATCAGAAGGCTAAATGTAGTTGTGTTAATTAAAAAGGGAGCGATCAACATGAGAACACTGTTATCAATCGTATCATCAATAATTCTTCTTAATTTTTTAACCGCGCAGGTTGTGATCAATGAGATCCACTACAACCCATCTGGGGCGCAGGGAAGCGACGGCGATTATGAGTTTATGGAGCTCTACAACCCTGGGGCGACAGATATTGACATGTCAGGCTATTCCTTTACACAGGGCGTTACTCATGTTTTCGCCGATGGAACAACGCTGGCAGCTGGTGCTTACCTGCTTGTTTGTGTAGATGCGACCTTTTATGCTTCTGTTGTAAATGACGGAACCAATGGTGCGGCCGTAGTAGACACCGCAACATGGACAAGCGGCAGTCTTTCAAATGGCGGAGAGGATATTGAAATTGTTGATGCAGGTGGTAACGTTGTTGATTTTGTTGACTATGAGGATGGTTCAAACTCTTATGGTAACTGGGGCACAAGCCACGATGGTGGTGGGCCATCACTGGAGCTGCTTGATCCTATATTTGATAATAGTGACGCAGCCAATTGGCAGTCTAGCTGGGTTGCTGGCGGAACACCAGGTGCGTCGGTTTCATCTGAGCCGACACCAACGGTCACAACAATTTATAATATTCAGTATACAGATTACTCAGACACTTGGCTTGGGGGAGGGTCACCTCTCGAGGGCGACTATGTAGAAACATCGGGCATCGTTACCGCTGTAGATAGAATCGGGCAAAACTCAAACTTCGTTATTCAAAATGGCTCGGGCGCCTGGAACGGTATTTATTGCTGGTGGGCTGCTCCAGCGGTCACTGAAATTGGTGACAGTATAACTGTACGCGGTTTTGTGACAGAGTATTGTGGATATGGAGATCTGGGTGATACATCAGCGTGTTTGACAGAGCTAACCACAGGCTACGTTGTTACAACTCACTCGATTGGCAACGCGCTTCCCGCTCCTTATGTGTTTGATTCGATTGGTCTTGTTGGTGGGGGCTATGAGCCTTACGAGGGTGTCAGAGTACAGATGCAGGGTCTTGTTTCGCAAGCCGTGACAGAAGACTCCTATGGCGAGTGGCAAATGACGGGTAACGGCACTTCACTTCCGGTTGGAGATGCTGGGGCGATGAGTGTTAATGATAGGTTTGTTGTTACTGAGCCTGATTTTGGCGCATTAATGAATGTTACAGGCGTTCTTAACCAGTATGGCGGATCTAACAACTCACCTGATTATTGGAGACTTGAGCCAGCGACTGAGGCAGATGTAGTAGAAATCTGTACAGACATAACCGCGTTTTTTAATGGCGCGGACTCATGGGGCGATGGCTGGAACGGAGGAACCTACACCCTTAGTAGCTCCGATGGTACCGAACTATACTCTGGTGGCCTTGAAGAGGGTTCGTCCTTTACTGATGAAATCTGTGTGCCCGCTGGAACCTATAATTTAGTTGTGGGCGGCGGAACCTATGATAGTGAGATATCTTGGTCTATCACTAATGAAGCGGGTGAGACAATGGCCGCTGGTGGAGCTGGTGAGTTTTCTGTGAACATTGGTGGGCCAAATGATGTTTTTGGTTGTACAGATGATACAGCTTTAAACTATGATGCAACCGCAACCCTTGATGATGGCAGCTGCTACTTCACGGGTGATGTGTGTTCTGCTCCTTTTACAGCAAGCGCTGGGAACAACACCACAACAGGAACTAACGAAGAGTGGTTCAGCTACACTACAACAATTGATGGACATGTTACTGTTTCTACGGTCGGTCTTACAGAAGAAGACACCTGGATGGCTGTGCTTGGTTCTTGTGATGTGAACACAGCTGGTGAGTATACAAATGTATTGGGCGTCAACGATGATTTCGGTGATACACCACAGTCTCAGGTTACGGTTATGGCTGCAGCTGGGACAGAAATTTTAATAGCGTTTTTACCATACTATGCAGAAAACGCATTTTATTTTTCAGTAACAGAAGAGGCTCTGGCGCAGACACCAGTTGACGTGGCTGCAACTGCCTACAATGGTGATATTTGGTTGTCTTGGGCTCCAATCCCTGAGATAGAAACAGGCAGCAGAAGCGCGAATAACAATGTGCATAATCTTATGCAAAAGAGAAAGGCGCTGGGAATAGATGAGTATGCTACCTATGCAAAAAGAGGTGTCTCTAGTGGTGGCTCATCGGGTGCGGCAGAAACAAGAAACACGCGCGACTGTCCAAACCCTGATACTGAGACAGAAATAACTTTTGTCTGTGATGGTGGCTCTTATGCCTCTGAGGTTAGCT
>CAZLPW010000056.1:0-12841 GCA_964561495.1 uncultured bacterium | reverse complement strand
CCAGGAACTGAATACATGACATGCCCAACATGTAATGGACAAGGACAGGTCACGCAGGTTTCTAATACAATTTTAGGTCAGATGCGCTCTTCTTCTTTATGTCCTCATTGTGATGGATCTGGAAAAAGAATACGAAATAAACCTAATGGGGCAGGTCCTGATGGGATGATTAAAAAAGTTGAGACAATTAAAATAAAGGTCCCTGCTGGCGTTGAAGAGGGAAATTATATGACCCTTAGCGGACAAGGAAGTGAGGATATTGAAGGTAGGCCAGGTGATCTGATTGTGGTTTTTTCTGAAATAGAGCATGAATATTTTATTAGAGATGGTGAAAATGTTTTGCTAGAGTTAAATATTTCTTATCCTAAAGCTATATTAGGAGGGAAAATTAATATACCTACTGTATATGGCAGTGCTGATCTAAAAATCCCATCTGGTATACAATCGGGACAAGTACTTCGATTGAGAGGCAAAGGTTTTTCTAGACTGAGGTCAAAGAGCAAAGGAGATCAACTGGTTAAAATACAAATTATTACTCCATCAAAGATAAATAGAAAAATAAAAAAATATATTACTGAACTTGATAACGAATTAGAGCCGATTAAGGTTCCCTTTTCTAAAATAAAGTTGTAACTGTATTTTTAATAAAATAGATTAATGTTTAGAATTAAAAAAGTTTTATATTTAGTCAATAAAATTATTTTTTTATTTAAATATTGTAATTAATTAATGATCAAAGTTTGAAGCTAAATAAAAATAATAAAATAGACCTACTTGAAATATTAATTATTATAACATTAATATTGATGATTATTGTTATATATGTACCAGTTGCTATTTGGGAAGAAGAAAACTATTATACCAAAGAAAGCCGGTTTCGTATGAATAACCTATACGATGTAGAAGTCTTTTATAAAAGTTTAACTGGAGATTTCAGTACAGATTTTCATGAATCAATGAATATTGTCAATGCTGTCCGAGACTCTGTAGTCGCTGACTCGTTATTCATAGAGAAGCAAGAAGTTTTTCTTAATGGTAAGAAATATCTAGTTGACGTTTATGAAAGTTTTTCTTTTGAATTTGATACTACATTTGGTTTTTTAAGTTTTAGAAGAGACACTATCTTAGATACGACTGTTCAGATTATTGTTTATGATAAAGATCTTGGTAGAGAAGATTCAATTTATATAAGAAAAACGGATTTAATTGATTATGTTGAGGCAGAAGACTTTAAGGGGATAATAGATGAAGAACCAACTCTAAGAGTAGAGTTGGTTGAATATTATAAAACATTTTTACCTGATTCGTCTACCTATTACTGTCCTTTAACTGGTGAAAATTATGATATTGCTATTTCAGAAGATGGTGGCAGTTTTTCAGTTTCGAGTCCTATTAAAAACACTTATGTAGAGCCCAGATATTTATTTTTTTCATTTAAAGCAAATAGCCACGGTATTATTCAAGACGGCACTAGAAGTTGGGAATGATCTAACCTAAAATGGTTGGTATAATTATATCAGATTCATTTCTTCTTTGTGGGGTTTGGGAATTACAACTTGACGGATCAAAACAGCTTAATTCCTTATCTAAGATAATTTATAACGAACCAATAACTGACTATTTACATAATGAATCTGATTTAAATACTATTCTCGCGCCTATACTTAGAAGGGCATCGGAGGATCATAATCTGATCGGACAGTCTGTTAATGTTGTTTTGCCAGATAATTTTGTAAAACATAGTGTTATTGAACTTGAATCAGGAATGTCAAGAGATGATTCTTGGCAGTTTTTACATTGGTCAAATAAGAAAAAGAAGATTCCAGACTATAAAAAATATTCGACATTTGGTCAGATATATATGCCAGGAGAAAGGAACATTCATTCTTGTTCAGTAGCTTCGGCTTTAATAAGAACCCTTAAGCTTTCAATAATTGAACTTGGAGGCATGCCTAAATGGATGGGCCCCGCGAGTTCATTATATCTTGATGGGACTAAAATGACGGAATCAGCAGTTATATATAGAACAGGTAATAGATATAATTTTTATAAAATTCAAAATAATTATTTTGCTATGGGGAAGGTATCGTTTTCTGGAGGCGTTCCTAAGATTATTTTTTCAACTGATGATGAAGAAATAACTTTGGCGGCACTTGGCTTAGTAGAGTCAGACCTAGATGATATTCCTGTTTTTAGTCCACAAAAACTTGGGCGTCAGGCAAAACAATCTTGGTCTTCTTCTGACCTTCGATATTTAGATCCTTTTAAAGATATTGAATTAAACCAAAGTAATATCTTTTTAGCAGGTGTCCCCGATTATGACCAAAATGTATTCTCGATGCTTATTAATAGTATAAATACAGATCACTCATTTAATTTTTTTGAGGAACAAGGTCTAACGGACTTTTTCTTTACTACAGTATTAGATGCTTATCAAAAAACAAGAGAGAAATTTTTAGTTCAAAAGGAAGATGAAAAAGAAGAAAACACAGAAGATGAAGCTCAAGAAAAATCTAAAGAACAGAAGGAATTAATTCCAGAAAATTTATGGGCACTAATAGCCGTTATTGCAATTGTGATAGGATTTATTTCTTTTCAATATCTTAAGCTACGTGAAGAATTGAATCTTCCATTATTTGGTAGCAAGGAAAATTTTATTATAAAGAGAGATGCGGTTGATCGAGCAAATGCAATTGAGAAGACTGTTTTAAAATCATCCTCTAAATTAATCTTAGAGTCTCAAGCAATATCAGAAGTATTAGTTGATCTTCTTACTGGTACAGAATTAGATAGATATAACTCATTAACAATTACTAAAAATTTTGCTAGCATGGAATACATAACTGGTGCTAATCCAAATATTGAGAATCTACTGGAGCTAGAACCATCAAACTTGACTGTTGAGTCTTTAGGCACCGATAGCACTGTGTTCTCTTGGTATTATAATTTTGAAATGCCGAACAATCGTGAAATTAACAGAACTTCTGATATGATAAATAAGAAAGTATTGTTGAGCCATTTAGATTCAATTTTATCAGACTACACGATAAAATATTATGATCAATTATATCTAGAAAATCAAATTTATGAGCCGATCTTAATTTGGGTTAGAAATAAATCTGATATTTTACAAGCAAGTGCAATTTTATCTAATACTAGTGATGAAATATTGTTAAGAAAATTTGTTTTATTTAATGATGCTAGTTCCCCCAATCCGAGGGCAGGTTTTTATATTTCATCGATCAGAAAATAAAATTATGAAAATACTTGCTGGTCAATTCAAAGGCCAAAGAATTATTACAAAAAAAAACCTCCCTTATAGACCAACTAAAAGTATGGTAAGAAAGAGTATTTTTGATCGATTAAATCCTTTTAATTTTAGCCTAGTATTAGACTTGTTTTCTGGTTCTGGTATTTTTGGTTTTGAAGCCGCAAGCAGAGGGGCTAATTATGTAGCTTTTGTTGAGAAGAATTCAAAAATAATGGATTTAATTAAAATAAACTCAAATAATAAAACTGAGAATATTAATTTTTCATTTTACAATGGTGATGCTTTTAAATTTCTTAAGTCATGCAATAATTTTGATCTTATATTTGCTGATCCGCCATATGATAATGATTATTTAGAAATTTTAATTAATTCCTGTTTAAGTAAGTTAAACAGAGGAGGTAAATTTGTATTGGAGACTAGTGAAAAACATTCATTTAGTGATAATGTTAAACAAATAAAATTCGGTGAAAGCCAGATAAATATTTGGAATAATTAATTGAAGAGAATAATCTATCCTGGAACCTTTGACCCTATTCATAATGGCCATATTAATATTGCTATTCGGGCATCAAAGTTATTTGATGAATTAATTTTTGTTGTAGCCGATAATTCTAATAAAAATCCGCTTTTTAGTCCAGCTGAAAGAATTGAAATGATAGAGGATTGTACTCGAGATTATAAAAACATTAAAGCGGTTCAGTATTCTGGATTGATTGTTGATTTTGCTAAAGAGTGTGATGCTATAGCTGTCGTACGAGGTTTGAGACAGGTTAGTGATTTTGAATTTGAATTTCAAATGGCAATGATGAATTACCATCTACATCCTAAACTAACGTCTTTATTTATGATGCCTGATGAAAAATACATACATCTCAATTCGACTGTGGTTAAGGATGTAGCCAGACATAGTGGAGATATTGATCTATACGTACCAGAAAACGTAAAAAAATATCTTATATCTAAAAATTTTAGTTAAATAAATTTAAATTCAGCCCTAAATACAGAAGCTAATTTAAAAAATGCCTACATACGATTATATCTGTGAAAAATGTAATAATCGCTTTGAACATTTTCAAAAAATGTCTTCTGAGCCTTTAAAAAAACATCCTGGGTGCAATGGCAATGTCAAGAGAGTCGTAAGTGGTGGGACAGGTCTTATTTTTAAAGGTTCTGGCTTTTACTTAACTGACTACAAAAATAATACTGGTAAAGATAAAAAAAGTAAAAAAGAAACCAAAAAAACAAATGAAGGAAATAGTAATTCTAAAAAAAAGAAAACTAAAAATAAAAATACAAAACCAAAGGATTAAATTTTATGGATAAAAGTCAGATTATAAAAATGGTAGATGGGGATTTAGTTGTACCTGATAATCCAACTATTCCATATATAGAAGGAGATGGTATTGGTTCAGACATATGGTCAGCATCACAGTTGGTATTTGATCAAGCAATTAAAAAAGCTTACGGTGGTGATCGATACATTAATTGGTTTGAGATTTTAGCAGGAGAGAAGTCGTTCAAAAAAACAGGTGAATGGCTACCAGATTATACTCTTGATAATATTAGGCAACACCTAGTTGCTATTAAGGGCCCTCTTACAACGCCAATCGGTGGCGGAATACGCTCGTTAAATGTTGCACTTCGACAAAAATTAGATCTTTATTCATGCGTCAGGCCTGTTAGGTGGTTTAAAGGTGTGCCGTCTCCTGTTAGGGAGCCAAGCAAAGTAGATATGGTAATATTTCGTGAAAACACCGAAGATATTTATGCAGGAGTTGAATGGATGCATGGAACTGCTGAAGTTGAAAAGTTAAAAAAATTCTTATTTAATGATATGAATGTATCAAGCATTCGGTTCCCCGATACAACCAGTATCGGTATTAAGCCTATATCAGAAGAGGGGACTTTTAGAATTATTAAAGCAGCTGTTGATTATGCTATAAAATTTAAAAGAGACTCGGTTACCATTGTTCACAAAGGTAATATTATGAAGTATACAGAAGGTGCATTTCGTGATTGGGGTTATAATTTAGTTTCTGATAAATATAATGCTAAAGATTATGAAGGCGGTCCTTGGAAAATTATTAATAGCGATGGTCATAAAATTATTATAAAGGACGTAATCGCTGATGCTTTTTTACAGCAAATATTACTCAGACCTTCTGAATATGATGTAATCGCCACTATGAATTTAAATGGTGATTATATATCAGATGCATTAGCAGCAATCGTAGGTGGAATTGGTATTGCTCCTGGTGCGAATGTTAATTATGATTCAGGCCATGCTATATTTGAAGCTACACATGGAACTGCTCCGAAATACGCTAATAAAGATATGGTCAATCCAAGCTCAGTTATTTTATCTGGTGTAATGATGTTAGACTATATTGGATGGGATGAAGCTAGTAGCCTTATTGTTAGTGGAATAGAGGGTGCAATAAGAAATAAACGTGTAACGTATGATTTTCATAGACTGATGGATAATGCAGTTAAGTTAAAATGCTCTGAATTTGGTCAGGAAATTGTAAATAATATGTAATAATTTTTCTTGATATGAAAATATTATATGTTTATTGATCACGCCGAAATAGAATTAAAGGCAGGAAACGGTGGTGCTGGTGCAATTTCATTCCACCGTGAGAAGTTTCATCCTAAAGGAGGGCCTGATGGTGGGAATGGTGGTCGCGGTGGGCATGTTATTATAAAGGCAAATAGGAACTTACATACACTTCAGGATATAAAATTTAAAAAGAAATACAATGCCCCAAATGGTGGTAATGGTAGAGGATCTAATAAGACTGGGAAAAATGGAAAAGATTTAGTTATTCTTGTTCCTATCGGAACTTTGGCAAAAAAGAAAGATGAGAGCAGACTTATTGTCGATTTAACCAAAGACGATCAGGAATTTATATTATGTAATGGTGGAATAGGAGGGAAAGGAAATAGCTATTACAAAACATCAACAAACCAGGCGCCTCGAAAATCTCAGCCAGGAATTTCAGGAGAGAGGGGACTTTTTGATATAGAGCTGAAAGTACTTGCTGATGTAGGTTTAGTCGGGCTCCCAAATGCAGGGAAATCAACCCTGCTGGCTAGATTGAGTTCTGCTCGTCCCAAAATTGCTGATTATCCTTTTACGACGCTTTCGCCAAATCTTGGGATTGTTAAATACGGAGAATTCGATTCTTTTGTTATGGCAGATATCCCTGGTCTTATTAAAGGAGCTAGCAAAGGAAAGGGATTGGGCCATCAGTTTTTAAAACATATTGAAAGAAATAAAATACTAATTTTTTTAATCGATTCTTTAGAAAAAAATCCTCACAAGACATATCTAACTCTTGAGAATGAATTAATTGATTTTAATCCTGATATTTTGATTAAACCAAAAATTATATGTAAAACAAAAAGCGACTTAAATATAGAACCAAATAAAGAATGGGGAAAAATTAAAAATGTTATTTCAATTTCTTCAGTTAATGGCGATGGTATTGATACTTTAATTAAAGAAATAACAAAACTACTATAAAAGGATAAGACCTAATAATGCCTAAACTGAAGAAATGGAGATTAAATTTCTATTTAATTATTTCAGTGCAAATAATAAATTTATCTTGCGGTCCTAATATTCCACTTTTTGGTTGCATCGAAGGTGACTGTATAAATGGAAAAGGAACATGGCTGGAATCAAGTGGTAATAAATATATTGGTAATTTTAAGGACGGCTACCGATATGGAAGGGGGGTGCTCCTATATCCTGATGGGGAAAAATGGGAAGGAGATTGGAAAAAAAATAAAAAATGGAATGGTGAAGGGGTTTTAAAAAACATTTGGCATCGCTACAAAGGAAACTATAAAAATGGAAACTGGCATGGGACTGGAGATTACCAATTGTCTAATTGGCCTATAAATGATAAATATAAAGGCCGTTGGGAAAAGGGTAAAATGCATGGGGAAGGTAAATATAATTTTTCTAGTGGCGGAGAGTATGAAGGCGCCTGGTATCAGGGCAAAATGCATGGAAAAGGGAAGCTGATTTATTCGTCTGGATCAGTATATGAAGGCGTTTTTAAAGATGGCTTATTACACGGCATAGGTTCATATTCAACAAAAACAGGCTACTACTACAGGGGTGATTTTGAGTATGATGTTATTCAAGGATCGGGATTAGAAAAACAAAAAGGCGTCTATGAATATGTCGGGAATTTTCATGATGGTCAGAGGCAGGGTACTGGGAAAATGGTTAAACAGGACGGTGCAATCTATAGTGGGTCATGGTATAAAGGGAAAAAAGATGGGTATGGTATAGAAAAACTATCAGATGGAACAATCTATGCAGGTGAATGGCGGAGAGGTCGTAAAAATGGTAGAGGAAGAATTAAAAAAAATAGTAGAAAATTTTTTTATGGGATCTGGATAGAAGGAAAATTTGAATTAGGATCAACGGAAGAAGAGATTACTTTATTTTTAAAAAATAAATATTCTTCGTTTAATGGTTTTGATAAAGAAATATAAATCTCTTTATTTTTATATTTAACCATATCTCTGATATGGTTAAAAAAATTATAATTAAAAAATACATTAGATTAATATATTAGTGGGGAATTAAATTTTTTTCTGTTCAAAGGCTAAAATGTTTCTTTTTATATATTAAATCTATTTTTGAAAAACATATTTTTTTGTCAATATTGGATTATCTTTTTATCCATTCTTTATGTTCCCTTTTTAAAAGGAGATGATTTATATGAGATGAAAACAGTAGAATTTGTTGATTTAGAACGTTTTATGGGTGACTGGTATGTTATTGCAAATATTCCTACTTTTATTGAAAAAGGTGCTACGAATGCTATTGAGTCATATAAGCTAATGGATGATGGCATGACAATAAAAACCACCTTCTCTTTTTTTAAGGATTCTCCTGATGGCAAAAAAAAAGTATATAGACCTACAGGTTTTATATATAATACTAAGACCAATGCTGAGTGGAGAATGCAGTTTATTTGGCCCTTTAAATCACCTTTTTTGATTATTGACTTAGATGATGAATACACTTACACAGTTATTGGTATTCCATCAAAAAAATACGTATGGATTATGGCAAGAGAGTCTGCTTTAAGTGAAAACGTTTATAAAGAAATATTAGAAAATCTTTCTCATGTTGGATACAACATTTCTCTAATAAGGAAAGTCCCTCAGATATGGGATTAAAAACATATATTATTTTTTAAATCTAAAAAATCATATGAAAATTGCTATTATAGGATCAGGAATATCAGGGCTTACAGCTGCCTATGTTTTAAGTAGAAAAAATGATGTTAATATTTTTGAAAAAAATGATTATATAGGGGGTCATACTCATACCCATGAAATAGAAGAAGAGGGGACTGTATTATCAGTAGATTCGGGATTTATTGTATACAATGAAAGAACATATCCAAATTTCATAAAGCTTTTAAATCAATTAGGTGTTGAGAGCCAATTGACAAGGATGGGTTTTAGTGTCAAATCAGAGAAAGATAATCTAGAGTATGCTGGGCATTCCCTAAGCGGTTTATTTGCCCAAAGGCACAATTTGATAAGGCCGTCATTCTTAAAAATTTTATATGGTATGGTTAGGTTTAACTCAAAAGCCAGAAATGACCTTCCATATTTGACGCCAGAAACAACATTAGGAGAATATCTGAATTCTAAGAATTACTCAAAAGAATTTATTATGAATTATATTATTCCTATTGGCGCTGCAATATGGTCTACAGTTCCCTATGATATGATGGGCATTCCAGCAATTTTTTTCATAAGATTTTTCGATAACCATGGTTTATTGCAAATTGTTGACCGCCCAAATTGGTGGGTGATTAAAGGTGGCTCTAAAAATTATATAGAAAAAATGATTGTAAATTTTAAAGATTCAATAAAATTATCATCTCCTGTTAATAAAGTCACACGGAATACCAACAAAGTAGAAATATTTTATGGGAGAAACTCTAATGATAGCGATATTTTTGATAAAGTTATATTTTCCAATCACAGTGATCAAGCTCTCCAAATCCTTGAAAATCCGACTAAGGAGGAAAATGAAATTTTAGGTTCAATTAAATATCAAACTAATGATGCTATTCTGCATTATGATTATTCAATTTTACCAAAAAGAAAAAGAGCCTGGTCGAGTTGGAATTATTTATTAGATAAGGATAAGAAAAAGCCAGTCTCGCTAACCTATAATATGAATATTTTGCAGAGTCTAAGCTCGAACCGAACCTATTGCGTATCTCTAAATTCTGATGATTTAATTGATTCTAGTAAGATTATTAAACATCTTAAGTACGAACATCCACTGTTTACAGTTTCTTCGCTTGATGCACAAAAACGAAAAAATGAAATCAGTGGGAAAAATAATACATTTTATTGTGGTGCATATTGGCACAATGGATTTCACGAGGATGGAGTCGTTAGTGCCCTTGATGTATGTGAGGGTTTTGAGGAAAAACTGTGAATATTTCTACCACAAGTTATATTTATACAGGAACAATTCGCCACAGACGTTTTACTCCTTTTGATCATTTTTTTTCTTACCCACTATTTATGGTTTATCTTGATCTTAATTCATTTGAGAAAATGATAAAGAAATCTTGGATTTGGAATGTTAACAGGTCAGCCTTGGTTTCGTTTAATCGTGATGATTATCATGGCAATAATAATATCGATTTAGATACATCAGTCAGAAAAACTATCTACAAAAAAACAGGGAAAAATATAAAAGGTCCTATAAGGTTGTTAACGCATTTGAGATATTTTGGCTTTTGTTTTAATCCTGCTAGCTTTTATTATTGCTTTGATGAGACTGATACTAAGGTTGAGTTTATTATGGTAGAGGTAACCAACACACCCTGGAAGGAAAGATATTCTTATGTAATTAAGAATAATAGTAAAGATAAAAATCCAAATATTTCTTCAAAATTAAATAAAAAACTGCATGTCAGTCCGTTTTGGGGCATGGATCATAAATACGAATGGCTTTTTTCAGAGCCAAATAAAAGATTGTTAGTTAATATGAAAAATTTCAAAGATAAGAATAAAGTTTTTGATGCTAACCTTAGTATGAAGCGCATCCCTTTTAGCTTGAAAAATTTAATAAAACAGGTTGCGAGATTTCCTTTTATAACTATTGTTATTGTTTTTCGAATTCACTGGCACGCGTTTAAACTTTTGTTAAAAAAGGCTCCATTCTATATACATCCAGACAAAATAAATATAATGAAAGGTTCTTGAAATATGGGTTCATCTGTCAAAGTAGATCATCTTGCTGATGGAATTAAAAAAAGAAAAAAATCAAAAATTTTAGGGAAATTCTTTAAAAATGGCCTAAAAATTAAATTAAAATATCTAAAGGTAGGCTTTATTACTATTATTGATGAAAATGATGAATATAGTTTTGGTGATAGGGATTCAGATTTCAAAGCAAAACTGGTGGTCCACTCCCAAGAGTTTTATATACTCATAGGAAGCGGAGGCGCTATGGGACTGGCGGAAGCGTACATGCTTGGATATTGGTCATCTGAAGATGTCTTAAACCTTATGAGGATTGTTGTCAAAAATAGAGACGTACTTTTATCATTAAACAAAGGTATCTCTAGACTTTTCAATCCATTGAATAAAATTATTCATTGGACTAAGCAGAATACGATTCGTGGTAGTAAAAAAAATATAATAGCCCACTATGATCTTAGCAATGAATTTTATAGACTTTGGTTAGATCCTAGTATGACATATTCCTGCGGATTTTTTAAAAATAAAAACACTAGCCTTGAAGATGCTTCTATTGAAAAAATTGATAGGATTTGCCGAAAGCTAAACCTATCTGAGAATGATTCCGTACTTGAGATCGGAACAGGGTGGGGTAGCTTTGCTATTTATGCAGCGCAGAAATACGGATGCAATATTACCACTACAACAATATCTGATAATCAATATGAATATGCAAAATCCCGAATTAACGAAGAAGGATTAGGCGATAAAATTAGACTAATTAATCAGGATTACAGAGAGCTTAATGGATCGTATGACAAGATCGTATCAATAGAGATGATAGAGGCAATCGGATACCAATATGTTGAAATGTTTTTTTCAAAATTATCATCGCTTTTAAAACCTGGTGGTTTGGTCGGATTGCAGGGTATTACATACAATGACCAAAACTTTGATACTTTTAAAGATTCAGTAGATTTTATAAAAAAATATATATTCCCAGGATCCTGTTTGATTTCAATTGCTCAGATAATTAGTGTACTAAAATCAAAAACTGATTTAGCAATGATTGATATGGAAGATATAACCAGGCACTACCCTAAAACTTTGAAAAAATGGAGAGAGAATTTTATGAGCGTAGTTCCTCAGGTAAGAGAGATGGGCTACTCCAAATCATTTATTAATATGTGGGAGTATTATTTTTTATATTGCGAGGCAGGGTTTTTGGAAAGAAATATTGGAGACTTTCAGCTTGTTTTTGCAAAGTCTGGAGCCAGAGACATCAAGGTTGAATATTAAAAAATGATTTTAAAATTAATCAAACTAGCGGAGCGTGGTTATATTCCTGATTTTTTAATCAGATATGGTATTTATTTGAACTGTAGAAAAAGAATAGAAAATGAAAGCACTTTCTCAATTGAAGAGCTAGAGACTAGAAAACAGGATTGGATAGCTCATATGTGAGGCAGTGACATTGCCTTAGTCCCAAGAAAAGCAAATGAACAGCATTATGAAGTCCCTGCTTCTTTTTTTGATGTCGTCTTAGGACCTAATCTCAAGTACAGTTCAGGCTATTGGGAAAAAGACAGTCTAAACCTTGAGGACTCTGAAAATAATATGCTATCTATAACTGCTGAAAGAGCAGATATAGAGAATGGTATGAGTATCTTGGACCTTGGATGTGGATGGGGATCATTATCCTGCTATCTTGCTCAAAAATATCCTGCTAGCAAAATAACATCAGTGAGTAATTCTAAAGACCAGAGAGCGCATATACTGGCAAGATGCGATAAGCTTGGGATAAAAAACATAAATGTGATTACCGCTGATATGAACTCTTTTGATCCAGAAAATACTTTTGACCGTGTCGTTTCAATAGAAATGTTTGAACATATGCGTAATTATAAAAAATTATTATTTAATATTTCAACCTGGCTTAAAGATAGCGGCAAGCTATTTATTCATATTTTTTCTCATAATTCATTAGTATATCCTTTCGAAGATAACAGAGAATCTGATTGGATGGCGCGAGAGTTTTTTTCTGGAGGTATGATGCCGTCTCATGATCTGCTATTAAATTTTCAGAAAGATCTGAATATTGAAAAATCATGGAGAATTTCAGGTAAACATTATGAACAGACATCACTCGCATGGCTTAAAATGATGGATCAAAATAAGATAAAAATTTTAAAGATATTTTCAGAAACATATGGCCCAGAAAATGCGAAACTCTGGTTTCAAAGGTGGCGGATATTTTTCATTTCTTGTGAAAAATTATTTGGGTTTAACAATGGAAAAGAATGGGGGCTATCCCATTATAGATTTGTT
>CAZLPW010000055.1:0-12986 GCA_964561495.1 uncultured bacterium | reverse complement strand
GATGGATTATGACGTCCCTCCATTCTCTGTTGATGGTGTAGCACTTATAAAGTTTCAACTAGATGAAGAAAATCAGCTATCAGGTGCAGAACAATATGATACACCATTATTTTATCAGTACGATAACGGAGATTATGTCTGGTACGGGCAGGCAATAATGCCATTGACTAATTATTCTGAAGCCTTAGCACCAGATGAATATATCTATTTCTATGGGGTCTATAATTCATTTTCTACAAACATGAAGCATATGACAGTGTCTAGGACTCAAGAAAATACAATCGAGGATTATAATAGTTGGGAGTTTTGGGATGGCTCTAGCTGGACTTTAGATATATCTACTGCTTCTCTTCTTACTCAGCAGATCTCTCCAGAATTTAGTGTCTCTCAAATTGATTTTAATAAATACATAGCCATATTCCAGCAGGGGGGTGTAGGAAGAAGTGTAGCATATAGGATAGCAAACAGTCCTACAGGACCTTTTGGTTTATCTAATATCATTTGGGACGCACCAGAGTATAATGAGTTTGATGATGTTTCCGCTTATAATGCTAAGGCTCATCCTCATCTTTCTAGCGGAGATAAACTTCTTATAAGCTATAATGTAAATACAAACATAGGCGGAAATTTTTGGTATCATTTCGATCGCGGAGACCTTTATAGACCTCGATTTATTTCGATTCCCACTGATAATGTTTTTCCTCTTAATGTAGAGCCTGAACCATCTCTACCAAATCAAAACCAAGTAAACTTATCTATATCATGCTTTCCAAATCCATTTAATAATTCAATTAAAATTAGGGTTGACGGAAACATAGGAGATATGTATAAGATAGGAATATATGATATCATGGGCAGTATGATTTTCAATGATTTTTATGATGGCAAAAATTTATCATTTAAAACATTTAACTGGGGAGGCAACTACAATAATGGGTCTGCTGCAGCAACAGGTGTTTATTTTGTAAAACTAGAAAATAGTGAAAAGTTTATAACAAAAAAAATTATTCTTCTAAAATGATAAAAAAATTGATTCGTTTTATACTATTTTTTAATCTGATTTACCAAATTTCTTTTGGTTCTGACTTCAAAGTCAAAGAGGTCACAGTAGATAAGAAAAAAAATAGTTGGTTTATGCCGCGTGAAAAGGGTTGGCTGTCTGGTGATGCGGCTCATTCAATACCACTTGAAAAAAATCGGATTCTTTGGATTTTTGGAGATACATGGACAGGCAAATATGAAAACAATAGACTGTTTCCTGATAAGTGGTACGTAAACAATAGTATTGCTATCCAATATTTTGATAGCACAGGAACTAGTAAAATAGAATTTATTTTTGGAAAAGAAGAAGAGGGAAGAGCTTTTTTCCCTAACAAGAAAAATATGCCTGGAAAATATTTGTGGCCTACTAATGGTTTTATTTTGGGGAACTACTTATATATTTTTTGTCAGGCAGTTGCTCATGGTGAGAGTGGTTGGTTTAGCATTTCAGGTTCTGTGGTGGTTGAGGTGATAAACCCAGATGAACATCCAAAAAATTGGCAAAAAAATTATTATAATTTTGAAACCCCTGAATGGTCAGGAGATGATTTTCAATTATTATACCACAGTGCTTTACTTAAAAAAGATAAACATATTTACTTTATGGGATTCACTATTGAAAATCGTAAAAAAAAAGCTATTTTGTCTAGGATGCTTAAAAGTGATTTCATCAAAAATAAAGACTCAAAAGATCTAGAACATTTGGTATGGGAGAAACACTTAAAAACATGGTCAAAAACAACTCAAAATAGAGTTTATATTTTTGAGCCTGGTAACACTGAGTCTAATATTCAGTACATATCTGATTGGGATTTATATGTTACGACTACCTACACTGCGATAGATAATAAAATTTGGTTAACATATTCAAAAAATTTAGAGGGGCCATGGAGTGATCCAGAGGTTGTATTTGAAAATCCGATTATTAATTGTCCAGAAAAAACCTGCATTGAAACCTACGCTGTTAGATCTCATCCTGAGTTTAGTCAAAAAACAGGTGAAGTGATTATCAGTTATATTACTAGTTACACTGGGGATTATAAAAATGCAAATATTAATTCCTACCGTCCTAGATTTATCAAAGTTCAATTAGCGAGAGTTAATTAATTTGGTTGAGATCAAATCTGTAAAACCACATCTGAAACTAGATCATTTTTTTGATTTACAGGAAAATGGATGGCTAGGCTCAGATGTCGCACACTCTATTCAATTAAATGATAAAAAAGTGCTATGGTTGTTCGGAGACACTTTTGTTGGTGAGCGTAAAAAAAATTGTAGAGGAAACAATTGGGCTTTTCTAAATAATACTATTGGTATAATGGAATTAAAAAATAGTACTCCCTTAGAAATGAATTATCACTGGCGGGAAAACAATTTTCACCCAGAATCATTTTTTTTAAGTCAGGATCATCTGCCAGGGGACTTTCTTTGGCCAACTAATGGAATAATCATTGGAGATGCTCTAATCATTTTTTGTATGGCTGTTAATAAAACTGTTGATCAATCAATTGACATTGCAGGAACAGTATGTATAAAAATTAAAAATTATGTTGATGAACCCAGAGATTGGAACTTGGTTATGTGGAATTTTAAGTTTGATATTGGGGTACCTCATGCTGCCTTGTACAAAGATGATCAATACATGTATACTTTTCTAACAAATAGAAATTTTTTTAAAGATGGTATTTATCTAGGACGTTTAAAAAAACTGTTTTTCGAAACTAATGATGATGCTAGTGGGATGGAATTTTTTAATGGTAGATCATGGGATAAAAAATTTTCTAATGCTCAAGAATGTTTTTATCCTAGCTGTACAGAATCAAATATTTATTTTGATAAAAAAACCAAAATGTTTTTCACTACAACATATAGACCTCAGGATAATGAAATATTACTTACTTGGGCAGAAAAAATCACAGGTCCATGGAATAGGCCAATTAAAATTTTTGAAATACCAGAGTCAAATAAACCATTTAAGGTACACTCCTATGCGATGAGGATTCATGGTTGGTTGTCAGACAAAAAGGAGAAACTCATTATAAGCTATGCCACCAACGAGTTTGGAGGCATGGACAATCTCATGACGCCCGATGGGATGGATGTGTATAGACCAAAATTTGTTGAGGTGAAACTCAAATAATTTATTATGCTTAAGCTGGAGAACTATGATGTTGAGATTGCCCAAAAGTGGACGACTCTATTTAAAAGAGAATCTGGTTGGTTCGGAGGTGACGGCATTTTTTCTTTATCAAAAACAGGAATCAGATCAAAAAAACAACCTATAGAGACAGTGGCCTTCTATTTTAGTGATACTTTTGTTGGTGAGGTTAAAGGATCTAAACCTCTCTTAGGTTATAAAATGGTTCATAATTCTTATGCTATTTTTGATGGTTCTGATGAAAGTAAAATGGGTTTAAATTTTTTTTATAAGATAGATAATTATGGACAGCCCCTATCTTTATTTGAGCCAGAAAAAAACAAAAACAACGAGGATTTATTTTTTTGGCTTGGTGATGGTTTTATCAATAAAGAAAATAATAATGCAATATATATATTTGCTTATCATGTGAAATGGACGGGTGAAAATGTTTTCGATTTTACTGAGCCAGATGTATCTATAATAAAAATTGATGCTCAAGAAAAATTTTTGGAGGGTAAATATAAAATTTTACCGACCCCTTTTCATATTGAACATCCAATATTGGGTTATGTGAACCTAGGTGCTGGGATTTTTGTTAACACAAAATGGGCTGGTGCACCTCTACCAGATGAAAACATTTATGTTTATGGATGTCTAGGTAAAGATAAAAATTTAGTAGTCGCCAGGGTTGCGGCCTCAAAGTTTGAATCATTTTCGGATTGGGAGTATTGGGATGGAGTCGTGTGGCAGGATGACAAAACTAAAATAAGACCAATTACAAATCGGGTCTCAAATGAGCTTAGTGTAATGGCAATGAAGGATGGTAGATATTTACTAACTTTTCAGCTAGATGGTTTATCTGATAAAGTTGCTTGCAGAGTGGGTGAGAGTCCAGTCGGGCCGTTTGGTGAAGTGATTGAACTTTTCGTTACACCAGAATCAAAACAGGGTCTGTTTACCTATAACGCAAAAGCCCATCCTGTTTTATCGACAGATGAGAGAATTTTAATCAGCTATAATACCATATCCTACGATTTTTGGAATGACATCGAGAAAAATGCTCACATATACCGGCCCAGGTTTATATATTTAAATCTATTATAAATAATTTTATTCTGACAATTTTTTTTGTCTCCATCTGCTTATTCTGTTTAGCATTTCATTAGAAATATTTGGTCTATCAGATTCAAGGTTTTGATTGCAAAATTGATCTTCTTTCAGATTATAAAGAGCTTGAGTATTATTAGTAAGATTAATTCTAAAAAACCATTCACCTGATCTGATCCAATAGTTTTCTTCATCTTTCCCCATTGGATCTGCACCTGATCCGATGTCTCGAACTTTGTTTGAATTTCCAATAATTTCTTTTCTGAGATTAGATGCTTTGTTGTTTATTACATTTTTGTATGAGGCCCCATGTAGTTTTTTTGGTGGTGAAATATTGACTAGATCAAGTATCGTTGCATAGATATCAGTAGAATGCATTAAATCCTTTTTTTCTGCATTGGCTGGTAATTGATCAGACCAAGAAAAAATTATAGGTGTCCTGAATGATTGATCATAGACAGATAACTTTCCCTTGTCTCCTCCATTGTGAGATCTTATTGGATGATCTATAAATTCTTGATTGGGCTCCTGCTCCCATCCATTATCATTGACGTAAACAAGCAGAGTATTTTTTAGTAGGCTCTTTTCTTTTAAAAATTTCATTAGATCTCCAACCCCATCATCAAACCAAGTGCAGTTAGCATAATATTTTTCTGCAGACTTCGAGAAACCTTTGTTTCTATACAATTTTAAATATTTTTCTGGTGCATCAAATGGATAGTGAGGCAATTGAGGTGCGTACCAAATAAAAAAAGGATCCCTATTATTTTTATTGATGAAGTCAAAAACAGGTTTGTTTGTAACCCTACCAATTTCTGTACCTTCTCCACCCATAAATTGTTGAAACCAGTTTCGACCATTAACCTTTTTTCTTTTCCAACCTTTTGTCATACCATCGGTAAACCCGCCATACTCGTAGTGATATTCCCACCACTTTCCTGATTGGAAACTATTATAACCCCTAGACTGTAATAGCTTAGGCAACGTTTCAAAGTATTGAAGAGAATGATACTCAAAATTATTGATCCACTCTATTTTTTCTGTCTCGCTCATCATTAGAAAGCTGTCTTCCATCATTTTATCTGATTTTATTTTTTGTTCTATCTTTTTGTATTCCGTTGGCAGTAGACCCGTGATTAAAGATCTTAAGGTTGGTCTGCAATGATTGTCAGGCACATATCCATTGGTAAATACGGTTCCATTTTTGGCTAGAGAGTCCATGTTCGGAGTTCTAACATTTTTTGAACCCATAAACCCAAAATAAGGATAGCCATGATCATCACCAATAATTAAAATGATATTTGGAAGTTGTTTATTTTTTAAAACAGAGTTATTCCTACCACAGGAAAATAAAAGAAAAAGAAATAAGATAAGGGTTTTTGATATCTTCAAATAGTATTCTGTGGTTAATTAGAATATGAAAAATAAACTATAAATACTGATTTACTATAGACTCAAAGAGCTCTTGTTTGCCGCTTGTCTTTTCAGGCTCTCCGAGTTCTTCTGCAATTTCTTTAAGCTGTTTAAGATCTATTTGACCTTTTTCAAAGGATTTACCATATCCTGTGTCAAAGCTTTGATATCTAAAAGATTTTAATTTTTTGTAATCAGATTTTAGTAGAATTTTATCTGCGATCAATAATCCTCTAGCGAGGCTATCCATCGAGTTTATGTGGCCGATAAAGATATCTTCTAAATCTGTGGAGCTCCTTCTTGTTTTTGCATCAAAGTTCATTCCGCCATTTCCAATACCTCCCTCTGATAGCAAGACCATCATCAAAAAAGTAGAGTCATATATATTATGTAGAAACTCATCCGTGTCCCAACCATTATGAGGGTCGCCCTGGTTAATATCGAGGCTTCCAAAAAGATCATAATTAAAAGCAGTCTGAATTTCATGTGCGAAAGTATGTCCCGCTAGGGTTGCGTGATTGTTTTCAATATTAATCTTGAAATCCTTATGAAGCTCATATTCTTTTAGAAAGGCGACTACGGTTGAGACATCATAGTCATACTGATGCTTGGTTGGCTCGAGTGGTTTTGGTTCAATAAGGAATGTTCCGTCAAAACCATTGTCCCTTCCATAGTCACGAGCCTTTTGGAGGAAAATAGCCAGATGCTCAAGCTCGCGCTTCATATCTGTATTGAGTAGCGAGAAGTAGCCCTCTCTTCCGCCCCAAAAGACGTAGTTTTTTCCGCCAAGAAAAATTGTTGCGTCTATAGCCGATTTTACCTGTGCGGCTGCCTGTGCTACTACACTGAAATCTGGATTTGTAGCAGCGCCGTTCATATATCTTGGATGAGAAAACAGGTTTGCTGTGCCCCATAAAAGATCGACACCAGACTCTTCTTGCTTTCCTTTGGCAGCTTTCACTAGTCGATCTAGATTATTCGCTGATTCTTTTATTGATAATCCTTCTGGGGCGATATCTCTATCATGAAAACAATAGAATGGGACACCAAGCTTAGTGAAAAATTCAAAGGCGGCGTCTAATCTATCAAACGAGGCTTGCATAGGATCTGATGATTCATCCCAGGGAAAGTTTTTTGTTCCAGGCCCGAAGGGATCTCCGCCTGTGCCGCAGAGTGTGTGCCAGTAGGCTACCGAAAACTTGAAATGTTCTCGCATTGATTTACCTGCGACAATTTTTGCCTCATCGTAAAATTTAAATGCTAACGGATTTTTAGATTCTGGGCCCTCATATTCAATTCTTGAAATACCTGTGAAATATTCCTCTGGGCCTAAGATGATATTTTTTCCCATACTAATTACCCTAACCAGCTAAGCCTAATGGGGAGAAGAGGATTAAAATAAGGATAAGAATACATATAATAACTATAGAATTGATTTTATCAGTCCTCTTAGACATGAAAGATAAAAAGTATTCTTTAGTTATAAAGTTTTCAGAGCTGTTGTCTACTTGTTTTTTAGATACAGTATCTAAGGTTAGTCCCTCTATTTTTCCTAAGTCAGGTTCGGGTGTTAATACGCTAACTCCTATCATAAGAGCTATACAAGATAGGAATGAAAAGATAGCAAAATAAAGAAAATTAAGGTCAGCTACATTATACCAAAACCCAGAAAGATCAGACTTATTTATCTCTAAAATTAATCTAACCATACCCGCAACAAATCCCGAAACAAGCGCCGCGAGTGCTCCTTCTTTGTTTATTCTTTTCCAAAATATTCCCATAAGAAAAACTGCGGCAATTGGTGGGGCAATATATGCCTGAACGCTCTGTAGGTATGTATAAAGTTCGCCAGAGATAACTTTCATGAAAGGAATCCAAAGTATGCCTGAAATGACAATAACGCCGGTCGCCATTCTACCAATAAAAACAAGCTGTGTTTCACTGGTCCCAGGCTTGAGTTTTTTATAGATGTCTATTGTAAAAAGCGTTGAGCAAGAGTTAAAAACTGATGAGAGTGAGCTCATAAGTGCGGCTAGGAGACCACCCGCTACCAAGCCTCTCATTCCTGAGGGAAGGAGTTCTTTAACAAGCGTTGGAAATGCTTGATCTGAAGATGCATAGTTTAGCTGACCATTCTTGAGCATTGCATAGGCGATTAGGCCTGGAATAAAAAATAAAAAAATTGGTAATATTTTTAAATATCCAGCGAATATAGTTCCGCGTCTAGCTTCTTGCTCATTTTTTGCAGCCAGAACCCGTTGGACTATGTACTGATCTGTACACCAGTACCATATCCCAATAATTGGAGGTGCAAAGACCATACCCATCCAAGGAAATTCTGGGTGATCTGAGGGTAGGAACATGTTAAAGTGACTTGGACCAACGGTATCAACTAGATTCCCGAATCCTCCAATTTTCATGAGTCCGATTGCAGAAATTGTTAATGATCCGAGGATTAATACAACAGCCTGCAATGCGTCTGTGTATATTACCGCTCTTAGTCCACCAAAAATAGTATAGGCTCCTGTAAGGAGAACGATAGCTAGCGCTCCAGACCAGAACTCTATTCCGATAAGTGTCTGGAAGACCACTGCACCAGCGTATACGGTTGCAGAAACTTTAGTTAATATGTAACCGATTAGGGATATAATTGAGAGTATCCACCTAGACTCGGAGGAGTATCTTTTTTCAAGAAACTCTGGCATTGTAAAAACGGTGCTTCGCATGTAGATAGGAACAAATACCCAGCCAAGCAGTAGAATGATCCAGGAGTGGAGCTCGTAGTGGCCCATGACCATGCCGCTGTTTGCAGCAGTACCAGCCAGTCCCACAATATGTTCTGAGCCTATGTTCGAGGCAAATATTGATGCGCCAATAACAAACCAGCCTAGATTACGACCTGCTAAAAAATATTCTTCAGTGGAGTCTTGCTTTTGTTGAACAACCCACCAGATTATGCCTAGCAATATGAAGAAGTAAATCGCAAGAACGATCCAATCTAGACCCGAAAATAAGTTCATAAAACTCCCATTGATTTTATCAAAAAATGTATTTTTTTGTTTAACCTTGTGCCACAAACATACAAAATTTGTTTTTAAGGAGCCAATTAATGTTGCCACGAAAAGAATAAGTGAGTACATTTAACGAACCACCAAAAGGAGTGTGCTAAATGAAATTCAAAGATATTATAGTTTTAAGTTTTACAGTAGTTGTGTTAATCATTTCAGGCTGCTTGGAGATGGAGATCATTGATCAGCCAAGTGGGGCTGAGGTGGGTTCATCATTCAGCTCCCACGCGATGGTTGAATTTAGAAAGGATGGAAGCATTGGTGACGATGATGACAGGGGAATGTTATTTGCGGTTAATAAGCCCTCTGGTTGGACGATCAATAGTATTACCTATACCTCACCAGAACACGGAACGGGTGTATTTAATTATCTAGGAAATGACGCTGATGAGGATGAAACAGGAGGTATCGACACTGGCTGGGAGGACTCGCTAGAGGCCTTTCATCCTTCAGCAGAAAATATGCACTGGCAGATGTATGTCAGCGACCAAGATGTCCCTTCATCATCTTCTGAGGAAGATCCCGATTCGTTTCATGTAGAGATCAACTACACTGTTGATAATGCTGAAGGCTCATACATGCTTAAGTATTACACAACTCACACTAACAATGCTGACGAAGACAATGAGACCAACATTGCGGTTGATAGTGCAAATACCATTGCCTATGATCCAGCATCTTCACCACTTGTTACATTCACAGTAACAGATCACACATGGCTAAATGAAGATATCTGGTTGAAGGGCTCTATGTCTAACTGGAACTTATTTCCTGCTAATGATGATGGCGAGGATGGAGATCTAGTGGCAGATGATCACACCTGGACAGGGCAGTTTCCTGTAATCGAAGACGGTGACTATGAGTGGGGAGCTATTGAAGATGATGGCAGCGAGTGGGGCATCTGGCTTATAGATGGTTCTTTTCAAAATGTGGAGTTTAGTGTTAGTGGGAACACTGTCTTAGGTGACACTCACTATGATATAGACCCTTTTAGCGCTGAGTCAGAAGGCGTAGTAAAATTTACTGTAACTGATAGTACTGAGGGTTATGTTGATATAAAGTGGAAAGGCACGCCAAATGATTGGGCGCTTGTTCAGATGTATGATGATGGCACCAACGGTGATGAGACCGCTGGTGACTTTGTTTGGACCGCTGTTATTCCAGCTATAGCTGCAGGTGATCATAATTGGGGAGCTATTGAGGATGATGGCACAACAAACGGTGAGTGGCTTATTGAGGGAGACAACCCTGCTTTTACGTTGGATGAAGATTTATTAACCTTGCACGGGCAGACTCACTATACAATACCTGCCCCACTAGGTGGTGATGTAACCAAAACAGTATTATTCTCTGTAGACATGACTGAGTGGCTAGATGAGGAAGGCAACATGGGAATGGGCATTTTTAGTATCGGAAGAGGTGATGAGATGCAGGTTCGTGGAAGCTTTAATAGCTGGGGTGATTGCACAGAATGTACTATGACCAGAACACCTGGGACAAATATTTTTAGTCACGCGATAAATGTTACCGCGCAGCCAAATAGTGAACATAACTGGGCTTTCTACATGCACCTGAGTGATGCCTCACTTGATTCTATCGAAGCAAGATTTGGGATTGAACCTGTTGCCTGGATCGGGTGGGAGACATCTCCTATAAATGAAGGAAACAGAGGCTTTAATCTGGGAGAGGACGACGGCACAAATATTCTTGAGCTACCAATTGACGCATACTATGATATTTTCCCAGGACTGGTTGTTGAAGAAGGAGAGACCATAGACCTAACCTTAAGCATTGATATGTCCGCCGCTGTTGCAGAGGGTTTTGATGCTAGTGAGGACAGTGTCTATCTAAGGACACATGATAAATGGTTAAACCTTAGCCAGGGTTTCTCTAATGGGCAGGATATCAATCACTATGGCGCGACTTTGAATGATGATGGTACATACTCTATGACTGTGCCTATAAGTGGACCCCAGTCTTGGTGTATATATTATAAGTGGGGCTTTAAAGATGTGTCGCTAGGGTCAGAGGTGGCTGAGGCTGGTGGTGGTCTAGGTGGTACTCCTCGCATTCGTTATCTGCGTCGGGATGCTAATAACGGTTGCAGCTGGCCGAGTTCCTTTGCGTTTTCGCTTGATGAAACTTTTACCACTGATGAGGATTTAGTTTTTACTGAGACATGGGACTCTTCCGCGGTTTGTGTTCAGATGATGGCAAATGAAGAGGACTTTGTTCTTCCTAAAGAGTACTACATTAGTGATAACTATCCGAACCCGTTTAACCCTAAAACGAGAATGGAAATCAATCTACCTATCGCCTCAGATATCAGTTTCACTGTCTACTCGATCACAGGCGTAGAGGTTTTCTCTTATTCTAAGAAGGGGCTCGATGCTGGAAGTCACTCTATAGTATGGAACGGAAGAGATTTTAGAAACAATCCCGTCTCAAGTGGTGTCTACTTATACGAGTTTAGGGCGGGCAATGAATTCCGTCAAACCAAGAAAATGACTTTACTTAAGTAAAATCTCTTTTAGCTTAAAAAAGGAGGCTCAATAATGGGCCTCTTTTTTTTAGGAATAAAGAAAAATTATTTTGTTAATGTAATGAAGAAAGAAATAAGTATTTCTGGTCTAAAGCTCTTATTCTCAATCAACAGGATTAGTAATCAGAATGGTAAACTTATAATTTTAAACTACCACCAAGTCTCAAACCATTTTGACCCAAGATATAATAATTTGGGTACGTGGAATAAAATTGATTTATTTAAAAAGCAATTATTATGGTTAAAAGAAAGATATAGGGTTATTTCACTAGCAAAAGGAATAGAATTAGCGAATAATAATTTAATTGATGATGATTATGTTTGTTTAACATTTGATGATGGTGATAAAACGATTTTAAAAATAATTGATATATTAACCGAATTTAATCTACCAGCAACTTTTTTTATTAATAGCGGACACCTAGACAATAAATCAGCGTGCTGGTTTAACATATATCAATTCATAAAAAACAGTCCTGAGTTTGAACATTTAATTTCGGATGAATTAGATATCAATGTTGGAATGCTAAGAAACACCAATGATAAAAATTTCTATGATAGATATTCTAATGAGGTTGAAAGCTTGTTTCCTTTAGTAGAGTCAGAATTTGATTCTTTTGTTAGCTATGATGATCTTGCGAATATGGATAAGCGTTTATTTGATGTTGGACCACACGGCTTTAATCATCAGCGGTTTTCAATGAAAGATAAGAACTGGCAAAAAAAAAATATTGAAAAAGACATCGGAGTATTATCAAGTCTAGATAGTTATAAACCGATTTTTGGAATTCCCTTTGGTCGACCCTTTGATTGGAACAGGGATACAATTAAAATAATTTTAGATCTAGGACTAGATTTTGTCTATGCTAATGGAGGAACTAACAGTGAAAGATCTATGGGATACCAGAGGATACCAGCTGATAATAGAAAACTAAAAAACATCATATGAAAACTATTATGCTAACAAACGATACAGATTTATCAAGATATTTTTGTAGTAAGCTCGCAGGTGATTTAAAGATTAAAAAAATTTTTATAATAGAACAAAATAAAGATATAAAAAATCCAAGAAATAAATTAAAAAAATTATTAATAACTTTAATCAGCAAAAAATTTTTTGAAAAATTAATTGGATTTAAAAATTTTTTATTTGACAAAGAATACTACCAAATCAGTAAACTTGAAAAAAAAATCCAAAAAGAAAAATTATCTTTTTATTTTAAGGATTATTTAAAAGTGTTGAGCACCGATTTGATGATTTTTGAAAAGATTAATCTGCATTCAACAGATTTTGTTAATAGACTTTATAAAATAAAACCCGATCTGATGTTACTCTTTGGCACTCCTATAATTGATGAAAGGATATTTAATATTCCTAAATATGGTACTATCAATTTTCATTCCTCGATGCTTCCTTATTATAAAGGCTCTATGGTTGAATTTTGGCAATTATACAATTCTGATTATAGATATTGTGGTGTCTCTATTCATTTTGTCGATAAAAATGTTGATAGTGGGAATATCATAATTCAAGAACAAATTAATGTAGATAATCGTGACGTATTTTTTGATCTTAGATATATAAATTTATTGAAAGGATTAGAGCTTTATCCTGCGGCAATAGATAAGGTTAAATATGGCTACAAAGGGGAGCCGCAAATTAAGATAAAACAAA
>CAZLPW010000054.1:5187-14020 GCA_964561495.1 uncultured bacterium | reverse complement strand
GGTGAGTTTTTAATGAACCCCGTCAGGCCTGGAAAGGAGCAGCGGTAAGTTGAAACATTCATGTGCAATCAGATTATTGTAACTGAGCCATTTCGGATGTGTGAACATGTATATAAGGTGTTCGAAAGATAGCGCACGGCCGATTTAAAAAAAATTTATGGAATATAAAGTACTATCGATTAAATGGCGACCTCAAAGATTTGAAGATGTTGTTGGTCAGAATCATGTAACACAGACTTTAATTAATTCCTTTTCAAGAAATAGGATCGCTCAGGGATATATTTTTTCTGGTCCTAGAGGCGTTGGAAAAACTACAATGGCGCGTTTGATGGCTATGTCTTTAAATGCAGAAGATGGCCCTAATGCAAAGTATGATCCGAAATCAAATATTTCTTTAGAAATTGCTGGAGGGAGATCGATTGATGTTCTTGAAATTGATGGTGCGTCAAACCGCGGAATTGAAGAGATTAGGAGCTTAAGGGAGCAGATTAAGTTTGCACCTATGAATTGCACCTATAAAGTTATTATAATTGATGAGGTGCACATGCTCACGAATCAAGCATTTAATGCGCTTCTAAGGACATTAGAAGAGCCCCCGAGTCATGCGAAATTTATTTTTTGTACGACTGATGCGCATAAAATACCTCCAACGATAATTTCAAGATGTCAGCGTTTTGATTTTAATAGAATTTCGTCCGTTGATATAATTCAACATTTAAATATTATTCTTGAAAATGAAAAAATCAGTTTTGATAATGAGTCGATTTCACTTATATCTAGAAAGGCAGATGGGAGCATGAGAGATGCCCTCAGTCTACTAGATCAGGTAATAGCATTCTGTGGAGATAAAATTGAATACAAATCTGTTATGGATGCCTTAGGTCTCATTAGCAGTGATTTGTTTTTTGATTTTACGAAATCTATTTTAGAAAAAAATGAAGAGGTCTTGGTTAAAACGCTTGCGCGATTTTTAGAGTTTGGTGTGCCTGCATCGGAAGTTTTAAATGGTATCAGCCAGCATGTCCGAAATCTTATGTATGCAGGTATGAAAAATGGTGATTCATTGTTGGACCTTAATCAAGAAAATAAGATGAGATATATCGAAGAGGCCTCGAAATGGAATAGAATGGATTTATTGCGTATAGCTCAAATACTTTCTGATGTTAGCAAAACTATTAGGCAGGCTCATGATCCATTTTTAGTATTGGAGATGACAGCGTTTAAGCTAATAGAAATGGACTCAGCGATTACGATTGAGGAAATCTTAATGGGAGATGAGAAAAAATTAGAATCAGACTTTAATGAATATAAGAGTAAAAAGATTAATCAACCTTTAAAAGAAAACATTAAAAGTATCCCAATATCTGAAGATATATCTCCTAAACAAAAAGATGTAGACAAAAAAGAAAATATTTTGGAGAACAAATTAGATTCTAAAGAGGAAGGTAATATTAGCTTCGATATTTCTTTTGATTCGATATATAAAATATGGCCTGAAATAATTCAAATTGTTAATAACGAAAAACCTTCTCTAGGTGCAGCTATAGAAGACTATTTACCTAAGGGATTGAACAATAATATATTAATAGTTAAGGTAAATGATAAAAGTAATTTCAATTCTAAAATTGCTCAAAAAGGTAAAGCCTTTTTAGAAAAAAAGATTTCTGATAAAGTTAACCAATCCATCAAAATAGAATTTAGTAAAAATCCAGATGGCCATGAAAAAGTGATGGAAAAAGATAAGAAAGTATCAGTGGGTTTAAAAAACAATAAAGAAGTATTAGATCATGTAGTTGATCTGTTTGATGGTGAAATATTACGTTAGGAGAAAATCATGCTAAAAGGTAAAATGTCTTCGATTCTTAAGCAGGCTCAGGAGATGCAAAAGAATATGGAATCTATACAAGAAGAGTTGGGCGATTTAGTTGTAAAATCAGATACTGCGGGTGGTATGGTCACTGCCACAGCAAATGGGAGACAAGAAATATTGAAGATTGAAATTTCAAACGAGGCACTTGAAGAAGATAAAGAAATGCTGGAGGATTTAATTGTGTCTTCAGTAAATAGGGTATTAAATAAAGCTAAAAGTCTATCTCAAGAAAAAATGAATTCTGTAGCAGGTGGGATGTTGTCAGGTCTAAAAATTCCAGGCATGTAAATTGAATAGTCTTCCAAGCAGTTTAACCAATTTGATAGATCAATTATCATTACTGCCAGGTGTAGGGAAAAAAACAGCGCAGAGGTTAGCATTTTATTTGCTTAAAACTGATAAGGATGATCTGCAAAACTTGTCCAGTGCAATAAACGAACTGCAAGAAGGAGTAATAGAGTGTTCCACTTGTGGGGGGTTTTCTGAGAATGATATATGCGAGATTTGTTTAGATCCAAATCGGAATGAAATGGTCCTTTGCATTGTTGAAAATGCACAAGATATATTTGTTTTTGAAAAGGCAAACTTTTTTGATGGCAAATACCATGTTCTTGGAGGATCTCTGTCACCACTAGATGGAATCGGCCCAGATGATTTAAATATAAGTAAGTTAATGGATAGAGTGAAGCTAGGAATGGAGGTGGTTATTGCTACTAACCCCACAGTTGAAGGAGAGACTACTGCACTGTTTTTATCAAACATCTTTAAAGAGATGGATATTAAAGTAACAAGAATTGCCAGAGGGATACCTGTGGGAGGTGATCTAGAGTATACAGATGAAGCAACAATTATTAGGGCACTAGAAGGGAGGACATTATTTTAACAGTACCTAACATACTTACATTTGGAAGGATTTTAATGACTCCATTCTTTATTATCTTCCTCTTTTATGATCATCCATCTGCGAAACTATGGTCCTTAATTATTTTCATAGTAGCTAGTATAACTGATTCAATAGATGGATACTACGCACGAAAGTATAATCAGGTATCAAAAGAGGGACAGTTCTTAGACCCTCTAGCAGATAAGATATTGGTTTCGTCTGCATTTATTTCTTTCGCTATTATTGGCGTGATTGACTATTGGATGGTTTGCTTAATTATATTTCGAGATCTGTTTATAACTGGATTAAGAGTTGCAATGAGTCACAAAGGCTTAGAAATGGTAACCTCTAATGTAGCAAAAGCAAAGACTACGACCCAGGTGGTAATAATTATTTTCACGCTTATAATTTTAAGTTTAAATGGTGTCTCTATTGATTGGTTATACTCATTTTTAGAGTTATCACAGAGGTATAATCTAGTTTACAGCCTAACACTCTTAGTTACACTCTTCACTGTATACACTGGTATCAATTATTTATACACAAATAAATCTGCAATCTATAGTTTTATAAAAATTAATGGGCCTCACAACTAGAATAGTCGAAATAGTTGGTACTGTTTTTTTTCTAGGTCGCTTACCAATAGCGCCAGGCACATGGGGTAGTGCTGGTGCTTTGATAGGCTGGTATTTTTTACTTCCTTATATTGACAACTCATTATTTTTACTTATTAACTTGGGCTTATTCTTTGTTGGTGTTGTAAGCGCTAACATTTTAATTGAAGTTTGGGATGAAGAAGATCCTTCGGCATTTGTCTTAGATGAGTGGGTTGGGCAGTGGATAGCGTTATGGTTATTACCCCATAGTTTTGTTTGGGGTTTGGTTGCATTTTTTTGGTTTAGGGTTTTTGATATATTTAAGCCTGGACCAGTACAACTGATGGACAATATGAAAACTGGCGCAGGTGTAATGCTTGATGATATTGTAGCTGGGATCCTTGCGCTTTTTATAACCCAAAGTCTCTATATTTTTTGGATAAGATGAATGTAGCATTATTATCAATAGGCGATGAATTATTATCAGGTAATACAGTAAACACGAATTTTTCGTGGATTGCAAGAAAGCTCTCAGATTTTGGATGCTCAATAATATATCAGGCCACTATTCCAGACAATGAATCTTCTATTAAAATTACTTTAGATAGACTTTTAACAATGGCCCCTGAAATGATCATTACTACTGGAGGTTTAGGTCCAACTTCAGATGATATTACTAGGAAGACTATTTTTGATTTTTTATCTATTTCAGAAAAATTTGATAAGAATTATTGGGGACAATTAAAAAATAAATTTTATCAAATGGGAATTCAAATAAGTGAATCAAATCGCTCCCAAGCAATGGTACCCCATAGAGGGCATATAATAAAAAATCCTTTAGGATCTGCAAGAGGTTTCCATATTAACCACAAAAAGGTATCCATAATAATACTTCCAGGAGTCCCTGCCGAGATGAAAAGTATGATAAATGATTATGTCTTCCCCGTTGTCAATAAATATGAGATCAAAAAGAAATACACAGCGATAATTAGAACAACTGGAATATCCGAATCTAAAATTTTTGAAATGACTGATGGTGCTATAACTAAAAATTCTAATTGTGCAGTAGGTTATTATCCTTCATACAATGGTGTTGATATTAGAATGAAAAGTGATGATCAAAAACTAATTAATGATATGCAATCAGATATCATTAATATTTTAGATAATAAAGTTTTTTATTCAGACTCTGATAATTCCATGGAAAAAATTGTGGTTGATTTAGCGATTAAAAAGAATAAGAAAATAGCTACAGCAGAGTCTTGTACGGGAGGTCTTATTGGTCACCGTATTACTCAGGTATCAGGTTCTTCAAAAATATTTTTAGGGGGGACTATAGTATACAGTAACTTTCTAAAGGAAAAAATGTTGGGTGTGGATAGATTTATATTAGAAAAACATGGTGCAGTTAGTAAAGAGACAGCAGAAGAAATGGCGAAAAATATTTTAGAAAAAACTGGCGCGGATTTAGGTCTATCAGTTACTGGAATAGCTGGCCCTGATGGTGGTAGTCCTGAGAAACCTGTAGGAACTGTTTTTGTTGGTGTAGCTGATAAAAATAATGTTTTTGTAACTAAAAGAAATTTTATAAATGATCGTGAGCTAAATAAATTGAAGGCTAGTCAATTAGCGCTAAATGAGCTTAGGATGAAGATTGGCGAATGAAAGAAAAGCTTGTAAGAACCTTTTTCTCTATACCAGTACCTGAGCAGGTAAGGTCAGTAAAAAATATGTTCTATAGGTCAATGAAAGATAGTAAAAGCGAGGTGAAGTGGGTAAGGGATTATCAATTACACATAACTCTATCATTCTTAGGGCATACTCCTACAGATGCGATTGAACCAATCGTAGCAGCTACAAAGGATATTTTTTGTAATTATAAACCATTAGAGTTAACCATAGAAAAGACTGGGTGTTTTCCTGTGCCTACAAGACCTCGGGTTCTATGGCTCGGGATTGCTGGTGATACTAAAAAATTAGAGCTTATTGTAAAAGAGATTAATAGCCTTCTTACTCCATTGGGCTATTATATTGAGGAAAAAAGCTTTGTTCCTCATATTACAATTGCTAGAATCAGATACCCTCAAAAACATACTCCAGATATAAATGAATTTTTAAAATCATCATATGATGGGATTGTTTTCCACGCTGATCGTGTGCAATTTTTGTGCAGTGAATTGTTGACTGATGGAGCAGTTTATACAATACTAAAGTCATTTCCATTAGGAGAAAATATATAAGGAGACTCAATAATATGGCTGCTGATAAAAAAAGAGAAAAAGCTTTAGAACTTGCGATTACCCAAATCGACCGACAGTTTGGGAAAGGGTCAATTATGCGCTTAGGCGAAAATACTTTTTCTCAAATGGATAATGTTATTTCAACAGGATGTTTATCTTTAGATGTTGCATTAGGAGTGGGAGGAGTGCCAAAAGGAAGGATCGTTGAAATATATGGTCCTGAATCTTCTGGAAAGACCACTCTTGCGCTTCATATTGTAGCGGAGGCTCAAAAATCTGGGGGTCATGCAGCTTATATTGATGCTGAGCATGCAGTGGACCCAGAGTATTCAAAAAAATTAGGTGTCAATGTAGAAGAATTGCTTATCTCACAACCAGATAGTGGTGAGCAGGCCTTAGAGATTTGTGAAACTTTAGTTAGAAGTAGCGCTCTAGATGTAATCGTAATTGACTCTGTCGCAGCTCTGGTTCCAAAGGCTGAACTGGATGGGGAGATGGGAGATACACATGTAGGGCTCCAAGCCCGGCTGATGTCTCAGGCTTTAAGAAAATTGACAGGTACTGTAAGTCGATCAAATGCAACTGTGATATTTATTAATCAGATACGTGAAAAAATTGGTGTCATGTTTGGAAATCCAGAGACCACACCAGGTGGTAGAGCGCTTAAATTTTATTCATCAATTAGAATGGAAATAAGACGCATCACTACTTTAAAGGATGGAGTTGATAGTGTCGGAAGCAAAGTAAGAGTAAAAGTTATTAAAAATAAAGTCGCACCTCCATTCAAGCAGAGCGAGTTTGATATTATGTATGGGAAGGGTATTTCTGTAATTGGGGATATCTTAGATTTAGCTGTTTTAGGAAATATAGTTGAAAAGATGGGCGCGTGGTTTTCATATGGGGATTTTAAAATTGGACAAGGCAGAGAAAATGCAAAACAGTATCTAGAAAATAATCCTGAGACACTTGCCGAAATTACGAAGAAGGTAAAAGAGTTTATGGGACTAAATGAAGAATCAAATAATAAAAAATCAAAAAAGGATTAACATTCTTTTAGACAATTTTTATTATACAAATAAAGAGCCTTTAAGAGCATAGTCCTATTAGAAAATAAACTGATTTAGGATTAAGATTTGAAATTTAAAACTCCAGAATGTTCAAATGATTTAGGAGTTGATACAGAGTCTCTATCAAAAGTAAAGGCTGCTGCTTTCAGTCTATTACGTTATCGGAAACGAAGTAAATCAGAGCTAATAGAACGATTACAAAGAAAAGACTTTAAAAAATGTGATATTGATACTGCGATATCTTATTTAGAAGGATTAAACTATTTAGATGATAAAGATTTTGCATTATCATTTGTAACCGATAAGGTAAAAAATAAAGATCTTGGGCCTATCGGTATTAAGAATGAAATAAAAAAACACAATATTGATCCAGATATTATAGAAGAAAGTATAAGAGCTGTCTATGAAGAATTTCCAGTAAGGGAAATCATACCTAGGCTAATCAAAGCCCGTTTGGCTAAAAATAGTAGCACTATCATTGATGATAAAGTAAAGGTTCAAATAATAAATTTATTAAAAAGGAAGGGTTTCTATTGGGATGATATTGAAAAATTTGGGAGGATTTATAAAATCATTTTATAATTATAATTTTATTGGATTAAATACTCACAATTGAATTAACGATTAGTAACAGAATGCAAGCTTGATAAAACTCATACAGTAGTGAAAATAAAAAAGATTATATATTTTATTTATTCTTTTAAAGTATTTAATAATTGGATTTAGAATATTTATATAAATAAAAACTTTATATTTTAAGCAAAAAAAATGGGGCAGACTTCACAATGTCCTCGGTACAACGTGAATGTCCACCCCTTCCACATACCAAAGGTACCAAACCAGCACCTTCAGTGGTTAAAGTATTGGTTTATTTAATATAAGTCAAGAAAAACTTTAACAAGAAATATTGTGATATTTTTGAAGAGTTTAGAAAATATTTTTGTGGATTTTAGTATTCAGCGCACTGAATAAATAAATCAACAAACGAGTCTACGGAATAATCTATAGGACTTGAATAACCGCCTCCCATAAAAACGACGACAGGTAGATTCCGTTTTCTTGCAAATGCTAATACTAAATCATTTCTTTGTTTTAATCCTTCTCTAGAGATTGATAGGTGTCCTAAATGATCTTTTATATGGGTGTCTACTCCTGCCTGAAAAAAAATTATATCTGCACTTATTTTTTCCAGAATTTTTAGATTTTCATATAATATTTTCAGATAATCATTATCACCAGTGCCCTTGGCTAGTGGAATGTCTAAATCACTTGAAGCCTTTTTTAGTGGAAAATTTGTATCACAATGCATTGAAAAAGTGAAAACGCTATCATTATTAGAAAAAATTGATGCTGTCCCATCTCCCTGATGAACATCTAAATCAATAATTAATACATTGTTTATACTTTCATAATTATTCTGAGCTTTGATAGCACATATAGCCAGATCATTGAAGATACAATAGCCTGAGCCAAATGAGTAATGAGCATGGTGAGTCCCGCCAGCCATATTTGCGGCGATACCATTATTTTTAATAGCTAACCTCATTGCTCCAACACTACCACCCATTATATATCTAGTCCTCTCAATTATATGTTCATTCCATGGTTGTAGCCCAATTCTTCTTTTTTCTTTTTCATTTAAATTTCCTTTAAAAAAAGAATCAACATATGATTTTTCGTGTACAATATAAATATCTTCATTATCGATAAGTTGGGGTTCTTGGAATTTTATTATGCTGTTTTGATTTTTTAAGGCTTCCTTTGTTAGTTTATACCTATCTCTCGGAAAACGTGAAGTTTTATCAATACCATAAGTGTATAGTGGGTGGTAGAAGATATTTAGCAATTAATAATCTGTTAAATTGTTAATCTTTTAAAATTATATTCATTGCTAAATTATTATAATAATTAAATATATATCTCTTATAAAATATGAACAATTCTGCTGAATTACCCCGAATAGACCGATACACTTGTAAATTTGAAAATCCTGTGCTAGAAGACCAGTACATGAGTGAGCAGCATTTATTCAATCTAATCTATTAAAATTTATAATTATGAAAAAAATATTATTCGTTTGTACTGCTAACATATTCAGAAGTAGGTTTGCAGAAGAAGTTTTTAATTCTCTGGCTATTGATAGCGGCTTATCTATGAGTGCTTTTTCAGCTGGACTG
>CAZLPW010000054.1:3862-5177 GCA_964561495.1 uncultured bacterium | reverse complement strand
GAGGGTAGGAGAGTTTACCACTAGAAAAATTTATTATCCTGCTCTAGAACAACTTGAACGCTATAACATTAAACCACTTAGAAAAAATGAAGCCTCTACACACATTGATAATCTAGATCTTGATGAATATGATAGAATTATATGCATGGATGAGTCAGAGCATAAACCAATGGTCCTTGATAATCCAAATTTAAAAGGACGTGATGTTGATTACTGGAATATCGTAGATATACCAGATGAAGACAGCAGGGTCTCTCTTCCAATTTGTTATGAAAAAGTAAATAAACTATTTTTGGATATTATTAAATGAAATATCGTTTTATTTTTCTGAAAGTTAGATCTGGTTAAATGAGACTGAAAATCCTAAAATTAAAAAATTGGCTAAGAAAACGGACTTTTATAGAAAAAGTGATTATACATTTAGGACTATTCCCAATTCCTGTACTTTTTGTCCTATTTACTTTTTCAATTCAAAGTAATATCAATGAAAAATAATATTTTTCTAATTATTAGAAAGATATTATTGAAATAATTTAGTCATATAAAATTTTTAAAGAAGATAATGAATCTAGAACCACCTCTGATAATAGCTTATTTCCTGTTTCATTAAAGTGATAACCGATCCTAGAATTATAAAAAGATAGTGGATCTTTACTAGATGAAATAGATTCATGGATATCAATCAATGGGACGTCAATTTTCTTTAATATTTCAAGGATTTCGCCTCTGTTTTTATTGATCCTGTTGCGTTCTCTAAATCCCATGTATCTTTCAATAGAGGGGATGTATACAAAAATCATCTTTCCTTCCCAATCATTAGTAATATTTTTTGCTTGGATTAAAATTGTTTCTAAAAGTTTTAGATCAATATTATTAGTTTGAGATACCTCTTTGTACAAACCAAGATTAGTTCTAAGAGCATCTAAAAAAATAAATTTATCAATACTAAAATTACTATCTGGCTGTCTTTTTTTTATTTTATGATCTAAAAAATATTCCTTTAATAGATTATCAATCTGCGATTGTTTTTTCATTAGATTTTGGCTAAACCCTGATCCTAAATATTGTTTTAATAATAAATTTTGATTTTCATTTATTAACTCTTTTAAATCGTTACCTTCAAAGAAAACCCATAAAAGTACATTTGGTTTAAGAAATATTGCATATTCTTTTAAAATTGCTAACTGACGTAAGGGTCCAGTCGCGGTCATGCCTAAATTGATGGTCTTCGGATATTCATTTCTAATTAAAGAAATAAAATCCAGGTTATTAGATAAACAGTATCCATTTGTAAATGAATCTCCAATTGCTACAA
>CAZLPW010000054.1:0-3852 GCA_964561495.1 uncultured bacterium | reverse complement strand
GTGGATTTCAAAGTGGCATAATTGTATTTTTTAAGTTAAGTTCAAATTAGTATTATGCTTAATAGATTTCTTTTACGCTTAGCAAGGAAAACAATAATGCCTGATGGTACTACAAAAAATCCAGGTTGTTAGATAAACAGTATCCATTTGTAAATGAATCTCCAATTGCTACAATTTGAATATTTTTAATATCAAAAGACCCAAATGGATTATTAAATCCAAACTCATCACTATTATAAATAACCCATTCACCAGTTTCATTGCAATGGATAATATTACTACCAGAAACACCTGATAAAGATTGGATGTTATCTTTCTCAAAATATAATCCATTTGAAAAAGGGAAACCTTCAATACCATTAACGGCCATATCTTTGAGTACAGTTTCTGCGGATCTTGAATCATACTTCAGATTATGTTTTTTTGCAAAACTATAATGTATATCACTTGGGGTCCTGTTCATTAGAATAATTTCTACACTATATAATGCAATAACAGTTGTAAAAAAGTATATTAAAAATAAGATTCTTCTTTGTTGGTCTAGAAATAAGCACAGGAAAAAAGTGAGTATAATCGATAATGGGAATAACCATCTGTACGATATATTTTGTAGACTAGAGCCAGAGCTTACATCAAAAAAATTTTTGTATAATAGCAAAAGAAAACTAATTATAATAATTGCAATTATTATTAATCTTGATTTTTCATTAAAAATTTGGAATATGTTTTTCCGCAAAATATTAATAATTATTTATTAACTATTGTTAAATCTTTTTATTGTATTTTTTTCTAAATATCTATTGATATAATCCCTTACGTTTGAAGATGATGGTCGAGGTGCATTCCCAGTTATAATATTACCATTATTGTCAATCATCATAAAGCGAGGGATAATGCTAACGCTAAATGCTTTCATAAATTCAGACTCTAAACCGTCACTATTATAAAGTTGTATCCCACCAATATTTTTTTCAATCACCATTTTACGCCATTTCTCGTAATCATTTTTAGAATCGATAGATATACTTACAAATTCGATTTTTTTTCCTATGTAGTCTCCAACTAATGTTCTTAAGTATGGCATCTCTTTTATGCATGGTCCACACCAGGTGGCCCATACATCAATATATAATAATTTACCTTTGAGGCTCTCTAATGATGTCGTGTCTCCATTAAAATTCTCATATGCAAATTCGACTGAAGTCGCACCTTCTTTAGATATTTTAGCTGAGTTGTACCTCATCGTTAGTTTATTTTTTAATCGATCTGCTTTTAATATTTTTATAATTCTTAGATAATCTTTTTCTATATTAATATTATTTTCATTCATCTGTCTTATCAACATACTGGAGAACTGATCCTTTATATCGGTGCTGTTTATGGTTTTGATTTTTTCTTCTACAAAATCAATTATCCCCAGTTTTGGATTGTTTTTTAAAAATATTTTAGAAGTTATTCTATAATTCTCAATGATTAGATTTCTATAAGGGCGTGAATATTTGAATATTTCATCATCATCAGTATCCATATTTATTATGGGTTCATAATAATCGTCAGGTAATATTGGATCTGTGTTTTTATGGTAAGTATAAAACTTTTTGTAGTTGTTGTAGCTCTGCAAATATTCATATTTAATTATTTTTCTCTCTAAAATTTTATCTTTCGGTGCTAGCTCAGTTTTATCAAGAAGATAGAATAATGAGTCTCTTGTTTTTTCAATTTTTTTTAAAAAATCATTGAGCGGAACCACAAAGTATTCTTTAGAATCACCCACTAATCTGGATCTAAGCTTAGACTTAGAAACATTATAATTATTTACTTTTTTTAATTCTCCAGAATATTCTATTGAAGTAAAAAATGAATCCGCATCTAGACTTAGTTTAACATCTGAACCTTTTTTAAACCTTACATTGGTATATGATCTGCCAATTTGAAAAGAATAGTAACCATCTGATTCTATATTTACCATACCACTGAAATCACCAGAATCATTAATCTTCAGTTCTTGTTTTAGGGTGCTATTATAGTTAGTTATCTTTAAAATTTTTTCCTTAGTATTCTTGATGCTTCCAGAAAAATTAATAAAAGAATCAGAGCCACTATTAGAAGAGCATGAGATAGTAATTAAATAAAAAATGAAGAAGTAGTTTTTCATAAAATAAAATTGATAATTTTAAAGTAGATAGGTAAGGATAATATACTTTTTATAATTCCAACAATGCACCATTTGAATTTATCTATTTTATATTGATTTATTTATTGTGGCTATTTTATTATCATAACATTAGATTAATTTTATATTATATGTAAATTTGTGAAATATGAAAAGACTCTACCTGCTAATCTTTTTTTTGTATTTTTCGTGTGAGGATAAACAAGAAAGTGACCGGATTTCCCCATCAGTAATAATAACCTCTCCAGAGGCTGGAGCTGTTGTGAATGAGATTATCACAATTACTTGCATGTCCTCAGATAATCAGGGAGTTGATAAAGTAGAACTATGGATTAATGGTGAATCTAGCGGCGCCACTGATAATTCCGAACCTTATTCATTTCAATGGAACACTATTAATATTGAAGATGGAAGCTATACGATAATTATAAGAGCATATGATACAAGTGGTAATATTTCGGATAGTAGACCTATAATATTAATGGTAGATAATACTCGATCAAATCCACAAGCTGTAAACATTGAATCAATTATATTGGAAAATGGAGGCTATAATATTACATGGGAGCAATCATATGATGGCGACTTCAGTTCCTATAAATTAGAAAAAACTTTTGAGCCTACGTTGGACTCTTTCCTCGTGATTTTTGATACCGATATTCTTGCACAGAGTATCCCAAATGTTTTTGAAAGGTCAAAGGTTACATCATATTTTGAAGAGGGAGTGGATCCACTGATTAATCAATATTATAGAGTAAGTGTGAAAGATACTTTTAACTTTGAGACAAAGGGAGAAGTGTTCCATTCTACTCCAGATCCGTTTCCTATACCTGTTGATGTTAAATCTGTTACTTATGATTTTAATGATGTTACAGTAAAGTGGCAGAAATCACCAGACGGAGATTTTAAAAGCTATAAGCTTTTATATTCTGATAATGAGCATGGGCAAAAAGACACTATTACTATTGTAACAGAGATTTCAGACACCTTGTATACTATGGGAATTGATACTAGTAGTTTTTATCCAGCCAATGAAAATTGGTTTTGGGTATTAGTCACTGACACTCTAGATCAGATTTCACTTGGTCTAGGTCAAACTAGCTTAATTGATAGTCTCCCTTCACAGCCAGAGCTTTACCCCATAATATATGAAGATGGTTCATTCTTTATTAATTGGTCACAGAATTACGATATGGATTTTAAATCATACAGACTATATGAATCTTTATCAGAGGACATGACTGATCAGAATCTAGTCTATTTCACTACTGAAAGTTCTAATACAACATTTGCTGTAAATATAGAAGAAGGAGAATATAGATACTATCAGCTGGTTGTTGAAGATATTTGGGACTTATTCTCGGTTAGTAGCATCATTATTGGAGATTCTCACAACTGGTTTGTAGAAACTTTTGTTGGCGATGGAGATGACATAGGTTCTTCAGTCATTCAGGCTAATGATGATGGTTATATTGTTTTGGGGACAACATCTTCTTTTGGAGGTGGTTTAGATGATATTTGGCTAATCAAAACAGATTCTTATGGGCATGAACAATGGAGCAGGACATTTGGAGGTATTGCCGATGACAGAGGCTCGTTAATTCAAAAAACATAGATGGGGGTTATATCATTGTTGGAACAACTTCTTCTTATGGGAATGGCTCGGATGATATTTGGTT
>CAZLPW010000053.1:0-14205 GCA_964561495.1 uncultured bacterium | reverse complement strand
CAATGGAAGCATTTATAGTAAATTAATTTTATCAAAATTTAATGGTTCTGAATTCTCTGGTGGCATGCAAATGCAGCTTAGTGGAGATTTAGGTGAAAATACTAATGTTAGTGGAGTTCTAAATGATGAGGGGGGATTTTTACAGGCAGATGGGTACACGAAAGATTTGCAGGATTTTGATCAGATTTATTTAAATATTTCCAATAATAATTTTCTTATTAACGCTGGTAATATTGTTTATAATGATACCTACTATAATCAGCATGTTATAAATAGAAAATTAACAGGCATTAAAAATAAATTTGTTTTTAAGGATTGGCAGGGATCTTCGACATATGCCACTTCCCGAGGTGTGTATAATACAGTTTCTTTTAAAGGCAAGGATGGTAAACAAGGCCCATATAGATTATTAGGAAAAAATGGAGAAAGAGAGATTGTAATTCTTTCGGGATCTGAAACGGTTTGGATTAATGGAGAAAAAATAGTCAGGGGTTATTTAAACGATTATACAATTGATTATTCTTTATCAGAAATCAATTTCACATCAAATATTTTGATAAGTGAGGAGTTAGATATTTTCATTGAATATCAATATAATGATAATGAGTATAGCAAAGGCTTTTCTGGAGGATTTTTAACAAAAAAAAATAATAAAAATATAATTTCATTTGGGTTATACAGAAATAAAGATCAAGTTGAAAATGGATCTTCATTTCCAGATAAATTATCCTTATTTAATAATACTAGTAATAGCAGATTAAAAACAAATACCAGCCAAATTAATCCAGATGGTGAATATATCTTAATTGATTCAGTCTTTGTTTATGATCCAGAAAAAGATAGCAGTGATTCCATTAGATACAATGTATCATTTACCTACGATCAGTTTGGCTATTATTCCAGAAAAGTTTCTTCTAAAGGTACGATTTACTACCAATTTGAAGAGATCCATGATAGAGTTAATATAGAAAATTTATATAGTCCTCATAGGTACCTGGAAGCCCCGAAAAATCACAAATTTGGATTTCTGGGCATACAGAGAAGGTTTGGTGATAAATTGCTTTTTGATAGTTATTTTTCTGGCTCCATCTATAATAAAAATGCATTGTCGAATTTAGGAAATAACATTCATGCGGGGTCTGCTTATAATCTTTCCTTTAAAGGTGACTCAATTTTTATTGGCGATGCTAGAATACAGTTTAATTTTTACAATAATTTAAAAGATCAAGGTTATTTGTCATTTGATAATAGGCATGCTATTGATCAACAATATTTTTGGAACGAATCTAAAATTATTAATAATGGAATAAAACAAAATAAAGGCGAAGTCAAAATTTTCTTTCCTGATTTTGGTGTATCAACTATTGAAAATTCAAGTCTCACTTACCAAAAAAAAAATATGAAGGCATATAGGTTTAAGCATCATTTCAGTATCTATAGGTTAAGAAATTCATTTTTAGATTTAACAAGAATATACAAGCCTCAAGGGCTTTTTCAGAGAATCGAAACCAAGGTTAATTTATCAAATTCTAAAATTAGGCCATTTATACATATTATAAATGAACATAATCCTTTGGAAAATAAATTTAATCAAACAAAAGTGGGCCTTAGATCAAAATCTGTGAAAAATGAGTGGTTGACATCAATTGAAATGAGGGAGAATAAAATAAATACAGATTCTACTGAAATATCTTTTATTGATGAATCAAAAGATATGATTGGTTCGGTTTCATATCGCACAGATATAAAAAATGATTGGACTAATGATATTTCTTTTAAAAAGAGAATTAAAACTTATACTGGTAATGAACCAAATTTAAATTATCTATTATCTAGAATAAAAATAACATATAAAAACGATGACTCTCCTTTGGGTTTGAATGTATTGTTAAAAACTGAAGAATCGAGTGTTGAAAATAGACTAATTGTTTATGATTCAGTCGGCATTGGCCTTGGCCAGTATAGATATGAACCAACCTTCAATACTTATGTCCCCGATAAAAATGGATCATATATAGCATATGCAATAAATAATGGATTAGAGCAAAATGAGGTCAAATTAGAAGGCTATAAACGAATTTCTTACGATTTTGGAAAAATTAATAATCTGAAGCTAATAGTTAGATCTGAATTAAATCTTAGACACCAAGGAGAATCGTTATCAGAGATTAATTTATTTAAATACAAAGATGTTGATGGATTGAGTCAAAATTTGACAAAAATTTTTAATAAATATGAAATAGATTATTATGATCACTATAGAACTTTGTTTTGGCTAGAAATAATAAAATCTTATGATGGTAAAGATCCCAGAGGCAAAGATATTGAGAGATCTAAAGAATCTGGAATTGAGATTAGTCCATTTAAAAATAAAAATTTTTCAATTTTATCAAAAAGTAAGTATAGAGATAAATATATTAAATCGACAGTTTCAGAGATGAGAAATAGAAATTTATTAGGTTGGTTTCAAGAAATCCATTTTTTATATCATGCTAATAATTATTTCAATCTTGATTTGTCAGGGGCAATTGGAAATGATGGTGGTGGCTTTTATAATAATAATTTCAATGTTATGGTAAATGGATTCACTGTTAAAATTAAATTGTTTATAAAAAAAATAATAAGAATTGAAAATACTCTTGAGATATTTAGTGTTACAGATAAATATAATAATAAGATTTTACCGCCAGAAATTTTTAATGGACTTACTACTGGAAAAACAATTAAAAGTAATACAAGAGCTCATATGTTTCTAAATAATAAAATTTCTTTAATTTTATCATTAAATACCATTGATGATAAGAGATATAAAAACTTGCTTACATTTCAAGGAGAAATCCGTGCAAATTTTTAAAAAAATTATTTTAATTTTATCAATTTTATATAGTCACGAAGGCGAAATAATTACTATTTCAATAGAAAATAGTCAAAGTATAAATAAAGTTCTTTCCGATAGATTATCGGATGATATAAATCCCACAGGTTATTTTAAATTGGAAAATATTAATCATGAAAACAGATTTATTGAATATAGGAAATATTATATTAGAAATTCTGTAGACACTCTAATTATAAAATCTTCCAAACCATTAAGTGCGAATTTTTTAAATAATATTAAAAGTTCACTTAGTAAACTTCAAATTGGAAAAAAATTTGAAAAAGAATCAAATAAGATTTACCAAAGATACGAATTTTTAAATAGGCCACTAGTTACAAGATTTGGTAAAATTGATGAAAATACTTTTGGTGGTTTGATTTTTATTGATCCACAATTTGAGAACTATTTTTCAGGTATTTTAGGTTTAGGTAAAAATAATAAAAGATTATCTATCAATGGCGAAATCGATATCCATCTTGAAAATATTATTAAACGTGCAGGATCATATGAACTATATTGGAAAAAAATTGATTCACTATCTCAAAAAATTTCTTTGGAAATTACACAGCCTCATTTACCTATTTTAAATTTAGGATTTTATTGGAGATTTCAGCATGAATTATTTCCAAAATTGTATAGCTTAAATTCTAATGAGATAAGGACTCAATACTATCATTCATATTTTAATAACCTTGGTATTGGATATACTTATTCTGTTAGTTCACCCACTATCCAAGGATCACTTTTAGGATATCAAAGAGTTATAGCAAAGTCATTTACTTTAGCGTTTAATAATAAATCCATTGATAATCGAGCGCTACCAACAAAGGGCTTTCAATATGAATTGAAAGTTAACAGAGGAATTCAAAATAATTCAGATTTTATAGAAAAACAATTTCATATTGAATCATACTTTCCATTTTATAATCATTATAATTTAAAACTCTCTTCATCAAGTCGATTGATTTGGTCTAATGATCCTATCCCAAAGTCGAGGAATGTGTTTTTTGGGGGTGGCTCAACCTTAAGAGGCTATCAAGAAAACCAATTTTCAAGTAGTGATTTTCAAATTATTTCAGTTGATATTGGGTTTAATAGGGGCGATAAATTTAGATCTAGTATTTTTCTTGATCATGGTTTTACTCTTCAGCATAATTCAAGTTTTAGAAAAACTAGTTTGGGACTTGGAATAATTCAAATTAATGATGAGTCAATTGTTGAGGTTCAATATGGGATGCCATTGGGTGAATCTATTTCAGATGGAAAAATGCATATAAAGTTTATATCAAGGTTCTAGAGGAATTGAAATGCTAATGGTGAAATTTTCAAAATATTATATAATACTAATTTTATTTATAAAACTAAATTTTATTTTTATTTCCTGTGGCGGAAAGAGAGAAGCATTAGGGCCTGATAATGAAATTAGAATAATATGTTCTAAAACTGATGAAAAATACCTGAGAGGCATATTAAATATTATCTTTGATGATACCCTATATACACCAGAACCTGAGCCATATTATTATTTTAAATTTTCGCGTCCAGAAAAATATTATGAATTAAAGAATCAGGCTTATCTTATTATTGCCACTTTGGATCATGATGAAGACAATGATTGTTCTCAATTAATCAATAAATTATTACCTGATAGTCAATATTTTATAAATGAAAATCAACAACCTATATATTTAACAAAAGACACATATTTTAGAAATCAAATTCTAATGATAATAAATGGATTAAGCATTAATCATGTTAAAAAATCTATTATAGAAAAAAAGGAGTGGATAAAAAAACAATTTTTAGGACAATATTATCTAAGGCAAAAGAAATATATACTTGGCGATAATAATCAAAATAAAGTAGAAGATATAATATTGGCTAAAAATGATTGGACTCTTTCTATACCTTGGGGTTGGGAGATGATTATTAATTCACCAGACTCTGCATTTGTTTGGATAGGAAAGGAAATGCCATTTCAGTGGATGAGTGTTAGTTGGGATAGTGGCTCATACACAGATAATGAGCTATTTGTAGGTAACTATATATGGAATATGCCAGAGCGTAATTATAAAAATATTCGATTTAATGAATACAAGTTCAATTTAAAAAAAACAAAATTTATCGATTATGATGCCTGGCGAATTGAAGGACTTTGGGAAACGATTAATGATATTGAATCAAAAGGAGGTCCGTTCCGTTCCTATATTTTTTATGATAAAATAAAAAACAAGACCTATCACATAAATATGTTAATATACCATCCTGGTAATAATAAATCTTTATATATAAGACAGATGGACATGATTTCTAGAACTTTTAGGTTTTTAAATTTATGAGAAATGTATTATTAACTGGTGCATATGGTCAGGTAGGGACTGCATTAAGGAGAATTTTAAATGATAACAGTGATTTTAATTTAATTTTATCTTCTTTAAAAACACCAAAAGGAGAATTGGGTATTTCTATTGATGTGAGAAATAAGGTTTCTATCAATGAGATTTTTAAATCTTTTGATATAGATATTATTATTCATTTGGCTGCAATGACGGATGTCGATGAATGTGAAAAAAATCCAAAAAAGGCGAAAGAAATAAATATAAATGGGACAAAAAATTTTTGTGAAAATTTTGAGGGCTATTTTGTTTATATATCCACAGATTATGTTTTTGATGGTAAAAATGGCCCATATAGTGAGAATAATCCCGTCAATCCTATTAATATATATGGATCTACAAAACTCGAAGCCGAAAAGTTAGTCCTTAGTAAAAGTGGTGATAATTTAATTATTCGTTCAAATGTTATTTATGATTATAATATGAATAGTAAAGCAAGTTTTCTTAATTGGGTAATTGAATCTCTAAAAAATAATAAGAAAATTAATGTAGTTAACGATCAGTATAATAATCCAACATCTGCTGAATCTTTAGCAATAGCAATAATTAAATCTATAAATAAAAATCTTAATGGTGTCGTTCACTGGGCTGATAAAGAATTAATTAACAGGTATGAATTTTCTTTAAGAATAGCAAAAGCATTTGACCTAGATACAAAGCTCATAAGTCCTATAACATCAGATGAATTAAATCAAATAGCTATGAGGCCATTAAAATCTGGATTAAATAGTAAATTCTTATCAAGAAAAATTAATATAAAGCCAGCTAATCTAGACGAATCACTTGCAAATATTAAGACAAGAATAAACAGATGAAAATTTTAATTATTACTCCGACATATAATGAAAGTAAGAACATTGTTTTATTGATCGAAAAAATACTAAAGCCAAATCCAAATTATCATTTACTTGTTATTGATGATAATTCACCTGATGGTACAAGCGAGATAGTTAGAAAAATGCAGAATGAATATGATAATCTTTTTATTGAAGAACGCGAAAAAAAATCAGGACTAGGCACTGCTTATATATTTGGTTTTAATTGGGCCTTGAATAACGAATATGATATTATAGTTCAAATTGACGCAGATTTATCGCATAATCCTGATGATATCCCCAAACTTATAAAAAAGTTGGATAAAAATGATTTAGTTATTGGAAGTAGATATACCAGTGGGGTAAGTGTTGTTAATTGGCCAATTAGGAGACTCTTATTAAGTTATTTTGCTAACTTATATTCTCGATTGATAACTGGCATGCATGTCAAAGATAGTACAGGTGGGTTTAAAGCATGGAAAAGAAAAGTATTAGAATCTATAAACTTAAATGATGTTCAATCTCAAGGTTATTCTTTCCAGATTGAGATGAATTTTCGTGCATGGAGTAAAGGATTTCGGATAATTGAGGAGCCGATAATATTTATAGATAGAACTGTTGGTGAGTCAAAAATGTCAGGTGCTATAATGAATGAGGCTATTTGGATGGTTTGGTTGCTTAGAATTAGAAAAATTCTAGGCATTATATAAGCTGTTTTATAATTAAAGGTTTTATTTTTGATTTCAATTTGCATCGTCACTCTTAATGCTCGTAAATATTTAAAGCGTTGTATTGAATCTATACCTGAGGCTCTTAGCTCATTAGATCATGAAATAATTATTATTGATAATGGATCCATGGATGGTACTTTAGATTTAATAAAAAAAAAATACCCTAATATATTATACAGAAGGAATAGAATAAATTTAGGTTATACTATTCCGATGAATCAGGCTATGTCTATGGCTAGAGGTGAATATATTCTTCAACTAAATCCAGACATAGAATTAAGTAAAAGGTCGATTTATCTTCTGGTTAAATATATGAATATGAATAAAAATATTGGCATTTGTATTCCTAGAATTATTGATGCTAATGGTGATTTTCAAAAATCTAGCAGAAGGGGTATTCCAACACCATGGGCCGTGATCACATATTTTTTAGGTTTAAGCCGATTATTTTCTAAAAATAAAATATTTACTCAATATCGTTTAGAGCACCTAGATGAATATAAAATCTCTGAAGTGGATGCTGTATCTGGAAGTTGTATGTTGATTAAAAGTGGAGTTGTTGATGATATAGGAATTTTAGATGAAAATTTTTTTGCTTATCAAGAAGATAGCGATTTTTGTTTAAGAGCGAAACAAGCTAATTGGAAAATTATATATAATCCAGAATCTACAATTACTCATTATACAGGAAGAGGAGGTTCAAAATCCTATCCTATGAAATCCATATTAGAATGGCACAGAAGCTATTATTATTATTATTATAAGCATTTATCTGAAAATTATTCTATTATCTTTAACTTGTTTTATACAATAGTTATGATAATCAAAATGGCTTTCTCAACATTTTTATATTTTGTAAAAAAATAAATTATTTTAAATAACTAGCTTATAAAATTTTCTTTAAAATACCGCTATTATATATTGGGAAAATATAGTTTTATTTAGTAGATATATTAATTATTATAAATGCAAAAGTATTACCTAGAATTTGAAAAACCAATCGAAGAGATTGATCTTGAAATTCAGAAATTTGAATCAGATAGTGATAAATCGCCTGAAATATTAAACAAAATAGCATCACTAAATAAAAAAAGAAATAACATAATAAATACAATTCATTCAGATCTTTCAAGGTGGCAAAGGGTGCAACTTGCAAGACACCCCGATAGGCCGTTTTCCTTAGATTATATTAAGCTTTTTTCAGAGGATTTTATAGAATTGCATGGTGATAGACTTTTTGGCGATGATTCAGCTTTAGTTACTGGAATAGGAACAATTGAAGATAATAAGGTTATATGGATAGGTCAGCAAAAGGGTAGAACTACTAAAGAAAATTTATTTCGGAATTTTGGAATGATGAGACCTGAAGGATATCGTAAGGCCCTTAGAATAATGAAAATAGGTGAAAAATTTCAATTACCAATTATTACTCTAATAGACACTATAGGGGCCTATCCTGGTGTTGGTGCTGAGGAGAGAGGTCAGGGTGAAGCCATAGCAAGAAATTTAATTGAAATGGCTAGTTTAAAGACTAATATAATCAGTATTATTATAGGAGAGGGTGCAAGTGGAGGAGCATTAGGGATTGGCCTTTGTGATAAATTTTATATGTTAGAAAATACTTGGTATTCTGTAATCAGCCCAGAGGGCTGTGCTTCTATTTTATATCGTGATGCAAAAAAGGCTGAAGAAGCAGCTGAATCATTAATGTTGGCGCCAAAAGATTTAAAAAACCTAGGTATCTGTGATGAAATTATACCTGAGCCTAATGGTGGTGCTCATCGCGATTTTAAAAGTACTTCAGAACAAATCAAAAATATAATAGTAAAGACATTAAAAAATTTTAATAAAGAAAAAGAACCCAATTATTTAGAAGATAGAATTAAAAAATATGACAGAATGGGTTTTTTCAAAGAGAATTGAGTGGTAATCCATAAACACAGAGTTAAGGTCTATTATAAAGACATTGATCAAATGGGAATAGTTTATTATACAAGATATCTTGAATATTTTGAGCAGGCTCGTACTGAATTATTATCAATGATTGGATTAGATGTAACTACAATCGAAAATAGTGGAATTTTTATTCCTGTAGTGGTTTCACATTGTGAATATAAAAAAGGGGCAAAATTTGAGGATGAATTAGTTGTTTTATCCCAGATTTATGAGATTCCAAAATCTAGACTTCGTATTGATTATAATATCAAAGATTTGAAATCAGATGAATCTTATGTAGAGGGCTATACAATTCATGCTTTTATAAAAAACAGTGGTTTGGCTGTTAGAGTGCCTGATTTGATTTTAAAAAAAATAAAAAAATATTTTGGGAGTTAATCAATAATAATATTTCCTGTTATCTGTGATTATAGCTTTATCTTTTAAATCATCAAGCCAAGCTTCAAAAGCCTGTCTCTGTTTTTGATTGAAAAGATTCTTTTTAAGAGTCTCTCTCTGCACTTCATATTCGGTACTATCGTAAGCTGAAATTTCCAAGACCTCGATTAGAGCATGACCTCTTAGTGTTTCAAGTGGACCAATAATTTCCCCTGATGAGCTTGATAAAAGAGCGCCATTCACATAATTACTTCTGCCTATAGAAGAAAAACCTTGAGAAATAGTTTTTGTCTCTTCTTTAATAACATTGATTTGTTCATTTACCTTTGCATCAAGCAGTGATTTATCATCAGCGGTAATTTCTAATAAAAGTGCATTTGCCTTTTCTAGTGTTGCCTTCTTTTCTAGTGTTTTTCGAGCTTTAGATAAAAGTTGGTTTTTTACATCTTCAAATGGTTTGTAGCCTGGTTGAATGATAGAGTCAACCTTAAAAACCGCATAGTATTTGTCATTTTCAAGGATCGATGAGACAGCGTTTATATCATTTTGAAATGCGAATTGTATAGCATTACGAAAAGAACCCAGTCTTTGGATTGAAAAGGATGATTCATCTAATCCATTTTGTTCAAAATATTCAATTTTATTAGTATCGGAAGCAGCCTTAAAACCAATATCTTGGGCATCATAACTAAACAGAGTAGCCTCGCGTTTCAAATTTGATAATGATGTAGCAGAAGTTTCAATTTTAAGTAATATATGTGAAGCTAAAATCTCATCTTCATTATTTTTATTTTTTCTTTTATCACGAACACTAATTATATGGTATCCAAATCTAGATTTGATTGGATCTGTTATAGATCCTTTTTTTGCTTTGAAGGCAGCTTCTTCGAATGGTTTAACCATGCGACCCTTTGCAAACCAACCTAAATCTCCACCATTGTTATTAGTTTGATTCCCAGGATCTTGAGAAAACTCATCAGCTAATTTGGAAAAATCTTCGCCATTTCTAGCTCTATCAGCTAATTCATTAGCAAATATTTGTATCTTATTGGAATCTTCATTCGATGGTTCCTTTTTCCAATAACAGTATAAAATATTTCTTAATTCTCCATGTTTAAAATCATCTTTCAATGTCTTGTAATCTGAAAGGAGCTCATCATCGGATGGATTTGAAATGCTTGATACAATAGCATTACTTGGGACGTGAATAGCATTTATAGAATATTTTATATTACGTTTTTTAAATTCAGATTTTATGTCATCCTCCTTTATAACAATACTTTGATCTAAAAATTGTTGTAGCTTAAAATTTGGTATGTAGGTATTTTTTAAAAATGATTCTATTGGAACCCATTCATCGCCTTCAGGAGAAGCTAATGCTTGTAAGTACTTTTGTTTATCAAATTCGCCTTCAGTCTGGAAGGTTGGATTCTGTTGAAGAAAAGAGGGAGGCTCATTCTCCAAATGAAATAAAACTTCTTCATCTGACGCAGTTAATTCTAGTCGGTTAACTTCCTGAGTAACCAGAACATCCTGCAAGAGATTATCCCATGCTGTGTTTCTAGCGCGCTGAAAATGAAATTCTTTAACCTCTTGACCTGCGGATCTTATTTTTTCGATTTCTTGATTTACAAGATTTTGATATAGATCTGGAGATATATCTCTGTCATTAATCCTGGCAATAGTAGTAGCAGGATTAACTCTGCCAAGCAAATGCCCAACTATATCTGCACCACCTACAAGACCACCTATTGTCATACTCAATAAAAACATAAATAGTAGTCCCCATAATACAATATGCATGCGTTTTCGCATTGTTGTCATAAGACCCATTTTATTCCTCTATCTTATAAATATTATTTTAAAATATATAAATTAGCTGGCAAATTTATATAATGGTATAAGATGAAACAATGAACAAGAATTTGTATCTTTAGTATTTACTGCGATAGTGTTATTTTATTTTTAAAATATGAATAAAGGATTTTGTTAAAAATGGTTGATTGTTATTCTGCTTTTCTAGATAGATATGGTGGCCCAGAAAACCTAATTTATAAAAAATGTACTCTGAAAAATCTTAAAGATGAAGAAGTCTTAGTTAAGGTTAACTATTCAGGAATTAATTTTGCAGATATAATGAGCAGACAGGGCCTATACACAACCCGCCTTAGGCCTCCCTATGTATTAGGTATGGAAATATCAGGAACTATCGAAAAGGTAGGTGCAAGTATTTCAAATTCTATTATTGGGAAAACAGTAACAGGGCTATGTAAATCAGGTGGTTATTCTAATTATGTAAATGTCAATTCTGATCAATTATTTGAAATTGATAAAAAATATTCTGAAATAGCCGCTGCTGTTCCAGTTAATTACTTGACAGCTTATTTTATGATTGTTCATCAAGCAAATATTCAAAAAGGAGAATGGATATTAATACACGGCGTAGGAGGTGGCGTTGGAATCGCTGCTATGCAGATTGCAAAGCATCTAGGTGCTAAAATTATTGGCACAGCATCTGGTGGTAAATTCGAAAGGATAAAAAAATTTGGGAATATTCAACTTATTGATTATCGAAAGGAGAATTTCAGTGATCGCGTTCTTGATATTACGGATGGATATGGCGCTGATGTAATCCTTGACCCATTAGGCGGGAAGGAATTAAGCGAAAGCTATAGATGCTTATCTGAATTTGGTAGACTTGGAACCTACGGTTTTTCTTCAGCAGCGCCCTCAAGTAAAAGAAATTTATTTAAGATTATCCCACAGTATATTAGGATGCCAAGGTTTAACCCTTTAGAATTAATGAGAAGAAATAAAACCGTTTATGGTTTTCATCTGGGTCTAATTCAAAACAGAAAAGACTTAGTCAAAGAATATGCAAAGATTCTTATTCAAATGCTGGATGATAAAATAATAGCCCCAGTGATAGATAAAATATTTCCACTATCCAAGGCATCTGATGCGCATCGCTATATTGGTCAAAGAAAAAACCTAGGTAAAATATTATTAAAACCAGATGAGTCTTGACACTCTTAATAAAGAAATTATTTCATGTAAAAAATGCGATCGATTGGTTGAATTTCGAGAAAAGATTGCGCGAGAAAAAAGAAAATCATTTCTTGAATGGGAATATTGGGGTAAACCTGTAACAGGCTATGGCGATAAAAATAGTTCTCTTCTAATTATTGGACTCGCACCAGCTGCCCATGGTGGAAATAGGACAGGGCGAGTATTCACTGGAGACAAGTCAGCAGATTTTCTATTCAAATGCTTGCACCATACTGGTTTTGCTAACCAACCAAATTCCGATAGCAGAGATGATGGCCTTAGGCTAAAAGGTTATATGACAGTATCCTTGAAATGTGTTCCTCCTGGAGATAGACCAAAACCCGATGAAAAAAAAAATTGTTCTGATTTTTTATCTAGAGAGTTGGAGTTATTACCTAACCTGAAAATTATTTTAGGGTTAGGAAAAATTGGTTATGATTCCTACTTGCGTTTTATTTCTAATAATTATCAGATTAAAATGAAAGATTATTCATTTAAGCATGCTAAAGGATATGATTTGCCAAATGGCAATCGTCTTTATGGGTGCTATCACCCAAGCCCAAGAAACGTAAATACAAAGAGGCTAACATTCGATATGATGGTTGATTTTCTAAATTCACTTAAGAAGGAACTTTAAATTTGATCTGGCTGCCTTTTTTAGTTATTTTGAGTTTTGGAAAGGTTTATGGTGAATGGCTTACTTATGATGATGCGATTGTTAAATCACCTTTTAAAATTGAATCAATTAATAAAATTATATCATACAATACTGAAGAAGCTTTTTTAACTAAAGGTCAAGGAAAAAATCATAGATCGTGGTTTAAGGTATTTCTTCCAAATCTGGATTCATTAATTGTATTGGATAGTTCAGACCTTTATTTCAATAATGAAATATTAAATGTAGATGATATTATTTTATCAAAGACTGATGATAAATTACTTTTAATAACCAGTAAGAGTAAAATATGGAGGTATTCATTTTCTGCTACTTACTATATATATGACTTGCTAAATAAAGCTATATTTCCTTTAAGTGAAAATAATTCTGGATTAAGAAATGTAAAAATATCTCCAAATGGTAATTATTTTTCCTATGTAAGGAAAGACAATGACCTGTATGTATATAATTATACAAAAAAAAGAGAGAAAAGATTAACAAATTCAGGATCTGAAACAATATCGAATGGTCATTTTGGCTGGCTTTATGAAGAAGAATTAACTGGTTATGATGGTTATCGATGGTCTCCAGATAGTCGCTCGATCGCTTTTTGGGAGGAAGACGAGTCAGATGTACCTGAGTACTTGATGATTGATCAGTTGAGCCACTATCCAGATGTAAAGAAGCTTAGATATCCAAAAGTTGGCGAGTCAAATCCTAAAATTAGAATTGGAATCGTAGATATAAATCGTAGTGGTAGAAAATGGCTTGATTTAGGGGAACAAGGTGATTTTTATTTCCCGTGGATGGAATGGATCAATAATAATCGAATAGCATTTTTAAAAATGAATCGAAATCAAAAAAGCTGGACCTTAAGGATAGCAAAAAGAATTAATGGAAAATCGAAAGAGGTTTTGACCGAAACAGATCATAAAGGATGGGTAGATAATCATGGTGAGATTTATTTTCTTAGGGATGGAAAAATTATTTGGCTGTCAGAGAAATCAGGCTACCGTCATATAAATTTATCAAAACATTCTGGAAGTAGAACATGGCAGATAACAAAAGGCAGATGGGAGGTTTCATCAATTAAACACATTGATGAAAAAAATAAATTAATTTATTTTATGGCAAATAAGGATTCTGTATTTGATTTATCTCTTTATTCAATTCGATTTAACGGAACTGATTTAAAAATTATTACACCAGAAGAGGGTGTTCACGATATTATATTTTTTAAAAATGGTAGATACTTTATTGATTCATATTCAAGTATGGTAGTCCCAAAAAAAATATTATTAAAAAGTCTTCCACTTGGGAAATTAGTAAAAACTATTGGTCAGAC
>CAZLPW010000052.1:0-14647 GCA_964561495.1 uncultured bacterium | reverse complement strand
AATAGAAAGATCTAAATTAGATTTTTTCGAAAAAAATTCAACTAATTCCTTGTTTTTATTTCCAGCTATATCATAATTAATTGTAATAGATTTATTTATTTCTCCTTTTTTATCATAATTTATTTTTTTTTCTAACATTCCTAATGAATTATAACTATATATAGTTTTATCTATAATTTCAGCTTCAATTCCAACAAGCTTTTTCCCAATAAGCATTTTATCTTTATTATAATTAAATAATTGCTCTTGAATCAAAATATTTTTTTCATTAAAAATTTTTATTTTATCTATCTTACCATCAAGTCCTTCAATATATTGATACTTTCTATATGTTTTCCTTTTTAAAAGCCCAGTCTCATTATAGGCCTTTAATGATTCTTCCATTTTGGATCCAGAGGAATCAAAATTAATCACTTGGGTAAAAGTAAGTTTAAAAGCTACTTTACTATATTTAGTATCACTAACATAGTTATTAATCTCTAGTGAAGAAGGAACAATTATGGGATCATTGTTTTTATATTCTTCTTTTCCCTTTAATAGCAACTCTTTGGTTTCTATTTTTTGATTTTTCCCCGCCCATTCCAACCATTTCCCCTTTTTAAAACCATCCGCAATCAGTCCTAATGGTAATTCTAAATCATCATTAAACTGATAAACCATCCCATTAACAACTTCATCGCTAAAAGTCTTAAAATAAATTCCATTATTTTGAAAAATATCTTTTATATTAACTTTTTCTTTTTGAGAAAAAATTATTGCTAACAAAAAGGTTTGGATAAATAATAGTCTAGCCATAAATAAATATTAATAAATTATATAACTGTGGTCTACTCCCATTCTATCGTTCCAGGTGGCTTTGATGTTATATCATAAACAATACGATTTATACCTTTTACATTATTAACTATTCTATTTGATATTTTATTTAATGAGTGCTCTGGAATACGATACCAATCAGCAGTCATACCATCTGTACTACTAACAGCTCTAATCCCCAATAAATTATCATATGTACGCTGGTCTCCCATAACGCCTACTGTTTTTACAGGTATTAGAACTGCAAAAGCCTGCCAAATTTTATTATAAAGACCATCCTCATGTAAAACATCAATAAAAATCTGATCTGCCTCTTGTAAAATTTTAATTCTTTCATTAGTAATCTCACCTATAATCCTTACGCCCAAACCTGGACCTGGGAAAGGATGCCTGTTTATTAAAAAATCAGGTATCTCAAGCTCCTTTGCTAAATCCCGGACTTCGTCTTTAAATAAATCACGTAAAGGCTCAATCAATTTAAAACTCATATCATCTGGTAATCCTCCAACATTATGGTGACTTTTAATTAGAGCAGCCTCTTTCCCATAACTAATACCACTTTCAATTACATCAGGATATAAAGTTCCTTGGGCTAAAAAAGGAACATCGCCAAAACTTTTGGCTATCCTTTGGAATGAATAAATAAACTGATTCCCAATAATTTTTCTTTTTTCTTCAGGATTTGTGATGCCACTAAGTTTTTTTAAAAAATGTTCTTTTTCATCATGCAAACTAATATTTATTCCTAAACCTTTATTTAATTCTTTAACACAATGCTTAGCTTCATTTTTTCTCATAAGACCATGGTCAATGATTATTGCCTTAGATTTCATTCCGACTGCTTTGTGCATCAAAGTGGCAACAACTGATGAATCCACTCCTCCACTTACACCAACAATTACATTATTATCTCTTACTTTAGATTTTATTTCTTTTATTTTTTCATCAATAAAGTTTTTGGAATTCCAACTAGGTTTACATCCAGATATATTAAAAAGAAAATTCCAAAGAATTTTATTACCCATATTTGTATGGTAGACCTCGGGATGAAATTGGGTGGCAAATCTTGTATTACTTGAATTTGATAAAGCAGCAATAACATTATTAGATGAATATGCTAAAACATTCCAATCAGGGGGGGGCGTAATTACTTTATCACCATGGCTCATCCAAACTTTTATTGAAGATGGTAAGTCTTTAAAAATACTATTAGCAATTTTAACATTTACTTCTGCGAAACCATACTCTCCTTGATCTGAAGACTTGATAATTCCACCATTACTTTGGACCAACAAATGTAAACCATAACAGATACCGAGGATCGGAATTTTTTGTGTTAAAATTCTATCATCAAACTTTGGTGCATTTTCTGAATAAACGCTAGAAGGTCCACCTGAAAAAATTATTGCTTTAGGCTTATGTTTTAATATTTTTTCTAAGGGAAGACTAGGTGATATAATTTCGGAGTATACATTCTGCTCTCTAATTCTACGAGCAATTAATTGAGTATATTGAGAACCGAAATCTAATATTATTACTCCTCCATGGTATAAATCGCTCACTTTAAAATTTATCCTTTAAATCGGAAATATAAGATTCCTCGGTCATATTAAAACCCAATGGTGTGATACTTACATAACCATCTGAAATTGCTCTACCATCAAAAACTGGATCTTTATCATTATCCTCAATTTCACCTTTTATCCAATAGTATTCTTTCCCGCGAGGGTCAAGCCTTTTTTCATAGTCATCATTAAAAAATTGGTTTCCTTGTTTGGTAATTCTAGTACCTAAAAAATTTTCGGGCTCGATATCAGGAATATTTACATTTAACATGGTTCCTTTCGGAAGTTTGTTTTTAAGAACAAAATCTACAACCTCTATTGCTATTTTCTTTGAAAGTTCAAATCTACCAGCCTGAAAAGAATCTAGACTTATAGCAATTGAAGGTATTCCTAACATAGCACCTTCTAAAGCTGCAGAAACAGTACCAGAATAAATAATATTATTCCCCACATTAGCGCCTAAATTAATTCCCGAAATCAGAACTGCTGGTTTTTGATTCAAAATAGAATTTATAGCAATTTTCGTGCAATCTGCTGGGGTACCAGAGACTGAAAATCCATTAAACCCATTAACTTTTTTTACCTTTCTCACTCTTATCGGCTTCGAAATAGTTATAGCGTGGCTAGTTGCACTTTTCTGCGAACTAGGTGCTATAACTATTGTATCTCCAAATGAATTCAAAGCATCCCAAAGTGCCTGTATACCTGGTGAATAAATTCCATCATCATTGGTTATTAAAATCATATTGCTTATAAAGTTAAATTTTTAATTACTATAGATAATTTCTCTTTCATTTCATTTCTTGATACGATTTGATCAATGAAGCCTTTCTTTAATAAAAATTCAGATTTTTGAAATCCTTTAGGAAGTTCCTGGCCTATCGTTTGTTTAATTACCCTAGGACCTGCAAATCCAATTAATGCACCTGGTTCAGCTAGAATAATATCTCCCAACATTCCAAAACTAGCTGTTACACCACCAAAAGTAGGATCTGTTAGTATTGGAATAAAAAGGCCACCATTATTTGAAAATCTAGATAAAAAAACACTTGTTTTGGCCAACTGCATTAAAGACACTGCCCCTTCTTGCATTCTAGCACCACCTGAAGCACAAACAAGGACAAAAGGAATATTATTTTTCTCTGCTAAAGTAATTGCTCGGACAAATGTTTCACCAATTACAGACCCCATACTGCCGCCAATAAAATTAAAATTCATAATGCCTAGAACTATATTTGAATTATTTATTTTACCCCTGTAAACCATTATAGCATCTTTTTCTCCAGTTTTTATTTTGGCTTTCATTAATTGGTCGTTATAGTCTTTTATAGCTTTGAAAGACAAAAAATCTTTTGATTCAATTTTGTTGAAAATGCGATTTTCACTACCCTTATCTAATAAAAGCTCTATATAAATCTTAGGATCTACCCTAAAATGATGCTGGCAATGATGGCAAACAGATAAATTTTTATCCAATTCAGGTTTATATAATACCTCATTGCATGAAAAACATTTTTTCCACAAACCATCAGGTATGTTTTTCTTGTCTTGAATGTTTACTTTTTTATCTTTTCTTTTGAACCAAGCCATGTTTTTTCTTTTATCTCATAAATTTCATCATCAAAGCATCTGACCCATCGCTATAATATTTTTTTCTATATCCAATTTTATTAAATCCTGCTTTTTTATAAAGATTAATTGCCTGTTGATTTCCTTGTCTTACTTCTAAAGTTACCTCAGTCAACTTTGGTAATGATTCTAAGAAATGACTTAGAAGTTTCCAACCGACACCCTTTCTTTGATGAACTTTATTTATTGCAAAATTTAAAATATCGATTTGATTTTCAAATTTTCTAATCATTAAATATCCAATAATATTTCCATCCTCTGTAATCACCAAAGTTTTTCTGTCTTTGCCTGGTATTAACTCATCTTTTATAATATTATAAGCCCAGCACGAATTTGTAAAAACTTTATTTTCAATTTGAACAATTTTAGTTAAATCTGATAAAGTGCCTAACCTAATATTCATTTCTTAACACTAAACTTAAAGGGGGCAATATAATCAGGCTCTAATTCATATGGTTTTACTTTTATTAAATGATCAATTAATAATACGCCCAATGATCCAATCAATTTTGCTGAAGGCGTAATAAAAATTATATTTTTAAAATCTTTTATGAAATTATCACAATTCCAATGAAATGTTTTTTTATCAGTATTAATTTTTTTAACTATTTTTATCCCTTCTTCTAAAATTGGTTTCTTTTTAAAATTTGGAATGTCATTATCCCAAATATATTTTTGGTAAAAAATATATTCGCCATGGGAATAAAATAATCCCTGAGATGGCTTTTCATTCTGCAAACCAAAAGCAAGTGATTGCATTGTTGGTACTGGTAATATAGGTAGATTGTGTGCCATAGCAAAACCTTTGGCAAAACTAAGACCAATTCTTAAACCTGTGAAAGAACCTGGTCCAATACTTACAGCTACCGCATTAATCATATCAGTTTTTATTTTTGAGTTTTGTATAATTTCTTTTACATATATTGGCAAAATCTCAGCGTGCATCATAGGACTATTAGTTTCCTTTATTGCTATGCACTCATTCCCTTTTAGAATAGCGACACTACATATTGTTGATGAAGTTTCTATTGCTAAAAACATTGAACTATTCATTTAATCCCATCCATTAATAGTCAGTTTTCTTTGCTCTGGTTTTGCCTTTAATCGTTCAAATTTAATTGATATAACACTCTTTGATAACAATTTATCAATAAGGTCAGCCCATTCAATTAATGTGACTGCTCCTTTTGGATAAAGATATTTTTCACCACCAATATTTAAAAAATCTTTTGCCCCTTTTAGCCTATAGCAATCTACATGATAAAAATTATGGGGCCGTCCCAGATACTCAGAAACCAATTTAAATGTTGGTGATCCAACATTCTCTTTTACATTTAAAGCCTTTGCGAAACCCTGCGAGAAAGTTGTTTTCCCAGAACCCAAATTACCAGTTAAAGCGATTACACTACCTGGTGGAATTTTATTTGCCAAATTTGCCGCAAAATCTTTCGTTTCTTTCACTGTATTACAAATTTTTATCATAAACCTATCTAGGGTATAAAGTGGCAACTGGGACTAATATTTCTTCCATACTTATTCCCCCATGTTGAAATGAATTCTTAAACTTAGACAAAAATTTATTCGCTTGATTTGGGTACACAAAAAAGACATCATTTTTAGCTAAGACATAGGTTGGCTGCTGGCCAAAAATAGGAAGTTTATATTCATCTGGTCTATCAATTAACAAAGCATTTCTGCTATTTGCTTTTATATTCCTACCATATTTATACCTAACTCCTGTTGATGCCTCTTTATCGGCAGCAACCATAACATCTTTTTTAACTCTTATACTACCATGATCACTTGTAATTATTACTTTAAAATCATTGTCTCTTAATTTTTCTAAAACTTTTAAAAGCCAAGAATTTTCAAGCCATGACTTTACAACTTTTCTATAACCTGATTCATCAGGAACCATTTCTTTTAATATATTTGATTGTGAACTACTGTGCGCAAGGATGTCAACAAAATTTATAACAAAAGCTAGCAAATCTTTTTGGATAAAATCTTGAATGCGATTTTCAATCTTTTCACCTTCGTCTACCGCCCAAATTTTATGATAATGTATTTTTTTATCATTCAAGTCCATTCTAATTAATTGGTCACGGAGAAATAGATCTTCAAATCTATTTAAACTATTCCCATGCTCTGCCATCATTTTACCCTGTTCTGGATATTTATTAACCATTTCATCTGGAAACATACCACTGAAAATTGCGTTTCTTGAATATGGTGTAGCTGTAGGAAGTAAAGAAATTTTGTAATCTAAAGTAATATTGAATAAGCTTTCTAGTATTGGAGCCATAGATTTAAACTGATCTAGCCTAAGGCAATCAATTACGATCAAACAAACTTTTTGATTATTTATAAGATGAGGTTTTATAAATTTTGAAATTACATCTACAGATAATGTTGGACGCTCTTTAGAAAAAATCCAATTTTTATAATTTTCATTAATTAAAGAACTGAACTGCCTATTACAAGTTTCGATCTGCTCATCTAAAATTGAATTAAGACCTGTGTCTTTATAAGAATCAAAAGTAATCTGAAAATCAACAAGTGAATTATAAATTTTCCACCAGTCATCAATTCTTAAATCAGATTGTAATCTTAATTCTATTTTTTGAAATTCTTTCAGGTAATTTGTAGCTGCCTTTTCTCCACTTAGTTTATTTTTTTCTAAAACTTGTTTACAAGCCATAAATATTTGACTTGGATTTACAGGTTTAATTAAAAATTGTTCAACCTGGCCAGTTATTGCCTCATCCATTAACCATTCATCTTCAGTTTTAGTTATCATAATAACAGGTATTGAAGAATTAATTTTTCTTATTTCTTTTAATGTTTCTAGGCCATCAATGCCAGACATAGATTGGTCTAAAAGAACAAGATTAAAAGTATTTTTCTTTAACATTGCAATACCGTCATTACCATTGGTAGCCTTGAATAGTGAATAGCCCCTTCTTTCTAAAAACATAATATGAGGTTTCAAATGTTGTATTTCATCATCAACCCATAAAATTTCCCCTCTATTTTTATTACTTTGCATTATCTACAATAAATCATTTCGAGGCCATTGTCCAAACGCCATCCCAATCCTTTCCTGGAGGATTAGATTTAAATAGCTTACATCGTTTAATAAAAACTGCTGAAGGAGTTGTATTTCTTGATTCAAAATGGTCCTCCATTTTTTCTGATTTTTTAAATTGTTCCAAAGCCTCATCCCATTTTTGTTGAAAATATAAATCCATCCCTATTTCAAATTCATTTACTAGATCTAGTGTGTTTTTCTTTATCATGGTTTTTCTATTTACTAACTCATATACTTTAACTGGAATATTTTTCCCCTTAACTCGTGTAAAATCTAAAAATCTAAATACATAATCATCCTTTGCCTTTTCATAAATTGGATGACCAACAAAATTATAAATACCATATTGTTTTGCAGACGACTCGAGCCTTGCTGCTAGATTAACAGTATCTCCCATCATAGTATAATTCATTCTAATATTAGATCCCATATTGCCAGTTACCATCTTACCTGAATTTAGTCCAATCCTATGCTGCATAGACAAAACTATAGACGGCCAATCATCTTCCGACTGCCATTTTTTTCTAAGCACTTCCAGCCTTTCTTGCATTTGCAGCGCCGTTTCGCAAGCTTTTTTCTCTTGCGAATCGACAAAAACTGGGGCACCATAAAATGCAACAATTGCATCGCCAATATACTTGTCTAGTGTACCTTTATTATCTAAAATGACCTCGGTCATAGCTGTAAGATATTCATTCATCAAAGAAACCATACGTTCTGGTTCTAAAGCTTCAGAAAAAGAAGAAAAGTTTTGAATATCGGAGAAAAAAGCCGTATGATATCCTTGAACTCCTCCAAGCTGAGGAGCCTGATGTTCCTCATACATTTTATCAAGAACTTCAGGAGATATATAAGTTCCGAAAGTCTCTTTTAAAAACTTTTTATCATTCTGTTCTACTATAAATCTATATATAACATTACTAAAATATGTTAGTAATACACCAAAAATAGGAGCTACAATTGGTAATAAATATGTATTCCCAGGAAGTGGGAGTTTTACACTTAAACTGGAATAAAAAATATCATAAATACTATTAGGTAATAAAAAAGAAAGGAAATTTTTGAAGCCCCAAAAAATATCATTAGAAAATAATCCACATGAAATGCTCCAGTATATGATACATTCACAAATAACTAAAAAACCTCCAATTATTGGGTTTATTGTAATTACATTTATGATTAAAAAAGCAACAAAACATAAAAATACTATTAGTAAAAAATAAACCACTGGGTAGAACTGCCGATCAGAAAATATTCTTGTAGCCTGTCCACCAATAACATCTATATAATTATTATGAAGAATTGTTTGAATTGCGTTAACATGGGTTTCCATACCTGGAGTTAGTTGTGGCAAGCCTAAATAATTGTAAAATGGTGTATGCTTAACATCATGGATAACCTCAACTGAAACCCCAATAATTACTATTTTATTAAAAAAGGGAGATTTCTTAACATCAAATTCATTTCCTATACCCATCATTTCCATCATTTCTTTTCTTTCGGTGTCATCCTCAATTGCCAATATCCAATCAGGAATTTCACCAGGAAGAAATTGACTCATCCAATCGAGATCTTCTGACAACTCAAATTCTTTGGTATCAATTACCTGCGTAAGCGAATATCTTGGGAAGGTTCCCCAAGATCTAACGTTTTGACTACCAGGCATTTTATAACCAGATGGAGGTCCATAATAATTGACCAAAAAATTATTACTTCTGCCATATGCTTTTATTTTTAACGTATCAAAATCCCAAATATTTTCAATAAAATTAAATTTTGGTTCAACACTATCTGGAATATCTAAAAATTCTTTTACACATTTGAGTCCAAGAGATAAATAAGCTTTTTGTGAAGTGTCATGTTCTAGAAAACCTGCAATGCTATATTGACGAGAAAAGCCATCAATGTCAAGCATATCATTAATCAAACCAATACCTGGTTCAGCATCCATAATTTCAGAAACTGGATAGGCAATATACTGAGGAGGAATTCGGTTTGGTTCTCTTACCATTTTAACGTCCATAACCACCTTCGTTCCATTCTTTTTTGCATTGGTAATTGATTCTGCTAGAAGTATATCACCATGTCCTGGTAAATACTGTCTAAAATCTTCTGGTAAATTATTGCTAACGCTGCGTAAATACTCTGATCTAGAATCAGGAGAATCAAACTGTATATCAAAAGCAATAACTTTTGCTCCTGCCATTGATAAATTATTAATTACACGGGCCCAAATATCGCCTCTTGGATAAGGCCAAGGGATTTTTTTTTCTTGTAATAAGCGCCATGCCTCATCATCAACATCTACCATAACAACATCAGTTCCAATATCAATTATTGTAGAATCAGCTGCCCGCCAACCTGTAAGTGGCCCTCGCACAGAATGAAATCGATAATCATATGTTTTAAGTTCAGAAAAATCAAACATACCAAACCAATGTAAGAAACATGTAAGAAAAATTGATCCGCCTGTTAGAGAAATGTCTATAATATGTTCTTTAAAAAAATTCTTCATTTTCTAATCAAAAACGATACCCTAATGATATAAAAAACCCTGAGTTATTAATAATGATTTTTTCACCTTTATCATCAATTTTTCCATTACTATCATTATCTAAACCATCTTTAACATTCCCACTAGATTTATTTAAACGTATAGAAGCATTAGCACTTAAAACTAAATTTTTGACGATATCCAATTCCGCACCCATTTTTATACCAAAAATTTGTATTTCTTCATCTTTATTTTTCCCATTTGTCATATAATCTAGTCCAGTTTTGAATAATAATTTATTTTCAAATATTTCATTTATTTTATCTAGCCACGATATTGAAGGTAAGGTTATATCAAATTGATATTGCGCTTTTGAAGATAAAGAAAACCAAGAAGTCTCTGTTACACCTTTTTTGTTGTTGCCATCACTAAGCAAAAAGGGTGTATAAACTATAGTTTTATTCACAGACAAAGATGTTTTTAAAGAATTATTAAATCTTGATGAAATATTAGCAGAATAATTTTTCATATTGGACTTCTGAAATAAATAATCTTTTTGTCTATCTATCTCAAGATTATCAAGATATGAAATTGAGTTTATATTTAAAGCAATAGTACTAGAAGAATTAGGTCCAGAGCTAGGAATATTAATTGAGACCAAAGAATTAATTGCTTGAGAGTCTTCTCTCTTATCAGCCAAAATATCACCGTAACTATTCACCTCAAGACTATCTATTCCATTGGTCTGATTAATTGACCTAAGATTAAAAATTAAAGACACTGCGCCAGGTCCAGGAACTAAAGTTGTATTTAAAGTCATTGTCCTTGTTTTTAGGGGATTTGCGACAGTTTCGGAAAGACTATTATCTTTGTAGTTATAACCCACCAGCAACATTAATCTGCGACCTAGCAAAGATAGTCTATCATTAATAATAAATTCTCTTATATTATTGGTTAAATATGGATTTCCATAACTCTTATATTCGGGACCAATCTGTCTGTATTCTAATAATAAATTATTAAGAGAATAGCTACCCTTAAGCCGAATGTTATATGCCGAAGATGGCATGTTTAGAATTGCCCTCACTGGGTTCTTCTCAAATGTAATAGGATCTAATGGAACCAAAGGAACCATGTATAAAGGATGAATAGTTATAATATCTTTGTAGGTAGCTGGATCAGGAAAATCATCAATGGGGATATCCATTATTGCATTATCATCCAATGTATCCAATAAAACATCTGCATCATCTAAAGATATAACTCCCTCAGATATATTATTATTAGTCCATGTCATATTCCAAGCCATTTGAAAAACTAATTGTCTATTATCAAACGCTTTTTCTAAATCAAACCCTAATGCAAGATTTTCAATAGGCTTACCATCATCCCAATCATTATCTTTAATTACTATAGTATCAAGAGGACCAATTATATCTGATAAAAATTCTGAGTATGAATATACACCATCTTCTATGTTATCTAATGTACTATCAACATCAAACAAACTATTTCCAGGGACCTTCAAACTTACCTTTGAAAAATTATCTTTAACCTTCATAAAATGAAAACCAGTACTAAAAGATTTAAACGCATTGATTGCTATTCTAGCAGCCAATATATCACGCGGGAAGGTATATCCTTTTCTGGTAAACGAATAAATTTTCCCACCATTAGACGCAATACTCGTATTATCTTCAATAATTTTCAAAGCACCATTTAATTTATTCTGGTATTGAACTCCTCTGTTTAACTTACCATTGACATACTGTATTTTTATATATGGCAAATTAAGATTTAGATATTGTCCTCGAACCCTCTTGCCATCCAAAATATAAGGAGATAAAGATGGATATGAATCACCTGTCTCAAATGTAGCATAATCAGTAAACCTCAAAGATAACGTTGAACGATCCAAAGGTTGCATATAAACTGACTCTCTACTCGAATTTTTTAACGAAAAGTTAGCCTTTATCCAACTTAATTCTCCTTCAAATTTTCCGTTATATACTATTTCAGATACCACATTCCTAGAAGCAGTATTTCTACTGTTTTTCCCATTAAAATAACCCTTATATTTAAACGACTCTGTCATATTTCGGGTGCCTTTACTAACATTAAATGCCCACTCAACTGGAGTTATATCTAAACCATAAGTAGACTTAAATAACACTCTAATATTATGTAACCCAATTTCAAGCTCATTTTCAGGAATAAACGATAAAACTTCTCCATCAATTAAAGAATTTTCAGTTACATCAGTCCCATCTAAATACAATATGTATTTATCCTGATCAACAATCGGAGCATTAAATAAAGAAAGAGAAATTACGATTTCATCTGGTCTATTTAAGGAGCCTGGTTCTGGTGCAAGAATTAAAATATCAGCATCAATATAATCACTAGTAGAAGTCTTTGTAATATTTTGGTTTTGAAGGTTTGAAGCAGTCATGGAAACTGAAAAGTTTAAGGGTGAAGCAAATGGATCAATTGCTAACGGGACACCTATTTGACCACCATTTAAATTTTGAAAAATAACTACATACTCAATTAAAGAGCCCTGAACTCTTTCTCCAGGAATAATGCCTACCCAAGAACCATTTTTAAAATCCATACCTACCTCTTGATAACTAATCTCATCCGATTGTCTAAAGAATAGAGTCCCCGATATAATTTTATCATTATTTTCCAGAATAACTAATATCTCTGTATCATTCCCTGATATAATATTTGATGGTGAGATATGATAGAAAGGCTCAGACATTTGTCCAAAAACATAATTAAATAAAACGAATAAACTTAAAAAAAACTTATTCAACGCTTAGGACAGTCTGTAAAATTAAATTCTAAAAAAAAACTACTGATAATCAATTATCAATACTTTTTGGGCACCATTTGGGCCATCTAAATAAATGCGTACTTGTGATGCGCTTTCACCTGTATCTGTAGGGTCAGATGGAATTGAGCTTGGATCTGTTTCGCTCACTACTACTTGCCCATCAATAGTAGATGCACCAGTAGTTCCTGATGTTACATCCATTTCTTGACCTGTCTCAGAATTAATGAGTGATATAATGCCCTCTAATCCTATCACTTGATCACCCAAAGACGGATCAGACAACATCCAAAAATCGGTTCCTTTTACTGATGCAACTGAGGTCGGTGTTTGTATAACAAAATCGGTATTTTGTTTTATAACAGTGGCTCTTATAATGCCACCATCCATATTTATTTTTTTTGAAATACTGGCTGCAGTACGCTGTCCAGTAATCACTACCTCAGAATTCTCTTTAATCTTTAATATAGACTTATCATCAATAAAGATCAAAGCAGCGAAGCCATCTCTTCCAGATCTTATTTTATCTCCATCGCTTAAAATAGTCCCAGGTTTTAATACAGAGAATATTTTTTTACCTGACTCCATACGTTCAACTTCACCCTTTATTTTAGTAGCAACCGCAATTTTTTCTGAATAGCAAAAAGAAAGGATTAAAAAGAAATATGAAAAATAAATATTATGCTTCATTATTCTATAGCCAAACTCTTAATAACTACATTCTGATTCATAATTTGATTTAGTAAATAACTCACACTCGACTCATCTACAGTTACACCATTAATCTCTAATTGTCCACTTGGAACAAAACCTTGGAGTTCATTACCTTGACCAAACAATGCATTAAACTGATCATCGCCAATTGCTTGTTTTAAAGCAAGCAATAAAGCGTTATTAACTGGATTTGTATCACTCATCTGTCCAGAAACTCCAATCTTAAAAGAAAAAATTGATGAAAGAAGTTCTTGTTCACCAGCAGTAGTAGGCATCGTCTTTCTCACCTGCCATACATAAACATTTCCCTCTTCTAATGGATAGGCGCCACTAAAAGGATACTGAAAACTATTTACATTGTCTATAGGATACCAATATTCATTTTGATCAAAGGGGAGAACCCGTTGATCCTCAATAGCATCTTCAGGAGAACTATGTAATTGTCTATTAAACTCTGCAACCCGAATATATGTATTAAAACCAGTACCAGATTGAGCAAACCATTGAAAAATTGGAAATGTAGAATAAATAACATTATCCAACGTATCTGATAATACCCCACCAGGTGATTCCAAGCTAATTGAAACTGGAGCCTGAACTACGATTGTTTTTTCATCTGAAACTAATTCATTTCCATTTTCAGCAGATAATATTTTAACAGAAAAAGTATATTGTCCATCAGATATTTTTCCACTTGATAAAATACTCTGTAGTATTGCATCTGCTTTTGTTGGGTCAAGACTTTCTTCCATCCTTCCAGTAAGTGTTATTTGATTTGGTGGTGAAGCTAAATCAAAGATTTCTGAAGTCTCTGAAGAGATATCTCGATTATCTATAATAACTGGTGCCTTTAGGTCAAAAGGATCCGTAGTTAGTTTAACAATAGTTGTAGGGGAATTAATCCCTAATTGAGGAGAAACTAGAGAAGCATAGAACTGTAATTGAATAGATACTGGATAACTAGAAGAAGACAACTCGTACCTAAAAATTTGTACATTAGTCGCACCTGTAGCTATGTCAAAACTACTAACATAGTATGTCGCATACTCAAAAATTTCGCCCTGAAGGTTTAGAGTTTGCCCCTTTATGGGTAAAAAAAGGGAAAAGACAAAAAATATTTTGAATATCATTACATTTATTTTCATAGGTCTACCGTGATTCAATAAAGCAATTTAACGCTTGTTCTTTTATCTTTACAAAGATATTTATGATAGATTTTATAAAAAGATGGCTCCTTCCAAAAAGGAGCCATCTCTTAGAAAAGTTCCCGGCAATGTCCTACTCTCCCACGCTGGTTTCCCGCGCAGTACCATCGGCGCTGTGGGACTTAACTGCCGAGTTCGAAATGGGATCGGGTGTTTCCCCCACGCTATAATCACCGGAATAAATATTTTGGAAATTGGGCCAAAGCCATAATCAAGAATGATAGATTGGTAAAGTCATTCGACTAATTAGTACTACTCGGCTGAATACATTACTGTACTTACACCTGTAGCCTATCA
>CAZLPW010000051.1:8253-14887 GCA_964561495.1 uncultured bacterium | reverse complement strand
TCCTCCTCCAAAAGCAGTAAACTCATCTGCATGAATTCTATTAAAAAACCCATGTTTTTTAGCAGCTAAACCAATTTCCCTCGACTGATCAATTGAGAAGTATCCTTTTTCACAGAAAACGTCATTAAACTTTGCTATGCCCTGCTTTTTCACAGCAGGTATCATTTCATCACAAATAATTTTCACATAGCTATCCTTATCTTTAGAGTATTCTAAGGGGAATGCATGCGCTCCCATAAATGTTGGAATTATATCTATATCATGATGTGAATTTACTTCATCTAATATTTTTAGCGACTTAAGCTCTGAATCTAGAGTAAGACCATATCCAGTTTTACATTCAACTGTAGTTGTACCTAGGCGAATAAATCTATCCATCCGATTAAAAACACAATTAATTAATGTTTCATCATCTGCCTCTCGGACACCTTTAATACTACTAACAATGCCTCCACCATTTTTAGAAATATCATTATAAGAAAGGCCTGATAAACGATTAGAGAAATCATCTTGTCTACTATTTAAAAAAACAGGATGGGTGTGTGAATCAATATATCCTGGAGTAATTAATTTATTTTTACAATCTAGAACATTATCACAATCACCAACTTTATTGGCAATCTGTGCAATTTTACCATCATCAATGGCTAATTGGGTATCTTTAATAACAACCATTGATTCGCTTTCGCTATTATATGTTACTAACTCACCAATATTTATTAACTTTAAACTCATTGAAACTATAACATTGGGATATCAACATTCCAATTTTTAGCATTCTCAATCGCACTTTTATATCCAGCATCTACATGTCTATATATTCCCATAGCAGGATCATTCGTTAAAACTCTATTCAACCTTATATCCATCTCTTTTGTTCCATCAGCGCATATTACTTGACCCGCATGCAGCGAATAACCTATGCCGACTCCACCACCATGGTGATAAGAAACCCACGTAGCTCCACTGGCAGTATTTAATAAAGCATTTAAGATAGGCCAATCAGCAACTGCATCAGAACCATCTTTCATACTTTCAGTCTCTCTATTTGGAGAAGCAACAGACCCACAATCTAAGTGATCTCGTCCAATTACAATCGGAGCAATTAATTCATTATTCCTAACAAGTTTATTCAATGCTAAACCAAACTTTGCTCTTTCTCCATAACCTAGCCAACATATTCTAGATGGAAGCCCTTGAAATGCAACCTGTGATTGAGCCATTTTTATCCACCTGCAAAGTGATTCATTCTCAGGAAACATATCTAAGATCAACTGATCTGTTCGATATATATCATCTTGCTCACCAGATAACGCAACCCATCTGAATGGGCCTTTCCCCTCACAGAATAAAGGTCTAATATAAGCAGGAACAAATCCAGGATAAGAAAAACTATTTTTAATCCCTGCCTTTTCTGCTTGCGCTCTTAAATTATTTCCATAATCAAAAGCAATCGCTCCTTTATTCTTTAGCTCTAAAATAGCTTTAACATGCCTACCCATAGCACGAATTGATTCGCTCTTATAAATAGCAGGATCATTCTTTCTTAGATCAATTGCTTCTTCTAGTGTATAATTATTTGGAATATAACCATCTAACTCATCATGCGCTGAAGTTTGATCGGTAACTAAATCAGGAACAATATTTAATTCAACAAATTTTGGAAATAAGTCCGCAGCATTACCAATTAAACCAATACTTAATGGTTTGTTCGATTCCTTTGCCTCCTTAGCCCAAATAATTGCTTCATCAAGATTGCTTGTTGAAAGATTTAAATATTTAGTATCAAGACGACGCTTTACACGTTCAGGGTCTATATCAACACAAATGCATACACCTCCTGCCATGGTTATTGCAAGTGGCTGGGCTCCACCCATCCCCCCTAGGCCCGCAGTTAATACAATTTTTCCTTCTAAAGAACTACTTCCCCAGTGAATTTTAGCAGCTGATAAAAATGTCTCATAAGTTCCTTGTAATATTCCCTGAGTTCCGATATAAATCCAACTCCCTGCTGTCATCTGTCCATACATCATCAACCCTTTTTTTTCTAGATCATTAAAATGGTCTAAAGTAGCCCATTTGGGTACCAAGTTTGAATTTGCAATCAACACTCTAGGGGATGAAATATGAGTCTTTGCTACACCTACTGCCTTTCCAGATTGGATTAATAAAGTTTCATCAGGTTTTAAACGTTTTAGCGTCTTTAATATTGAATCAAAACATTCCCAATTCCTTGCTACTTTCCCCTTCCCACCATAAATAATTAGTTCATCAGGAATTTCTGCAACCTGAGGATCAAGATTATGCTGAATCATTCTATACGCTGATTCAATCTGCCAATTTTCACAATTTATTTTTTTTCCTTTTGGAGACCGAATCGTTTTAATCATTTTAATTTAAATATTTTATTATTTTATTTGCATATGTTGATTTTTCTTTAAAAACAGTATAGGAAAAAATGCTTACCCCACCAAAATTATTTTTACCCGTATAATAAATTTTTTGACCAGCTGAACGTGGTTTTTGGTTGTAAATTGCAATTCCCATAATAATCCTTTCCAAATACTGTTCAGGAATATTGTCTCTTATTATTTGAATATTTCTATCAAAGCTATCAATATTTGAAGCATAATTCATAGGCACAGCCCAATCAACATACCTCCCTGAAAGCCAAACATCCCATTCTTGACAAAACTCTTTTCTAGCTGAGTATAGATTAGGCTTAACCGCAGCTGAAACAATACAGTATGGTTGGTAAGCCTTAATCCTAGTAGATGCTTTTTTAATAAAATTAGTAATTGCTTTTCGTTTAAAATCATCAAACGTCATTTTTTCTTTAACTTTTAGGACTGGTAAGCCTGGAACGGTGACAGATTGGTTTAAATACATCTTTAGCCCTACTGGATTTAAACCCCATCCTGAAGCATGATATCTGATATAATCAAAATGAATACCATCTAACTTATAATTTTGAATTAATTCTGTTACAACGTGCTGTAAATGCGCATCGACTTCAGGGTGCGTAGGGGATAAATAAAATCCTTCACCAAATTTTTTCCTATTAGCAGCCATCGCCTCTAAAGTTTCTTCTACTTTTATATTATCAGGATATTTTGTATCTAACCATTCTGGGTGTGTGTATAGCAAATGGTCGCTTTGAGATGGAGGGTCACTTGATGACCATAAATAATACAAATTAATCCAAGCATGGATTGCAATATTTTCGTAACGCGCTTGTTTGATGATATATTTTAATGGATCAAAATCTGTATTCGCAAGTAAGTGAGATCTTGGAACAATACGAGATGTATAATATGCATCACCCCTACCCCTGACTTGAACAAAAAGATGATTATAATTATTTTCTTTTGCAAAAGATAAGATTTTATCTATGCTAACTTTTGATACCATATCATCTCTTACAACCCATAACGCACGAACCTCAAACGAATTCGCATACAAACTGCTTATGGATAAACCAATACAAGCAAATAAAATTGCCTGAATAGAGTAATACCTAAATTGAATAATCAAAAGGTATTAAATAGCTATGAAGACTCGCCTTTATCTGAATCAGATAAGTTATAATCCACTAATTCAATTAGCGAAACAGGAGCTCTATCATTATCACGAAAACCGAGTTTGGTTATTCTAGTATAACCACCATTACGTTCAGAAAAAAATGGTCCAATTTTATCAAAAAGTTCTCTGACAATGCTTTTTTTTGTAATTGATTTTAAAACTTGTCTTCTTGAGTGGAGATCACCTCTTTTGGCAAAAGTAATGAGAGGTTCTATAAAAGTTCTTAGTTCCTTGGCTTTAGCATCAGTTGTTTTTATTTTTTTATGCTCTATTAAAGCCATAGACAAACTTACCATCAAAGCCTTCCTACTAGCTTTTTTACGACCAAGTTTTCTTCCTGAAATTCTGTGCCTCAATTTACTTACCCTTCTTCAACCATTATTTTATCTGTCTCCATGCCAACATGTAATCCCATAGAATCAAGCTTTTCAATTAGTTCAGTAAGCGATTTTCTTCCAAAGTTCTTATACTTAAGCATCTGATTTTCTTCTTTACTTACAAGCTCATAAATGTATTTGATTCCTGCAGCCTGTAGACAATTAAAACTTCGGACAGATAATTCCATCTCATCTATAGTTTGGTTTAACAGTTTTCGTAACATCATTGTCTCTTCAGAAACGCCATCTGAAATTTCTAAAACTTCAGGATTTGCAATTCCTTCAATAAACTTTAAGTTTTCTCTTAAATATGTAGCAGAATAACTAATCGCGTCCTTTGCAGAAATAGACCCATCAGTTTCAATCTCCATGGTAAGAATTTCTATTGGTTCCTTTGCGCCAGGTACTGGTTGGACACTAAAAGAAACATTTGTTACAGGATTAAAAATACTATCAATTGATAAAGTACCTACTGTTAAATTAGGTAATTCATTTTCATGTGAAGGAACATAGCCTTTTCCTATGCCAATTCTTAATTCAATATCCAAATTGGCTGTTCCATTTAATTCAGTTATATATTGTTCAGGATTTAAAATTTCAAATTGGTCACTAGCATTTTGAATGTCTTTTGCAGTGAAAACAGATTTTCCCTTTAGAGAAATATTTACTTTATCTGGATTATTATCCATTAACCTAAAACGTACTTTTTTTAAATTAAGAATTATATCCGCAACATCATCTTTCACACCATCTATGGTTGAAAATTCATGTTGCACACCACTTATTTTTAAATGGGTGATTGCAGCTCCAGGGATACTAGTTAATAATACTCTTCGCAAAGAATTGCCAATTGTTGTACCAAAACCCCTTTCTAAAGGTTGAAGAGTGAATTTCCCAGTTTTTGAAGATTTTGAAGTTGACTTGTAGTCAACTGATAAGTCCATAGGTTTACTTGCCATTATTTATCCTAATTATATTATTTAGAAAAAAGTTCTACTACTAACTGCTCATTAATAGTCAAATTCATATCATCACGTTCAGGTACAGATAAAAATGTTCCCTGCATTTTTGCCTTGTCTAACTGAAGCCAACTAAGTTCAATATCACCTTTAATCCTTCGCATAGAATCTAAGATAATATCGTTTTTCTTACTTTTATTTCTCACGCCAATTATATCTCCAGGCTTTATAATATATGAAGGGATATTTACTAATTTATTATTTACATGAATATGTTTATGACTAACCATTTGCCTGGAAGCAGGACGTGAAGGCGCTAAACCCAAACGATAAACGACATTATCTAAACGTGATTCTAATAATTGCAACATATTTGTTCCAGTTTCACCATCCATCCTTTCAGCCTTTTTAAAGGTTAATAAAAACTGTTTCTCTAAAAGACCATACATAAATTTTATTTTTTGTTTTTCTTGTAATTGCAATCCATAATTTGACAATTTTGCTCTTCTTGTTTGACCATGTTGCCCTGGTTTATATGGCTTACGATTTAATAATTTATCAAATTTAGGATTTCCAAAAATGTTTTCTCCAAACTTTCTTACCAGCTTTCCTTTAGGAGTGTTGTTTTTTGCCATATATAATTTATACCCTTCTTTGTTTTGGAGGTCTACAACCATTATGTGGTAATGGTGTAACATCAGTAATACTAGTAATTTGGATCCCCACACTTGCGATGGCTCTAATTGCAGCCTCCCTACCAGAGCCTGGCCCCTTTACTTTAATTTCTATACTTGTCATTCCTAGGTTCAAAGCTGTTTGTGCAGCATTTTCCCCAGCTTTAGTTGCAGCATAAGCTGTGCTCTTTCTAGAGCCCTTAAAACCAGAGGTCCCAGCTTTTTCCCAAACTAGCACATTGCCTTTAATATCTGTAAAAGTCACATGGGTATTATTAAAAGTTGATTTAATATGCGCAACACCATGTGAATCAATATTTTTCCTTTTTTTCTTTTTTCTTTTATTTTCTGCCAAAATAACCCCTTAGATTAAAAAATTTAGATAGCACTTTTTCCTAGACCTATAGTCCTCTTCTTACCTTTTCTTGTTCTAGCATTCGTTTTAGTTCTTTGTCCATTTGCAGGAAGACCTTTTCTATGACGAAGGCCTCTATATGTACCCAAATCTTTGAGTCGCTTTATGTTCATTGCGGTTTGCGAACGCAATTCACCTTCGACAAGAACACTAAGATTTGCTATAGCATCTCTAATTGCTACCACTTGTTTTTCAGTAAGATCACTTACTCTTGTATTAATATCTACTTTTGCCTCAGAACATAAATTTATGGCAGTAGTCATCCCAATTCCATGTATATACCGTAATGCATATGGTACTTTTTTATTTTTAGGTATATCTATACCTACTATACGAGCCATTATCTTTATCCTTGTCGCTGTTTATGTTTTTTGTTTTCGCAAATAACCAATAAAACGCGTTTACGTTTTATTATTTTACATTTATCACATATTTTTTTTATTGAAGGTCTAACTTTCATTTTAACTTATTTTTGCCTATATATTATTCTACCCCTTGAAAGGTCATATGGAGAAATTTCCAATGTAACTACATCACCAGGTAAAATCTTGATGAAATGCATTCTCATTTTTCCACTTACATGAGCCAATACATCATGAACATCTTCTCCTATTTCTACTTCTACAC
>CAZLPW010000051.1:6891-8243 GCA_964561495.1 uncultured bacterium | reverse complement strand
AACGTTTCTTTAATTACACCATCGATTGTTATTGGTTGTTCTTTAGCCATTTTTAACTACACTTAATATTTCTGGCCCACTGTCTTTTATAGCAATGGTATGTTCAAAATGAGCAGATGGCGAGCCATCTTTTGTAAAAATGGTCCATCCATCTTCAGCAGTATAAACTTCCTTTTTTCCTGCATTAATCATAGGTTCAATAGCAATACACATTCCTACTTTTAATGGATATCCATTATGGGCTAATCCATAATTTGGAATTTGAGGCTCTTCATGTAAATCTCGCCCTATTCCATGCCCTACAAGCTCGCGTACTACAGAAAACCCTTTACTCTCAACATAGGATTGGACCGCATACCCAATATCTCCTACAAAATTACCAGGCAGAGCACTTTGAATAGCTCTATTCAAAGATTCTTTTGTTACATTCATCAATTTTTGTTTTTCTTCACTAATATTTCCTACTGCAAAAGTAATCGCATGGTCGCCATAATACCCATCAAGTTCTGCACCACAATCAATACCAACAATTTGCCCTTCTTGAAGAATATCATCACTAGGGATACCATGAACAACTGCACTATCTATTGACACACATAATGTTGAAGGAAACCCCATATAGCCTTTAAAAGCTGGTCTAGCACCCCTTGAAATAATAAAATCTTCAGCCATTGAATCTAATTGAGATACTTTTGCGCCAGGTTTAACATAATCTCTAATCATATTTAAAGTATCAGCCACAATCTGACAGCTTTTAGAAATTTTCTTTATTTCATCATCTGACCGCAAATAAACCATCAAACCCTCCTTCGCCCACGGATTTTACCCTTACCTAGAAAACCATCATAATGTCTCATCAACAAGTGCGACTCAATTTGTTGCAAAGTATCTAATGCAACTCCAACTATTATCAATAAACTCGTACCTCCAAAAAAGGATGCCAAATTATAATTTATTTTCATGCCCTTCATTAAAACAAATGGGAAAATAGCAACCCCTGCCAACATTATAGACCCTGGAAGAGTTACTCTAGTAAGAATATTATCTATATATTCGGCAGTTTTCTTTCCAGGACGAACACCTGGTATAAAGCCACCCTGTTGTTTCATGGTTGAGGAAACTTGAATAGGATCAAAAGCAATAGCTGTATAAAAATATGTAAAAAAAATAATCATTAAACCAAAAAATATCCAATAGAAGTAATGCTCAAAAGAAAACCAATTCATTAATGTTTCACCAAATTTGCTATCACCCAAAAATGTAGAAATTGTACTAGGAATGAACATTATTGATTGAGCGAATATTATAGGCATAACCCCTGCTGTATTTACTTTCATGGGAATATGGGTATT
>CAZLPW010000051.1:0-6881 GCA_964561495.1 uncultured bacterium | reverse complement strand
AGTACCTTGAGTAAGTAAAACAACAAAGCATATTATTGCAAACATAATACCTACTAATATTAATTCCGAAAGTGGTTCTCTAACACCTTCACGAATAAGAGCGACTTCACTTATTACGACATTTGGAAAAGCTGATATGATACCTACCATTATAATCAGTGAAATACCATTACCAATCCCACTTTCAGTGATTCGCTCTCCAAGCCACATCAATAATAAAGTTCCAGTAACCATACTGACTATACCTGTGAATATAAATAAAACGCCAGGATCAAAAACAACAGTATTTCCATTTGAATTCAGGCTTGGTAGAAAAACAGCAACTACACCATACGATTGCATAGATGCCAAAAGTACAGTCCCATAACGAGTTATTTGAGTTATTTTTTTTCTTCCAGCTTCACCTTCTTTTTGCAACCTTTGAAAATAAGGGATTACAGAACCCATCAATTGTATTATAATTGATGATGAAATATACGGCATAATACCAAGTGAAAATAAAGAAGCTTGAGCAAAGGCTCCGCCAACAAAAGTATTAAATAATCCAAAAAGGGAGTTTTCTAAACTACCAAAAGCGTTAGCTAATGCCTGTCCATCCACACCTGGAATAGGTATATGTGCACCAACACGAACAACAATTAAAAGAAGCATTGTAAAGCTAATCCTTTGTCTAAGCTCTGGTATAATAAAAACACTTTGTATTTTATCAATCATTGCAGTGTAATTGTACCCCCAGATTTTTCAACTTTATTCTTTGCTGATTCACTACAGGCGCTTACTTCAATATCAATCTTTGATTTAATATCTCCAAAGCCTAATAGTTTCACAGGCTTTAGAGCTGATGATATTAAACCATGATCAAATAATACTTTAGAATCAACCTTTTTCAAACCAAGTTTATCTAAATTTTTTAAATTCACTATTTGAAATTCTTTTCTAAAATTATTTGTAAAACCCCTCATAGGTAGCCTTCTAGCTAGAGGCATTTGGCCACCTTCAAACCAAGGACGACGCTTAAAACCACTTCTTTGACCAGCACCCTTATTGCCCCTGCCTGCAGATTTTCCGAGCCCAGACCCATGACCACGACCTCTGCGTTTAGTGTTTCTAATGGAGCCAGGAGCTGGCGATAATTCATTTAATTTCATTTTTCTTCAACTTTTAAAAGATATGGAATACTATTAATCATTCCTCTTATGGAAGGAGAATCATTTTTTTCAACTACATGACTAATCTTTCTCAAACCCAGTGCTTTTAGCGTTGCTTTCGCTTTTGGCTTATAGCCTATTGAACTTTTAATTTGAGTTAACTTTAGTATCTTATTCTTTTTTGCCACTATGCAAATACCTCACTAATTGATAACCCACGTTTGTTTGCTATAGATACAGCATCTTTCATCCTTTGCAATGCTTCCATTGTAGCATGCGTCAAATTTATTGGGTTTTTAGAACCCAAACGTTTTGTAAGAATATTTTGAACGCCTACCTGCTCCATTACAGCACGAACTGGTGTACTAGCAATAATCCCTGTACCAGGCGCAGCAGGCTTAAGCATAACCCTACTCGAACCATGCTTACCAATAATTTTATGCGGGATAGTACCATTCACTAAAGATACTTTAATTATATTTTGCTTTGCAGCTTCCTTACCCTTCTGGATAGCAAGCAACACCTCGTTAGCCTTGCCTTGCCCAACACCCACATAGCCATTTCCATCACCAACAACAACAAGGGCAGAAAACCTAAACCTTTTACCTCTAGAGGTCACTTTTGCAGTTCGATTAATTTTAACAACTATTTCTTCTTTTAAATCAAGTTCTGCTGGATTTATTATTGCCAAATTACAACTCCCTTTATAATTAAAATTTTATACCTTCTGATCTTATTGCACTTGCAAATGCTTCAACTCTACCATGGTAAGGATAACCATTACGGTCTAAAACAATATTAGACAACTTTTTCTTTTTTGCTCTTTTTGCTAATTCAGATCCAATTAGTCTACTTATTGTTACTTTATTGTCTCCTTTTTTTATCATCTGTTTCAGCTTCTTCTCTTTTGATGAAACCGAGATAATTGTTTTACCTTCAAAGTCATCTATTATTTGTGCTTCAAAATGTTTTAAGCTTCTAAATACGACCAACCTATTTCGTACAGGATGCCTTACCGAAGTTTTCTTGCTTCTATTTCTTCTCCTTTGATTACGGCGAATAATTGATTTTTTACTAGACATAATTAATTACTGTGCTCCACCAACAGTTTTCCCTTGTTTAATTCGTACATACTCATCTATATACCGTACACCTTTTCCTTTATATGGCTCTGGTTTTCTAAAAGACCTTATTTTTGCAGCTACAGCACCAACTAACTGCTTATTTATTCCTTCAACTTTTAAAATATTTTTTTCAACAGATATTATTATTTCATCAGGCGTATCAAAATATATATCGTGAGAATATCCCAATTGCAACTTTAAACGCTTTCCCTCCATAGTAGCTTGATAACCAACACCAATTAACTCTAACTTCTTTGAAAAGCCTTCATTTACACCAATAATTAGGTTATTAATCATTTGGCGAGTAGTACCATGCAAAGATCGATTTTGGGCAGAATCAAATTTTCGACTAACAATAATTTTATCATCATTATGTTCAACAGTAATATTTAAATCAAAAACAAAATCTAGATTTCCTTTAGGCCCACTCACATTAATATTATTTTCTTTAATATTAATAGAGACCTCTTTGGGTATCAGAATAGGAGAATTGCCAACTCTAGACAATTAAAACACCTCACATAGAATTTCACCACCAATATTCAATTTTTTGGCTGTTTTATTGGACATAACACCTTTTGATGTAGATAAAATAGAGATTCCAAGACCATCTAATACTCTTGGAATTTGTCCTGCACCAACATAAACGCGAAGACCAGGGCGACTAACACGATTTATATAATCAATAGTGGAATCCCCATTATAATCATAACGCAAAAATATTCGAATAGTCTCCTTATTATCACCATCAGAAATAAAATAAAAATCGTCAATATATTTTTCTTCCTTCAAAACTAAAGAAATCCTTTTTTTAATTTTACTGCTAGGGATATCAACCCATTTTTTATTAGAAGAAAAACCATTCCTAATTCTAGTTAAAAAATCTGAAATCGGATCTGACATTGACATTATTGTCTCCTATTCTACCAACTTGCTTTTGTAACGCCAGGAATTTCTCCCCTTAACGCCATTTCTCTAAAACATAATCTAGAAAGCTTAAATCTTCCAATCACACCCCTAGGTCTTCCAGTGATAAAACATCTTTTTCTTAATCTTATTGAACTGGATTTTCTAGGCATATTATCTAATTTTAAAACAGCCTGCTCTTTTTCTTCATAACTAGAATTTGGATTTGATATTATAGATTTTAATTCTGAACGTTTTTCAGCATACTTAGCTACTAAATCTTCAAGATGTTTTTCTCGAGCTATTTTTGATTTTTTTGCCATTAAGCTACCTCCTTATCTAACTCAGGATTTAAAGAATTTTGCCTCAATGGCAATCCCATTTCCATTAGAAGCCAATAAGCTTCATTATCTGATTTTGCTGAAGTAACTATGGTAACATTCATCCCATTAATAGCCTCAATTTTATCATAATCTATTTCAGTAAAAATAATCTGCTCCTGAATTCCAAAATTATAATTACCAAAACCATCGAAAGACTTAAAAGATAAACCCCGAAAATCACGAGTCCTTGGAAGAGCTACAGAGATAAGTCTATCTAAAAATTCATACATTTTTGAGGACCGCAATGTAACCTTACAACCAACAGGCCAACCTTTCCTTATTTTAAAATTAGAAATATCTTTTTTTGATAATGTAACAACTGGCTTTTGACCCGCAATTAGAGTCAGTTCATTTATAGCACTATCTATCGCCTTAGAATTAGTTTTCCCATCTCCAATGCCCATGTTTATAGATATAGATACTATCTTTGGAACATCCATTACATTAGTATAATCAAAACGCTTTACTAGAGAAGGAATGACCTTTTCTAGATAAAGAGAACGCAATCTTGGAACAACAGTAATATTTTTTTTAGATCCCTGATTAGGTTTTTTATTTGATTTTTGATTTTTGTCAGCCATATTAAATATTTAATTCTTCTTTTGTTTTTTTTGATATTCTTACTTTGCTACCATCATTAAGAATTTTATACCCAATTTTAGTAACCTCACCATTATGAAGAAGCATCACATTGGAAATGTGTATAGAAGCTTCCTTCTCAATTATACCACCATTAGGATTAGCCTGAGTTGGCCTAGTTGTTTTTTTTATCAAATTGACACCTTCAATAATTACCCTATTTTTCTTTGGGAACACATTCAAAACTTTCCCTTCTAAACCTTTATGATTTCCACTTAGAACTCTTACAATCATCCCACTTCTTATATTCATTCTAAATCACCTCTGGAGCCATGGATACTATTCGCATAAAACCACCTCTACGCAGTTCACGGGCAACAGGGCCAAAAATTCTAGTACCCCTCGGTTCTCCTTGCCCATCTAAAATTACCGCAGCATTATCATCAAATCTAATAAAACTACCATCCTTCCTTTGTATCTCCTTTCTAGTCCTAACTACAACAGCTCTACATACATCACCTTTTTTCACCATTCCATCAGGTAATGCTTTCTTTATTGAGACAACAATCTGATCTCCAATAGAGGCATATTTGCGCCCAGAACCTCCGAGAACTTTAAAACAAAGTATTTCTTTTGCACCTGTATTATCTGCTACTTTTAATCTAGTTTCAGCTTGAACCATAAAATCAACCTATTTTTACAGCTTTTTGAAGAATTTGAACAACTCGCCATCTTTTTCTTTTACTTATTGGCCTTGTAGACGTGATTTTAACCACATCTCCAACATTTGGTACTACTGAAGAAACATGGGCTAAGTATTTCTTATAACGTTTTACTCTCTTCCCGTATACAGGGTGGGCAACTTGCCTCGTCACTACAACATTAACCGTTTTCTCCATCTTTCCAGATAAAACTTTTCCAATGAAATTTTGTTTTTTTTCAGATCTTAACATTATTTTTCATCCTCAGTTTCTTTATCACGTTTTAACTCATTAAGGATTGTTTTTATTTTTGCAATTTCTTTTCTAGTCTTAGTTATTAAAGCAGGATTATCTAGCTGCTGTAAAGCCTGCTGAAAACGCAGATTCCGCATAGATTCAAAGTTTTCTTTAAGCCTATCTTCTATTTCTATTTGGGTCAACAAACGAATTTCACTAGCTCTCATTAGAAAGACCTCCTTGCAACAACCTTAGTCTTCAATGGCAATTTATGGCCTGCATTACGAAATGCCTCTTCTGCTTCTTCTTTTGTAACTCCATCAACCTCAAACATTACTCTACCAGGTTTCACAACCGCTACCCAATGATCCAATGAACCTTTACCCTTACCCATTCTAGTCTCCGCAGCTCTCTCAGTAATTGGTTTATCTGGAAAAATTCGTATCCACATCTTACCAACTTTACGAACAACTCGGGAGATTACTATCCTAGAAGCCTCAATCTGCCTAGCTGTTACCCAAGCTGGTTCCATCGCTTTTAAACCATATGAACCAAATGACACTTTATTACCTCTCATCGCCATACCTCGCCTATGACCACGATGGTGGTTTCTATACTTAATTTTTTTTGGTTCTAACACTATCTATTTTTTCTTTTATTATCAAATTGGCCATTACAAATCCAAACTTTTATACCAATAATTCCGTACGCAGTTTTTGCTTCTGTTAATGCATAATCTATATCTGCTCTTAATGTATGCAGTGGAACACTACCATCCATAAACTTTTCGCTCCGCGCTATTTCAACACCACAAAGACGACCAGCAACATTAATTCTAATTCCGTCAGCACCCATCCTCATAGTTGATTGGATAGTTTTATTCACTACCCTTCGATAAGATATCTTCTTCTTCAATTGATGGGCAATATTAGCACCGACTAAAGCAGCATCCATTTCAGGCCTTTTTATCTCTGAAATATTTATTTGAGCATCTTTATTATCGGTCAACTGCCTTATCTCTTTTTTTAGACGATTAACTTCTTCACCACCCCGACCAATTACAATACCAGGCCTAGCCGTGAATATTGTTATAGTAACTCTCTTGGAAGTTCTAGCTATTTCTACCTTAGAAACAGCAGCATTTGGAATTCTATGACTGATATATTTTCTAATTTTAAGATCTTCTTCTAATTCAGATGAGAAATTATTCTTTGAAGCATACCATTTTGATAGCCAATTTTTGTTAACACTTAATCTATAACCAATAGGGTGTGTTTTTTGTCCCATAAATAATTCTTATCCTTTATCACTCAAAATAATTACAACATGACTAGATGGACGCCTACGCCTAGAGACCCTTCCCATTGCAGAAGCTCTAAAGCGCTTCATAACAGGACCTCCATTAACAAATGCTTCTTTAACAATCAATGAATTGGGGTCAATATTAGTATCATCTTGATTATTTAACATATTTGATATAGCCGATCTGATCGTTTTCTCAATGATTACTGCAGCCTTTTCGGTTGAAAAATGCAAGCAGTTTAGCGCATCACCAACACTCAAGCCCCTGATAGTATCTATCGACTTCCGAATTTTCCTTGGAGACTGCCTAATATGCATAGCTTTAGCTTTTGATTCCATAGGTTACTTCCTATCTCCAGAATGCATTCTAAAAGTCCTAGTAGGAGAAAATTCTCCTAGCTTATGACCCACCATATTTTCAGATATAAAAACAGGAATAAATTTATTCCCATTATGTACACCAAGAGTATGCCCTACAAATTCAGGAGTAATCATTGATCT
>CAZLPW010000050.1:0-14913 GCA_964561495.1 uncultured bacterium | reverse complement strand
TTGTTATTGGAGCCTCTAAAATCCAATTATCCGAATTACTTCCGATTGCCCATGCGCTCGGGAATTGAATAATTGGTTTAAGTTTACTCTTGTTTTTATTGGAATAAACTACATACCCATGTAAAGGCTCATTGTTTTTATACGCTGGCGTTAACTGAAATCTGTATGCTATATAGTTTTCATAATCAAAAATAGAATCAATTATAGGATTTAAATCATATTGGTCATAGCTAAACTGTCCTCTATAAATGCTAAAAACATCATCGCTAACATTATTTTCCAATAGTATATCTCTTTCAATAAAATCTACAACTAAATTATCTAATAATTCTAATTCACTTGAGTGTGGAGACTGCACAACTCGAAAACCATTTCCAATACTGCGATCAAAAGGTGAAATAGCATGATAATCATTAAAGCTATAGAAATTATCACTATATGAACCTCCTAGTATAGAAAATTTGTCATTTTCTCCACCCTGCGGATTTGTTGTCCACTCTCTTACGTTACCTGCAATATTTTTTAACTGAAAATAGTTTTCTCCTCTAGAGTCGCCGACCTCACAAAGCTGGCTTGATTCTAAATTGCTCCTACTTATGTCAGGCAAATCGCTAACAAATCCTGACAAGCCTGCAGAACTAAGCCATTGGAAAATATTTGGCAATTTATATCCTTTATATTTAGCATATGCACGAGCTTCAAACCAAGATATACCAGTAACAGGAAAATTTTCAGCGTTGTTAGCATATTGGCCATAGGACCAGTTAGCAGGGCCGTATTGACCATGTTTATCGATAAATTTTTTGATCGATCCTTCAAAATTATATTCTAATCCACCAATTTTTATTGGGAAGTCCCAATATTGACTGTCTTCATACCCGCCGCTATTTACAAAATCTTGAAATTCTTTATTGGAAACTTCAGTTTTTGAAATAGAAAATGTCTCGATAGAAACATTTCCAAAATTAATTCCTGGAAAAAACATCATACTATTTTTTGTTTCAGGAATTATAGCATGCTCAATCGGATATTGCTCTATATTCCCAAAATCAAATTCACCAGATCTATCAGGGGTGGCTACAATTATTCTATTATTGACTTTGAATTTTAATTGGAAATCATATTTACCTTTAAACCAGGGAACTCTGATACTATCTATCGGGGTAAGACCTATTTCAGTCCAAAGAGTATCATCACCATATTTTATAAAAACTAATGCTTGTAATGAATCAGATTTTATATTTATTGGATACGTTGATTTTTCAAAATAAAGTTTTAATAATTTATTTTTTGGGAAAATATCCATCAGTTTTTTAGTTCTTTTAAAAACAAAATAATTATCTTCATCATCAAATTTTTCAATTATTTCTTCCAGGTTGTCCTCTAGAGATATTTCAGGTGTCTTATCGTAATAGAAAAAGAATAAAAGAATTATAAATAAGGATAAACTAAAAAATAAAATTCTTTTTGAATTTGCTTTTTTAATCTGGATGTTTTCATTAAGATCTTTTTTCTCTTTTTCTATAACTATAGGTTTGCCTTTAGGTAGTCCATGAGAGATTATGCTGTATACTTTTACACTCTGGAGGACCCCTTTTAAATCAGGCTCTCCAAGAAATACAGTTTCAAATTCTGGACTTCTTTCTAAAGAAGCATTTACCCTCCCTGAAACGGCGACTCCACCTCTCCTTGCAAAAGGTTCAATCCTTGATGCAATATTTACATCATCTCCAAGAACATCACTTCCCCTTGTTATCACTTCTCCTTGGTGGATCCCTATTCTAAGTTTTAGGTTTGGAATATCTTTTGAAGATTTTTGTATATCAATTGAACAATTTACCGCCTCCGTTATCGTTGAAAAGGTTAATAAAAGCCCATCCCCAATCTCTTTTAACCATTCTCCATCATATTTTTTTACAATGGGTTTTAAAATATTTCTTTGGGTATTTAAAAGTTCAAAAGCAGCAGGCTCATTTTTTGAAGTTAGCTCAGTAAATCCAGCAATATCTGTAAAAACAATTGCAACGAGTTTGTGTTTTGGTTTATTCATCTTAATCTAAATCTAATAATCATAGCTAAAACTAAAAACCCTGCTTAGGCAGGGTTTTTATATATTTCTCTTTAGTATGTTAATTAAAGTAAAGAAACTTACTCCATACTTTGATTGTATTCTCCTTTGGTCGCGATACCATTTAATTTTGCTCTTTTATAAAATGCTTCTTGAGCAATAGAAATATTATCTGATTTTCCAGCCCATGCTTTTAATGCTGGAGACTGTAATGCTCGACCATAAGAATAGGTCAAGTTCCATGGGCTTTTGTCACCAAGGATTTGATTCATTTTATTTAAATGTGCAGTGGCATCTTCATCACTCTGCCCCCCAGATAAAAAAGCGACCCCAGGGACAGCCGATGGCACACAGCGTTTTAGCACTGTTACTGTCATTTCAGCGACCTCATCTACATTAGCCTGGTCAGAACAATCATATCCAGATAAGACCATATTGGGTTTTAAAACCATCCCCTCAAGTAATACATTTTGAGAATATAATTCATAGAAAGTCGTATGCAATACTTCCTCAGTAATAATAAAGCTTTCTTCGATTGAGTGCTTACCATCCATAAGAATTTCAGGTTCAACAATAGGGACAAGTCCATTTTCTTGACAAATAGCAGCGTATCGCGCCAAAGCATGTGCATTTGCAGCAATGCATGAACTAGTAGGAGTATTATCACTAATCTCAATCACTGCTCTCCACTTAGCAAATCGAGCTCCCAGATTAAAATATTCTTCTAACCTGTTGCCTAGACCATCTAAACCTTCGGTCACTTTTTCTCCATCGCTACCTGATAGCGAGTGAGCACCCTTGTCTACCTTAATGCCTGGAATTACACCCAAACTATTTAGATAATCAGGATATTTGGTTTTTTCTTTTATAGTAGACTGTCGCAAGGTTTCATCAAATAAAATTACTCCACTTATAAATTCTTGAATCCCAGGAGTAGTAAATAGCATATCTCTATAAGCATTCCTATTATCTTCTGTACTCTCTACACCAATGGTGTCAAATCTTTTCTTACACGTTGGCGTACTCTCATCCGCTGCTAGAATACCTTTTCCTTTTTGAACCATTAATCTGGCATTCTTTTTTAAATTATCAACATTCATTATATCTCCATTTATTTTTATTTATTTTTGTCCAATTTCTATAAGCATCTTATTATACCATTCTGCTTGAGTATCAAAAGGCTTACCACCTTTAATTCTTTCAAATTCAATTAATCTTAACTTTTTATCAAAATCATCATCCAAACCCACTAGCCCGCTTTTACCTTTTATAGCTTCTTCAGCACCAAAAAAGGCTGATTTTTTAATTAGTTCTAAATCTTTTTTATTGGGCTTTGATGAACGAGCGAAATAACCGCTCTTCTGGACCAATGTTTTTTCTGCATCCAATAAACTAGAAAATTGTTTAGCAAACCACTGACCTGGATTAATTTCGTCTAGGCGAACATGGCCAAAGGCATCTCTTGGAACTTCTTTTCCTTTGGAATTCATTTCTCTAATGATTGCTTCCTGACCAGCTCCTTCACTTAGAAAAATATTAACTCCGTCTTTCTCATCCATCCTCTTTTTTAGGCGCTCTACCTCAGAAGAAAAATTAAAATCTTCTTCTGGAATATATATTGCGTCAAGATCCCAGCGCTCTTTATTTATTAACAATTCAGGCAAAAATTTTCGATCTTTCATTCGCTCTCTGTAATCGAACGCTGTTTGTGCTGTTAACCAACCGCAATGCCGCCCCATAACCTCATGAATTATTAGCTGTCTAGTTGATGTTGTATTTTCATTGGCTATATTTTCAAAAAAAATAGCCCCCTGCTCTGCGGCTGTCCAGGCTCCTAGTGTCTGAGTTACTGGAAAAACATCATTGTCTACTGTTTTAGGTAGACCAGACACTGTAAGATCATATCCGTGTTCCTCTAAATAAAATGATAACTGCGCGGCCATAGTATTAGTATCATCTCCACCTATAGTATGAAGAATATTAATCTTATCTTCAGTAAGTTGCTCAGCAGCTTTTTTTAATGGTTCTTCACCATCTCTGACATAGCCTCTTTGCATACAGTCTTTCACATTCGTGAGCTTCACTCTACTATTACCAATAGGTGAACCTCCAAAATCATAAAGAATATCATAATTATTTTTAACAGATTCTGGAAATCTAATAGAATTACCAAGAAGGAGTCCTCTATAACCATTTAGGTATCCAAAAAGTTCTGCATCAGGTAAAATCTGGTTATATTTTTCAATCAATGCTCCTATAGAAGCTGATAGACAGGGCGCTATTCCCCCTGCAGTAAGAAAGGCAATTCTCATCTCAAGTATTTAAAAATTCTATTTGAAAAAGTAATTATATGTATATATTTATTATGTAAAAATAAATTTTAGACTAATATTTGATAATATAATCTAATTTATATTGTTTTATGAATGATATGCCTATTTTAAAAAAAACAAAAATTAAAAGGATCAAAGATTAGGAAAATTCTCTGGAAACCAAAACACCCTGAAAATACTCAGATGGCTAAATTTTTGAAACACGTTAATTCAAAATATAATATTAGTCTAAAATCATATAGTGATCTTCATGAGTGGTCTATATCTAATATATCTGATTTTTGGAACACTATATGGGACTACACAAAAATAATTCATTCATCCTACCCTACAAAAATAGTTGACGACATAAATAAAATGCCTGGAGCAGAGTGGTTTAAAGATGCAAAATTAAATTTTTCGGAAAATCTTCTGCGCTTTAAGGATGAAAAAAAAGCAATAATATTTAAAAATGAGACCTCATACACAGTTGAACTAACATATTATGAGTTATTTAAAGAAGTCACCAGAGTAGCATCCGCTCTAAAAAGATCAGGTATAAGACCTGGGGATAGGATAGTTGGGTTTTTACCAAATATTCCCGAATCTGTAATTGCGATGCTTGCGACAGCATCTTTAGGCGCAACTTGGAGCTCTTGCTCACCTGATTTTGGGGTAAGAGGAACCCTAGATCGCTTTATACAAGTAAAACCTAAAATTCTTTTTGCAGCAAATGGGTATTATTACAATGGGAAATTGTATCATACGATAAATAAATTAAATCAAATAGTTCAAGGCCTTCCAACTCTTATTAATACCATTATAATTGACTATCCTGATACTTCTTTTGGAAAATATAAAATCCAAAATAATATTAAATACTCCGATTATAAAGACTACGATAAGACCTCACTAAATTTTGTTCAACTCCCTTTCGACCACCCTCTCTATATAATGTATTCATCTGGGACTACTGGCATACCTAAATCTATTGTTCATGGTTCTGGTGGGACACTCATTCAACATTTAAAAGAGTTAATCCTACATTGTGATCTAAAAAGGGAAGACACAATTTTTTACTATACAACTTGCGGATGGATGATGTGGAATTGGCTGATTACTTCTCTATCTGTTGGCTCCACCATCGTTCTTTATGACGGATCGCCAGATTACCCTAATATCGATAGATTATGGGAAATAGCTGAAGAACTAAATATCACAGTTTTTGGAACAAGCGCAAAATTTATTGATTCATGCAACAAATCTAGATTATCGCCAAAAATTAAATATGACTTATCGGGTCTTAGATCGATCTTGTCTACAGGATCACCATTAGCAGATTTGAATTTTGATTATATTTATTCAAATATTAAAACTGATTTACTTCTTGGTTCTATATCAGGTGGAACGGATATAATTTCTTGCTTTGCGCTTTCAGCTCCTATTCTTCCTGTATACCGAGGAGAGCTACAGGCAAAAGGTTTGGGAATGGATATTGATTCTTTTGATTCAGAAGGGAATTCAATTATTAATAAAAAAGGAGAGCTCGTATGCAAATCTGCGTTTCCATCGATGCCATTATACTTTATTAATGACAGGGATGGATCAAAATATCGTAGCACATATTTTGAAAAATATCCAGGGATCTGGCATCATGGAGATTTTATAAGTATCCATAAAAAGGGTGGAATTAAAATTTATGGCCGCAGCGACTCAACACTAAACCCTGGAGGGGTAAGAATTGGGACCGCAGAATTATATAACATTATTGATATGTTTTCTGAAATTGAAGATAGTTTGGTAGTAGCGCAAGAGTGGAAAGAAGACCAACGTATTATACTTTTTTTAAAAATGCAACCCAAAAATATTTTGTCTAATGATTTAATTAAAAAATTAAAAAAATTAATAAAAATCGAACTTTCTCCAAAGCACGTCCCCAAGTTAGTTATTAGCATTCCTGATATCCCTTATACAATTAATGGGAAAAAAATTGAAATTGCTGTGAAAAATATCATTGAAGGAAAAAAAATTAATAATCGTGATTCTATGATTAACCCAGAATCAATTGATTTTTATGAGAACATACCTGAGCTATTAAGCGACTAATCTAAAAAATTAAAATAAAACTTAATCATCTTCATAATCTCGGAATCTTTCTCTTGCTTTCATAAAAGCAAATAAAACAAGGATTACAAAAATAAGACCTATGCTCAATTTTTTCCTGACTGGCTATAGCCTAATGCTCCATATCTATCATTAAGTACTATAACACCATCCATATCACGATTTGATCCAATGTATGCAGTGGCTTGTTCATATTTATTATATGTTTGAACATACCCGTTTTTTTCTTCTCCAGTACCAAGATATAGCGTGCGTTTTTGATCCTGATTAAAGGCCGTAATAAATCCACCATGACCATCATCAAGGATTGTTATCGAATTGACAATAATATCACCAAGATTATCATCTTTTTCAGCACCAAGTAATAAAAAAAATAAGATCGTTGATAAAGCACCAATTATAAAACTTTTTATATCTATATTATTCATGATTTTCTCCTTAAAAAATTAATTTTCCTGTTTCTTTAATTCATCGCTGAGGTCCGCCATTTTATTTATATTTGATTTTTTGGATATTTCTTCAACGTCAAACTCATTGTGCCACCTTCTTTTTGCATCAAGAATCTTTAAAATCAAAATCATTGTGTAACTAATTAAAATAAAAATATAAACACTAACGTGCAGAACATTATCGCGATCTATAAGAAATAGGAATAATAATAGAGCTAATGGAAGCCATTTGATAATCTTTTGCATTATTTTCATTAGTCTAAACTCTTTACTATATACTCTAACATTTTTTCCTGTTTCGTCCGCCAACCGAGACGAGTTTCTACATTTATATACCGCACACCATTACGAAGTGCAGCCCAAGACAGACTACCATTATCTTTGGTTGGTATTTGATCCTGTAGGACTACATTATAAGGTCCAACAGCAAGTTTTTCAAAGTCCCCAGCATAAGTACAAATAATGAAGTCTTTAGAACTCTGCTTTGAGTTTAATGCGACTTTTGTACTAAACTCTAGCTCGTCCTTGACACTATACCCTCTTGAATTATTATGAACCGCAATTACTAACCCCGTAGAATCGGGAAATATTTTTTTTAAAAATTTTTCTCTTTGGCTATCCAATCTGTCAAGAGCAGGCTTGAGAGTCCCAGGAGCCCACTCTGGTTTAAATTTTTTCAAAGTTTTAAAAGAGCCAGATCTAGAAAAAATCCTGTTTGGATCAATCTTAGTATCAAGATAATCTACTTCTCTGTCTTCACTATTTATAAAAAACCCTTTACCTGAATAAAATTTTAGGTGGTTTATAATTGCCATCTTAGCAGTCTTTTCATCACCATGTATCCATATATAGTGTCTATTAGAATCCTGTTTATATCTTATATCAAAAGATATATCTCCAAATGATATAGAACTTCTAAGAGGAGGCTCTTCGTTTTCATTATTCATACAAAAAACAATTGCAATATTTAAAATAAAAAAAATTGATTTATTTTGTAAAAACTGATATCGAGTTATAAACATTTTTATAGCATATTAATACTAATCTAAATCGTTATCATTATCATCATTCATTCGGTATAGGAAGGCAATAATAAGAGAACCAACAATAAATACAACTAAAACAATAAAAAAAATGATCTTTAAATTCATTTAGAATATTAACTTAATTAAAATGTAAAAATAGAAATATATGATCAGATTTCCCATGAATGAACTTTATCCTTATTTAGATATTTTTCTAATTCAAACCTGATCAAATTTATAACATTATCACGATATTTTTTAGGTAGGGATAGGACTCCGTCTTCATTTTCATAATTAGAGAAATACAAATCTGAATTAATATCCGTTTTTTTAATGCGATTGAAGTATTCTTTATTCATTCTAAAAACACCTATTGTCACATCATATATCTGATCAGGATTTATTTTTTTAAAAATATCACTAAAAAATTTAGTATATACTGACTGCCAATCTTTCACTGTTATTATAGGATCAAAACAGATTCTAACCTTCCAACCTTTTTTTATCGCAGATCTAATAGAGTTTATTCTACTTTTTAGAGGTGGCGCAGTTGACTCATATTTCTCTGAAATAGACTCTGGAGAGAGGGTCCAGCTGAGTATTGTATTTTCATTAGAGGGGATATCGCTTATTGAAGAAAACAACCCACTTTTGGTTCGAATTTCCAAGAATAGATCAGCTACAGACTTAGAAAAATTAATCCAATTCCTGCATATAGGTATAATATTCTCCATCGCCATTAGGTCCGTGTTATATGAAATTGATAAATAGAGCGGTTTCTTATTTTTTCTTTTTTGAATCTCTAATATCGTACTCTCAAAAAAATCATTTTCATTGACAAATAGTACCATATTTCCAGACGGATACATTCCCTGCAAAAAACAATAATCACAGTTATAGAGACAATTAATAACTGGGGTTGTATAATACACATTTGGAGAATCAAATTCCTGTACAATAGAAGAGACTGGATAAAGATAGGGTGGCCTTTTTAAAGCTAATATTAGTTTCATACTAGATTTTTGAAGCTGAAAATTTTGATTTGAACGATTGAATATTTCTTTATAATTATTAATCTCAATCATCTTGGATGATCTATACTTTGATAGAATGGACTCTGTTAAAGAATAACCTAAGGCCTCTTTTTCAATGTAGATATGAGAAAGATTAGGAAGAGTATTTTTCACAGAACTGATAAAATAATTTATTCCGCTGAAATTTGCTTTTTGGAACTACATCAGATATTTCAGGGAAAAAATCAACCGAATTATTTACCCGAATAAACTTTAAAACATTTTCCAATTGAAATTTTTGAGTTTTGGTTAATTTCCATTTATCTACAAGATTTAATATCCATTGAATATCGCTCTCATTTAAAATTGATTTCTCGGAAAAAACAAATTTATCAAACTCAACTAAAAACTGAGATATTTTTTTTAGATTGGAATAGAAGAGCTCCATAATAAAATTTTTTTTAATACGGTTTTGGTCTAGAACCATATAATCAGATACTATTTTTATAAATGCCATCCTATGAATAGGCACTAATTCTTTACAAACTCTAAATATCTCGGAGGCCTCCATATCCACCAACCCAGAATATTTTTCTGATCCTTTTGTTACAGGTTCTCTAACAGTAACTAGAGAGGCTTCTTTCATTCTGTGATCTACTAAGATATCTGGATAGTATGTTTCGCTATCATCAGCATTATTTATCTTGTTAATCATAAAACAATCTCCAATGTTAACTAACTCGGGATTCCCTCCTGCTATTCCTATATTTATAAATTGACACCTTTCAAAACCGTTTATCAAAGAAGATATGGATTTTAATCTAGATTCGATATTTATCTTACCAATCCCTGTCTGAATTAAAACGATATCACCATTCTGATAAACTGGAAATTTGAATTCTTTTAGTCTTGATAATCGATAAAAAGAAATAAAATTTTCTGATTCAACACCAAGAGCTGTAATAATACACTGCAAAATTATAGTTTTAATGTTTTAAAAAGAAAATCGGAGAATCTTTTTCTTTGGCTTCTTTTTAGACTTGCCCCATGGTTTTTTCCCATCCCAAGTAAGACCAAATAAATTCTTTTTCTTCCCCTCAGGGCCGTAGTGGAATTCACTCCGATAGTTGCTATTCTTTCTTTTTTCAAGATCCATGCTGATTGATTTTAAAATCATTATTCTTGTAGGCTCGTCAAGGTCCAGAATATCATAGTATATAACATCTCTCCCAAATTTTGCTCCTAAAAAGTTCAAACTTTTTCCAATAACATAAAGCCCCATACCAAGTGAAACACCCGGGACAACATAATCGGGCTGTCCAGCAACTGCAGATCCTAAAAAAACTGTAATCAAAAATTTTCCTATAAATACAATTGGTGAACCCGCAGGCCGATAAGATTTTTCAGCGTAACGTATTTCATTTAGTGAAGAAACTGGAATAGTCATAAGGACCAGGTCTTCTTTCCAAAATATAATATTGTTGTCCTCGATTGTAAATGGGTTTGCAGAGGCGAATACGTCATCGTTTTGAGTATAAAGTATCACTTTCTGCCCCTTTACATTTGACAGGCTGAAAAAAAACAAAATATAAGGAATAAGTTTAAATATCATCTATAAATCAGCATCTAAATTTAAACCAAAGTTTTTAGTGCATTAAGCAAGTAATCCATATCATCATACGTGTTATATATATTACAAGAAACTCGGATATAACGCTGATCCTTCCAATCAAAAATTGGTATTTCAATTTTAAAATCTTTCCATAATATTTCTTTAATATTTTTTGGAAAAGAAACTGGTAGCGGATGACTTACCATTTGATTAATCCACTCTGGACTGGTATAGATTGGATCAGTATGAAATAGGTCAACAAGCTCTGACCCTACTTTTTTAATTATATGTGAGCAAGAGTCTCTCCTTCCCTTTATAACATTATTAAAAAAATCAACAACCTTAGGAAGAGTTAGGAATGAAGACATATCTCTAGTTCCTTGATATTGAAATTCTTGCAAAAAATTACTCGAGCTAGGGTCATCACCATATTTACCCCAGCTAAATACAAGAGGTTTGAGCCATTCCTGGTGGCTTTTTTTCGCAAATAAAAATGAAGTTCCCTTTGGTGAACAAAGCCACTTGTGGCAGGCCCCAACAAAAAAATCACAGCCAATATGATTTAAATTAACATTTACCTGACCTGGAGCATGGGCACCATCTACAATAGTAATTATTCCCTTGCTTTTTGCTAAATCACAAATCTCTTTTACAGGAAACTCAAGAGCAGTAGCTGATGAAATATGAGAAATGAAAATTATCTTAGTTTTTTTTGTTATTCCCCTGGAAATATCTTCAATTAATTTTTCTTTGGTCGAGACTGGCAAACCGATAGGTTGCTCTATTACTTTAACACCAACTTTTTTACTCCACTTTTTCCATGCACGTACTACAGCACCATATTCGTGGTCCGACATTAGTATTTGGTCTCCTCGTTCTAGTTTTAAACTGTATATAATATTACTAATTGCAGTCGTTGGATTCTGAAAAAAAACAATATCATTATCGCTGCAACCTAAAAATTCAGATAGCACTGATCTGGATTTTTTCAAATGCCTATAAACTAGATCAACAAAAAATAAAACAGGCTGGTGTTCTAATTTTTTTTGCCAATATTGATAATTTTTAAAAATAGGTTTGGGACAAGCCCCAAAGCTCCCATGATTAAGAAAGGTTATATCAGGGTCTAAAAGAAAAAAATCCTTTATCTCTTTGGTATTGATCTTTAAAATCTCCGCAAAAATTTTCTATATGCTATAGCTAGCTCCTTTATTTGAGAACCCATTTCAGATGGAATATTCTTCAATCGTCCTTCAATTAAAATGCTTTGAATTTCAGAGTCTCTAAAATTACTATGGACTAAAGCTGGCTGTTGAAGCGAAACCCGGATATTCTCTCTGTCACCCTCATCCCAATCAACTTTAAAACCATCAAAAATATTCTGGACTAGCGTAATCTGATCTTTTTGAGACATTCCAATCTTTTTTATAAAAATAAAAAAATCAGACATTGTTACCTGAAATGCTGTAAGGTAGCTTGTTTTGGAAAGTTTATTCAAATAGCTCTCCTCATCAATAAGAACATCCATCAAGGTTTCACAAAATTGGTGGGTTTTTTCTAAAGAATTAGGCCTGTTTTTTTTTGGGGTTTTATTCCAACTGGGACTGATAAATAATGTCGAGTCACTAATAAAAAATGATAGCCGATTGATTATCTGTTTTAAGTATTGAATCTCATACGCTCTTAAATTTTGAATGGTCTTGGTTCGCGCCTTCTTCGATAGAGTAAAAAAATAAACAGCATCCCTTAATGTTTCAATTAAATCATAGATTATGGAATTAGAATCATTCTCAGTATTATCTAAAAATGATATTTGCATGGGTGTAGAATATCGATGTATGGGACTATCTTTATGAGCTATTATTGTATGAAGCCTATCATAGTTTTGTTTATATGCTTCCTCAATTTGGCCAAGGATCTTTTTCGAGCCATATTCTTTTTCAAGCTCTTTGATTGTAGTATTTTTTTTCATAACTATCCAAATGTAGCTCTGCAATTAAGAAAAGTTCAATATATGAAGATTTTTTATTTAATAAGCAACATTTTAAAAGATTTTACATATGAACCAGATATTATCTGGTAAAAATATATTCCCGAGCTAACGCTCATATTTAACTCATCTTCACCATTCCATTCAACAAAGTGGGTGCCAGCGTCATAGTCTCTATCGGCAATTGTATTTATAAGCCGGCCATTAATATCAAAAACATAAATACTCGCCTTGGCAGATGTAGGCAGATCAAATTTTATACGAGTCGTTGGATTAAAAGGATTAGGAAAGTTTTGATAAAGCGCAATCTTATCTGGAATTATAGACACCTGAAATATTGAGTCACCCTGACCGATAAAATTTTGATTTTCATCCATAAACGAATATGTCAACGTGATGCTAGTCTCATAGTTATCTTTTTTAGTTAGATCAAACTCAATTGGAAATGTTTCCTCTTTATGTGAGCTATATTCTATTAATATCTTATCCTGAATTGATTCACCGCTATTTAAAAATAGGCCGCTCTTATTGGGGCTAGTATTTTTTAAACTAAGACCACACTCCTGACTATTATAGCTAAGAATAATTTGTCCAGCTTTTGACCCAAGCGGAGGATGAACAATTAGCTTATTATCTGAAAAAAATATATCTGGTTTCGCTCCGCTAAGGTATCTAGGAATTTCAGACACACCAAATCTAAGTAGAGACCAATACCACATACGTGTAAAAACCATTCCATCATCCAAATCAAATTTCCCATCTCCAGCTGTTGGAGATAATTTGAAGTGAGGGTAATCACCTATTACAGGTCCAAGCTCTTTTGTGAAATCGCCTGATTCCCACGCTTCTACAAATATATTTAGATCAATAAGATTGATGGTATCATTAGGAGGAATCGAGTAGTCACCCATAGCTGGAGTTAAAAAACGATAGGATATTTCAACCGTGCTCAAACCAGAATAATCCTCAATCCTATTAATAATAAGATCAATAGTATCAAGACTCATCATTGGAGCATTAACAATGTATGTAAGAGAATCTGGGAAAAATGTATAATCAACTGTGTATGAAAAACCAGATGGATCCTTTCTGCTAGTAAGGACAGCATCAAATTCCTTTAGCGGCTCAGAGAATTGAATTTTAATATCATTTTGCTCAGTAATCGCCAGATAATCTCCCTGCCAAACATCAATCGTGTCAATGGTTGGAATCAATTGATCATTCAGATATATTGTGTCACTTATGGAGGTTGCTTGCATAGCATTACCTGATTCGTCAAAAAGGGAGCTGCCTGAACTTGGCCCAATCAAAATATATTCCTGCCCACCCGCAGTGGCGTCATACTCCATTGTTAATTTTATAGCTTCCTCCCCACCGATTAGACTCGTTCCGTTTAACGTCTGGATCAAGGCAATCTCTGAGCTTGTTGCATTCCCCTCATTGGGAAAAAATTCAAAGCTAAAATCATCAATCTCAGGGGCACCAGTCTCACCAACAGAGGAAAACATTTGATCATTAAAATAAATACTAATTGTGCTGTTATCATCGGAGAGAATTAAGCTATCAAAATCAGGGTCAATGTAATCGCGTATAGTAAAAAATTGTTCAAGCCCCGTTTCAACACTATTATCTGCTAAATCTAAAAAGTCGGCATCCATATTTAGCCTAATAATATGCTCACTAAGAAATGTATCGACTGGAACAACACTTATTTGAGTCTTAGCTTGATTAATTGATGCATTAAAAGGTATAGGAACTGGGACTGAATTAGTAAGATTGAACAATGTAAAATGATTGTCCACATTGCTGTTATCTATACTGGAACCGTCTAGATTGCGAACAGGCTCAGAAAAAGTAATCTTTGGGATTGTGTCTCCAGCTACTGGTTCCTGACCATCTATATTTAATTCATAGGTAGGAACCAGAAGATCAAAAAGATTAATCGGTCCAATTGAGGTCTCAGGATCCATATAGACACCTGACTCATTAAATATAGTTGGCTCATCACCATAAACCAAGATAGTAAAAGTTTCAACTCCAGTGGCAATTATTGCTTCCGTACTAAAATTAATTTTAATTATATCTGCCCCAGAATTAATTACCAGATTATCTATGTCGGTGATACTTAACATGGTCAGTGTATCACAAAAACCATCATTATCTTCAAACCGCAAATCAAAATCTAGTAAGCTAATCGGCTCATTATCAAAACTGCTAAATACATTTTCACTGAAATTTAGTTGGATATAAGAATTTTCAAGACTCAACTCATTCGATATAATTGTAGGTGGAGGAGGGAGATCTTTTCGATGTGTAATTT
>CAZLPW010000049.1:2613-15256 GCA_964561495.1 uncultured bacterium | reverse complement strand
TGGATTATGATTCCACTGCTCTAACCAGCTGAGCTACTCCGCCATAAAATTCAATTTTAAACAGTTTAAATATTATGAATTGAAAAATAATAAAACTAGTCGAATTCTTTATCTTATTTATTAATTTTATTAACTAAAAATAAAAGGATTATAGTATGTATCCAAGCGTTGATAATTTTCTAAATAAAATAAAAACTAGGAACAGTGGTGAAATTGAGTTTCATCAGGCAGTACACGAAGTTGTTGATTCTATTTGGGCTTATCTTCAAGATAATCCACAATATTTTCACTCTGGTATATTAGAAAGGATTGTTGAACCAGAAAGAGTAATTATTTTTAGAGTGCCATGGAGAAATGACCTTGGTGAAATAAAAGTAAATCGTGGCTATAGAGTTGAATTTAACTCTTCATTAGGTCCTTATAAAGGTGGGCTTAGATTTCATCCTTCTGTAAATATCTCTATTTTAAAATTTTTAGGATTTGAACAAGTTTTTAAAAACAGTCTTACCACTTTACCAATGGGAGGAGGCAAAGGAGGCTCAGATTTTGATCCCAAAGGTAAAACAGATAACGAGGTTATGAGTTTTTGCCAGAGCTTTATGACAGAGCTTTATAGACATATTGGTGCAGACACGGATGTTCCTGCTGGAGATATTGGGGTTGGAGCTAGAGAGATTGGTTTTATGTTTGGGCAGTATAAAAGGATTAAAAATGAATTTACAGGAGTATTGACTGGCAAAGCACTAAATTGGGGAGGATCGTTGATTCGACCAGAGGCAACTGGATATGGTTGTGTTTATTTTGCTGAAGAGATGCTTAATGAGGTTGGTGATAGTTTTGATGGTAAAACTGTTTCTGTATCTGGTTCAGGAAATGTCGCTCAATTCGCTACGGAAAAGGCTACCCACCTAGGAGCTAAAGTAGTAACTCTTTCTGATTCATCAGGAACTATTTATGATAAAGAGGGAATAGATCCAGAAAAATTATTGTGGATAATGGATTTGAAAAACAATAGGCGAGGTAGGATTAAAGAATATGCTGATGAGTTTGGTTGTGTTTACATGGAAGGCTCCAGGCCTTGGTCAATTAAGTGCGATATTGCCTTGCCTTGTGCAACGCAAAATGAAATTGATGGTGAAGATTCAAAAACATTAATTGATAACGGTGTATTGGTAGTTTCTGAAGGTGCAAATATGCCATGTAATCCTGATGCAGTAGAAAAATTTGTTGCCAATAATATATTATTTGCACCAGGTAAAGCTGCAAACGCTGGAGGTGTGGCAACTAGCGGACTAGAGATGAGTCAAAATAGCATGAGACTTAATTGGTCAAGAGAAGAGGTAGATAATAGATTAAGAATAATAATGAAGGATATTCATAAAGCTTGCGTCCAATATGGGAAAAATGGAGAAAAAATTAATTATGTAAAAGGTGCAAATATTGCTGGGTTTATAAAAGTAGCAGATGCTATGCTTGATCAAGGTGTGGTATAAAATTAAATTAAATTAAATACCAGTAGACTCTTCCTCATCCATAATTAAACCTTTTTCAATAATTGGCTTTGTTATATAGCCTTCACCAGTTTGACCATTAATATAAGATGATAATGGTGTTTTAAAATAAAAATGATCAATATATTTACCAGATTTGATTTTTTCTTGTTTTGAAAGCCAGTTATCATCTATTAATTCATTTTTCTTTTTTTGATCAATTGTAAAATATCCAATATGTAGACTTGTTAAATTTTGAAAAAAATGGCTACCGAAAGAAGGGTCTATAGGTAAAGATTCCATGCCAATTTCAATAATTAATTTTGCTTCACTAATTTGTCTCCAAGATACTGGGATACCAAGCCATGGATCTGTTGAACCCCATCTGCCAGGGCCCGCTAATATATATTTCCTATTATTAATAAAATATTTATTGAAAGTTTCTAGTTCTTTGGAAATGTCTTTTGTTTTTGATAGTTTAAATGCATCAGGTCTGATGTATAATATATCTTGGATTTGATTATTGATACCATCACCAAGGCAGACGCTACTCTTGCATAATAAATCATTTTTATTTTTTTTATTTTCTTGTTGCTGCTTTAATCCAGTTATGACCATTGGCTTTATTTGTAATAGTGAAAATTCTGCCTTTTTATTTTTATAAAGATTAATTGCAAACTCTATTTCTACTGGGCATCCAAGTGCAGTTCTTCCTATCTCTAAAAATTTTATTAAAAGGTTTGGTAGATTTAACTGATTTATTTTTAAAATTGGAGCAAAAGATAAAATTCTTTTTCCAGAATAATTTAAAGAGTCCCTGAGGACATTGTCTTCATTAGACAGGACACTAGCTAGCCACTTTAGAGCCCCATCTTTTTCTGCTTCAAAAAGACTATAAGCAGTTAAATCTGATTTGTTGTTTTTAATATTATTTTCGTCAAGATCTAAACCATAAAATTGATTTTGAGAATTTTCAACCAAAGTTTTTGTTGAATAAAACTGAGGAAAAATATTTGGATACTTTGGAGATATCCTTAGGCTCTTTTCTCCGTCTACAATTGTTTTTCCAAAACCTAAAGCAAGATATGCAACGCCCTCTTTTCGTTTCATATATGAAACAGGGTAATAATTTATATTTTTCAAAACCCCGCTTATTGTTGGGTAGAATCTATTACTTTTATATTTTTGGCCAGCAATTTCCATTATGATAACAGCCATTTTTTCTTCTTCTATACGGTGAGAGGTGTTATTTAAAAGGGCCTTTGCATCTCTTTTAAAAGTAGAAGCATAGACCTTCTTTATTGCTCTTTCTAAATCTTTTAATCTGTGCCTTGTATTATTTTGATTATTGGGAAGCATAAAAGTTGAATAAGTTCCTGACAGTGGCTGGTATTGAGAATCTTCAAGCAATGATGAAGATCGCACGGCTAATGGTTCGTCATGCTCTTTAATAAATGATTCAAGCTTTAACATTAGATCAAGTGACAAATGAGATTTTATAAAAATCTCTTCCAAATCAGCATCATTCATATTAGTTAGAGCCTTTTCCCATAAATCATTATCTTTCATAAATTGATCAAATTCATCTGTACCTATGACCGCTGTTGTTGGTATAGAAATATCAAAATTTTTGAAATCATTAAAAAGGCTTGAATCTGAAATTACTTTTTGCGCAAAAGCTATGCCTCTTGCTTTTCCACCTAATGAACCACCAGATAATCTATAAAAATTAGATCTAGCTTTTTTTCTTTTATCTGATGTGTAATCTATAATGGATCCCTTTTCTTGTTTAGCTCCACTGTTTTTTAGATACTTTATAAGAAGGCTCCTTAGCTCATCGCCATTATTATAGTCTTTATCATCTATTGGACGGAGTCTAGTAGCTAAGTTGAATTCTGTTCTAGCCGCTAGCCAATTAGAAAAATGATTTGAATTTGCATGAAATAACAATGAGGATTCAGGAACTGTTTCGATGCATTGAGCAAGTTCAGAGATGTTTCGAGCTTTAGCTACTTTAGTATCATCAGGTAATCGAAAAATAAAGTCACCAAAACCAAAATTTCTGGTAATAAAACTACGCAAATCACTTAACATTGTTTTTGAACCTTTATATAAAAAATTAAGGTTCAGACCATCACAAATTTTTTGGTTGTTTTTATTATCTGAATGAAGCATCACTGGCATGGTCGGTTCAATGGAACGAATCCATTTAATAAATTCAAAACCTGCTTTTGGATCTATTATTCCTTTTCTAGGAAATCGGATATCAGAAATAACTCCGATAACATTTTTACCATATCTTTTAAAATATTTTTCTGCTGATTCATAGTCAACTGCTAATAAAATTTTTGGCCGCCCTCGTAAATGTAGGAGCCTTTGTGCATTATTTAAACTTTTATCAACTAACCCTTTTGTTTGATATACTATTTCTCTATAAATAAGGGGGAGCAATATTGAATACATTCTTGGCGAATCTTCAATTAACATTATTGCTCTAACATTACCTCTTAATATATCTAACTTTGCATTTTTCCTGTCTTCTGTATGTTTAATGATGGCTGGGAAAACTGAGGCATCACCAGACCAAATAAATACTCTGTCAATTGATTCAGGAGATATAAAATCAGGTAATTGTTTTAATTCTGTTTCATCGAATGAAAGTAAGATGATCGGTTTTTTAGGGTATTTTTTTTTAATAATGGACCCTAGAGTGAGTGGATCCTGATCTTCAATTCTGAGCATAACAATAATTAAATCAAACTTCTTAGATTTTATATTTTCTAGAGCTTCTAAACCAGTAGAGACTCTATTAACTCTAGGAGCATAATTAAAATTCATGCCCAAATACTCTGTCAGTATTTGTTCTGTCAATCTTCCGTCTTCTTCTAAAATAAAAGCATCATATGGGCTAGCAACGAGTAATATTTCATGCACCCTATGGGGCATTAAATCTTGAAAATCTGTATGTCTTACACTTTTATTTGATAATTCTTTCATAGTTAAAATTAACTTATATTTGTTTATTAATAATTAATATTCAGACTAGTAACTTTGTTATTGAAGAATTGATTTTGTAATTTTTAATTAAATTAAGATTAAACTTTTCACAATATATAAAACTATAGCATTTAAATAACCTAACAACGTTCTTTTTTATTTAACCATTGTTTCCAAGCTAATGATTGTTAGTTAAAATTTTAAATAAAGATTCAAAATAACTATAATCTCCAAAGATGATCAAAACTCTCAAGTCATTCGATTGCAAAGATAAAAATGTATTGCTCAGGGTTGATTTTAATGTGCCAATTAAAAGTGGCCATGTCGAGGATAATTTTCGGATTAAGTCTTCACTACCAACAATTAAATACTTACTTGATGCTGGGGCTTCCATAATCTTAATGTCTCATTTAGGACGTCCTAATGGTACAAATATCGACAATTTAAGTTTGCAACCTATTGGTGAAGAATTGGCAAGCATGTTAGAGATGCCAATAAAGTTCTCTCATAGTTGTGTTTCAGAAGATTCGCTTGATACTTCTTTGGGATTAAAGTCTGGAGAAATACATTTATTAGAAAATTTACGATTTCATTCTGAAGAAGAGAAAAATGATTTTAATTTTTCAATTAGGCTGGCTAGACATGGGTCCATATATATTAATGATGCATTTGGAACACTTCATAGAAGTCATGCTTCTAATAATGGAGTAGCTAAGCATTTCAAACATAAAGGTATCGGGAAATTGGTTGAAAAGGAAATTGAATATTTAGATAAAATGCTAAAAAATCCAGAGCATCCACTATCTGTAATTATTGGAGGTTCAAAAATAAAGACCAAGCTTGAAATGATTGAGAAATTTTTAAAAATTTCAGATAATATACTAATCGGAGGCGGAATGTGTTTTACATTTATTAAAGCACGTGGAAAAAACATTGGTCATTCGATTTATGAGAGTGATAGTATAGATATCGCTAAAGATATAATAAAAAAGGCTAGAGTTAATGGCGTTAATATTATACTTCCAACCGATTTTCTTTGTGGGAAGACCATTGAGGACAATATAGTCGAGGGTACTTATTTCATTCAGGATATTCCTAGTGATCTTATGGGTCTTGATATCGGACCAGATTCTATATCCAGATTTATAAATGTTTTATCAAAATCAAACACTATTGTATGGAATGGTCCGCTTGGAGCTTTTGAATTTGAATCTTTTGAGAAAGGCACAAAAGAAATTGCAAAATATCTTAGTGAAAAATGCATTCAAGGAAGTAAAGCAATAATAGGAGGTGGAGATACTGCCTCAGCAATTAAAAAATTTAATTTAATATCTGAAATGTCTCATGTATCTACTGGTGGTGGGGCTTCTTTAAAACTAATGAGTGGAGATAAACTTCCAGGGCTTATTTCTTTGGAGACTTAAAATGAAAAAAACATCAATTATTGCTGGAAATTGGAAAATGAATAAAACGCCTAAGGAATGTAGGTTTCTTTCAAAAGAAATAATTAATTCTTTGGATGGTGTAGAGGGGCTCCAAGTAATCTTTTCACCTCCCTTTACTGGGCTTAATGAGATTAAAGTTAGTAGCCCATTTTTTAAAGCGGCTCAAAACTGTTATTATGAAGAAAGTGGAGCATTTACTGGTGAAATTTCTATTGAAATGATAAAAAGTTGTGGCGCTACCCATGTCATAGTCGGACATTCTGAAAGACGAAAAATTTTCAAAGAAGATAACTATACTATTAACCGTAAGGTCCTAGCAGTCAAAGACAATGGATTAATCCCTATCTTTTGTATAGGTGAAACCCTTGAAGACAGAAATAACGGACTTGCCGAAAAAATAATTAGCACACAAATTAAAGAAGGATTAAATGGGATAGATTCTTTAGATGAATTAGTTATCGCATACGAACCAATTTGGGCGATTGGAACTGGAGTTGCAGCTAACCCAGGACAGATTAAGGATATTCATAATTTTATACAGAACGTATTGAAAAATATTGATAAAAAACACTATACTCCAGTCCTTTATGGGGGGTCAGTTAAGCCTGATAATTCACGGGAATTAATTAATGTTCCTGGTGTTGATGGTTTTTTAATTGGTGGTGCAAGTTTAAATGTAGATTCTTTTGTATCTATAGCTAAGATAATGGAAAAAAATAGGAGTAATTAATATGATTGGATTTTTAATCTTTTTACATACGATTGTATGTTTATTTTTAATTATTGTAGTATTGATGCAGGCTAGTCAGGGTGGCGGATTATCAGGTACTTTTGGTGGTCAGGCAGCTAGTAGTGTTCTTGGTGGCCAAAGTGCTGGAAATGTATTGAGCAAAATAACCACTTGGTTGGCTGCTTTTTTCATTTCTCTTGCTATCATTATAAGTTTTTTATCTGGACCAAGTGATGTTAGTTCAAATTCATTGGTTAAAAAGGCAGCCGATGAAAGACCACTAATGCCAGGCCCAGAAGCGTTACCAGAATCAAAAGATCAAGAGATTAAACTTGATCTTGAATCAAAATAATATGCCGAAGTGGTGGAACTGGTAGACACGCTGTCTTGAGGGGGCAGTGGGGGAAACTCCGTGCCGGTTCGAGTCCGGCCTTCGGTACAATGAATACCATCTTAATTTTCATTAAATTAATATTTTTGATTTAATTCTTCTTGCTTCCCATTTAACCTACATAGGTTTAGATTTATGGCAATGGTTATGTTTAAGAAAATAATTATAACATCAATTATAGTAATACTTTTTGCTGAGATTGCAAAGAGTCAGGATAACTCTATATTCTTTCTCAAAGATGGATCAATAGTTCAAGGAACAATAGTAAATGAGAATAAAACCAGAGTTTTTTTGAAAACTGATCAAGGTACTATTAAAATACTTACAATGAATATTCTTGGCCGTGAGGATTTAGCGCGTAAAGGAGATTTATCTTTTATGTCTGATAGGGTTGATCACTTACAAAGCCATGTCGATAATCTAGCTGGCAGACTTGAGATTTGGAATGACTCTTTACAGCAAGAACTTTTTAATACTGTAAAAACTTTAAATGAATTAGAATCGCTTCAAGCCGAATTTGAGGTTGATCTTCTAAGGGTCCATTCTCAAACAAGAGATCAAAAAAAGAAATTAAAATATCTTCAAGATGATATGGTTGACAAGCGTATTGATATTGCATCCAATCGACAAAATCTTGGAGGAATTAAAGACACAGTTAATTTTTATGTCAAGCAATTTAAAAAAGCAAATCAAATCCTTGAAAACACAACGAATACAGCGTTCATTTTAACTGGGACAGTTTCAAATACTCGTAAAGATTTACAAGATCTGGTTCTTGAGCAGCAGAAACAGATTAATCGTATTGATATAATGTCAGGGTCCATAGCTCATCTAATTCAAGAAATGCAAATTGTTACTGATAGTTTTGAGGGTATAAAGTTTGATATAGAAAAAAATGCTGGTTCAATTGAAAGACTGAAAAATGAAATGATTGAAAAAAATCAACTTACAAACATAAGAATTAATAAAATGGAAATTGACTCTGAAAAACAATTTAAATTAATAAACGAATCTCTAGAAGAGAATGTTGATTTATTAAACAGAACTTTTGAGGAGCATGCAGATCAAAACGTGAGAGATAGAAAAAAAATTGAATTAGATATGAATGATATGGAAGATCTATTACAAAGACAAAATGAAAAAGTAATAAAAAAAGTTGATGAACTGGAAAAAGAATTTTATACAGTGAAAATTTCAATAGATGAATCAATGTCTGTTTTGAAGAATAATATAGATAGATTGGATAATGATATGAGAACTGTAAAAAAAGCCCTTGAAAAAAAGAAATAATGACCCTTTCTATAGTCTATTTATAATTAGATCCAAAAAAAACATTTGCAACTATAAATATTCATTAATTTTATAGATTATTTTTAATGAGAATAAACCCAAAAATGGTATAATTAATATGTTAAATAAAATATTGTCGCTTTTAGTTCTTTTCATTTTTCCGCTTCATTTGTATTCTCAAAACCCTGAAACTTTATTAGGATTAGCTGAAAAACAAATGACGGATAAAGAGCTTGGTATAGCAGAAGAAACACTAAAAAAGGCATTGCAAATCGATCCTTCATTCGCACCAGCATTTCAAGCCTTATCTAAGCTGTCATTACAGAAAGGCGATCTTACCACAGCAAACAGTTATTCAATACAAGCTGTTCAAGCGGATGAAGATTATAGAGCTTGGTCTGATGGTATTTCTAAGATAGCACTAAAAATTCAGAATGGTAGGGCAAATATCCAAAAGAGAATGTATGATGAAGCGATAAAAGAATATTCAGAAATATTATCTGATTTTCCATATTTTCCAGAAGCTGCTTTCTATATTGGTTTAACATATTTTAAACAAAAAAATATTGAAGGAGCAGCCGAATATTTTAAAAAAGCGCTAGATATATACCCAAAGCATGGAAAAGCAAGGAAAGGTCTTAATAATGTAACTAAACAATTTTTAAATAATGGAAACAATGCTTATAAAAGAGGTGACATAGAAAAGGCTACTAATTATTATAAAAAAGCTATCGAATTTGATGATTCTTTTTACCTAGCATATTTTCAGTTAGGGGTTCTTGAAAAGAAAATGGGTAGATCAGAAGATGCAATAAAATACCTAACTAACGTAATAGAAATAAAACCCGATCACGATAAATCATGGTTTACACTTGCTTCGGTTTATGAATCAGATGGCAATTATAAAGAAGCTATTACAAATTATGAAAAAGCCATTGATATTAATCCTAAATATTCAAAAGCCTATGGTAATCTTGGAAAGCTATATACAATAGATGGGAATTATGAATTAGCGGAGAAAACTTTAAATAGTATTATAGATATTGATAATCAGTATGCGGATGGGTTTATGCATTTAGGGCATCTGTACTTATTGCAGGAAAAATATGATCTCGCTTTTAATAATTTAAGAGTTTCTACAGAGCTAGATGATCGTGATTTTAATAAGTTTTTTCAATTAGCCACAGCTGCTAATTCATTGGAAAAATGGGATGATGGAAGTAAAGCAGCCCAAAAATGTACTGAGCTTCAAAAAAGATTTGGTGGAGGGTGGTATGAATGGGGAGTGTCTGAATTTGGAAAAGGAAATAAAACCCGAGCAAAAAGATATTTTGATGAAGCACATAAAGATCGAGATTGGCGTGAGCTTGCTGCTAGGCAAATTGATGAAATAAATAATCCTCAAAAATATCAAAAATAAAGTTGAAAAAAGATACTATCATTAAAGGTGTTATATTTGATTTAGACAATACTTTATTGGATTTTATGAAGATGAAGGAGTTTGCTGTGAAAGCAGCGATCAAAGGAATGATAGAGGCTGGTTTATCAATAAAGGAAGAAAAAGCCTATAAAGATATAGTTGAAATATATGAAAAGTTTGGATGGGAGAATCAGAGTGTTTTTGATGTTTTTTTGAAAAAAGAAATTGGATATGTTGATAATAAATTTTTAGCTGCTGGAATCGTTGCCTACAGAAGAGCTAGGGAGGCTAATCTGATGGCATATCCAAATGTAAATAATACTTTAATGTTTCTTGTTAAAAATGGAATAAAGTTGGGTGTAGTTTCTGATGCTCCAAGTCGTGAAGCTTGGATGAGGATTTATTATCTTAATTTATATCATTTTTTTGATGTAGTTATTACATATGATGATAGTCAAGAAAGAAAGCCATCCTCAAAGCCTTTTGAACTTGCATTAAAAAAGATGGATTTAATTTCGAATGAAACAATAATGGTTGGTGATTGGCCTGATAGAGATGTGGTAGGAGCAAAAAAAATTGGAATGCGTACAGCATTTGCTCGTTATGGAGATACATTCGGGACAAAAGTTTCTGGAGCTGATTGGGATTTAAATGATATTTATGATATTATAAAAATTGTAAAAACTATTAATAATTGTGAGTGAAATTTTTATTGGTTGTGATATCGAAGATGTTTCAAGATTTAGGAATAGAATAAAAGATAGGTCAGATAAATTTCTAGATAAAATTTTCACTAAAGAAGAGCAAGTATATTGCAATTCTAAATCAGATCCGGCTATTCATTATGCTGGTAGGTTTTGCGCCAAGGAAGCCGTTGTTAAAGCAGTTAAATCAGCAAAAAAAGATAGCTCAATTAGAATTAATCAAGTAGAGATTCAATCTTTAGAATCAGGCGAGCCTAAAGTCAAATTTAAATCTAAGATTAAGGGTGTTTGCAAAGTGTCTATATCTCATACTAGTGAGCATGCGATTTCAATGGCCTTGTTTATAGAATAATGAAACAGATTTTATCAAAAATTCAAGCACAGAGTTTAGATAAAATCGCGTCTAAAGACTTTCATATCCAAGGAAGAGAATTGATGGGAAATGCTGGGAAAAAGATTGCTAGTATCATTGAAAAAGAATTTTTTAAAAAAAAGTCAAAATCAGTATTAATTATATGTGGGAAAGGAAATAATGGAGGAGACGGATTTTCTACAGCTCTTGAACTGAAAAATAAATCAGTAAACATTCATATACATTCATTATATGATAAAAAAAAATACATTGGAGATTCAAAATACTTTTTAGACTTATGCTTAGCAAATAAAATACCAATTACTTTTGGTATCAATATTGAAGACATCAATTATTTTAATTATTCTATAGTTGTAGATGCTATTTTAGGGATCGGGTTTAGAGGCCCTATTAAGGCTGATTTAATTCATTGGATAAACTTTATAAACAAGTCAAAGTCAACTGTTATTTCTATAGATATTCCTACTGGTTTAGATGCTGATTCGGGACTTGCTTGTCCAGTAGCAGTAAAATCATCTATTACTGTTACTATGGGTTATGAAAAAATTGGGATGTCTTTCCAAAATGGTCCAGAATTTTGTGGTAAAATAAAAAGAGTTGATATTGGCTTCCCAAAAGATGCATTAAATAGTATTGAAAATCTTAAATGGTATAAGTTTAATGAAAATTCTGTCACAAAATATATTAATAAGCCTAATCTAAATACCAATAAGTTTAAACAGGGCAGAGTACTAATTATAGGTGGTTCCATAGGTATGACTGGCGCAGCATCCCTTTCTGCTATGGGAGCTCTGCGAATTGGCGCAGGTTTAACATCAATCATTACGCCAAGGTCGTTAAATACTATATATGAAAGTAAACTCACCGAAGTAATTACTATTCCTGTTGAAGATCAGGGGAAAGGATTTCTATCTTTTAATCATTTAGATCAAATCATTGAAAATAGTGAGCGAGCTGATTCGATAATTATAGGACCTGGATTAGGACGAAATAAAAGCACAAAGAAATTAATAATGCAGCTAATATTAGAATTAAAAAAACCTGTTGTGTTAGATGCAGATGGTCTTTATCCTTTTAATGGAAAGTTAGATTTGCTAAATAAATCAAAATCTGATTTGGTTATAACTCCTCATTTTGGAGAAATCGCGAGACTTGCTAAATCAAATTATAATCATGTCTCAAATGAATTTTCTACATTCATGAATAAATTTATGAATAGATATAAACATTCTGCATTAGTAAAACAGGTACCTGCTTGTTCATTCTATGATAATACTGTATTTATCAATATTTCTGGAAATCCAGGGCTGGCTACAGCTGGGACTGGGGATATTCTATCAGGAATGATTGGTGGATTGTTAGCGATGGGACTAAATAAAAAAACTGCTGTACCTCTATCAGCATTTTTGCATGGAAAAGCATCTGATAGTATAATTACTAGTAAGGGGTATAGAGGACAAATAGCATCTGATATTATTGAAAGAATTCCATTTGTAATTGAAAAATATGAAAGACTATAAAAAAATATTTTTTATTTATTTAATTTTAATATTAATGGTATCTAGTATACCAGGAAATTCGTTCCCAAAAAGTTGGTTCTCGTTCGGGCTACAAGATAAGCTGTATCATTTAATAGAATATTTTATATTAGGTGTTTTAGGATATTTATCGTATAGTAAAAGTATAGGCTACAAAATTATAATATATTGCATTTTGTTTGGAATCTTAGATGAAGTTTACCAGGGATTAATACCAGGGCGTTTTCCAAATGCTTTTGATGCAATTGCAGATATCCTCAGAGCT
>CAZLPW010000049.1:0-2599 GCA_964561495.1 uncultured bacterium | reverse complement strand
GCAGATGGTTTAGGTGTAATATTGGGTTATATAATTTCTCATACGATAAGCAAAAAATATGATTAAAAATTTATATATCAAAAATTTTGCAATCATTAAAGAATTAGATCTTTCATTCAATGACGGTTTAACAGTAATTACAGGTGAAACTGGTTCTGGGAAAACTTTGATATTGAAGGCTTTATCCATTGCATTCGGAGGTAGTTGTGATCGTAATATGGTCAGGCATGGTTCTAAAAGTGCCATTATTGAAGTGGTTTATGATCAGAATGTTATAAGAAGAATAATTCGATATGAGGGTCCTTCAAGTTCTTACTTAAATGATAAACCTATAACACTTAAAAAGTTGAAAGAGGAAACTCAATATGTTGCTGACTTTCATGGTCAACATGATCAGCAATTAATTTTAAATGAAAATTATCACATATATTATCTAGATAGATTTTGTGATCATGAAGATCAGGTTGATTCATTGAAAATAATTTATGATCAAATTTCCATAACAAAAAAAAACCTGAAACTTTTTGAGGATAAGTTGGCTAAAGCCAGAGATCAAAAGGAATTGATATTATTTCAAATTTCGGAGATTGAATCAATATCCCCAAAAGGTAATGAGGATAGTATCTTAGATCAGGAGCTTAGATTATTAAGCAATACAGAAAGGGTTACAAAAATATTAAATGAGGCAAATGTTTCACTGTCAAAAGGCGATCTATCTATCAATCATAAATTATCAATTATTTTAAAGCCTATTGAAAAATTAATTGAATTTGATAGTAATATTAATAATATTGCAGAATTATTGAGACAAGCTTTGGTTTTATTGGAACAAACAAGTGTTGATATTAATGTTTATTTAGCATCATTTGATTTTGATAGAGAACGGTTAGCCGAAATAGAAAATCGTTTGAACGAAATTGAAAGATTAAAAAGAAAATACGGTGGTAGTATATCTGCGGTTAACGATTTTTTGGTAAAAATCAAAGAAAAATTGAAGGACATGGATTTTGGCGAAAATTTATTATTTGATTTAAAAGATAAGATTAAATCTTTAAAGAAATCATATATATTAATTTCAAAAAAACTACATAAAAATAGAGTTGTTAATTCTAAAATTTTATCACAAGAGATAATGAAGAATATGAATCTTTTGGAAATGCCAAATTCTAGATTTGATATAAAAATAATTCAGACTATTGATAACAATAGTTTTGTTTCACACAATGATAAATTTGTGAGAATATATCCTGATGGTTATGATCAGATTCAATTTTATTTAACAACCAATCCCGGTCAGCCTTTAAAGCCTTTATCGATAATTGCATCTGGTGGTGAGGTGTCTCGAATTATGTTATCAATAAAATCAGTTTTTCAAAACTTAGATCCTTTAGGGACGCTGATTTTTGATGAAATTGATTCAGGGATATCGGGAAAAGCTGCCCAAAAAGTTGCCAGTCATCTAAAAAAATTAGGAAAAACAAAGCAAGTATTTTGCATTTCCCATCTCGCTCAAATTGTAGGCTTAGCTGATAATCATCTACATATCAATAAAATGATTTATGATAACAATGTTGGATTAGAATTGAAATATTTAAACGATGAAGAGAGCCCTGTAATTATTAAAGAGCTTTTTATTGGATCAAACTTAATAGGTAATTAAATGGATAAAATTGTAATCGAAGGAAACCAGACTTTATCTGGAGATGTTAAAATTAGTGGCGCAAAAAATGCGGTTTTGCCCATTATGGCTGCTTCAATACTTGGAAATGGAAATTCAGTTATTTCAAGAGTTCCTGATTTAAGAGATACAAGAACAATGATTAGATTGCTAGAGATAATTGGTGCTGAATGTAGTTTTTCAAATGGAAAGTTGGTTATTAATAGCTCTAATGTTGATAATCCAGAGGCGCCATATGAATTAGTAAAGACAATGAGGGCTTCGTTTTATGTTATGGGACCTTTGTTGGCTAAATTTGGTGAAGTCAGAGTATCACTCCCAGGTGGGTGTGCATGGGGACCTAGACCTGTGGACTTCCATCTTAAAGGATTTGAGAAACTTGGCGCTGAAATAATTTTAGAATCAGGATATATAGTTGCTAAAGCAAAAAAATTAAAAGGTTCGGAGATTAGTTTTGATTTTCCATCTGTAGGTGCTACAGGAAATATTCTAATGGCGGCTGTAATGGCGACAGGTAAAACAATTATTCGTAATGCTGCAAAAGAGCCAGAAATTGTACAGTTATGTGAATTCTTAAATCTAATGGGTGCTAATATTAGTGGAATAGGCTCCAGTAATATAGTAATAGATGGTGTGGATGCTTTAAGTTCAGCTGATATAGAGATTATTCCTGATCGAATTGAAGCTGGCACATTTTTAATCGCGGGTGCCTTATTAGGCGAGATTACTTTAGAAAGTATAAATACGAATCATTTGTTATCTGTTATCTTAAAATTAAAAGATGCAGGTTGTGAGTTGATTAATAAAGATGATTCCATAACAATCAAGCCTGCAAAATTTATAAAACCTGTTGATATATCTACTGCTGTTTACCCTGGTTTTCCTACAGATTTACAAGCACAATGGGTAGCTCTTATGACT
>CAZLPW010000048.1:0-15315 GCA_964561495.1 uncultured bacterium | reverse complement strand
AGAACTTGATTTTGGCATTTCAAAAAGATTATTATATGCTGAGATACTGTTCTTAGACCCAAAATACAATCTTTCCACTAAGCCCAGCTGAGGAGAAACCCAATAGGAATCACCATGAATATTGTAAAAAGTTGTATCTAATAATGTTAAACTAGAATCTGATAGGTCAGTATAGATTGGACTCTCTTGACAACGCCACGCGGATGAAATAATTAAGAAAAGAATCCCTGGTAATATTAGAAACTTATATTGTTTCATAAAATAAATATAATAAGGTAATGATGATCAGGAAGTTTTTTTAATAATTGTATTCAAATCCTCGGATAATGAATCATAATCTGGATCTTCATCATCATTTAATTCTATAATACTAACTTTTTCCTTATTTTTTACCAATCCTGGTAATTTCATTAGCTTTTGCGATATCGAAGATGATGGCCTATTAAAAATAACAATACCATCGGTATTGAATGCTGCAACTTCATACGCATTCAGGTTATCCCCATTCAAAGATGAATCGATTGGTATTTCCATTAAATCCAAATCATTTCTTGCAACATTCGCATATTCATCATTATCATGAATTAGAAGTATTGTTTTAATTTTTTTATAAAATTTATTTAATCCTTCGTAATGATTTTTATATAAACCTGGCAACATAGCTGTTTGCCAACCATTACATAAAAAAATGTGTGGTGTCCAAAACAAATGAGGTAAAGTAGACAGTACCGCTTTGGAAAAAAACCCATAACGTATAGCATTATCAGCTAAAATTCTTCCGTTTTTCGATTTGTAGACTAGATTTGTTAAAGGTTTAAACCATTTTTCATCTTCAAGAAAATAAATTTGAACTCGCGTCTTGGGTATAAATGCACTTTTAGCACTTGCAACCTGACCAGCACCAATAAATTGAAAAGGTATCTCCCTAAGACGAATTACTTCTCTTAAAATATATTTTCTTTCACTAACGTATCCATATTTTGGTATAATAGTTCTAATATCGTGTCCTTTTTCTTGCAGCCTTAATGGAACATGAACTGAAAAGTCTCCTAAACCAGTAGGATTAGCAAAAGGTGTAATCTCCGTAGTAATGTAATAAAGTTTTTTTGGCATATTAAATTACGCGAATAATCGCTTAGTCAATTGACAACTGTTTTAAAGCTTCCTTTGCTCTAGGGTAAAACTCACTACCTGGAAAATAATCTATGAGACGTTGGAATTCTTCTCTAGCTTTTTCTATATTTCCCATACTTTTATAAGATAATCCAATTTTTAATTGGGCATCATCATTCTTATCGGTTCCCGCAAAAGTAAAGACTCGTGAAAATTCAGCTATGGCCCTTTTAAAATCCTTTTGAGCGTAGAAGCATTCAGATAGCCAATACTGACTATTATCGGCTAATTCATTTGATGCATCTGCTTCAACCAAAGATTGAAAGCCTTCGATTGCTCTATCATATTGCTGATTTTGAAAATTAGACAGACTCTCCATATATTTTTGCTTATATTGCGCTAGATTAAATTCTGGAGCAGACGAAATCGGCCCCCCAGATTTTAATCTAGCCATTTCATTATAACTATTTGTCAATGTCACTATTTTATTTTCAATATGAACAAGCCTATTTAAATTTTCTAAAGCAGTGCTATCTGCATACCTACTTTGTGACTCAAGAGCAGATATTTTATTGCTAAGTGTATTTATTCTTTTAAGTATAACTAAAGTTACTGAGTCTTGCTGAGATTTACTTTTTACAGCCTGCTTAAAAGCAGACATTAGCTCGGGCAACAATATTTGATTATCCATCTCTAAGGAATCTACTTGCACACGAATGCGGTCAATTTTAGCATTTAGCCTACGCTGTTCCTTCTCCCATCCAGATTGGGCTATAATATATGAATTAAAGAAAGTTATAATTAAGGAAACTGATAAGTAATATGTGGAGCTCTTCAACATTTATTTTCCATTTTAACTTAAAGCGCTTGTCTAATTTACCAGTTAATTTAATTTCATCAAATAAGTTTAAATCAATCCGCGTAATTAACACTCAACTTCATCACTAGCCCTAACATAATATAGCAAGCCACTAAAAATGAACCTCCAGCTGATACAAATGGAAATGGTAACCCTTTCACAGGAATTAAACCAACAGTCATAGCGGTATTTACAAAAACATGAGATAAAAAAACTGTTGCAAAACCTATAAGAGCAAGGCTTGAGAATCTATCTTTTGAAAGAAATGAACTCTTAATAATCTGAGAACAAAAATATCCAAAAACCAATAATGTAAAAGCAATAGTAATAAAGCCTAACTCTTCACCAATAACAGATAATATAAAATCGGACTCTTGGACTGGGAGAAACTTTAACTGAGTTTGAGTTCCTTCTCCCCACCCTTTTCCAAACATACCGCCTGACCCAATTGCTGTTTTGCTTTGTATAATTTGATAGGCAGCGCCTAAAGGATCTTTTTCAGGATTAAATAATGTCAATATCCTATTCCGTTGATATTGTGTAAAAAAACTATTCCAAAGAGCAGGAGAAAGCAATCCCAAAAATATATTTCCAAAAAAAATGATCAATGAAATAAATCTATTAGGTCTTGATAATACTATTACGATTGATAAAATTATTGCCCAAACCGTGAAAGCAACTGAATGAAATGCTGTTGCCATACTAAGAATAGGCGCTAAAAGTAAAAAAAGGTGAAATGGATTTGCACCAGACCAATACAACATCGGTAATAAAGGTGCTATTATTATTACCGCAGTTCCTAAATCTGGTTGCTTAAGAATAATAAACGTAGGGAGAATTACCAAAATAATAGGTGCAAAAATCACTGTAAGACTTCTCATCTTTAAATTGTGATCAGAAAGATATCTAGCGAGAGCAAGTATAGTAAACACCTTGGCAAATTCACTGGGTTGAATTGATATAGGCAGACCAAATTCCAACCAACGGTAAGTACCCGAATGAGGTTCGCCTAAAAAAGGTAATAAAACTAAAACAATTCCAATTGCATAAAGAGGATAAGCGTATTTATGTATTAAGTACCTAGGAGTCATGGTAATCAAAATACAAATAATGACCGCAGGGCATAAAAATATTAGTTGTTTTGTGAACGGGTTTTGCAAAATAAGTCCAGTATGATGTTGCGCAATACTTTTAAGAGCAAATAAACCTAAAATATTAAGAAAAACTACAGCCCAAATCAGCTGTCTTGGAATTTCATCAAACACATCGCTATTAATCCTAAACATTAATTATAAACTATTTTATCATGTTTTGTTACCAACGCATAAAATATTTCTTTTGCTATTGGAGCAGCCACTTTTCCACCAGAACCTGCATTTTCCATAAGCACAACTACAGAATATTTTCTCTGACCATTTTCAACCCAGCCGATAAACCAAGCATGGCTATCACCATGATTGTTTTCAGCAGTACCTGTCTTACCAAAAACAGATATCCCTGGTATGTTAAGGGCTGCATTTTTCCCAGTTCCGTTTTCATCTGTTATAACTAAAGACATGTCCATTATAATCTGGTCCCAGGTTTCATCATTGATATTTGGTGTAAAATTTTCATTTTGATATTCTTTCATAACGAAATGCGGCCTCAGCGCTTGGCCTCTGGTTGCAACTAAATTGGTAAAATTTAATACTTGCATTGGAGTCGAAAGAATTTCACCTTGTCCAATACAAATGTTTAAGAGAGCACCCTTGCTCCAGTTATATCGACCATGTTTTTTATTCATATATGCTTTGTCTGGTACTATCCCTTTTGCTTCACCAGGTATATCAATACCAGTAAGTTCTCCAAAACCAAATTCTCTAAAAACCCCAGCTAATTGATCAAGCTCAAGCAACTGAATAGCTTTATAAAAGTATACATCACATGATTGTAACATGGCGCCAGACATATTTATTTTTCCATGACCTTCATGCCACCAGCAACCAAATAACCTATCGCCAAATTGATAGGAACCATCACAGATATATGTGGTGTTTGGATCAAAATCAACTATTTCCATAAGCGCAGCTTGGGTAATCATTTTCACAATAGATCCTGGCGGGTACAGACCCTGCAGATATCTATTTAATAGAGGCTTATCTGGATTATTTAATATTTCACTCCATGTACTTTTAAGTATTAAACCTGTAAATAATTCAGGGTCGTAATCTGGGGAGCTAACTGCTGCTAAAATTTCTCCAGAATGACTTTCACTTACTAGTAATACCCCTTTTTTACCTTTAATAATTTTTTCCACTTTATCTTGAATTTCTAAATTCAAGGTTGTAATAATATTTTCTCCTGGTATTGGTTCTTGAGGCTCAAGATCATTAATATGACCTACTTCCCTACCTAAAGCATCAACTTCGTAAAAATATATCCCCCTATTCCCTTTTAAAAATTTTTCATACTTTTTCTCAATGCCACTCCAGCCTATCATATCTCCTAATTCATAATTTTCTTTATTTATTAATGAATTTCTTATCTCTCTATCAACTTCTTTTACATTCCCAAAAATATGGGACCCTCTAATAATACTTGGGAAATTTCTCTCTGGATAATATTCATAGTATATTCCTTGCAGGTCAATCCTATTCTCTTCTAGCCTGGATATTTGATTGAAATTTAAATCTTTTGCAATCCTAACTTGATTAAATCTGCCTCTATAATATTTTTTATAATTTTCTTCTACCTTTTCTTTATTTAGACCAATAACACTCGAAATAATTGAAAACTTTTCTTCTTTATCAGACAGCTCCCATGGTATAGCTGTTAAAACATATGTTGGATAATTATCCACAAGTATTTGACCATTGCGATCAAGAATCAAACCCCTGGGGGCTGTTTGTGTAATCTTACGAATTCTATTTGAATTCGCTTTTCTACTATAGGAATCATTATCTATAACCTGAATTTGAAAATATCTTATAATCAATATAATTATAATAAACCAAGCAAAAATCCCTGCAAATAAATATTGTGCATAGGAGACTACATTATCAGCTTTTAACATTAACTAGGCCTGCGAAGAGGATTTATGAATTGAAAAATTCCACAAAAACACAGTGTGTAAACGCAGGTGCCAGCCCATTTAGACCAAAATAATATATTATTTACACCAAATAAGTGTTGATACCTAACTGCGCATGTGATTAAAAATTGAGTACATAATATAATTATCCAAAGAATAGTGAAATAAAATAAATTAATAGTAGAAGTTTTATTCTTTAGTGTTCCCATTAAATATCCTGTAATAAGATAAGTAAGAGGAGATAAACCAAAAAATGATGCGGTCCCTGATAAATCACTTAAAAGCCCAACAACAAATCCCATAATCATACCAAATAATCTCCCATAATTATTTGACCAATATAAAACCAAAATAATAATAAAATCAGGACGAATAGTATCAATAGCAAGAAATTCAGATAATAATAATTGAATAAAAAAAACAAATATAATTTGCAGTACTATATATTTAATTTTAATCATTTCTACCAATAATCACAAAAGCGTGCTGAAAAACAGACAAATCATTGGGCAATGAAACAGTGACATTTTTATGAAAACTTCCTCTTTTATCAATCACACCAGCTACCTTACCCACTGGCAAACCAGAGGGATATATATCACTATATCCAGACGTAATCACCTCGTCACCAATAGAAATATTTACATTTTTTTGAACTTCCTTTATCTCTGCTTTCCCATCTCCAACCCAACGCAGAATACCTGTCGCTCCACTAGGAAGTATCCTTACGCTTACTCTGTAGTTTACATCATTGATTAATTGAACAATTGAAGCTGATTCGCCAACAAAAATTGTTTTACCTATTATTCCTTTTGCTGTTAAAACAGGTTGGTTTTCTTTTACATTATCATTAGATCCTGCATTAAGAATTACAGATAGAAGATTCGGCTGTGTGCCTTTATTAACCACTCGCGCAGGAATTATAGTTAAATCAGTCTTCGATTTATACCCAAGCATATCTTTTAATTCTGTATTCTCATTTTCAAGATTTAACATAGATTCAATCTGTAGTGTTAAAAATAAATTTGACTCTCTTAAGAGTCTATTCTCTTCCTCTAAATACATTAGCGATCGAACCCAAGTAACGGGAGATGAAAGAAAAGCAACAAAATCAGCTGATTTACCCCTCACAACGTACATTCTGGGGTCACTATTATTAATTAAGATTAAACAAGAAACAAGAGCTAATACTATAAATACAATATGATCTCTATTTTTTAGTATTAGTAAATAACGGTTGAGCATACAACCTTAAAGAAGCACTGCCTCATATTTTTTTAAATTTTCCAGTACCATTCCCGTACCCTTTACTACAGATAAAAGTGGATCCTCAGACACATTTACAGGAACTTTTGTCCTCTCTCTAATAATTTGATCAATACCCTTTAACAAACTGCCACCTCCAGCAAGGATTATACCTCTCTCAAGTATATCGGCAGCTAATTCAGGAGGTGTTTGCTCTAAGCAACGTTTAACAGCCTCAACTATTGAATTAACTGGATCTTTAAGTGCTTGCCTGATCTCATCAGAAGAGACTTCTATTGTTTTTGGAATTCCAGAAACTAAATCACGACCTTTAACTGCAATGGTCTCTGAGCTCATTTTCATTGCAGACCCTACTGACTTTTTTATTGTCTCACTCATTGCCAAACCAATTTCTAACTTATGCTCATTCCTAAACCATTGTAAAACAGCTTCATCCATTTCATCACCAGCAATACGGATTGTCTCCTTCGTAACAACTCCATTAAGCGAAATAACAGCGATTTCAGTTGTTCCACCACCAATATCAACTATTATATTCCCAATTGGCTGACTAATATCCAAGCCTATACCTATTGCAGCTGCAACAGGCTCTTCAATTAAATAGACTTCACGCGCATTTGCTCTCTCGCCCGAATCTTTAACTGCTCTTCTTTCAACCTCAGTAACACCTGAGGGAACACATATTACCATTCGAGGCCTTGAAAGTCGATTAAGGTTTATTTTCCTAATAAAACCTTGTAGCATACCATCCGTCATTCTGAAATCAGCTATTACACCATCTTGTAAAGGTCTTATGGTCTCTAGATCCCGATGAGTACGACCCAACATAGCCTTTGCCTCATCACCAACTGCTACAATTGCATCATTATGTACAGACCGGGTAACAATCGATGGCTCGTTTATTACGACCCCCTTTCCCTTCATCCATATTAAAGTATTAGCCGTTCCAAGGTCAATAGCAATATCTCCAGATATCCAATTGACAAAATGAGGAATATTTATTGATGACATATAGTTATATTAACTTATAAAACAAAAAACTTTATAATAATTTACATTGAACTTTTATGAATTGTTAACTTGGATTTTAAGAAATAATATTTAAATATATGTCCAAATTTTTAAAAGTTAGATCCCATGAAAGGGCTATCAAGTCGATAATCTCCAAAACCATTAAGATCTTTAAATACAAACTGTTTGTTTAAGTTATAATATGTCCAAACTTGATACGTTGTCTGGCTAGAGGATGTAGGATTTGATCTTTGGACCTCATCAGGACGGCCAAAAAGTATATAGATCATTCCCATGTCAGTCTCCCAACCTTGCCCCCAAGAATTAAAATTTTCATTTGAATATGCTACTCTGGAAAAATACTCTTCCATGAGTTCATTCTCTTCAGTATTAGGGGTAGGATCTTTTGATTTCCAAAATTGATAGAAAAGTTCTTCTTTCTCAGATTTATTTTTTCCCTTAAATAATTTTCTTTTATCACCCTTAAGCAAATAACGCATCTGTCTTATTCCTAGATCAATATCATATACAAATTGAGAAACACCTGGTTTATAAACTGATAAAACTAATTCCTTAGACTTAGTTCTCTTACCCTGAACTAATTTTATTCTAACTTTATTATTTACCAGATTAAATCTATTAGAATCAAATAAAATTATTTTTTCAAAAAATTCTTTATCTGATATATTAGATATAGTATCAACAATAGATTCTTTATTCTGGTAGTTTATTTCAACTAAAATATCATATTTACCTTTTTTTACAAAACCCGATATGCAAATTCCTAAACTATCGTTTATTTCTTTAACTCTAGTACCATAAGAAGGAATGTTTTCCTTCCCAAAATCCCAATCTTTTCTTTTTCCAAATAAAAAGTAAGGCTCTAAAATATTTGGCTTCTTTTTTAAATTAGAATAATCAAATCTAAATTGCCTATTGCCTCTTTTCCTTGTATCGTTATCCAATAGCTCTGCAACAATCTTATATTTTCGCTTTTCTATATTGAATTTATAGTCATACTTCCTGTTTTTTAAAATTGATCTTGTCTCTTTATAAGAATTAACAATTATGCTGTCAGCCCAAATCATATGTCCTACCTCTTTTCCAGAATCATCCTGCAGTGACACTGAGAGATTATATGATGCCATGAATGTTTTATTTTTTTTTATAAACTGGACAGAATAAAATGGTATCTCTAACAATGTAAATATCTCAACGCTATCGGCGTTAAGTACTTTTGGGAATATAGACAGACCAAACTTATCAACATTATTAATTTTATTTTTACGATTTCGAGCCATGCTCTGACTAGATACATATCCAAAAATCAATACCGCAAAGATTAAAAATCTAAATACTATTGTTCTCTTGTCCATTTGAATTTAATTAAACCAGAGGTGGTACCTAGCCAAATAAAGTTTCTATCTAATTTCATTTGATTTACTCTTCCAATAAATGGAAATAAATATTCACGAATAAATCCATTCCTTTTATTAATTCGGATTATACCATTATTTACACCTAGAAATAAATATTTATTATTTACCTCCATTGAATTAATAATTTTATCTTGATAAAAATTTACAGGAAACAATAGTGTCCACTCTTTTTCATAAAAATCAAACTTAATAATTCCAGCATCACAGGCCGCATAAAGACTCTCATCTTCATAGTTTAAAGTAGTAACATTAGATATAGGACTATCAAAACCAAGCTTGCCGATATCTCTAGCATTAATTAACTGTGGCTGAGCATTATTAAAGGAATAAATTCCAGATCTACTTGCAATCCAAATAGTTTTTTCAACTAACTCCAAATCATAAATCTTTAGCGAATTAAAAAGATATTCAAAACCCACTGGTTCCTCTTTCCACGATTTTGAATCCACTCTTCTTATTCCATTGTCACTTGCAATCCAAACATACTCATCATCACCTATTATACTTCCGACCTTTCCTTCTGGTATTCCTTGATTTTGCTCTAGCGTTCTCCAAAACCTGTCGACTTTATCATAGACCAAAACACAATTATCACCTCCAGCCCATAATGTATTTTTAGAGTCCCAGATAGAGTAAATCGATGTAGGAGCCATATTGATATTAGACTCAAAATCAAAAGTGAAAGATTCATTCGTATTTGTATTTAACCACGACACACCATTTCCTGAATAAATCTCCAACCCACCAATGTATATTAACTGATCAGACATCATCATACCTACTACATCCTTTACTGGAACCGATGTTGAAAACGGATAAAATATCTCATTTGATTGCCTACCTTGAAGCAAAATTCCATTATCGCAACCAACCCAAACATCACCGTGTCTTCCAATCAATGTTGAGACTATATCAACATTTCTTCCCAACTGATCAATAAAGCTATTCCCTGATGAAATCCAGCCTCCCATAATCGGATAGTTATTAATAATATTATCAAAATCATTATCCCACCTATTTGAATAAGAGCCGCTCCATTGGATTTGCAATTCATCGGGATAAGGAAACATTCCCGCTACGACACCAGAAGAACGATCAAGTTTTACAAAAATAGAATTTCCCTTAATCCATACGTATTCTTGCGTGGAACCAATTTTAGTTATCTTGTCAAATTTAGTTAGACCAGTATTTATAATCTCCAGCGAGCTCCAGTCGCCTTCCCTTGTGTAAGAATAATGTATAAAATTGGGTGTGCATACCCACAATATACCAGTTCCATGATCAAAATGAATCGCAGTAACTGAATTTTCTTTTAAACCTTGTGCAATTGTTATTGGCTCGTCAAAATTATTACTAAATAAATTATAGCGTTTTACACCACCTGTTTCGGTCCCAATATATAAATAAGAATATCCCTCGGTTAGACTTGTTAATGCACCTGAGTATCTATACTGAACCCAATCAAAAGGTAAAAATCTATTGTCTGGTTGAGAGATCAGATGGTTTATAATAAATAAAAGTAAAAATATATAAATCCTAAACAAGTTTTGCATGGACTAAAACAATGAAATGAAATTAAATGAATAAAATATAATAATTGTTTTAGCGCCGCCTTGTTCTATTTTTTTGCCGTACCTTTGTTTTTCGTTTTTTATCAACTTTCCTTGATATACCAGATCTAATCCTTGATATTCTTCCTTTTTCCAATCTAATTAAAACCGATGCAAATTGTTTTAGGTAAAAATCGCTTGGTGCTGATATAATAAATGTTGTACCTAATCTTCTGTTCATCTTTAAAATATCCGAACGGAAATTTCTTTCCATATTACTATCAAAGAATATTCCATAATTATCAATGAAAGCACCTCGAGGATCACTTTCAATCGCCAATAGTAATATCAACCATTCTTTTTCACCATCAGTTATATTAGAAATTTTAGTATTTAAAAATTCTTTCGAGTCAGTTTTATCAAAATACCTCTTCAAAAAAATATTGCTATTTTTATTTAGATTTTTATTTACAAAATATTTGACACTCATATTTTGATATTTTTTTTGATTAAGATTTATATAAAAAATTTCTTTTTCTGGAACAATTCTACCTAACCAATCGTTCTTATATTCCCTATCATCGTAAAGTACGACACCTGAGTCCTGCTTCATATTTCCTGAAAGAATCCCCAAAAGAGTGGACTTCCCAGAACCAATATTTCCATGAACACCATATATAGTACCTGGATGAATACTAAGGTTTTTTATAGATAATACGGACTTCGTCCCATAAGATTTTTCTAAATTTTTTATATCAAACAGTACTCTTTTTTGTTTTGGCACTTTTTATTAGCCTTTCCAGTATTTAACCAATTAAAAAAGAAAAATTATTATCCAATCAAACAGAATTATTTTCAAGCCAACGTTCTGCCTCAATAGCGGCCATACAACCTGTCCCAGCTGCAGTTACCGCTTGCCTATATATATGATCCTGAACATCTCCACATGCAAACACACCATCTATGTTTGTCTTCGTACTGTCAGCCTGAGTTTTAATGTAGCCATTGCCATCAAGCTCTAGATAATCTTCAAAAAGCTGAGAATTAGGTGTGTGACCTATAGCCATAAAGACACCATCGCATTTTTCATCCCTTATATCACCAGTAACCGAATCTTGAATCTTAACACCAGAGACGCCGTCTTGTTTATTTCCAATTATTTCGCTGACAATAGAATTCCATGAAACCCTTATCTTAGGGTTTGATAGAGCACGGTCAATCATAATCTTAGAAGCTCTAAATTCTTCTCTTCTGTGAATTATTACCACCTCTTTGGCAAATTTAGTCAGGAAAGTAGCCTCTTCCATAGCAGAGTCACCACCACCTACTACTAGAACTTTTTTATCTTTATAAAAAAAACCATCACAGGTGGCACACGCAGATACTCCATAGCCCATTAGCTCTTTTTCGGATTCGAGACCTAACAGCTTTGCAGATGCACCAGTTGAGATAATGACGGCTTTAGAGTCATACTCTTCTTTTCCACACCATATTTTGAAAGTATCACCAGAAAGGTCAACCTTTTCAACTGTCTTAAACTGACAGTCCGCGCCAAATCTTTGGGCCTGATTTCTAAACTCATTCATCAGATCAGGGCCCATTATACCATCAGAAAATCCAGGATAATTCTCAACATCAGTTGTGATTGTTAATTGTCCACCAGGCTGGGCTCCTTCAAACACTAGAGGTTTTAAATTTGCACGAGCACTGTATATAGCAGAAGTCAATCCCGCAGGTCCAGAGCCTATGATAATAATATTTCTTTTCATTTATTATTATTAAAAATTTTATTATAAAGCTTCATCCAAAACTTTAGTAATGTTTTCTTTTGGTACTGCTCCAACTATTTGATTCGCAACCTTACCATTATTTATCAAAAGCAGTGTTGGTATACTCCGAACACCGAATTGCATTGCCGTGTTCTGGTTTTGATCAACATCCACTTTACCGACTTTAACTTTATTCTCGTATTCAGCAGCGATTTCCTCAATTACTGGCGCAATAGCCTTACAAGGACCACACCAAGTAGCCCAAAAATCAATAAGCACAGGAACATCAGCCTGGAGAACCTCTGTTTCAAAGTTTTGATCAGTGAATTCATATACTACATCAGACATAACTACTCCATTTTGTTAAAATTAATCCGTGAATATTACCCAAGAATTAGCTATGAGAAATCAATAAATTTATATTATTAGCTATTTTTAAAACAGCCACAGAGAGTAAAATTATTTTTGTCTAATTAACCTGAATAAAGTAATCTCAGATGTGACACCCAGACGAAGTGGAGGCCCCCAATATCCTGTTCCTCGGTTTACATAAACTTGTGTTCCTAAGTGATTATAGTGACCTGCCAAATATGCATTTGCGAGACTGGTAGGAATTGTAAAAGGCCAAAATTGCCCACCATGCGTGTGCCCAGAAATTTGCAAATCAACTCCAGCCTTGTGAACATCATAAATAGAATTTGGTTGATGTGCTAAAACAATCCTTACGAGATCTTTTGGTACACCATCCAATGCATGTGATGGACTACTATGGTGTGACGGTTTAATGTAACCAGCCTTAAAGTCTGTAACACCCGCTAAAACAATATTATCTTTATTCTTGCTAATTAAAATATGTTCATTAATTAGATTTGTTATCCCTAATCCATCTACATGATCAAGACAATAATCTACGCCCGAGTAATATTCATGATTTCCCGTAACAAAATAGACTCCATAAGGTGCGCTTAAGTCTGCCAGAGGCGCTAAATCATTTCTAAGATGTTTAATTGATCCATCTATAAGGTCACCAGTAATAACAATCATATCTGGATTAATTCGACTTATTTTGCCTACTACATTTTCAACATAACCTTTTTTTATTGTTGGTCCAACATGAAGATCCGATATCTGTGCAATAGTCAGCCCATTAAATGAATTGGGAAGTTTATCACCGAGTTTAATATTTTGCTCAATAATTGTAGGACCCTTGCGAGATTGATAATATCCATATGCAGCAGAGGGAGCGGTTATAGTTAACACACCTACGCTTAAAGATTTTTGTAAAAACTCCCTTCTCTCATTATTAATTAACTCAGAAGATTTTGAGAAATAGGGTAGAACTTTTTCAAAACCTAGTATTGTAAATACTATCATTTCTTTGAAAATCAAAATGATAAAGGTAAGAACAAAAAAACCAAGGCTAGTGTAACCTAAGAGAGAAACTTTATCAATTAATTTTGTTTCAATCCCTATAAATCTAAAGCCAATAGGAGCAATAGGAAGAAATGTAACCAAAGAAAGTACAGCCCACGCAATAATATTATTGAATCCAGAAAAACCAATCGCTGGGATTATTTTAAATCCCACATATCCATGGATTATAACTAACATAGATAGCGCTACAACAAAAAACATAAAACTTTAATTTCTAATATTTTTAATTATGAATACTTAGCCAAAAAAAAAGCCCCAACACTGCGGGGCTTTTTTAAGATTAAGTAAATACTTAGATACGACCTACGTCCTTCTTTTTTTCTTTATCCTGAACCTCTACTTTGTAAGTAGTCTTTTTGCTGATAACCTCAGCAATAGCATCAGAGTTTAAATTTTCATCTTCAAAAACAACAGTCGCTGTACCATTTTCAAAGTCAACATTACACTCTTTAACGCCCTTGATCTCCTGAACAATCTGAGTGACTTTCCCTGCACAAGAATATGCACACTGCATGCCGTTAACTTTCATCGTAACTTTATTATAGGCAACATCTGTGCCAGCTTTATTATATGCGCTCTTAGAGCCACAATTACCACCAGCAAAAGCAAGTGAAGAAATAAAGATTAGAAAAATTGATATATACTTCATAAGCATGACCTTTTAGTTTTTACAATTAAGTACCAATAATATAAATAAAAAATGCAGTTAAATCCCAATGTGAATTGGATTAGATTTGAAATTTATTGTGAATTTGTAAAACTTAGTTCCAAATATTTTTCTATTTTATTAATAGCATCTGTACCCGCTAGACGCTCTGAATCAAAGTCAGAACCTTTTTGTTCAGAAATTTGAATATTTTTTATCTCAACATTATCAGCACTTCTTGAGATACTAATAACCCCTGAGGCGTACACAATATAGGGGAAATTATTATTTAATCTCTCTCTCCGTTTTTCAGTACGAATATTTATAGCAAGTCTCAAATCTGAAGACTCTATTGAGTTGACAAATACAGCAGCATAAGAATTCTCAAAAAAAGTTTTTACCTTATCAACAAGCAATTTATTAGAAACTTTTTCCCCAAGATTAAGAAAATCATCTTCAATATAAAGAGAAGGATTAATAATCTCTACATTTAGAGGAAACTGAATAATAGATATTTCCAATAAATGTTTTACCTGAGAATTATTTATTTTGGAAAAATCTAATTTAAATAATACTTTATTTTTCGAAGCAGCTGGAAAATAGTCTGGCAATCCAAATCTAGCGCTACCTACCTGGTCAGTGACCAAAGTATCAAACATATCTATAAAAGAGGCACCCATAACTAACGAGATATTTGATATTGGTCTATTTGTTTTTTTATCAAGAGCATGTAATCTAAAATCTTTTTTGGAATCTAAGAGTGGTGTGAAAACAATTTTTTTTGGGTCTGTAACTATCTTAACTCTATTATTATAATCATAAATTAGTTTTGAAATAATATCATATATTGCCTCTTCATTACCTGATCGTGGAGGAAACACCATTTTTGGGTTAAGATCCAGATATGGATCTATCTCATCCATTGCCTCTGACAATATTTTAAAACTTGAGCCATTAAATTCAGATGTGGCACTTTGAATCAAATTTGCTGACCTGCTCTCCGCCTTTTGCAATTCAATAGCTATTTTTTTAAAATATTTTTCTCTATTAAGCTTTGCAACAACATGGTATTGCCCATCTCCTGAGCTAAAACTATCAAGATATTCAATAAAGTCAAGGCTTGTCTCTACCCTTGACTCAATGATCGAACTAGAGAAC
>CAZLPW010000047.1:5472-15799 GCA_964561495.1 uncultured bacterium | reverse complement strand
TACATATAATGAAATATTGCATTCAATACATCCCCATCCAACTTTATCTGAGGCAATTATGGAAGCATCTATGGATGCATTTAGTTCAGCTATACACCAATGATTGATACTGAGCCATCAAAAATAAAGGTTGTTAATATGGGTACCACTTCATATAAAGAAGTTTGGGATCTACAAAAAAAACTGCAAAAACAAAGAATTTCAGGAAATATTGAGGACACGATTATTTTAACTGAGCATGATGCTGTTTATACACTTGGTAAAAATGCAAGTGCAAATCATTTATTGCAAAATAGAGATATGAATTTGGATGTTTTTCATGTTGAAAGAGGTGGTGATGTAACTTTTCATGGCCCTGGGCAACTCGTTGGTTATCCAATAATTAATTTAAAGGATTATAGACCGAGTATTACATGGTATATGCGTACTCTAGAGCAGGTTATTATTGATACACTTAGTGATTTTTCTATTTCAGCTGATAGACGTAGAGGGCTGACTGGTGTATGGGTCGAAGATGAAAAAATTGCTGCTATGGGAGTTCGAATAAGTAGGTGGGTAACCATGCATGGGTTTTCAATTAATGTTTCCCCTGATCTAAAGTTTTACGATGGTATTATACCCTGTGGTGTCTTTGAATATGGTGTCACCTCTATGAAAGAGTTAGGCTTTGGCCAGAAGGATATGGGTTTGGTTAAGTCTAATTTATTAAATAATTTTTTTAAATATTTTTCGAAAACAACCGCTGATGGCTAGGTTTTACGGTTTTACAAAAAAACAAATTCTTGATGTATATAAAAATATGATTTTGTCTAGATCTTTAGATAATAAGATGTTGACCCTTTTAAAACAGAGCAAGAGTTTTTTTCATATGGGTTGCTCTGGTCATGAGGCTGCACAACTCGCTGCTTCAGTAGTTTTTAGACCTGGAGAAGATTGGTTTTTCCCATACTATCGTGATCTTGCATTTTGCATTGGTATTGGCATGAATGCCAGAGATCATATGCTTGGCTCTTTAGCTAGAGCAGAAGATCCCAGCTCTGGTGGGAGACAGCTTCCGCACCATTATGGACTAAAAAAATTAAGGATTGTGAGCCAATCAAGCTCGACTGGCACCCAGTTTTTGCAGGCCGTAGGTTGTGCCTTAGCTAGAAAATTAGATAATACAAAAGAAATTGTTTATGTTTCTGCTGGTGAGGGCACTACTAGTCAGGGTGATTTTCATGAGGCTTTAAATTGGTCAAGCAGAGCTAAAGCGCCCATAGTATTTCATATTCAAGATAATGAATATGCTATAAGTACTCATAAATCTGAGCAAACGGGGGGCTCTATAAGCGCTCTAGCTTCAGGCTATGAAAATCTATATAAATATGATGTAGATGGGACTGATTATTTTGAAACTAATCTTGCTTTTAAGCAGGCTTCTCAACGGGCCAGAAAGGGTAGAGGTCCATCTTTGATTGTTTCAAATGTTGTCCGTTTATTGCCTCATTCTAGTTCAGATGATCATAGAAAATATCGTTCAAATAAAGATTTGGAAAAGGATAAAAAAAGAGATCCTGTAATGATTATGGAAGAGTATTGTATAAAGAATAAGATAATAACTCAAAAAAAATCTGACATCCTGCACAAGGATATAAATAATCTAGTAGATCTAGATGCAGAATGGGCAGAATTACAAGAGCACCCAGATCCAGGTTCTGCAATTAATCATGTATATAGTAATGAAAATAATTTAGTTGAGACTGAAAAAAATATTATAGAGGATAATGTTGTAATGGTTGATGCAATTAACCATGCTTTAAAAGAAGAAATGATAAAAAATGAGAAAATGATAATATTTGGTCAGGATATAGCAGATCCAAAGGGTGGCGTTTTTACAGCAACAAAAGGTTTATCGAATCAGTTTGGTACAGATCGTGTATTTAATTCTCCTCTTGCGGAATCATCAATAATTGGTACTGCAATTGGAATGGCTGTTACGGGCTATAAGCCAGTGGTCGAGATTCAATTTGCTGATTATATTTGGACGGCAATGATGCAAATTAGAAATGAGGTTGTTACTTTGCGTTACAGATCTAACAATGCGTGGAATTGTCCGATGGTTATAAGAGCGCCTGTAGGGGGATATATTCATGGCGGCTTGTGTCACAGCCAGTCTATTGATGGTTTCTTTTTTCATTTACCAGGTATTTATATTGCGTATCCTTCAAATGCCTCAGATGCTAAGGGTTTATTAAAAATGGCCTGTCGGATGAATGATCCCGTAATTTTTATGGAACATAAATCTTTATATAGACAAAGCTATGCTTCGTCCGAAGAGCCAGATAAAAATTATTTATTACCTTTTGGAAAGGCTAAAATAGTCCAAGAGGGTGATAGTTTATCGATAATTACATGGGGCGCAATGGTCCAAAAGTCGATTGATGCAATAAAATCAAATGAGATTGAAAATGGGTTGGTTGAAATAATTGATCTGCGTACTCTAAACCCACTAGATTTTTCCACTATCGAAGAGTCAATTAAGAAAACAGGGAAAGCGCTTATTGTTCATGAAGATAATTTAACTAGTGGTCCAGGAGCAGAAATTTCAGCTCTGTTAGCGGAGCATTGTTTCGAAAATCTTGATGGCCCTATTAGAAGGGTAGGCGCGAAAGATGCGCCGATACCTTATAATCCTTTTTTGGAGGAAGAAATATTACCTCACGTGGATGATATTGCTTTCTCTATTATAGAATTGCTGGAGTATTAGCATGATTGTTGAAATAGTAATGCCTAAAATGGGTGAATCTATTATGGAAGGCACCATTATTGAATGGAAGAAAAATATAGGTGATCGGATATCAAAAGATGAAATATTACTGGAGATAAGTACAGACAAAGTTGACTCAGAGATTCCTAGTTCAGCTGAAGGTACTATTATTGAGATTTTGGCGGATGTTAATGAAACCGTTGAAGTCGGAAAGGTGATCGCGAAAATAGATTCTGAAAATGCTGATCAAAACTTTCCTGAGAAAAGAGAAACTGAAGAAAAAAAAGCTAAAGAAAAGGTGGCTACTTCTAAGTTGCCTGATATAGATATTGCGGATGACAATTCATCCGTAAATATAAAAAAAGGAACTAAGAAATATTATACTCCAGTTGTAATGCGTATGGCAGCTGAAAATGATGTTCCTCTTTCAGAATTAGAAAAAGTAATTGGTACAGGAAGAGGAGGTAGAGTAACAAAAAAAGATTTTCAATTATATATCAGTCATCATAGTACTAAAGAGTTGATAAGGCCAGAGCCTAAGCCAGAACAGGAAAAACCAGAAATTGTTGCACATATGCCTAAACAAATTAAAAAAATGTCTAATATCAGAAAGCAAATTTCTCAGCATATGCGACACAGTCTAGATACTTCTGCTCATGTTTATGTATTTAGTGAAGTTGATATGACACAAATAATGGGGTGTATTTCAAAGAATGAGGAAAGGTTTTTTAGGCAAGAAGAATTTTCTTTGACGGTTACGCCTTTTATAATTGACTCAGTTGTTCATGCTTTAAATGAATTCCCAATTATGAATTCTTCATTAGAGGGCACTAATATAGAACACCATAAAAATTTAAATATTGGACTCGCTGTTGCAGTTAATTCAGGTTTGCTTGTTCCTGTAATTAAGAACTGTGAAGAAAAAAACTTTTTGGGTCTATGTCGTGCAGTAAATGGCATAGTTCTAAAAACAAGATCTGAGACAATTAGTCCTGATGATTTGTCAGGTTCGACATTTACTATAACAAACTTCGGTGTGTTTGGGGTGCGTGGTGGTACTCCAATTATTAATCAACCGAATGTAGGTATATTGGGTATGGGCGCGATAAAAAAACAACCAGTAGTAGTTGAATCTAAAAGTGGGGATAGCATAGCGATCCGGAGTATGATGTTAATGACCTTAGGTTTTGATCATAGATTAATTGATGGTGCAGGCGGGTCAAAATTCATTGAAAAAGTTCGTCATAACTTAGAGAATAAGGATTTATCGAAAATTCTTTGATTAGGGGTAGATAATGGCAGTCGATAATGTTTTAAAACTATACTCTGAAATTTTAAGATCAGAGTATTTGCACTATGGATTTTGGGATAATCCAGATAGTCTTGAATTAAGTAAAATAACTTTAAATGATATCCATAACGCCCAAGAGCGATATATCGAGCATCTGTCATCCTTTATTCCTAAGGATGTGTCATCAATTATTGATGTTGGCTGCGGAATCGGTGGTAATGCAAAATACCTTCTAGAAAAAGGTTATACAGTAGAGACCTTATCTCCAGATAAATTTCAGAATAAAGTAATTGATGAGAAATTCAAAAAAAAAATAATCTTTCACAGAACAAAATTTGAGGATTTTCAAACAGAAAAAAAATATGATCTAATATTGGAAAGTGAAAGTGCCTGCTACATAGATATGGAAAAAGGTTTTGCAAAAGCGAATCATATTCTTCAACCGAATGGATATATTCTTTCTTCAGACTATTTTGTTTACCAGAATGATAATTCTGATAGTCTTCATTTAAAATCTTCTCATAATCTTAAAGACTACCTTAGCCATGCGAAAGATAAAGGATTTAAAATCATTAAAGAATACGACCAAACTTTAAATACTATGCCTACCTTAGATTACGGAAGTTATTTTTTAAAACGATTCATTGAACCTGTATTAGAGTATGTTAATCTTTCTGCAAATAGAAAATATCCTAAAATGACAAGTGTTATTTCGTCTTTAATAGGAAATAAGTTTGATAAAAAAAAGAAACAATTAGAGCTTATTGATAGTGAAAAATTCAAAAAATATAGGAAATATATGATTTTCCTTTTTCAAAAAGTTTAATATCCCTTATGAAAACTACAGTTAGCATAAATAGAAAACCTAAAATTCGTCTCCATAAAACTAGGAGCTATAATTTTGTAGAGGATACAATAAAAAAAAATAAACTAAATACTGTTTGTGTTGAAGCGAGATGTCCAAATATCTTTGAATGCTGGGAAAGACGCACTGCTACGATAATGATTCTTGGAGACATTTGCACTCGTGCTTGTGGATTTTGTGCTGTCAAAACGGGTAGACCAACCTGGGATGATACTTTAGAGCCTTATAGAACTGCAATTGCTGTAAAAAAAATGGGACTCAAACATGTCGTAATAACTTCTGTTGATCGCGATGATATAAAGGGCGACTATGGCGCAAGCATTTGGGCCGAGACTATTGATGAAATTCATCATCATGTACCTAAGTGTACTGTTGAAGTGCTTACTCCAGATTTTAGAGGACATTTCCCTTCGCAAAAAAAAGTTTTTGATTCAAAACCTGAAATTTTCAGCCATAATGTTGAGTGTGTTAAAAGAATAAGTAAAAAGGTGAGGAGCCAGGCTAATTGGCAACGAAGTCTAGAGGTGCTTAAAAACTCTGTTGATTATGGATTGCTTACCAAAACTGGAATAATGGTTGGGCTTGGAGAAAATTTTGAAGAGGTTATTCAAACCATGAGCGAGGTTAACAATATAGGTGTGTCTATTTTTACTATCGGGCAATATCTACAACCATCAAAAAAGCACCTCCCAGTTGAGCGGTATATTAGCGATGAGGAGTTCAAGGAGTACAAAAAAATAGGCTTGGGAATGGGGTTTAAAGTTGTAGAGTCTGGTTCCTTAGTTAGAAGTTCATATCATGCCGATGAACAAGCCAGATTGTCAATGCTGTAATGAACTCACAAAGGTTAGTCATAATTTTTTCAGGATTCATCGCATTAATACTAGGATCATATATTACTTTTTCGGAGTCTAAGGAAATTCCAGATGATCTAGAATTATACCATAAGAACCAAACTAATTTTGATAAAAATAAATTAATAAATATTGGAGAACTTAGGTTTATGTTGCCTGAATCATGGGAACAAGAGAACCCCTCGAATTCAATGCGTCTGGCTCAGTTTTTATTACCAGGGAAGAATAAAAATACTCGGCTTGTCGTTTTCTTTGGCATAGGTGGTACTATAGGTGATAACCTTGAGCGCTGGTACAAGCAATTTGAGATTGAAAATTTAGAGGGTGAGTCTAATAGACCAATAGAGTGGACTGAGAATATAAATAACTTTGATGTTACTTTTACATATTTAGAGGGAACCTATTTAAAATCAAATATGAGAATGACTGGTCCTATAGAGAAGATGAAGAATTATGCTCTTTTAGCGGCTATAGTTGATGCTCCAGATGGGAAATATTATTTCAAAACTACGGGTCCTTTAGAAATACTTAGTAAACAGAAAGAAAATTTTAATAAGTTTATTAGATCCATTAATTCTATTTAATTTATGTCATATTTGCATAGTTGTTTTTTCATAAAAGACTAAAAAGCACTAGAATTAAATTGGCATGATAATTGTGAGTTTTTATAAAAATTTTAAGGATATTTCATGACTGAAAAAATGAGTGATAAAGATATAGAGAATTTTTCAATTGAAGGAGTTGAACATTACTCAGTAATGCCTCTTAGGAATACTGTTCTTTTCCCACAGCAGGTTATACCTATTTATATCGGGCGTGAAAAATCTTTGAAATTAATTGATGAATTAGACCCAAAAAAAAGATACATTGTTGTAGTCGCTCAAGAAGATGGATCTATTGAGGAGCCAAATCAGGGGGACCTGTATTCTTATGGAACGCTTGCAAATGTATTAAAAGTTTTTGATATGCCAGACAGTAGTAAGTCAGCTATAGTCCAAGGGATATCGAGGGTTAAAATATTAGACTATACTAGTTCAGAACCATATTTTAAGGCAGCGATTCAATTGGTGGATGATGAACCAGTTGAAGATGAATTGGAGATTGAAGCATTAGCAAATAATCTTAGACAGTCATTCGCTGAATTAATGAATGTTGCGCCAAATCTTACTGAAGAGCATACTGGCATGCTTAGTAATATTCAAAAGCCGAATCGGCTAACGGATAGAGCGATATCTCTTTTGACAGTCCCGAATAAAGAGAAACAAGAAGTACTTGAAGAATTGGATATAAAACTCAGGCTTGAAAAAGCTATTAACCTAATTTCACGAGAAATACAGCGAATTAAGCTTGGTGAGGAAATTCAGTCTGAGGTCCACGATGAGATTTCAAAAACTCAGAGAGAGTATTATCTTAGAGAGCAAATGAAAACTATTAAAAAAGAGCTCGGCGAAGATGAAGGCACGGTTGAAATAAAAGAGCTTGAGGATAAAATAAAAGCTGCAAAAATGACTGAAGAAGCTGAAAAAGTTGCTATGAAAGAATTGGATCGCTTAACCAGAATACCTACTCAGTCGCCAGAGTACAATGTCTCACGAACCTATATAGAGTGGTTATCTGATCTTCCTTGGAGCTCTTCATCGAAAGATCGGATTGATCTGAAAGAGGCTAAAAAGATTTTAGATGAAGATCACTATGGTCTAGATAAAGTAAAAGAAAGAATTATTGAGTATCTCGCAGTACGAAACCTAAAGCAAAAAAAGAAACCGAACGGATCCGTTCGTGGTCCTATTTTATGTTTTGGCGGGCCTCCTGGTGTAGGTAAAACATCTCTTGGTCGCTCCATAGCGAGATCTATGGGAAGAGAGTTTGTTAGGCTCTCCCTTGGTGGTGTCCGTGATGAGGCTGAAATACGTGGTCATCGTCGTACATATATTGGTGCATTACCAGGTAGGATAATCCAGAGTATTAAGAAAGCAGGTAAAAATAATCCTGTTTTTATGCTTGATGAGATAGATAAACTCGGGTCAGATTTTAGGGGTGATCCTTCCTCCGCGCTTCTTGAAGTACTGGACCCAGAACAAAATCATTCTTTTAGTGATCACTATCTTGAGGTTGATTTTGATCTAAGCAATGTTATGTTTATTGCAACCGCAAATTATCAAGACGCGATACCCCCAGCATTGCGAGATCGTATGGAAGTATTAGATTTTTCTGGATATATTGAAGATGAAAAAGTACAGATTGCAAAACGACATATAGTTCCTAAGCAGGTAGAGGAAAATGGTCTTACTAAAAGCGATGTCACTTTTGATGAAGGCTCACTCAAAGAGCTAATTCGGTCTTATACTAGAGAAGCAGGAGTTAGAAATCTGGAGCGGGAGATAGCAAATGTCCTAAGAAAAGTTGCTAGAGGAGTCGTTGAAAATAAGGTGAAAAGAACAAAGGTCACAAAAACTAAGGTCAGTGATTATTTAGGTGCGGCTCGGTTTCATTCCGAGTTAGCTGAGAGAGCGACTAAACCAGGTGTTGTAACTGGCCTAGCTTGGACAGCAGCTGGGGGGGACATTTTATTTGTTGAGTCTACGCAAATGAAGGGAAAGGGAAAGCTAACGCTAACTGGTCAACTTGGTGATGTCATGAAAGAGTCAGCCACAGCAGCTATGACATTTGTTCGATCTAATGCAGATCTATATGGTGTAGATCAAGATTTTAAACAAAAAAATAAAATAAATGTCCATGTTCCCGCAGGTGCTATACCAAAGGACGGTCCCTCTGCGGGTGTGAGTATGGTTACATCTTTAGTATCTTTACTCACTAAAAATCCAGTTAAGGAGAAGGTTGCGATGACAGGAGAAATCACCCTAAGAGGAAATGTGCTTCCGATAGGAGGTGTTAAAGAAAAGGTTACTGCAGCCCATCGTTCAGGTATCAAAGAGGTTATTCTGCCTGACTTAAACCGGAAAGATCTTGAGGATGTACCTGAGCACGTATCTAAAGATCTTAGTTTCCACTTCGCAAAAGAGATTGCTGATGTTTTAAAGGTCGCTATTCCAGGTATGAGCAATGGCAAAAAAAAATCATCATCAAAGAAAAATAAATAATGTAATTTTTCTTCTAATTTAGGGCGATTAGCTCAGTTGGTTAGAGCACTGCGTTTACACCGCAGGTGTCGGGAGTTCGAATCTCTCATCGCCCACCAACTATTAATAATAATTCTTTAGTTTATATAATATATATATTAATATCTTTCTGATATTAGATGAGGAGCAGATGTTATGATACTAAGCAATAATAAAAATAGCGTCACAATCAAACTAAAACATATTTTTTTGTCCTTTGCAATCATTATTGGTTGTGAGCCGGGTAGTGATTTGACTGGTTCTGAGAATGTTAATGAGATTGGGTTTGTGCAATTTTCTAATATTGAATATTCTGCCGAAGCTAATAAACTAAAGGCAACAGGTGTTGTTACCAATACCAGTAATTCTGCTGTTATACCAAGTCCCTGGTTTGTCGAGGGTCAGTTCTATTATGAGAATGAGTCTGGTAATACTTTTATTATTACGGGAGATAGTTACAGAGTTACTAATACCTTGCAGGCAGGTATATCTCAAAATTGGGAGCTTGAGATCTCAGTTGAAGATGCGAGCGGATATGATGATTTTTATATATCTGATCTTCGAGCCTACGTAAACCAATAAATTGTAAAGGGTCCATAATGAAAAAAATCATTTCACTCTGTCTAATATTTTCTGTTTGCTCTGGTCAGATTGATCCAAATACGGGTCTGGAATTAAAAAGCTATGAAGAAGCTAAAGTTTATTTTAATAATAATGGATTTGTTCAAAAAATAAATGTGAAAGATCTATCTATTAGCTCTGAGCAAGTCACATATACCGTTGGGGAAGAAAAAAAAACTCAGGCGCTATCAGAAATAAGTAAGATTGAGGTAAGAGTGGGTGGTGACCAGAGCACACCAAAGACCTGTGCGGGTGCATGTATTGGGGTAAATGCATTGCTTTGGCTTAGTCAGCCAAGTAAAACAACGACTACACAATTTGATTGGTATACAGGTCAGCAGCAGACTAAAGAACTTGATAATCCAGACAAACCGAGTGCGGGTGAGTTTTTAGTAGGTGCCTTATTGTGGGGCGGTATATCATATTTTATTGGTAAGGGTATCGCCAAAGAAATGACTAAGTGGGAAGTTATTTATGAGAAATAGCAATAAATATATATTTCTTACTTATTTAATATATTTGTCTTAATATACAAGGATAACACTGATGGCTTACGCTAGTGAGTGGTCAGGGTAAAACTTAATACAAGGAGTTATAATGAAAATAAAGTCAATAATCGCGGCTCTGTTGCTTTGTTGTTCTTTGCAACCACTGAAGGCACAAACAAATCACGTTTATGGTGAATTTTTAGGTGTTGGCCTTTTAGGTGGTTTTAGCTATGAGAGAATGGTAATGGATAAGCTCGCTGCCAGAGTTAGTTATGGTGGTTTTACAGCCACATCAGAGGGTTATGGGGTCGATGAAAATGGCTATGTAGATTTTTGGAAT
>CAZLPW010000047.1:0-5462 GCA_964561495.1 uncultured bacterium | reverse complement strand
CTGCTAGAGTTAGTTACGGTGGCTTCACTGCTGAATCTTCAACAATGAGCTATGACTATGCCTCTGGCTGGACTACTGTTACTACTGAGATTAGTGTAAACCCAGTGACTGTTGGTGCACACTATTTCTTTGGTAATAAATTTAAGGCTGAGGTAGGAGCAGGAATTTCCTACTGGATGGTCTCATTTACAGGTGGTGTAAGCGGAGATGTTGGAGGTCTAAGTATAACAGAAGATGGCGGACTGCTAAACTTCTACACTTCTGTTGGACTAAGATACCAGAATCCTGATGGTGGACTTACTTTTAAGCTCGGACTCTCACCTACGATTGTAGCAGATGTTGGGTCGCTTGCTTTTCCTCATATTGGGATAGGCTATTCTTGGTAAGACCAATTGTTTAATATCAAAAAACCCTGCTTTTGGCAGGGTTTTTTGTTTATTCACTAATATCAGTTGGTGTAAGATTTGATAGAGTGAATACTGATATATATAATAATGTTATAGTAGCGTATAAGCAAATAAGTTCATTTGTTCGTAAAACACCATTTATTTATTCATCAGCATTCTCTAATGATCTTGGGTGTGAGGTCTTCTTTAAATTAGAGAGCCTTCAGGTAACAGGCTCTTTTAAAGCTCGCGGTGCCATAAACAAACTACTTTCACTATCGGAAGAAGAAAAAAGTAAAGGCGTGATATCAGCGTCAACAGGAAACCATGGTGCGGCTGTTGCATATGGATCACAAAAATTGGGTATCCCTGCCACTATTTATGTTCCAGAAGATGCTTCTGATGCAAAAGTAGATAATATGAAGCTTTATGGTGCGAATATTGAATTCTATGGCACTGACTGTATTGAGTCTGAAAAAAAAGGCAGAGAGGTTAGTGAATCTAGTTCTAGAGAGTATATTTCACCATACAATGATCTATCAGTTATTGCTGGTCAGGGTACAGTAGGTCTTGAAATGGAAGAGCAGGCAGATGGGTTTGATTCAGTAATTGTGTCAGTAGGCGGAGGCGGACTTATAAGTGGGATTTCTGCTTATCTAAAAAAGAAAATTCCAGGTGTTAGTGTAATAGGTTGTTCTCCAAAAAACTCAGCGGTAATGATTCACTCTATGGATGCAGGAAAAATTCTAGATCTTGAGTCTAGTCCAACGTTATCTGATGGAACTGCTGGTGGCGTTGAAAAGGACTCTATGACCTTTAATCTGTGCTGTGATTTGATCGATCAGACTGTTCTCGTTGAGGAGAATGAGATAATAGATTCTATGGTAAAATATATGAGCCTTGAGCATCAACTTATAGAGGGGGCTGCGGGAACGACAGTTGCTGCATTAAGAAAATTAAAAAATAATATTAAGGGCCAGCGCGTTGGGGTTATAATTTGTGGCTCTAACATAAGTTTAGAAACCCTGAAAGATGTATTATGAAAATTTTATATGAAGATGAAATAAAAAATATTTTATCTGATTTGGATCCACTTTCTTTAATTAGAGATGGTTTTATTGCCTATTCTGAAGGGAAATGCGTAGTCCCCCCAGTTGGAGAATTGTCTTTTGAAAATCCCCCTGGAGATGTACATATTAAATATGGATATATAGAGGGTGAAGATTATTACGTTGTAAAAATTGCCTCTGGGTTTTTCGAAAACATTGATATTGGAATACCTAATGGCCAGGGTATGATGTTGCTCTTTAAACAGAAAACTGGAGAGTGTGAAGCGATTCTACTTGATAATGCATATCTTACAGATGTTCGTACAGCAGTTGCAGGTGTTATCTGTGCTAAAGAATTTTCCAATGAGGTAGAGTCAATTGGTGTGGCTGGAACAGGATTACAGGCAAGGATGCAGGTACTTTATTTGAAAAATATTACACCATGTCGTCAGGTAATTGTATGGGGTCGTAATGAAGATAAAATGAAAGTTTATAAACGTGATATGGAGGAAGAGGGCTTCAATGTAAAGTATAGTTCTGATATTGAGTTTTTAACAAATAATTGCAATCTAATTATTACCGCAACTGCTGGGACTGAGCCTTTAATAGATGCAAACCATATTAAACCTGGTACTCACATTACAGCTATGGGTTCAGACACTCCCGATAAACAGGAACTAACAACTAAGCTATTAGAGAAAGCAGATCTTTTGATTGCTGATAGTATTTCACAGTGTATAATTCGTGGTGAAATTTCTCATGGTATTAGATCCAAACTAATTCAAAAAGAGGATCTAATTGAATTAGGAGATATTTTAAATAAAAAAGTTAAGGGTAGAGTAGATCCAAGTCAGATTACAATAGCTGATCTTACTGGCGTTGCGGTACAGGATATCCAGATTGCAAAAGCGGTCTATGAATCATATAAGGAGAGAACAAATGCAGTTTGAGGTCTTTGAGTTAGAAAGGAATCAGTCACTATTTGAGAATGAGGTAGACTTTAACCTCTCAGAGAGTGGGGTCCACCCTTTAAAGTTAAAAGAAATATTAACCAATGAAGAGCAAGAAGAGATTTTAAATACTGAATTATTTTATGGATATACAAATGGAACTCCAGCACTTCGAAATATGATTGCCAAAATGTATGGTGATCCTATAGGTCCTGATAATGTTTTGATTACTTCGGGCTCTGCCGAAGCTAATTTTTTAGCAGTTATGTCTCAGCTTGAGCCAGGAGATGAGATGATATACATGTTGCCAAATTACCCACAGCTTTTAGGTCTAGCGAGAAGTTTTGGGATTGAGGTTAAAGAGCTTTATCTGCATCAGGATTTAGGCTGGCAGTGGGATATAAGTGAACTCAGATCTTTGGTAACCTCAAAAACAAAAATGGTGGCAGTTTGCAATCCCAATAACCCAACTGGTTCGATAATGAAAGAGAGTATCATGGAAGAGGTTATTAATATTTGTGAAGAAAATGACTGCTGGTTATTATCTGATGAAGTCTATAGAGGAGCAGAGCTTGATGGGAAAGAATGTCGAAGTTTTGTAGGCGCAACCAAAAAAACGGTTGTCAATGCGGGACTATCGAAGGCCTATAGTCTCCCTGGGCTTAGGATTGGATGGGGAGTAGGATCTGAAGAGTATATTAAGAGAGCGTGGTCTTTTCATGATTATACGGTTATCAATGTTGCTTACTTAAGCGATTGGGTTGCATCTAGGATTATGCAATATGATAGGAGGATGAAAATTTTAAATCGAACCAAAGAGCACCTGAATCATAATTTAAACATGCTACATTCGTGGTCTAAAAATATTCCGCAATTAACTCTCTCAAGGCCAGATGCAGCCGCAATTTCGTTTGTAAAATTAAACATCAAAATGCAGTCTCAGGATTTTGTGTATAAATTGCGTGATGATTTCAGTGTACTACTTACCGCTGGTACTTGGCACGGGATGGAAGGCTACGTTAGAATAGGCTATGGTACACCAACTGAGTATGTAAGAGATGCGCTTCAAAGAATAGAAAAATTTTTACGATCTTTGAATTAAATTATAAAGTAATAATATCACTCTATTATGCCAAAAATAACGATTTTACCAGATAATAAAACGTTTGAGCTCTCTGGAGACACCTCAATTCTTCAGACAGCTTTAGACAATGATATCCCTCATGTTAATGCGTGTGGTGGAGAGGGTAAATGTACAACATGTAGGCTGCTTGTTTTGGAGGGTGTTGAAAACTGTTCTCCTGAAACCGAAAAAGAAAAAGCTCTAAAACAAAAGGCTCACACCACAGAAGAGTTCAGACTATCTTGTCAGACAACTATTTCAGGCGATGTGACTGTCCGAAGATTGGTCCTTAATAAAGAGGATATCGAATCTAGAAGTGAGAATGTTATCTCTGGCCGGCTAGGGGAAACAAAAAAGATAGCTATTCTCTTTAGTGATATTAGAGGATTCACACCATTTTCTGAAAAATTGACACCCTATGACGTTGTCTTTATTTTAAACAGATATTTCAATAGAATGGTAAAATCTGTTGAAAGCAACAAAGGTATAGTGGATAATTATATTGGTGATGGTATGGTTGCAATTTTTGGTCTTAACGATGAACCAAATCCAGCACAGTCTGCAGTTAAATCTGCTTTAGATATGTCAACCGAGATGGATGATATGAAACCATATCTTAAGACAATGTATGGTAAAGATTTTGATATTGGTATTGGTATCCATTGGGGTGAGGCCGTGGTAGGAGACATCGGAGCAGGAAAATCCAAAAGATTTACAGCTATTGGAGATGCTATGAACTTTGCGAGTCGGGTTGAATCCGCGAACAAACAATTTCAGTCTAGGGTGCTTATCTCCGATGAGGTTTATGAGGAAATAAAGGACTCTCTGGTGATAAAAGATTTTATGAGAACAAATCTCCCTGGTATAGAAGGCAGGGTAACTCTGCATGAGGTTGAAGATATAAAATTTGATGATGCACAATCTAAGGAAGATGAAATAATTGAAGGTAACTTGTCTTGGAAAAAATGTTCTGCGATAGATTCTTTTGATGAGACTCCTCAGCAAGTGTTTAGGTTTAACAGGGAAGATATACTTGTAGTAAAAATAGAGAACAAGTTTTTTGCTCTCAATGATAAATGTCCTCATGCGTTGCTTAGTCTCTGTGGGAGTGACATTGACATGAAAAATGAAACTATAGCCTGTCGATGGCATAAGACATCGTTCTGCTATAAGACAGGAGAAGTAAGAGAGTGGATGAGAATGAGTAATTTTAAGAAGATGCTTGGTAAAATTGGATTAAATGCTGAAGCAAAAGAGGTCGCAGAAATGGAACAGATCCCTGTAGATGTCTATCGTATAAAAGAGCACGAAGGATCTGTCTGGGTTGGATTAGAGATTAATTAAATAGGGGTAAATAATATGGGAGCTAATAATATTGAGTGGACTAAACTAGCTGATGTCAAAAGTTTTGATGATGAGCCTGAACAATTATGCAAAGTCAAACGCGATGATATATTAGTAGTGAAAGATAATGATGGGTTTTATGCTATTAATAATAGATGCCCTCATTTGGGTCTAGCCCTGAACTTGGGAGGGTGTAATAAGAAGGACAAGACCGTACACTGTAAATTCCACGCGAGTGACTTTTCATACGAAACAGGAGAAGTAAAAGAATGGCTTAATGTAAAAGGATTTGAAAAATTTATGACGTGGCTATTTTCTAAGTTTGATGATGATGCAAAAGAGATGATGTCAATGGACCCTAGGCCAGTAGAAACATTTCTCACAAAAGTAGAAGATGATCATGTCTGGGTTGGCATTGATATGACTGATTAAAAATTATTGATGAGTAGCTATCCTTTTCATTTAGCTTTTCCAGTCAGTGATTTGGAACAAGCTAGACAGTTCTACACGGATATTTTAGGATGTAGCCTAGGTAGAGAGTCTGATTGTTGGATTGATTTTAATCTATATGGCCACCAAATTGTTGCTCATCTTTCCAAAAACAAACCAA
>CAZLPW010000046.1:0-15978 GCA_964561495.1 uncultured bacterium | reverse complement strand
GTTTTGTCATAATAATATATAGATTAAGTTATGTATTAGCATGATTCATAAAATTACAAAAATTCGTATAAAAAAAACATTTGTTAATCATTTAATATTATTTGTTTACAACTATCTATAAAATTCATTTTATATAAAATCTTAATTTGTTCAATAGATAATTCATTATCAACTCTAATAACTGCAAAAGCATTTCCATCATTAGACTTTCGGCTAAGTATATAAGCTGCAATATTTATATCTTGTTTCCCAAGAAATGTGCCAACATTGCCAATTACTCCTGGAACATCTTTATTCTCAATAAAGAGCATAGTCCCTATTGGTGTTATTTCCATTTGATAATTATTTATATTTATTAACCTTGGAAGCTTATTATCAAATATACTACCATCAATTTTATTTTGGACACCATCAGAACATAACACAGTAGTAGAAATAATGTTACTATGGTTAGAAATATCATTTGAATATCCAACTTCAAAGCTTATTCCTAATTCACTCGCCATTGTTTCAGCATTAATATAATTAATTCTATCAGGAACTCGATCTTTCAACAAGCCTCTAATAAAAGCTAAATGAATTAATTTGGTATCTTTAGTTGATCCGAAACATTTAATCTCCACTTTTGTAATAGCACTTTCAGAAATTTGAGATTGAATTTCACCTAATAATTGAGCCAAATCTAAACTAGGCTGGATTTTCTCTAATAATTTTAAATTTTTTATGGGCATATTTATAGCATTTGATAATTTTTCATTAATCAAATAATCAATTATTTGCATACAAATAATTTTACTTACACTAGCCTTTGCTTCATTAGTTGAAGCGCCTAAATGAGGTGTAATTAAAATATTATTTAATCCAATAAATGGATGCTGATTATTAATAGGCTCATTTTTAAAAACATCTATAGCTGCACCTGCAATAACATTTTTTCTCAAGACCTCAGAAAGATCGTTCTCATTAATAATTCCACCACGTGCAACATTTATAATTCTTGCAGAAGGCTTCATCATGCACAATCTTTCATAATTAAATAAATTTTTAGTTGCTTTATTAAGAGGAACATGAATAGTAATATAGTCAGATTTAGATGTGAGCATGTCTATATCAACAAATTGAATATTTTGGTTTTCAAATATTTCTTGATTTACATACGGATCATATACCATTATTTTCATATTAAATGACTGGCATCTTTTTATAACTTCATAACCTATTTTACCTAAGCCTATCACTCCAAGTATTTTCCCACTTAGCTCAGTACCAACAAGTTTATGTCTATCCCATCCACCTTTTTGCAAACTCAAATGACCTTGATGAATATTCCTTGATAGTGTCAACATTAAAGCGATTGTATGTTCCGCAGCTGACATAGTGTTTGCATCAGGTGTATTCATTACTACAACACCTTTTCTAGTCGCTGAACTTAAATCAATATTATCAACACCAACTCCAGCCCTACCTATTACCATTAAATTTTTTGCAAGCTCAAAACTACTTGATGTAATATTCGTTCCACTTCGTATAATCCAGCCATGCACATCTTTAGCAGATTTTTCTTTCTCCTCTTGAGATACATCTGGAAGATAATCGACCTCTAAACCAGAGTCTTTTATAAGATTAAGACCTTCTTCTGTAATTGGGTCAGATATCAAAATTTTCATATAAAACCAAAGTCAATTGTTTCCTCGAATTAGATTTAAAGCTGAGCCCGCTTTAAACCAATCAATTTGTGTATCATTATAAGTGTGGCAACATTCAATAATATCAACAGTTTTATCATTATGCTTAATAGACATTATCAGATTGTTTTTCGGTTTGAAATCTACCAAATTCGTTATTTCAAATATGTCATCCTCACAAATAAGCTCATAATCTTTAGAATTTGCAAATGTTAGTGCAAGCATTCCTTGTTTTTTTAAATTAGTTTCATGAATCCTAGCATAGGATTTAACGAGAATCACTTTAACCCCTAAATACCGAGGTTCCATAGCAGCATGTTCTCTAGAAGATCCTTCTCCATAATTTTCATCTCCAACCACGATTGTACTAATATTTTTTCTTTTATAGTCTCGCTGTACTTTAGGGACTGGGGCATAAATATTATTTAACTGATTTTTTACCAGATTAGTTTTTCCGTTGAAATAATTTATCGCACCTGTTAACATATTATCTGAAATATTGTCTAAATGTCCCCTGTACCTCAACCAAGGGCCAGCCATTGAAATATGATCGGTAGTGCATTTCCCTTTTGCCTTTATAAGAAGCCTCATATTTTTAATATTTTTCCCATCCCATTTTGGGAATGGCTCAAGGAGTTGCAATCTATCAGAATTTATATCTACTTTTACATTAATTTTACTGCCATCAGTCTCAGGCGCTTTATAACATAAGTCTTCAACATCAAAACCATTTTTTGGTAGTTTATAACCACTAGGCTCTTCAAACCTAAATTTTTTCCCATTTTTATCTATTAAATAATCATTTATTGGATTGAATGTAAGATCCCCCGCTATAGCTAATGCAGTTACAATTTCAGGCGAGCCAACAAATGCAAAAGTATTAGGGTTTCCATCAGCCCTCTTTGAAAAATTCCTGTTGAATGAATGTACTATAGTATTCTTTTCCTTTTTTTCTGAACCTTTACGATTCCACTGACCTATACATGGGCCACATGCATTTGCAAAAATATTCGCACCAATCTCCTCAAAAATATCTAAATACCCATCCCGTTTTACCGTAAACCTTACTTGTTCAGATCCAGGTGTAACTGTAAATAATGATTTTGGCTTTAAACCAGCATCATTTGCTTGCTTTGCAATTGAAGCAGCCCTTGAAATATCTTCATATGAAGAGTTTGTACATGAGCCAATTAACCCTACTTCTATCTTTTTTGGCCACTTATTTTTTTCAGTATTTTTTTTCATCATTGATATTGGCGTAGCTAAATCTGGAGTAAATGGACCATTTAAATGAGGTTCTAATTTATTTAGATCAATTTCAATATATTGATCATAATAATCTTCTGGGGAATCATGAACATCTTTATCGGATGAAAGATAATCAGTAAGCTCATCAGCTAATTTTGATACTTTAGCTCTACCCGTCGCTTTTAAATACTCACTCATACTATCATCATAATTGAAAACTGATGTAGTGGCACCAACTTCTGCTCCCATGTTACATATTGTCCCCTTACCAGTACATGAAAGATTTTTAGCTCCTGACCCAAAATATTCAATCACACATCCTGTCCCACCTTTCACACTCAAAATACCAGCTACTTTTAAAATAATATCTTTTGGCGATGACCAACCGTTAAGTTTACCCAAAAGTTTTACCCCAATTAATTTAGGATACTGTAATTCCCAAGGCATACCAGCCATAACATCTACAGCATCCGCTCCGCCAACTCCAACAGCTATCATTCCCAATCCGCCTGCATTAACAGTATGGCTATCAGTCCCTATCATCATTCCGCCAGGAAATGCATAGTTTTCAAGTACTACTTGATGTATGATACCTGCACCAGGTTTCCAAAAACCAATCCCATACTTATTAGAAACAGAATCAAGAAATTTATAAACCTCATTGTTTGTTTTTTTTGCTTTTTGAAGATCAGAGCTTGCTTTTTCTTTTGCCTGTATTAAATGGTCACAATGCACTGTTGCAGGAACCGCAGTTTTATTTTTCCCAGCCATCATAAATTGTAATAAAGCCATTTGAGCAGTAGCATCTTGCATTGCAACTCTATCAGGAGAAAACTCTACGTAGTCTTTGCCTTTTAAAAAATTTTTAATTTTTGTTTCCTTATGCAAATGAGCCAATAATATTTTTTCAGTAATAGTCATTGGCCTTTTTAATATTTTTCTAGCCATAGAAATTTTATTTGGCATTTCAGAATAAAAATTTGCAATCATTTTTTCATCAAACATTTGAATAAACTCTCCTGGAAAAAATTATTTTTATAGTTAGTAAATATATAATAACAGTAAAAAATTAGAATGGTTAATATACCCTCTGTATATTGTACTTTACAACGAGGTTAACAATGAAAAGTTATAATCAATAGAATGATTCGATATATAATTTTAGTTTTTTTTACTGGAAATCTTTTTGGCATTATAAATAAAACTATTTTAGTTAATAATGATCAAGAATTATTTATTCAACTTGAAATAATTCCTAAAACTAATGCTGACTTATTCCCTAGCCATTTTTTAGTTGGCTTGCCAAACAAGGAGCTTCCAATAACTGAAGTTTTCTTTGAACAACGTAAAAAGATCCCATTCTCTTCAAAAATCAAAAGAAAAAACGAACCATTTATTTGGAGTAATAGACAAAAGATTCAAAACCTGGAGACTGCTAGCTTAAGAATTTGCCCACTAGATACAAATAACACTTACTTTCAAAGTATAAAAATAAAATTAAAATTTGATAAAGGCTCTGGACCTTTTAGAAAACCAAATAACAATGAATCAATTCTGCTTTCAAATAGAATAATTAATTGGAAAACAGCTCAGAACTGGATAATTAAAAATCCAAGAGTTTTAAATAAAAAAATAGATTATCCAGATGGGATTTGGGCATCGTTTAATATCTATAATGATAATGTTAAAAAAATTAATTTCAATTCATTAATTTCAGTTGTTCCAGATATTAATCAACTTGATCCTCGGTCATTCAAAATGTTTATGAGTTCCGAATTAGGCCGAAACAGAACCCAATCTACGAATTTAGAAATACCCGAAAACTTAGTTGAGTTTTCAATCTATATTTCTGGTGAGATTGATGGCTCTTTTGATGCAGATGATTTTATTCTATTCTACGGTCGGGGACCTAGCGGCTTTGATAATAATAGCGAGAATCTTGTTTGGTCGCAAAATTTATATTTCAATCAAAATAAAGTATGGTTATTTATGCCATACAATGATTTAAACGAAGGAAAAAGAATTAAAGAAAGTCAACTTCCATCAGATATAGATTTAGTTCTTGATTATGGTATATCTCACTTAAGAATTGAAAATGATATTATTAATTTAGAAGGATCTGGAATTCTATGGTTAGATAACCCCATACCATCTGGATCTTCAATATCAGTTCAAACCACAATATCCGATCCTAAAAACGATTTAAATATTAATTTTTCAGCTGGATTTAAGGGACATTCATCAGTAAAAAATCAAACTTCTACACATGTTTTAACCATCCGGCATCCTAATTTAGATGGAAATAAAATAGGTAGTACGATGACATGGTCAGGGTCAGGTTATAGGACGATCAATGACTTATCCCCACCTATAAACTTAATGAATGGGTATAACTACTTTTCAATAACTAATTCATCATCAAGTATAAATTCTCAACCATACTTTGATTATATTGAATTACGATATGGTCGATATCTAAATATAATTGAAAACTACCATTTTTCATCTCCTATAATCGGTCAGAATATAAGATTTGTTTTTTCAGGTGATTCTTATGAAAAAATTTTTCTTTGGGATATATCTCAACCAAATATTCCTAAAAAAATAAATATTTCTAATGAGGGCTATGCTGACTGGAAAAATTCTAATGATAGTTTAGGTCATTTTTTATTATTTAACATAGATAATGTTGAAAAGGTAATTGACATTCAAATTGAAGAAAAAAACGAATTTTATAGTTTAAGAAATTCTGAATTACAAGCTAACTATCTAATAATTGGACCAGCTGAGTTTATGTCTTCATCTTTAGAATTGATTGCAAATCGTCAACCTGCTATATATGCTGATCTAGAAACAATATATAAAGAATTTTCAGCTGGAAACCTAGATCCTATGGCAATAAGAACTTTTATTCAATGGACTCAAGAAAATTGGCAATCTCCATCCCCTTTTGCAGCATTAATTCTTGGAGATAGTGGTTATGATTACAGAAATATAAATGGCAATTCAGGGATTATAGTTCCAACAATTCAGGTCTCAGGAGCACGATCATATGCAACTGATGATCGTTTAGCAACAATTTATGGTAATATCCCAGAAATTGCTTTGGGACGTTACCCCGCTCGGAATATTGGAGAAGTAGACAATTTTATAAATAAAATACTTGCGTATGAAAGCAACCCTGATTTTGGACCTTGGAAACAAAAAATAACACTTGTTGCTGATGATGCATCAAGACCAGAGCCAAGCCACGGTTCAATCTCTACTGGTAAATCTCATACATTAAATTCTGAAGAATTATCTAACCTCATTCCATCTACAATTTTTATTGATAAAATTTATATGATGGAATTCCCCGAAGTAGGAGATGCTTCTGCTTATGGTGTAATTAAGCCATCTGCAACTCAGGCAATTTTTGATAATTTAAATTCTGGAACTGCTATTATTTCTTATATTGGACACGGTTCACCAATACAATTGGCTCAAGAAAAACTATTATATATTGATCGAGGAGATATCAATAATATTAATACAGGGTTAAAGCTCCCTTTATGGATAGTCGGCACATGTTCTTTTGGACATTTTGATGACCCATTAACTGAATCCTTTGCAGAGGAACTAATAAGACAACCGATGAATGCTGCCTCAATGATTATATCAACAACTCGACCAATTACTGTTACTGGAAATGAGCGCTATACAAAAGATTTATTTGAATCGATGTTCCCAAATAACTCTGTATCCGAATTACCTGTTGGAGTCCTCTTACAAAGTATTAAAAATGGCAGCACTGAAAGTGAATACTTTCATCTTTTTGGCGATCCAATTATGAGGTTACCAATTCCTTCCAAAACTGCCTCAATAAATTCTATAAGTCCTGATACCTTAAAAACACTTGGCATAGGTTCATTTGTCGGTACTACAGATATAATTTCGACAGAAAGTTTTGGCTCAGTTACATTATTTGACGCAGATCGACCTGTAACAAGGAATTATCTTATTAATTCTCAATCTGAAAGCTTATCATATGTATTGCCTGGGGCAGCATTATTCCGTGGACAATTTTCATACGAAAACAATACATTCTCAGGACAGGTAAGAGTTCCGCAAGATATATCATATTCATCAGAACCTTCAAAAATTTTAATTTATCTCCACAATAATTCACAAGATGCAATTGGAAACTATGAAAACATTACAATCATTGGAGGAGAAAACTTTATTGAAGACAATTTGGGACCTCAAATTTCATTTGAAAATAGTATTGGTTCAGTAATTCATTCTGGAGACCATCTTGCAATAAATGAACACTTGATAATAAGACTATCAGACCCTATTGGTATTAATGTAACCAATGAAATAGGTCATGAAATTATTCTCTTAGACATTGAATCAGGAGAAGAAACAAATATTACAAACCAATTTTACTATGATTATAATAGCATAATAAGCGGAAGCATAATTCTGTCTAATCTAAACAATAAAGGATTAAATATAGAAGTTCAGGTTTGGGACAATGCAAATAATCCAAATAAAAAATCAATAAAGTTAGAAAGATATAAAAAAGAAAAATTAAAAATTCACAATTCATATAATTTCCCTAACCCCTTTTCAAAATCAACTAAATTCATATTTGAATTAACAAAAAATGCTCAAATAACTTTAGAGCTGTTTACTTTAGGTGGGAGAAGAATAAAAAAGTTTAGCTATAATAATCTTCAAACTGGATATCATTATATAGATTGGAATGGAAGAAATAGTTTTGGCGACATAATTGCAAATGGAGTATACATATATGTTATTAAAGCAACTAACTCGAATCAAAAAACTACCTATATTGGTAGATGCGTGAAGTTTCAATGAATCATTTATTAATTCTAGCATCAAATTCACCAAGAAGAAAAAGACTCCTTAAAAAATTGAAAATAAATTTTGATATTTTCCCAAGTAATATTAATGAAAGCAAAAAATTAAATTTACCACCAGTTGATTTCGCTAAATATTGGGCAGAAAAAAAGGCCATTGATGTAGGAAAACATAAACCAAAGAATTTGATTATTGCAGCAGATACAATCGTTACTTATAAAAATAAAATACTAGGTAAACCTAAGGATAAAAATGAAAGTTTTAGAATGCTAGAATTATTATCTGGTAGAACACACAAGGTCATAACTGCTATTATTTTTTTTAATAAAGAAAAAAATATTTTAAAATCTTCGCATAAAGAAACTTTTGTTGCTGTAAATAAACTTAGTCAAAACGAGATTTGGAATTATATAAATAAAAATAATACTTTAGACAAAGCAGGAGCATATGGGATTCAAGGATTCTTCTCAGTACATATAAATAATATCAATGGATGCTATTACAATGTAATGGGCCTTCCTCTTTCTTTATTTTATACGGAGTATAAAAAGATAAAATATCTAATAAATTAGGGAATTAAAATAAAATCAATATAATATTAACTCATCTTTTTTATTATTTTTATACCAATGGTTTATTTTTTATTGAAATCAATACTCTCGTTTTGTACCTTGACGCACTGTTATAGAAAATAAAAGTAGCTTAAATAATGGCGTCGTTTTATATAGAATTAAAAGAACTAAGAAAATCAAAACAAATATCTCTTGATCAAATTCACCAACGCACCAAAATAAATATGCGTTATTTAGAAGCTATTGAAGCAGGAAATTTTGACATACTCCCCATTCCATACTTAAGATTATTTTTAAGAGCATATGCAAAAGAGATTGGAGGTGATTCAAATAATGCCCTAGAACAACTTGAATCTTTCTTGGGGACTTCAAAAACAATACACACAATAACAAGTAAATCTAATATAGAAGATGAATTTGAAGATGATAAATTAATAACTAAAAATTTTTATAACTTTATTCCTCAGCTTCCTGCAATCAATCTGAGACAAGATTTGATTAAAGCTTCAGTGCTACTGTTAGTATTTATTTTTATTATTTTTATTGCACAAAAAATAGATTCAACAGAATCACCTGGTTCATATGAAAAAAATATTATCCAGAATACAAAAACTAAAATAATATCAGATAAAGATCTAATTGCTAATTATATAAGACATCAATCAAGCGAAGAATTGCTACCAAATATAAAACCACCATTTTTTGTTAAACTAATAGCCAAAAACAATATTGCTTTTACTTTAAAAAAAGGGAATTCTCAACCCAATGAAAACAGGCTTGGAAATGGTGAACAAAAAGTGCTGAAAGCTTTCGTTCAAAAGTCTGAACTCCTTTTCTCTCACACCAATGGTCTTTCATTATACATTAATGGTTACCCAATCAATATAAGAGATTACCCATACCCACTAAAAATGAAAATAAATCCTAAACCTCCAAGTTTAATTATAGAAAAATACCAACCTCTCCAATAGCGTCACCGCTAAAAACAAATATAACCCACTTTACCCCACATAATATTAATATATATATTATATAGTCAATTATTTTATATATATTGACAAAATCTCTGATAGTATGTAAGATTGTGGGTAGTTGTGGGTAAAATAATATAATTTAATATGACATTAGCTGAAAACACATTTATTGGTGAATATAACTATTCCATAGATTCAAAAGGTCGCTTAAATGTTCCATCAAGATTTAGAAAATCATTATCTAAAAATGATGCTAATACATTTGTTATCACTAAGGGTTTAGACCCTTGCATATGGGTTTACCCCCTAACCGAATGGTTAAAAATTGAAAATAATCTTAGGAATTTATCATCGGTAAAAAATATAAATAGGACTTTTGTAAGGCATACAACAAGATATGCCTCCTCTTCCACATACGATAAACAAGGGCGGGTTTTACTAACCCCGTCCCTTGTTAACTATGCTAAAATCAAAAAAGAAGTTTTAATTATTGGGGCGATTAGAAAGATTGAAATATGGAATCCAGATAAACTTCAAGAAATAGATAAACAAAATCTGAAAATTGAACAGGATGCTTATGATGAGCTTGCAGACAAAATTACTTTGTGATGTACAATACTATCGAGCAGATGCATTTCCCTGTAATGTCTGCCGAGGTTTTATCTTGTTTAAAAATAGATCCAAAAGGCATCTATTGTGATGGCACCATAGGCTTAGGTGGGCATGCGGAAAAAATCATTCAAAAATTATCAGGTGAAGGGCACCTTATAGGAATAGACAGGGATGAGAAAGCAATTTCATTATGTAAAAGTAGGCTTAGCTCATCAAGAATTACTAAAGTCTCTTTATTCAACGATTCTTTCATTAATGCAAAGAAATTGTTCAAAGAAATTGGAATCGGACAAGTGAACGGGTTGCTTCTTGATTTAGGAATGTCATCGATGCAATTGGATTCACCCACTAGAGGATTTTCTTTTAATTCAAAATCTCCATTAGACATGAGGTTTGATATTTCGCAACCAACTACTGCAAATAATGTGGTTAATGAGTTTACTTGTTTCAATTTGGCAAACACCATTTATAATTACGGAGAAGAGCGTAATTCAAGAAAAATAGCAAGGAGTATTTTGCGCTATCGACCAATAAAAAATGTAGAGGCGCTTACTTTTGCAATTAATAAGGTTACTCACCCTAAACATAGGAATAAAACATTATCAAGAGTGTTTCAAGCAATCAGAATAGAAGTAAATAATGAACTCAAGCATTTAGAACAAATGCTTGACCTGTTTATTGATCTATTAAAAATTGGAGGCCGAATAGTAATCATTAGTTTTCATTCTTTAGAAGATCGCCTTGTTAAACAAAAGTTCAAAACTCTATCTAAATCAAACCGATTAAATGTTTTATCCAAAAAGCCTATAACCGCAAGTGAGTCAGAATTAAGATTAAATACTAGATCGCGAAGCGCAAAATTGCGAGCGGGAGAAAAAATAAGTTGATGATAAGAAAAAGATTATCCAAAAAATACCGAGATCTGATTCAAAGTGTTCTTTTCTTCTTTCTTACAATTGGGACAGTAGTTTGTTTAATAGTGTATTTATGGATCTATACTGAAATTGATGAAACTTTACTAGCCATAGAAATTCAAAATTCAACTTCAAAAGAATTAATGAATGAATTGCAAGAACTGAAAAGTGATATTGAATCACTAAGTAGAGCTGACGCTATATCAAAAAAGGCAAAAAAAGAATTAAATATGAGCTACACAGATCCAGAAACTCTTTTAATCATTGTTGATAAGAGACATTTAAATAGTTTATGACAAAAACATACCAAAAATTTCGTTCTCGCATAGGTACACTAGCCATCTTTGTTTTATTCGGGTATTCAGTATTATTTATTAGACTATTTCAAATACAAGTATTGAATAGCGATCAATACCAAGAGGCGATTGTTGATCAAGCTCAAAGAAAACAGATATTAAATGCGAATAGGGGAAATATTTATGATAGAAAAAATAGGCCGCTTACAAGGAATGTTATACATTATAATCTAACTGCTAAACCTAGATTAGTAGAAAAAAAGCTCCAACTTGCAAATGCTATAAGTAAGCGAACTGGTAAAGATAAGGATAAGTATTTAAAAAAACTGAATTCAAAAAAAGAATATGTTTTCTTAGAAAGGGATCTTCAAAGGCAAACTCTTGGCGCACTCGAAACTGAGATTTATAAAGGATTTAATATAGAACGTAAGTATCGAAGATATTATCCTAACGAACACATTGCTTCCCAATTAATTGGATATACTAACGTTGACAATGAGGGTATTTCTGGTTTGGAAAAGGATTTTGATGACTATCTTACTGGTGAATCTGGATGGGTAATAAAGACTAGAGGTTGGAAAGGTACGTATCAAAAAAAGGGAGGAAGCCCCTATCAAGACCCAATTAATGGTAATAATATTAAGTTAACAATTGATGTTGACTATCAGTCTATCATTCAGGAAGAGCTTGAAAAAAGACAACTAGAGACAAGTGCTAAAGCAGCAATCGGGGTCATAATGAATCCACAGACTGGAGAAGTATTGGCTTTAGCTTCAACTCCAAGCTTTAATAATAACCGCTATTCAAAATCTGCAGTAGATGATATTAATTCTCATAGAATAAGGGCGATTACCGACCAATTTGAACCTGGCTCTACATTTAAAATCGTTGCTGCTGTAGCAGCACTAATCGATGAAAAAATTAAAGTAAATGATGAATTTGATTGTGAAAATGGAGTTTATCCTTATTATGATATTGTAGTAAAGGACCATGAAAAATATCAACATCTTAATTTTTCCCAAATAATAAAACACTCAAGCAATATTGGGGTAATAAAGGCTATGGAATTAGTTGGTCCCAATTCGCTTTTTAAAACAGCAAGAGATCTTGGATTCGGGACTACTACCAATATAAGTCTTTCGGGTGAGCTATCAGGGAAATTACATCCAATAAAAAACTGGAGCAGGGTTTCCTTAGGTCAGATTTCGATGGGATATGAGGTTGGTGTTACTGCTATGCAATTAGCAACAGCATATTGTGCAATCGCGAATGGGGGATATGTAGTTACTCCAAAAATTATCCGCCAAATAGTGAACAACAAGAATGAAATTATTTATAAAGAAAGTCCTGAAATAGTAAGAAAAATTGGAAACCAAAAAGTTTCAGGTCAGATAATAAATATGCTCCGATCTGTAGTCTCAGAAGAAGGAGGAACTGGAAATAAAGCTATTATTAAAGGTTGGGATGTTGCTGGTAAAACAGGTACCGCCAAAAAAGTAACTAATGGAAAATATTCTAATGATAAGTATATATCAAATTTTGTTGGATTTTTACCAGCTAGTAATCCCCAATTATTGGGAGTAGTAATATTAGATGAACCAAGGAAACCTTTTCACTGGGGATCTGAAGGAGCTGCGGTAGCATTCAGTAGAATAATGAAAAGAATTATAAATCTTGATGATGCAATTATCCCGCCAAAGGTAGCGCCTAAAAAAAATAAATCTATCATTGATGGTGTAGATATAGCTAATCAAAGTTTGATTAATAAGAAAGGCTCTATTCCTCAATTGTCAACTAAAAAAATCCACTATAAAAAAGTAATTATGCCAGATATAAGAGGGTATAGCATGAGGAAAGCTATGGTTTCGCTTTTGGATAAAGGATTAAAATATAAAATTAATGGAAGTGGCATGGTGTCATGGCAAGCTCCTGAACCTGGTAAATTAATTGCTGCAGGTACGACATGTGTGGTACATCTAAAATGAAAAAATCACTCAGAGAATTATCAAAAAACTTAATTAAAAACATCACTGATGTACCTGATTTAATAATATCAGGTGTTAATATTAATTCCTCCGAAATAAGACCTGGCGATTTATTTATTGCTATATCTGGATCTAAACACGATGGGCATAATTTTATTCCACAAGCAATAAAGAATGGTGCTAGAGCTATAATCACAAATGGAAGGAATTTTAATAATTTACCAGTGCCTCAAATAAAAGTGAAAAACCCTAGAGAAGCCGCATCGATAGTTGCAGCTAACTTTTATCAAAGCCCATCTAAATACTTAAAAATGATCGGGATAACAGGAACAAATGGGAAAACAACAGTCTCGTCAATTTTGTCTAAAATTATTGAATGTGCAGGCTATAATGTTGCTCAAATAGGAACTTTAGGACTGAAATCAAAATTATTAAACTATCCAAAAACACTTACTACTCCAGATCCTATAAGTCTTCAAAAAACATTATCTTTATTAAAGAATAATAAATTTTCACACGTTGTAATGGAAGTATCATCACATGGTATTGACCAGCACAGAGTGGATTGTATTGATTTTGATTTTGCAGTTTTTACAAATCTTACTCCAGAACATCTAGACTATCACAAAAGTATGGAACGGTATTTTGATACAAAAGCACAATTATTTAGGAAATTAAAAAATAGTGCAGTTGCCATTATAAATGAGGGTGATCACTATGGAAAAAGGTTGAAATCAGAAATACAAGGCCCTATAAACTGTTTTTCAATGAGAAATAAAAATCATATCCATTTTAAAACCTTAAATATGAGCCTTAATGGGATAACTGGTGAAATCAAGGCTGGCAATAATAATTATATAGTCGAATCAAGGCTTGTAGGTGAATTTAATGCTGAAAATATCTTATCTGCCTTAGCAGTTGCCCATTCTTTAGGAATAAGAAAAGAAATAATTGAAAAAGGCATCAGACTTTGTCCAACAATACCTGGAAGAATGGAACTTTTAACTCAAAAGAATGGTGTGAAAGTTATTGTTGACTATGCTCATACACCAGATGCTTATCAAAAAATATTAAGTACAATAAGAAATTTGACTCCTGAAGGTTCTCGACTATTTTTAGTATTTGGCGCTGGTGGAGATAGAGATAAAACAAAAAGATCAAAAATGGCACAAATAGCTGAAGTCTACTCCGATTACTGCTTTATAACCCCAGATAATCCAAGAAATGAAAATCCAAAAGAAATCTCTAATGATATAATAAAAGGTTTTAAAGGAAATAAATATTTGCTTTTTGATAATCGTGAAGAAGGTTTGAAATCTGCTCTAAAAAAATGTAAAAAAAATGACATTCTTGTTGTTTTGGGAAAAGGCAGAGAAGAATATCAAGAAATTAAAAATGAAAAAGTATTTTATTCTGATATCGCAATTATTAAAGAAAGCGGTGCATTTAAATGAGAGTAAAAATCAAAGAGTCAGAAAAATTTGCTTATTTATTTGAAGAACAAACTGGTTTTAGGTTTAACAGACCAATCACAGGTATTTGTACAGATAGTAGAGAATGTAAAAATGGTGATTTATATATATCTATAGTAGGTAGCAAACTGAATGGGAACAAATTTTTACCAGAAGTTGAAAAAAAAGGAGCGAACGCTGCCCTAGTACCAAAAAAAGAAAATAATTTAAACATCCAACAAATAGTTGTAAAAAACCCTAAAGATTCGATAGCAAAATTAGCAAATATTTGGAGGAATCAATTTGATATTCCTGTTATAGCAATAACTGGTTCAAATGGAAAAACATCAACAAAGGATTTATTAGTACATGTTTTTTTAAAAAAGTTCAATGTCCACGCCACAAAGGGGAATTTCAATACTTCCATTGGTCTTCCCCTTACCCTCCTAGAGCTAACTGAATCTCATGAAATTTCAGTTATTGAACTTGGCGCAAATCAAATCGGTGATATTGAAAATCTCTGCAAAATATCTAATCCAACTCATGGACTCATTACAAATATTGCGCCTGCGCATTATGAAAGGTTTGGCTCTATGGATGCAATAATCAAAACCAAGGGGGCTTTGTTTAAATATCTAAAAAATGGGACTTCTTTTGTAAATATGGCAGACGCTAATATCACTTCTATAAAAATATTGGGCAAAAAAATAACATTTGGGATAACACCAGATTGCGACTATTCCGCAGATATTCATCATGAAAAAAATGGTGCTTTAGCAATTACCATAGATAACAAGGAAATATTAACCGGTTCTAAAAACCTTTCATTCATAAAAAATAGTATAGCTGTTTTTTCTATTGCAAAAACCATCGGAATGAAATGGGAAGAAATTAAGTATCAAATAAAGTCATTTAACCCTCCGCCTGGTCGCTGCCAAGTTAAAAAATTTGATAAAATAACTGTAATCGATGACACCTATAACGCAAATCTTGTTTCATGTATAGCAGCATTAGAATATCTAAATGCCTTTAGTGGTAAAGGTAGGAAAGTGTTTGTTTTTGGAGATATGCTTGAGCTTGGTGAGCTATCAACAAAACAGCACTTAAAAGTTGGAGAAAAATGCAAAGAATTAAAATTAGACTTGGTTTACACTTTTGGAGACGAATCAAAAGTAACGTACAATACATTGAATGGTGAAACTCACAAATCTCACTTTAATTCAAAATCAAATTTAATATCTACATTAAAAAATAATTTGAAGCCAGGAGATAAAGTACTATTCAAGGGATCTCGTGGAATGGCAATGGATAATATTATTTCAGAGGTATTTAAATCATAATGCTATTTGATTATTTAATATATTTAAAAAAGTAT
>CAZLPW010000045.1:15453-16237 GCA_964561495.1 uncultured bacterium | reverse complement strand
AAACCCAAAAGGCTTTATTTCACATATCAGTTTACAAAAACTATCTTTTTTCAGAAAAGGATTGGCTCTGAAATTAATTATGGAAAATCAAATAAAATGTTATGGTTTTAAATCTGGGAAAACTTCTATGCAATTTTTTTTAAAACCCATTGATATAAAATAAATAGTCATAATAGGGCCAGCGGCATTACCTACCATCGTAGAAAAACCTCCTAATAAACCAACAAATATTGTAAAAAACATATTTGTTTTATCCGATTTTTTTTCTGTTTTATGAAATACCATCAATAAAGCGCCTAATAAAACAGTAATGCTCAATATAAATTTAAAATTATCTTCGCTTATAATATCACCAACAAATACTCCAACAAAAATTCCAAAAATAGCACTGGGAGCAAGACGTATTATTTTTTTTAGGTCAGCATGCTGGTGATAGTATCCTACACCAAAAAGGTCAGCCATAATTAACAGAATGAGTACAATTCCAGTAGAGGATTTTGCTCCAAAAATACCTGCCATTACGGGAACAATTAAAAGGCCTATCCCCCCTAGTCCAGTTTTAGCCATTCCAATACCAATCGCACAAAATAAAAGCTGCAACCATTCATAAATATCTAGATTAAACAGATTATAAATATCAAACACTTTTATTTATAAAGAAAAAAACTGAATTGTTGTTAAAATAAAGCAGTAGTAATATTTTTAAAATAGCTACGCATGTTCAAATCTAGCCATCATCTGACAAACAAAAAACCCCGCGAATGTGGGGACAAATCTTATTTTA
>CAZLPW010000045.1:0-15443 GCA_964561495.1 uncultured bacterium | reverse complement strand
CATACTCTTTTATAGATTTTTCTATAGTATTTACATTTCTATGAACAATACTATTAAATATTTCATCCCCCATGTATTTTACAATAATCATTTTATCCATATCTATAATATCGTCATTAAGCATGATAATAATTTCAGATAACGTACTATTCTCTATGTTTATAGTTTGTCCAGAAATATTCGCAACTATCAAAGATCTTTCGACTGGGTCATTAACTCTTAACCAATAAAACCTATTATGTGTGACATCGTCTTGCTTCCATACAACCTTTTTAGGAAAAGGATTTCGATTAAACTGTGTTATCCATCCAATCGCAGATGAATCAAGACGGTCTACCCAATGGCCCTTATCTTTATATATTTCAACCCAATGTTCGTAGCCTGCAGGATCATTTTCTCTTAGTGATTGTAATTTGTCTCTCCATTCTATTGCTACTTTATTTCGATCATAGGCAGAGTCTTTTACCCCCATATGGATGGTGAAACCTATATTCCTTAAACCTAAAGGAGATGTCTCGTTTGGATGACCTGCCATCATTGCAGTGGCAGCAAACCTATCTGCCATTCTAGGTGATAATTGGTAAACACCATCCCCTCCTGCAGAACGACCCATAAGATATATCCTGTTTGGGTTCACATCATGGAAGGCGATCATATTTTGAATCAATCGATTTAAGAAACTATCTATGTGTGCCTGATGCCACATGTTCCAAGTGTTTGTTGGAGAGCGAGGTATCAATATAATACCATCCTTGACCCTGTGGAGTGTTTGATTTCTTATCCATTCTTTCTCATTTATTGAATCAGGAACCTCACCACCTCCATGCAAATGGAAATATAATTTCCATCCAGAAATAGGTTTTTCTCCAAAGAACCTCAGATCAAACTTCATTTCTTTATCATTGATCTTAATCCTTCTGTCTTTCATTTCTTGTAATCTATTAACTATAAGATCTGCGCTATATTGTTTATATAATTCTTCTTTTAAGTGTTTTACATGAGTTTTAGTTAAGACAGAATCGTGAATAAATTGATTATAGGGTTTTATTTTTTTTTCATTATCACATGATAATAAAAGTATAATAAAAAAAACTCCAGTATATCTACGCATAAAAAAGTCTAAGCATAATCAAATAAATAAAAAACCCCAAGAATGTAAAAATTGGAATTTCTGGAATACCAAAACAATAGCAAGGTCTATGATTTGTAGTCATACTTTCTTCCATTCAAAAATTCCCCAATAAAGGTTTTTCTTACAAATTTATTATAAGTCAAAGGATTGCTTTCTAAATAGTGGAATGCTGCAACATGGAAGTAGACTCCCAGGAGCATTAATAAACCACGCATGGCATCAAGAGAATGATATCTTTTAGATTTCAATTTAATTACCTTCAAAGAATATTTATTTTGTAAAATACAATCCCTGATTAATTATAGTGGTATGTAGCACACAGTATTAGATAGCAAAATCATTATAAAAATGATACAAGTTGTAATCGGCCCCAAATATACTTTCCCCGTAATTAAAAAAAAGGACCGATTAAAGGCAGGAAGAACAAAAATCATAGGTATTACCCCAAAAAGAAGATTCACATAGAGCCAATGATTACTCGTGTCATAGTATACCTTACCTGAAAACATAAACACTGAATACTGTAAAAAAAGAATCATTATCAAACCCAATGTAGTAGTGAAACCACCAAAAAACACACTTTTTAGATAACCATCTCCTTTGAATCTCATCAACGCATTTACTCTAATTGAATTAGAAAAAAAGAAAATGACAAAGAATGGGAAATACATAAAAAGTAAAAATAATATTTCAGGACGAAAGATCCTGACCCCTAAAAAAAGGAAACGATAATCAACATGGAATAAAAAATAAATAAAGAAAAGAAAAATATAATAAAAACAGAAAATAGCGATCGAAAGAAAACATGTTTTGATGAAATCCGTTTTGGAAATGTATATACTCTTAAAATCAATTACCCTGCCTTTTTTATTTTTTAAAAACCAAGTGGTTAGATAAAACAAACCTACCCCAACCAAACCATTTAGCAAGGCCCATAGCATGACAGCGTTATTCATTCTTTGAGGAAAAAACCATGTCTGTAGCCTAGATGAAGACTTGGAGAAAAAGATTTTAGATAGCTCGGCCATTGGTATATATGAGACACAGGCGACTAAACCGCTTACTAATATCAGAGTCCAATAAATAAATCTAACATCTCCCTTTGGTTTTGCTAATGAATTGGGAACATCTTGAACTAAATCAGAAAAATATGAAGATTTTAATAGTAAGCGTGAAAAAGGAACGATCATAAGAAAAGAGCAAATAAAGGAAATCAGTGTAAATAATTCTTTCCATTTCCAAACTTGATCAAAACGGTTAATCTTACTATCCCATTCAAATACATTTTCAAAAAATTTTATTTGGTTTGCTGTACATATACGATCATAAGGTTGAAATGGATGGAGCACCTGTTCATTATGAACGACGCGAAAACTCCTGTTCTCTAGACTTCCATATTGTTTATCAATAATGACTGAATCTTCAAAAGTTAAATTCCCCTTTGCTGAGTTTATAAACCTTAAAGCCTCAGGAGCTCGCCTCATATCCGCATGTCCAAGTTCGTTACGAAATGATCCTTCATCATATAACGCGTAGCTCATTCCCATATTAGATCTAACGTGCTCTAAGATTTTTTTCTTTAGTGTAAGAACATAGCCTGAAATAAATACAGAGTGTATTTTACTTACCACTCCAAGACTATCCGCAATCTTACCAAACCTACTTGCACCTTTAAGAGCAGCATTCCCTCCAGCAGAATGCCCCGTGATTCCTATTCTAGTTTTATCAACATAGTTTAATATATCTGTATTATAAATATAATCGACAACCGCAAATATTCCATAGCCTTCGTCCGTTGCAGCCATTCGGCTCATAGATGAACTAGATGCTCCCTGAGCATAGGGATCAATAGAAATAACATTTAAACCTCTTCTGGCTAATTCAAGCGATATGTTTGATAAGCTTTCCTTAGAACGCTGAAATCCAGCAACTACGATAACTAATGGAGCAGGTTCATTTTTAGTAGCAGACTTAGGCTTAAAAAGATCAGCAGAAAGCCATTGACCATTTTCAGTTGGAAAAATAATACTATTCACATCTACTGCACCCCAGGATGACTGAATCATTGATGCAAAAAAACTAGATATAAATATGGATGTTATGAGTATTACAAAAAATCTCGGGGTACTAAATAATCTCAAATCGATAACAGTCTTGCTAATAATTTTAGACTAAGTGAACTAAGAAAACTGAAATTCTTACCAGAAATAAAGTCGCATATCTGTCGAAAGACTAAATCCAGTCGACGAGTTCCCAATGCCACCAGATTGAGTCCCTGAAAAATTTATATGAAACTTTTTCAATTTCAAACCAAACCCAGCTCCAAAAGTAGTTCCACCGATTCCGCCAATTGATATGCCTAGTAAAACTGGATAAAACTTTTCTGGAAATAATTCTACTCCAAATGAGAATCTAGGGTCGACTGGACCAATAAAATCAGTCTTCATTAAATGCTGAATAGAGGCCTTAAAATGAGCATTATTTGAAAAAACATAGCTAGCAGCGATATTTAATCTTGATGGAACAGATACGGATTTACCTTCTATAGTTTTGGTTTCATCTAACACCGAAAATGTAGTGTTAATTGAATCAATCTGTGAATCAGTATAATCACTTATATCTGTAATATCTTCATTAGATAAGCGAATATCTTTTGTACTTCTCCAAATATTTGTTTCCGTACTGTTCAAAGAACCGCCAAGCCCAATTAAAGACAACTGAGCAGATAATTTCTCATTTATATTAGTATAAACCCCCAAATCAAAAGCAAATCCTGATGCAACCTTGTTTTGGTTTGGATGAATATATGCTATACTAATATCTGAAAAGATATTTACACTATCTGATTTGGTAATGATTTCACCCTCATATGAATCAACATAGGAAAAAATGCCGTTTAGGTAACGAAGACCGACCCCGAGGTAAGCAGGAAATGGAACTCTAGGTATATTAATCTTTGTTCCATAAGAGAATGTAGTCGAATTGACAATTAAACCTTTTGAATCAAAATCTGAAATATTTTGTGGCTCATTAAAACGAATTCCATCAAAAATAATTTCAGTAATTGGTTTTGGAATATTTACTTTAGAGATAACATCTATATTAAATAAAGAAATTCCATAGCTACCAAATGTCATATCAAGAACTCCAGTATTAAGACCAAAAAAACCACCTATCCCAGAATTAGGAATACTACCTAAAAGATCTCCTTTTATATTTGTATTTTCAACCATATCAGCACCTATATACCTATTGATCCAATCTGCACTGATTAAATTGTTATTCATATTTAAAGCAAATCTCATTGGAAAGGTAATGCTAAAACGCGGAACTGTTTTGTTTGATACTTTAGCAGTATCAGACACAACAAAAGCATCAGCAGATATACTCTGAATCATTGGACTGTTTTTTAAAGTCGTTGCATCCTGTTCAGTGTCCATTAAACCAATAAAATATTTATATAAAGAATCTGAAAATAAAACTTTTGTATCAAACCCCTTCAACTGACCTTTTGTATTTTTCTGAAATGATTTTAGAGTATCCTTTAAACTTGTTGCCAGCACCTGGACCCTAAACTGAATTTTTGGTTTTTCAATAATCTTCCACGTTGTATCAGTCAAAATTTCATAATCCGAAAATATACTAGGGAGATTACTCGAAAAATTATAGGCTGAAAAAGAATCTTGAAATCCAGAAGCATTAAGAGAGAATAAAGAATCTTCTTTTTCAATAATATAATCTCTTTCAAAACCATCACGCACAAGCCTATTCTCCATTTCAATCAAATCATCCTCATTACCTGAAGATGCAAGTTTTACTCTATAAGAGATATCAAAGGTGTCAATAGGAATTACTTCTGTTATTTGTCCAGCCTTAACTCCAAGAAGAGCAGGATTGGAATGAATAGCTTGTGTACCCATCCGACCGCCTAGAAAGGCTCCTGCGGTAGCAACCTCAACTGATGAATAGAAATTTTGGGCATTCCCAATACAAAAAAGAAAAAAACTTAGTATGAGATATTTGATGCTTTGCATTATTCTTCTGTCTCTGAGGAAATTGGATCGATAATAACCTCAGTACTCAAATAAATAGAAAATTCTAAAGTATCTGTTGATAAAAATCGAGTTGGGCCTTCTTCTCTAGGTATTAAATTAAGTACAGCCTTGCTATAATTATTTTCTCGACCAAGTAATTCAAAAGAAGAATCATCTAGAGAAAGGCTGTCTAATCCTGAAATTGACGGCTCCAATATTAGCTGAGCCAGAGTGTCTGATAATCCATTTTCAAAAAATGTTGTATCTGTGGCTAATAAAATAGAGACCTCTGCTCCAAGCTCCATGCTATTATTGTAATCTAGAAAAACTTTAACAGATACCAAATCTTCAATTTCTATCTTATCTAATTCAGAAGGCTCAATATCTATTTTACTTTGCTCATTAATTTCAAAAGCAAGTGGAGCGGCGATGGTAAGATTCCCACTTATAGTGTCTTGCACTGTGACCGATCCAAATTCAGATAAAGAACCAACCCGTGCATTACCAGAAGCTATAATCCGATCTGGTTTAATGTTTATTAACTGTTCAACACTATCGACTGAAAATTCTGGGGTCTCAGTTATATTAACATTTTCTATTAACCTTAAAAAACTTTCATCTGTATCATCATTGTATGATCTTAGTTCTAGATTTAAAAATACAGGCAAAGCTATGCTAGACTGAAAAGAAAAATCCATAATAAGCTTTGCAAAGTCTAAATCTTCAATCTGATCAGGGAGATCGATTTCTTGCTCTATTGGATCTATATCTACTACAACTGGATCTACATAACCGCTTACCTCAAAAAAAGAAAGACTATCTATGTTTACATTGATTGATATATCTTGACCAAAAGTAAGTGACATCTCATCCTCTGAAGGTATATTTATTGTAGACACATAGTTAATAATTTGAGGACTTGAGTCAAGGTTAAGATTTAATAAATATCCAGAAAGATCAATCAAAACTTCTAGAGGATCGGTAGACATAGAAAAGGTTGTATCCAAGACTTCTCCATCTTTAGTGAATTCTGAAAGAGAAAAGTTGATCAGAGCTTCAATACCAATATTATTTACAATAGATAATTTTAAATTCCCTGAGTTAAGTACAGCCTCGTCAACTCGAGTTGCGGTTTCAAGATTGATTTTATTTGAATCAACCATAGCATCTTGATTAAGATAGCCCTGAAACTCAGAAAATGTAATATCTGATCCATTTTGATCACCTTCTAATCTGATTTGAACATTAATACTATCGCTAGAAGTAACAGGAACCAATTCATTTCCCGTATCTATCGTTAGTACATTATAGTTGTAATTTATTGACTGACTGTCTGGATCCATAATCAATGAATAATTCGTCATATCAGTTATATCAATTATATCTTCAGTACTCCCAAATATATCTATCTCAGTAGTAAACATATCCTCATCGGGGGATAAAAGATTTGGTATAGAAATATTTAATGTGCTTGATAGCGCCATGTAATTATCAACTTCAATAATTAGATTACCAGCGTTAATTGTAGCACGAACAACCTTATTTGAATCTGGTTCTAAATTCATAACTCCCGCTTCTTCTATTAATTGCTCTGGGATTTTTGCTGTTGCGGATATTACCTCCATGTCTGAACCACCGATATTAACCGTAAAGCTTGAGTTTTTAGCTGATTCATCTATTAATATTGGTATCCCAGATGTACCTAAACAATTTCCAGAAACTTGTACAAGAATATCTCCAGGCAAGGTAACTCCAGAAAGATCTAAGGATCCAGTTGCAGAACCATCATTCGCGTTAATGAGTTCATCAAATTGAATTGTTCCTCCGGATATATCAATTGTATCACTATCAACTATCTCCCTTAATTGTATTAGAATAGGTGGGCCTAAAGGGATAACCATATTATTAGTAATAGTTATATCAAGAATTCCACCTGAGAATTCTGCATACCCAAAATCATCAAACGAAAATGGATTTATTATTGGGTCTATCTCAAATGCAGGAATAGCAACTGATTGGCCGTTTGGAACATCTATAATATCTGGATAGATATCGCTAAAAATAAATGGCTCGGTACCAGCAGGTTCAATATCGCCAAGAGAAATGATACCTACAGAAGAAGAAATGTTTTTTTCTACACCAGATACTGTTACATCATCAATGCTTTGACTAAAATTAGTAGATATCGGATCAATCTCAAGTCGATTACCAACCTTAACCTTTTCAATATCAATTTTCTTGTGGTAAACAAAAATAGAATCTGAAATAGTCCCATCTTGAAAATATTCGCTCAAGCCTTCAATAGAGATAAGTGAATCCTCCGCTAGTGTTTCAAGAGTTATCTCATCTTTAATAAGAGGAATTTCTAAAGTAGTAGTCCATTTTAAGTATCCCCCCTCTTCTGGAATATCCACAGAACAGGATAAAACTAAAATTAAAAGGGGAAGAGCAAATAGCTTATTTTTTAATATCAATGTATTTTTTTTTATATATATAAGACACAATTTTACAAGAGATATATGTTCAATTCTAGCCAAATTTATAATTGTATTTATATTTATGTAATAAATTAATAAATAATGTTATATACGTATAATTTTTAATAATATTATGATTATTTTATTATTTAAATAATTTATTTAAGAAAGAAATTATTAAATCAGAGAATTTATGTGTGGAATATTTACATATATTGGCGATTCACTAACGTGGTCTGATCTAGAGAAACATTCTAGAAAAATAAAATATCGTGGTCCAGATAATTCTAATATGAAAAAAATTGGAAAAAAAGTTCTGTTTTCTTTTCATAGACTAGCTATAATGGGGGTCAGTGCCAAAGGAAATCAACCACTATCCCATCCAGATGAAAAAAATATATCTATTATCTGTAACGGTGAAATTTATAATTATAAGAATCTAGCAAAAAAATTTGGTTTCAAATTAGATACTGGTTCAGACTGTGAAATTATTTTGCATCTATATAAAAAATTTGGCATAAAAAAAACAATCGAATTTCTAGATGGTGTTTTTATGCTTGTATTATTTGATAGGAATAATAATAAACTATTTGCTGCTAGGGATCCTTATGGAGTACGACCAGGTTTTATTGGCTATTCAGATGATGGTGTTTTTTTAGCATCTGAAGCAAAATCTCTAACATCATTATGTGATAAAGTAGCTCCCTTTAAACCTGGAAATATATGGGAGTATAAAACAAATAAATTTCATCAATACTATTTTCCAAAACCCAAGTCATTAAATAAAAACACTGAAACAGATATTATCGAGGGAATTAAAAAAAGACTTTTAGAAGCAGTCAAAAAAAGAATGATGGCAGATCGTGAAGTTGGAAGTCTTTTATCTGGCGGACTCGATTCAAGCTTAATATCTGCATTGGTAAACAAATTTAGTAATAAAAAACTCAAAACTTTTTCAATAGGGATGCATAATAGTATTGACCTTAAGTATGCCAGTATAGTGGCTAAACACTTAAATACGGATCATTATAATATTGAAATTTCAACTAAGGTTTTTTTGGATTCTATCGAAGAAGTGATTTATAATATTGAATCATATGACACAACAACTGTCAGAGCAAGTGTTGGGAACTTTCTAGTCTCAAAATTTATTCGAGAGAATTCTGACTGTAAGGTGATTTTTAATGGAGATGGAAGCGATGAAGTCTGTGGGGGGTATCTATACATGAGAGATGCTCCAGATGCTAAAGCATTTCAAAAAGAATGTGAGAAATTAGTTAAGGAATTATATTTTTTTGATGTTTTAAGATCTGACAGGAGCATTAGTTCGAATGGCCTCGAACCTCGTACTCCCTTTCTTGATAAAGAATTTGTGCAATTCTATTTATCTATTCCCCCTGAAAAAAAAATATTTGATGTAAAAAATATTATAGAAAAACGCTTACTCCGTAAAGCGTTTGATCAAACTGAACTATTACCAGAATCAGTACTGTGGCGTAGAAAATGTGCATTTTCCGATGGCGTTAGTGAAGTAAATAATTCATGGCATCACAAAATCCAAACGTTTGTAGAAAATAAAATTTCTGATAATGAATTTATTAGCGAATCAAAACAAATTTCTCATTGCACCCCGCTTACTAAAGAAAGCTATTATTATCGTAAAATATATAATTCTTTTTTCAGCAAAAGAGAAAATTTAATTCCACATTTTTGGATGCCTAATTGGTCAAATGCCATCGATCCCTCAGCAAGAGAGCTTAGTAATTATAAAGAATAATTAATTTTTGTATTCTGATTTTTTTTTTGATTATAAACTGTTTATCAAAATAAATTGACTGCTATTTTATTTATTATTAACAAAATATTTTTTCTTTTAAATAGATATATTTGGAAAAATATTTATTTATTCCCTAATATCTTAAAAATATTATCATCCTAATTAAACATTAATCCAACCTTGCAAAATAATTATGCAGCTATTAAACAAAATAATATTATTAATAAATATTTGTCCAATCTTTATTTTTGCACAAAATAATTATAATCCAATAGTAGGTAGATGGGAGTTCCAATCACTTTCAATAAAGTATTTTAGTGAACCTCTAGAAAAAAAGGAAATAGCAAAAAATGATAAATATTATGAAAGTATTGTTTTCCTACCTTTGGGTCAATTTAGCTTTCAAGGCAAATCTGATGGAGATGAATTGATCGGTAATGGAACCTATGAGATTAGTGGCCAAAGACTAACTACGATAGTAAATAATATTAATACTGTTACTCAATTTTCAATTAATGGAGACATACTAACTATAAATAAATATGAAAAAGAATCAGACGATTTTTATGCGATGGAGACCGTTTTTGTTTATAAAAAAGATCTTTAAAAATTATATAAATATAAATTAACAATATGTTTTTTATTCGGACTAATTTTTTAAAAAATCTTCAGTCTTAAAACCAGTTAAATTTTTTATACCTCCAACCATTCGATAGATAGATAATCCAAACATCAAAAGTGACGGAATCATAACAACGAAGTAACTTACCCATGTCATCGTACCAACCTGATCATTAAAATCAACATGACCAGGATCGACTGTAACAATTATTGTGGCTAAAATAAACTGAATGATTGAACTGAAAAAAAATGCTAAAACGATAAGATATGATGATTTTTCTAGAATTTTATTAAAATCATCAATTTTATTAATTTCATTTAGTTTGTGGTCAATGATATCTATATTAAAAATAGCTTCATTATAAATAAATGTTCGCATTAAAGGATTTCCCTTTCTTATCGTAAATAAAAAAACTAAACCAATAATAAATGGCATTAGACCTTCTTTTAAGATAAACCATAATCTTGACAACCCATACATTCCGCCAAATACACCAATCCCACCAGTTAGCAAAACATTAACAAAACCTAATATCGAAATAATATTAACCTTTTTTTTCGAATATAAATCCAAAAAGAAGTAAACCATAGGAAATGACAATGCAAACAATAAAACTATAATCTGATAATTAATCTCAAAAATGATATCTAGATTAGTTAAAATGCTATCCCCATTTTTTAAAATAAAAACAGGAATAACAATATTAAAAATGATACTAACTAATGGATTTTCTTTCTTGTCTTTTATATTTCCACTCATCTATTCTATTTATTCGAATTTAGAATATTAGCAATAATTCATTTAAAACCAGTTTTATTGCTATAGCTGTAAGACAGACTCTAAATATAAGCTTGAAAGTTTTTTCAGGGATAAAGCTTAATATCTTTTTGCCTAAATATGTACCAATATAAACTGCTATAATTAATGGTATTAAAATCTCATATTCATCAAAATAATTAACTCCAAAAAGAAAAATGAAGATTGGTATTTTGCCAGCATGTGATATTACTTGGCAAGCTGCCTTATTCGCTATAATATTTTCTTTTTTTAAATCTCCATTTAAAAAAAATGGCGCAATTAATGGTCCAGTTGCGCCAACAAATATTGAGCTGATCCCACTAATTCCTCCGACACCAATAAAAGACATTATTTTTCCCTGTTTCTTTTTTGGCTTTAAATAAAGGTACCATAAAATAAATAATCCAATTATTGATTTTAAAAAATCAATCTTTATTTGGCTAGCTGATTGGACACCTAAAAAATTCATTAATAAATAAATTATTAAGGCTGAAGCAAAAAGACCAATCAAAGCCCCAATAAAAAAATCAAATACCAGATTTTTTTTTAAGTGTTCTTTAAAAACATAAGTTCTTGTAGAATTGCTTACAAGTTGAATTATTCCATGAAGAGCAATGACTAAAAAACCTTCTGGGATAATTATCGCCATTATACCTAATAAAATAATACCTCCTCCCATCCCTAGGACCGCTGATATGGCAGATGTTATTAAGGCAGAAATGATTAAGATAATTATTTCAATTCCCATAAGAATTACAATTTTTGATTAATTAAGATTAAACAGGTTGGATAGATAATAAATATTTACCACTTTTCAGTAGAGATTCTATTAAGTATATAGACAATACCAAATCCAAAAATTGCCAAAATTAATGCAAATAAAATTTTTGGGTCACCTTCAAAATAAAATGGCATAATACTTTTTTCAATAAAAGGCACAATCTCTCCGCTAGAATTAACCCTTGTTAAAACAACAATTTTCCAAGGCCAAACTTTATCTATTGATCCAAATAAAAAACCTGTAAGCATTGCGATAGTTAAATCTCTATAACTTTTAAATAGTTGGTTTAACAATCTTGCGAAGGATAATAATCCTGTTAGACATCCAAAAATAAAAACTGTGATAACTAAGAAATCAAATTCGTTTAGGGCTTTTAGAATTAATGTATAACTTCCCATTAATAATAAAATAAAACTACCTGATATCCCAGGTAAAACCATCGCACATATTGCAATCACTCCCGAAAGGAAGATATAAAAAATTGATTCTGGATTTCCGACTGGAGAAAGCCTCGTTATACCATAAGCAATAAATACACCAATAATAAAACTTATAATTTTTTGGAAATTCCAATTTTTAACTGTTCTTCCAATTATTAAACTGCTTGAAAGGATTAGTCCAAAAAAGAATGACCATACTAAGATAGGATAACTTCCTATTAAAAATGTAATAGTCCTTGATAAAGAAAATACACTAATTAAAATTCCAGAAAATATGCTAAACAAAAAATTCCCATTTATTTTATTCCATGCTGATTGGATATCTTTATCTTTTATTAGTCCAAAGATTTTAAAATTAATTGAACTTATTGATTTTAATAATTCTTCATAAATTCCAGAAATAAAAGCTATCGTCCCACCAGAAACTCCAGGAACGATATCTGCAGCTCCCATGGCCATTCCTTTAATAAATAATTTAAAATAATCTGATTTTAATCTCTTCAAAATTTTTCGGACTGATATATCAACTAATAAAAAAACTATAAAAGTGTAAGAAAATTTTAATTGGTCTTGTAACTGATTTAACTAATATTTTTAAACTAAATAAATAGTGTTGAGCTAATCAGTGGTCTTCAAACTAATCAATTGTTCATTTTCAACATTTAGAATTTGGACATCTTCTTTCGATTCTATTCTGAAAACTTGGCCTCGAGGAAGCATTACTGTTAAATGATCATTAGCGTCAAATGTTTCATCCTTACTCTTCCCTTTGAATATAAAATTTTTCTGACCTTTGATGGTTACATTAACTGATTGTCTTAAACCAAACGGGTTTACTACTTTTATCCTAATTGGTACAAGCGATTTCTCCGTCAAATATATAGCATATCTATCTGTAACATCAATGGACCTATATGTTTTGATCTCTGGGAGCCAATCCATCGGAAAATAATTGCGACTATAACTCCAGGTAGAAGCAAATATTCCATATTTCATATCTCCTTTTTTTGCTTTACTTGCCAATTCAGAGAACCAAACTTGGTTTAATTTATTCCCAGTTGGTTCAGCAGCTCCAGTATAATGCCATCCTTCATCCCATATTTCCACCCAAGAATGATTACCCGAATTATTATACCACATTGGAGTACCCACAAACCGTGCTGGAATACCAACACTTCGGCATGCATCAATAAGCAAGATACTTAATCCAGTACAAGATGCAAGCCCTGCATCAATACTTTCATAAGGGGACTGGTCTGCTTTTGGTCGTTTGGTTGAGTAAATGACTCCAAGTTTTTTATATATATTTTGATTCAGTTCCGCTGCTGCCTCATAGGCTGACCCAGAAGACTTAACAAGTGGGGAAAAAATTTGATTAAAATCATCGCGCCAATTATCTCTACGTTCATTTAGGCTAGCATAGGGAAGAACAGCATCAAAAAAAATATCCTCTGGAATGTTTGAAGTCCATGGAATGTTTTCCAAAGCCTTATAAGCAAGACTACAGTTTTCCAACAAAAATTCAGCCGAAAGTGTCTTTAAATCATCTTCAGGCATGTGCTCTATTAACCAATACATTCCTCTAGATTGATCAAAAGGAACTTTGCCGACAGCCTTTTCTAATTCTACCCTATTTTCTCCAGCAAGACTAAAATAATGAGATAAGTCTTTAGCATGAACAATTACTCCAAAACAAAAAATTATTGATATAATTATTGTTTTCATATAATGGAATATTACTCAATGAATCGCATAATAAAAAATTTTATGTTTTAACTCTTAATTTGTTTATTATAAAATTTATTATTATTTATTTACCTAGATTTTTTTTAATAGTTTCTTCTTAGCATTTTCAAACTCTTTTTCAGTAATTAATCCATGAACTTTTAGCTCTCCAAGCTTTTCACGTTGGACAAAAATTTTCATATTATCTGATTCATTTATTTTTTTATTCTTTACTACCAAAATGTCATAAGAATAATAAGAAAATATTTGGCCATGGGTATTCACTCCAATGTTTTTATATTCGACTCCCAATTTTATTAATAGTTAAAAATGAATCCTGAAACTTTAGATCTACCTTTATCTAATATTGTAAAAAGACCAAACAATTCTGAAGAGAAGACTCCAGCTATTTTTTTCCTTCACGGATATGGAAGTAATATGCACGATCTATTCCAACTTAGTCAATTTCTTCCCAATAAATGTCATTTTATAAGTTTACAGGCGCCAAACCCAGTAATCTATAATGGTTGGTCATGGTTTGATTTAAACCCAATAAATATATTTGAGCTACTTCTTCCTGAGCAAATTATTTCTAGTCAAAAAAAAATTGACTCTAGTATAAATATATGCTTGGAGAAATTGAATATTGACCCTAGAAATATCTGTCTATTTGGTTTTAGTCAGGGTGCTTGTCTCGCATTTTATGCAGGTTTAAAAAAACCTATTCAATATAAAGCTGTAGTCGCCCTTTGTGGTTGGTTCTCTGATAAATATTTTTTTGATCAATTTGATTTAGAACGTATATCTGAACTGAATATTTTTGTAGGCAATGGAAATCAGGACCAACGAATAAATATGAAAATGGCTAAAGCATCAGTTGAAAACTTATCTTCATTAGGCATAAAACCAACATTTAAGGAATACAATTGCGGTCATAACATATCAAATGATTGCATCTTGGATATATTAACCTGGTTAAAAAATATTGGCTTTATTGATAAATGAACTTAACCTTACACGCTTATTATTTATGAAAATTAATTATGAAATATTTTTCCATAATAATATATCTAAAAATTTCAGTTATTTTTTCTCTATTGGCTGAATTTGGTCAATGTTATAATATCTTGCCATCATAATATTTCTTTTACTGCTTGGATCGTCCCAAAGCGCCATATAATTAATAAATCTATTTGCTTTTATATCTATTTGTTTCACGACAATGTTTCCTTTTTGTTCTGCTTTCTGCTTTAATATTTCTTCTTCTAAATAAACTGAATATTCATATATTTTTAGTTGATAAGGCATTATATATCCTAACAAAAATAAGTTTAAAAGAATTTGGCTTAATAAAATTCTACCCTTTAGCATTGGATCCGTTATTTCATCAATGCTTAGCAAAGTTATCAAAAAGATTAAAATACAATAATAAAAGAATATATTTGTTCCTCTATGGTATTCAGGTGAAAAAACAAGAGATATAGAAGATAAAAATCCAACCAAAAGTATTAGTTTACTTTTCAAAGTAATATTTAAAGTTTTTCTATATTTCAACATATAAATAATTATCAACGGAACAACTATAAACCAAAAAGGATAAATATCTTTAAAAAACCAATTAATTTCATATTTTAAAAAGATAATTACTTTTTCAAAA
>CAZLPW010000044.1:0-16429 GCA_964561495.1 uncultured bacterium | reverse complement strand
TCAACCTAAAAAACAAATCCACAATGACCGCAGAAAAGTTTGGATCTAGAGTAGTAAGCTTGGAATCTAAATCGCCTTCATCAGTTGTAATTAGACTGAATGCACTACCAACTAAACTTGTTTCATTTGGGTCATTTTCAATATCAATAAAGATCCCCTTCTCCATCCTTTCCTCTTTTAAAAAACTCAGTGCTTTTTCCATATATTGGGCTGCTTTAACTTTTGTTTTATAAGATGGTGAGACAGAAATTATTCTCGAATTGAATGCAATAATAAAACACAATAAAGAAAGCAAAGATAATACAAAAAGGGTAGAAGTCTTTTGAATTGCAGGAATAAATGGTTTCTTTTTATAGTTATTCAAAAAGTACTCCCTGAAATAATAACATAATCACAAGCTTTACAAGAACCGACGTAATAATAACCACTGATATTGTTCGAACTACACCTTGCCTATCCATCCAATTAGCGATTAGGCCTGGAATAATATTCCCAATAACCTCTAGACTACCTAATTCAGTTGAATGGAATGAAAAATTCCTAGAAATAAATCCTAAAATAAATCCTAAAATCAGCGCCAAGACTATCCTTCGCTTTCCATATAAAAACATATACTTGCTGAGCAATTGAATAATTAGCCATACAAAAACAGCAACTAAAAAAGTAATGATTACCTGAATAGGATTATGTAGATATAGCGATATATAGCCAGGCACGATAATTCCTCCAGCTGTAACGCCTAATAATTCAGAAAGAAATAAACTGAAAAAAATTCCGAGTCCAATACTTATTTCAGACATCTTCTCTAACCTCTGAAAGTAAATTTAGAATTTCTTGCCCGTCTCCTACCTGATTCCCAATTGCATATAACAAAGACTCATTTGGTAAGGATAAAATCCTATTTACAACCTGATCAACCTCTGTTCTCAGATTAAAAGTATCTATTTTAGTGCCAGGCGAAAAATGCTTGGTCTTTTTAATTATTTTTCCAACTTTATCGGCACGCACTATAAAATGATCTGGTTTAATCTCCTTAAGTGTTAATTCTACCATTTGCCTAGTCCGAACTGGTCTATCATCTCTTGCGTTAAAAAAAATACAGGTGCCTCCATTTGCTGGATATCGGTCCAATATAAATTTCCAAATTTGGAGTGTTGAAACAGGATCATTTGCTGCCATACCATTAATGAACTGTATTTGTCTGCTTCCCCTATATAACATCCACGATATTAAAGCACCCATGTCAGGTTGAACTTTCTGCATCCCTTTTATAGCAATATTTCTTTCAACACCAGCCTTCTTACAAACCTCTAAAGCAACCGAAATATTTGAAGGGTGTTCTATATAGGAAAATTTTCCAAGATCCTGTTTTGTCACAGATTTATCATCTGGACGTATAAATTCTGTTCCATTATCTTTTGCTATTTTTTGAATTAAGTCTGCCTTATCATCTTCAGCAGTTACAAGTATCCCATTTACAGGAATTGAATTACATAAACTAAGAGCAACATCTCTATCCGTTGGTCCCATTTCTTCTAAATGATCAGGCCTAGCATTAGTAATAACACCAATATTAGAACGCACCATTTGATGCTCAGATATCCACTGATACTGAGGTTGGACAGCCATGCATTCAATGACGACTGCTTCAGATTTTTCTTTTGAAAAATAGTTTAACAATCTGACCTGTTCTCCTATTGAGGGGAGACGCAAACGATGAATAATACGGTCTTTCCCATTTGCATCAATTACTCTAGGCGCAGTACCAGTGGTTTTAGCAAAGGTCCTAATTCCCCCCTCTCTGAGACCCGCAGCTATTAAGCGGGTAACACTAGATTTTCCTCTGGTACCATTTACGTGTATCCTGAGCGGAATAGTGGTTAGAACTCTCTGATGTAAATTAAACTCAATTAATCCAATTGAGAGAAGAAGTAACGCTATAGATACTAATATGAAAAGGGGAGATATGAGCATTTAAATAAAAAAACACCCATTTACAGATAAAACTCTAATTGAATTAATTTTATCATACCTAACTTCACCAGCCCATCACAGACTGAATCAACATAATCATATCCATAATATTTACCATCCCATCACCATTGGCATCAGCTAGGAATGGATTTATTGTATCGCTATTTCCTAAAATAAAATCAATAAGAAACAGTATATCAAAAATATTTAAGCTACCATCTAAATTAAGGTCACCGTCTAACCGTATATCGCTACCTCTGGTGGTTATTAGAAGAGCTGTACCATCTTCAATCTCCATTGCAGCGGGATGGTAACTATTATGAAAAGTATATTGCAGACCAACTGTCATAGAATGATCTTCAATACCAACGGTACAATATGCTCCATGTACCTGGCTCCAACTATATTCACCGTAAGAGGTGTTATTAAAATCCTCGTATTGCATTAGTATTTCACCGTCGCCTGTTGGAGTGAGATAATAATCAGGGTCGTGGAGCACTACCTGAAAATTTTCAGTGGAATTATTTTGATAGGTTCTTACCCGTGACCATTGAACATAAAATTTCTTATTTTGCTGATCATACCAAGTGTATACACGACCACCGTTCGTCAACTTCAAATCATCCCAAAATACAGCAACCATTGGACTAGGGCCACCAACACCTGGAAGCTCATAATTTCTAAAGGACTCCATGTCCGTTTCTCCCATAGATACCCAGCCATTAGAACAAATGCTTATCCGATCATAATCAACTCCATACATTCTAAATGTAAAGGGAAGATCGATAGTCTCAACATCATCACCATTATTACCGTTATCTGACAAAGAGCTAAGGTAGCTTCCATCACCACCATACCGGTCATCAATCTCGATCCAATTATATGCTGGGGACAATACATAACCAACATCACCACTGTCATATATGTAGTAACCATATGAATCTGGACCAACTGGATCATTAACAGTGGGCACACCAATTTGAACTTGCATAATGGAGTTTGAAACATATCCATCGCTAGTAGAAATATTGAGGATTAAAGTTGCTGTTGCTCCAGGGATAGTTTCATCTATAGCGCTAACACGAAACAAATCATCACTATTTACCATAGACCCGCCAGCATCTATACTCTGCCAAGAACCACTAGCATCAATTATTTCTATAAAAGGAGATGGACTCGTAATAATTCCAATAATTTCCTGTGATGATACAGTACCCGTATTTTCAATTTGAATTTTAAAAGAAGATTCTTCTCCTGGAGTTAAAACATTATCAGCTGAACCAACGACCTCTATACCATTAGTAATCAGCTTACTTCCTGAGACATAAATAGGCACTATACTGGTGGCATTAATTTCATCACCTACATTAATTTGAAGCATTAGATCCAGATTACTCTGATCGGGAAGACCATCATTAACTGAGAAAACAAAAGGTTCTATCGCAACGATAGATTCATTGCTAGATAGATTCCCATATACGACTAAAGAGTCAATAACCATAACATTCGGATTTTCAGTTTTTAGGATTCCAACAATATTTTCAGCATATTCGCTGCCAAAATTTTTAATCGATGGGAAAAATTCAATTACCTCACCTCCATTTGCTACACCATCATTGTTACCTAATGAATTTCCTTCTGTATCATCATCAAGTATAATTACTTCAGAATTCAAATGCACTGATACTCCTGGGTCATAAATCTGAAATGAACTCTGGTATGGATAGTAATTATGTTTTGTAGCCGTGACAAGCACTTCACCTGTCACCGTAGATGCAATAGGAATTCTAACAAAACCGTCTAAATTAGTATAAGCAGATTCAGAAATATCATCATCCATAAGTAGAGCGACCCAAGCATTTTCAACTGGGTTACCATCACTAGTAATAATCAGATCAATATAATTTGTACCTAATGTAGCGGAGAATACATGAGAAGCATTTAATTGCTTTGGATAAGCACTCCACATTTGGAGTGAGGCATCTCCAATTAAATTATTCCAATGAGTAAAAATATTAGCAAAATCATTTGGATTGGTTGGATAGTTTCTGTGCAGCATCATTTTACCATACATAAGGGCACCACCAGCAGATGAAATTCCCTCAATCAAACCGCCATAATAAAAGCCCATATCAACAACATTATTAAACATTGTATGGGTGCCTAATGTAGCTGTTCCAATACAAACTACAGATCCCTTTGGATTAGAGGCCGTGCCAGCACGCGTAAAATCTTCTATTAGAGATTCTCCACTAGCAAAAGAACCCGTTCCGCATGTTATTACCGTCGCAACAGGAAGCATAAAACCATTTGAAGTATTATTCACATCATTAGACTCAAAACCACTTACACCATAATATCCACGATAATTAAAAAAGGAGACTCCTTGTGTAATTCCTGATGTCATCTGATTTGGGAATGACCCACTGTAAATAGTATTTACATCATCAAATCCAACAAGGTCTAGAATCTCGTGGATATGCTCATTGGTAATTACACAAGAAATACCAGATGTACTTGGGTCACCAGTCAAACAGGCTCGAGTGAACCAATTCTCTCCCGTATAAGGTGACGACTCATAGTTTAAAAGTTTGCTTATCTGAGTAGTTAAGTGTGACTGGGTATCAAATGATATCCTTCCTAAGAAAACTTCAGGATATTGATCGTTCCCTTCTAATTGAGAATATGGGTGATCTCCTTCTCCATAATAGCCACTCCACGACTCATTCCATGTAGGTATATCATAGCTCCCTTCAGCGTCTCCAAAAATAGTAACATACTCTGGCGGATTTTCCCATGTCTCATAAGCATTTTCTATATAATTTTTTAGATTATTTTTATTATTTACAACGTTAGATGAGGATACATAATTAACCTCATAACCTACTCTTCTCTTCCAATCGAATAGTTCTTCGACAATCCCAAGTAAATTCCCAATATTACTTGGTAGCACATAAAGGATAGATGGCTTTTGATATTCGTTAACGTCTCGATTTATTGTTTGATAGTTTACAATTAGAGACTCATAGAAGGGTTCAAAAACCCTTGATCTTTTAGCAGGTATAAACGGCTGTGAAATATTTCCATCTTCATATAATTCAACATCTAGTTCATGAATAACAGTCAATTCTTTATTATTAGCATTATATTGAAATGGTGTGAGAGTAAGCTGTACGACAACGACATCGCGTATTATTATTGGATCAGAAACAATGGCTACGTCCATCGGAAAGAGCCAGTTTCCATTTGAATTAGTTTCACCTATAAGCCCAACGTTGTTTTCTTGACTCTCCCATGAATCAATATAGCCCAGATCAACATTGTTAATTATTTCTTTATTATTTATACTAACATTCACACTATATCTCTTACCTGGCTCAACCGCATAATATGTACTAACTGATGGCAAAAAAGGATCGCCAGAGGATGATATAGAACCAGAATTATCCATTTCAGGCTTATAGAATGTTGCGCCATTTTTAGTTATTTCTTTTAGCTCAAATCCAGGGTTTTGATAAATTATTTTTTCCCCAGAATCATTATCAGAAAATATAAATCCATTAGAGGATTTTTGAATTTCAGAATCCAAACAAAATAAAATTGCAGACGAAATGAAAAATGTTAATAATACTCTCATGCTATAAGTTCATACTATTAGCCTAATAATGCCAATTGAAATAACTCCGGATAGTAAAAACTAACAACGTATAATCCAATACCAGAAACAGATAAAAAAGGAGCAAAAGGAAGTGCCCTATTAGTATCAAAACCTTTAAAAAAAGAAATCGCTACCCAAGTTAATAAAGTCAATAAGGATGCACCAAAAAGAGTTAGCGCCATACGCAATGGCCCCAACCAGGCACCAAGTATTATTCCAAGTTGTATATCTCCATATCCCATTCCCTGACGCTTAGTAACTAAACCAGTCAATACCATTATAGTAGCAGGCACAATCGCCCCGACAAATATACCCCATAATGCACTCGGCCATGTTATATATCCTAGCAAAATTGAAACTAATAAAACAAAGAGGCTATCCAGAATAAACAAAAGAGGAATCTGCATCGTAAAAAGGTCTACAATAGCTATAGCACATAAGGTTGAAGAAATAAGAGAAAAAATAATAGCATCTGCAAAAGATAATGCACTAAATGACCAGATAAAAAATAATCCGCATATAATTTCTAAAACTGGATTGGAATTGGCTAATTGGAATTCATCAATGTTCAACCAATTAATCGCATGTTTTAAAATATGGCCCCAAACAGGTCCAATAATTAATGGTAAAACTGAAATCATAATCTTCTTACAAACCTGATTGTAATGCAGAGCCCAAATGAAAAACTGGCAGATAGGTCAGAACAACCATAAGCGCGATGACACCTCCAACCATCAGGATTAAAAGAGGCTCAATCAGTGTTGTCATCCTATCAACAAGCGCATTTACCTGCTTTTGATAATAATCTGATGCTCTATCTAAAAGAGTATCTAATTCTCCAGTATCTTCACCAGTTGCTGCGAGTTGCAGCAGGATAGATGGAAACACCTCCGTCCTTCGCAATGCCGTAGATATGTTATAGCCATCCCTTATAAAATTAGATGCATCCTCTACTGCTTTTGCATAAACCTTATTATCAACAACTTTCTTTAACAGATCAGTAGATTCAAGAACTGGGACACCCGCTCCAAGAAGAATCCCAAATGTTTTACAAAACTTATTTAAAATAGACTGATCAATAAGCGCTCCAAATACTGGAACCTTTAATAAAAATGAATCAACAGCATAGCCACCTCTCTGTGTCTTAGATATTAACCAAAGTATAAAGGAAACCAATATAAATAAAAAAAACATTAGCCCCGCATTTTGGCTAAACCATTGGCTAAACTCCATTAGACTTCGTGTTGCAGCAGGAAGTCCCGCACCCAGCTGAGCGTATACATCTGAAAATTTTGGAATAATCCACAAAAACATAGCTGACAACATTAATCCGAGAAAAATAACCATAAAAACAGGATAATTCATTGCAGATTTGACTTTCCTTCTTGTATCATCCAAACTTTCTAAATATGTTGCAAGTTGATCGAGAATTTCATTGAGATTACCACTAACCTCACCTGCTTTTGTCATAGCAACAAAGAGACTATTAAATACTCCTGGGTGACGTGACAAAGATTCAGAAAGGTTTAAACCTTTACGAATGTGTTCAGCCACATTAATTAAAATTCTTTTAAACTTTTTATGTTTTTCTTCTGCTGCCAAGCTCTGTATTGCTCTTTCAAGAGTTAATCCAGCTGAAAACATTGTCGCTAATTGACGAGTAAAGAAAACAATATTAGATAGTGGAACTCGATTTTTTATTTTTTCAATAGATAATTGAATCTCATCTAGAAAAGGACCCAAAAAGTCAAAAGTTTCATCTGCCTCCTTAAGACTGATAATCATCTGACCACCAGAACTCAATTTTTCTACAGCAAGATCTAACGAATCAGCACGAATCTCACCCTCTTTTCTCTTACCTTCTTCATCTTTAGTTAGATAATGAAATATAGCCACTATAAATCCTCAACTGTAGAACGCAAAATCTCTTCAACAGAAGTTGTTCCATCTAAAACACGCGATATTCCAGCCTCTCGAAGTGTGACCATTCCATTTTTAAGAGCTTGTTCTCTTATCTTATCCTCATTAGCATTATCATAAACAAGTCCACGGAGTTCTCGAGCCATTGGGATCATTTCAAAAATTGCAGTCCTCCCTTTGTATCCAGTATTCCTACATTCACTACAACCTTTACCTCTCCATAGGCTACCCTTAACACGTTTTGGGTCTAAATTTATAAGAGCCATCTCTTCATTACTTGGTTTATACTCTTCTTTGCATTTTTCACATATTTTTCTGACTAGCCTTTGAGCCATTACAAGATTTAAACAAGAGCCCACCAAAAATGGTGCAATTCCAATATCTAATAATCTTGTAATCGTCCCAGGAGCATCATTAGCGTGAACCGTTGAAAAAACCAAGTGCCCCGTTAGAGCAAACTTGACTGCAATATCAGCAGTTTCCTCATCTCGAATTTCACCAATTAATAAAACATCAGGGTCCTGCCTAAGTATGGATCGAAGTGAACCTCCAAAAGTTAACCCAATATCCTCAAACACCTGCACCTGGTTTATTCCATCAAGCTGGTATTCCACAGGATCCTCAACCGTTGTAATATTTGTTCTCTCATCCTTTATTTCCTTGAGCGAAGCATAGAGAGAAGTTGATTTTCCTGAGCCAGTTGGACCCGAGACAACTACAAGACCATAAGGCTGGTTAATTACTTTTTTAAAAATAAATAAATTATCTTTGGGAAAACCAAGTGATGCTAAACTGAAATCAAACCCTGTCTTATCCAAGAGACGCATAACAATCTTTTCGCCATATACAGTTGGCAATATTGAAACACGAACATCTATATCCTTGCCAGGCGCTTTTATAGAGAACCTTCCATCCTGAGGAAGCCTTTTTTCAGCAATATTTAATTTAGATAAAATTTTAATCCTTGTTGAAAGACCGCTTAGCGAAGAATGTGGTGGCGTCATTATAACTTGCAAAACGCCATCTATTCGAATCCTTACTGTGACCTGCTTTTCTTGCGGCTCTAGATGAATATCCGTCGCTCTTTCCTTGATCGCCTCTTGAAGAATCAGATTAACTAGCTTTACGATAGGAGCATCTTCCTTTGATGCTTTTTCTGGAGAAAGATCAACTCTCTCTTCTGAACCCTCTTCTCCTGAGACAACAGTAATCCCTGAGATGGCCTCATCAACCTCAGCCGATTTCTGAATATCACCATACACCTTTTCCATTGCCTTCTCAAGCAATTCGGGCCCTGCAACTAATATCTCTGAGTTAAGTCCTGTCAATCTTTTTATTGAATCAATCACCACTAAATCTTCAGGATCTTCCATTGCAACTAAAAGCGTATCGCCTTTCTTACTTACAGCAAGCACACGATTAGTACGAGCAAAATCCTCTGGTATCATAGCAGCAATACTTGAGTCCGCCTCAAGCAAAATAAAGTTATCTGCTTTTTTATATCCTAACTGCATCGAGTATACATCCATCAAGTCATCTTCCTCTATTACATTCATTCCAATAAGAGTTTGGCCTAGTTTTTCTTTCGTGTTTTTTTGTTGCGCAAGAGCCTCATTCAACTGACTCTCTGATATTTTCCCTTGATGAATTAGTATCTCACCTATCCTTGAAAATTGCGGGTTAAATTGTTTATCCATAGTGTTTTTTATTATTTATATAAAGTTTTATCTTAAACCAGGGCATCCAGTATCGGTTGGAGACCTGACTAGTTGAATATCAAGTGGATCACTAGCAGTAATCTCAGGGATTAACAAGGTTGCGTTAATTGTCGCTGTAAAATCTTCAAAAGTACAAATCCCAGTTTCATCATCTGTGCTCTGCCAAATACATAACTCTCTAGGAAAAGTAGCTAATATTTTCGCCTGCCCATTTTGATCAGTTTTAACTATTGGTTCACAACCAATCATATGGAAACCATTCCACTCCCCATCTTTTTCACCTTCGTCAAAAGTATTATTAACTCCATCGACCCCATAATCCAGGAAGTTCTCAGAGAATTCTGAAACATCCCAGGTGCCATCTGCGGTTGTATCTATGGCATCGTGGTCGTCATTATATGTTCCCCAGTCTGGCGTTGATGGATCATCATCAATTCCATAATCGCGCCAAGTAAAGCAACCGTCTCCCTCACCTAAATCAAAGGTGCCATTTGTTGTATCAATTCCGTAGTCAAAATATGTCTCATGGGCAACCTCTCCCCAAGCAGATACTCCAATACCACTAAATGCTATGGGAGCATCTGATACTGGGTTTCCATAAAAATCAATAACTATAGCCGTTATCTCCGCAACCGCTTCGGTCGTTGCCATTGGGAGAGTATAGTCCCAGTATTGAAAGCTTGAAAGAAGAGTTATTTGACCTGGAACGAAGAACAAAGTTGCATCTCCCTCATCCTCGTTGATTAATGCTGAAACTGTATCACCGTTTGCGCCAAATGTAATAGCCCTGACTCTTCCGATATCTCCTATAGCATCAGTAGAGTACGTAATCTGAGAAAATGCAACACCTGAAAAACTATCACCACTTAAGTTTTCATTGTTCGTAAAACTTACCCCCTCAACAAATGCATCAATTACAGTATCCGGAGCTATTGGATCAATTGACCAATATATATACGTTGAATCCTCTACTGGATTATACCATATATCTGATACAATTACCGCACACTGAGTACGATAGAATCCACCACCAATAGTTTCAGTTGCCTGCGGATCATATTCAGCCTCTATGTGATAGGGGGCACCAGAGGAAATAATTACAGGAACAGCAGTACTTTCAAGCTCATTCCCGCTGGTATCACAAACCGTTGATGCGATTACTCTAACAGGCCCTGGTTCAGTACCACTATTTATCGAAACTCTAGCAACACCGTTAACTGACTGTACTGTAGTATCCGTTACACCAGGAAGTTCGAGGTATGATTCACTTAGAATTGGCTCAAGCCTAAATCGTACGCTAACAGGGGTCGGTATGAGATTCCCATTATCATCAAAAATTTTAGCTTGAATATCCGTTGATTCAATTCCGCCACCATCACGCACAACAATCTGACTTGGATTAGAAGATGGAATTTCAATATAAGCACAAGTTCCAACAGCGCTCTCGGTCCCAATTACAATCTGCTTTGACACCTTAACACTATCGCTAATAGCAGGATGAAAATACTCTACATTAACAGTTCCTGGTCCAACATTTTCATCAAAGCCATAGGAAACAAAATTGGTTTCAATCTGACCTGAATTATCTGTCACACATGAATCGGCACAATCCAATTGCCCCTGGTCCGAATCTAATAGAAGCTTGACACCCCTTAGTTTATCTCCGTATTTATTCTCCAATAGAACAGTAAACGGTGTCGTCCCTCCTAGTGCGACTTGATCTTCAGCCGTAATATTCAACTCATAAGGCCAAACCTGAGAAGTATCATTATAAACTGAAAATTCAACGTTGTCAATAATATCATCGGTATATGCGACTGTAATGATTGCACCTGAAGTACTTGCAGATATTATTCGAGATTCATTTTCTTTGGGAGTAAACCTAGCGTAGGCGTAACCATTTCCACCTAAATCAGGGTACCCATACTCTTTAAAATTTGGAACATATTTGGTTGTAGGATCACTTGTATCAAACTCGCCCTCAACTCCATCGACTGAGAACTGAAGTATTTTTCCGTTAACACCTTCTCCATCGCCATTTAACAAACGTGCAATAATAATAGCACTAGTCTGAGGATTTGATAAAACTTCTCCCACTACAGTCGGATTAGATGATGGACCTGAAATAAATCGAGTCGCGAGAACTAAGGATCCAGACTCAGCACTGGCAGTGCTATCAGGTATCCGATCATCGCAAGACAACTGAAATAAAACCAAGGATATAAAAACGATGAACCAGAATGTATATTTTTTATTCATAGCTACTTGCCTCCTCCTAGGGATGGGTTAGGAATCATAACTCCAGCTTCGTATTCTATCATATCTTTAGATTTATCAATCCCTGTATATGCATCAACCACAATTTTCGGAGTTATCTGAACAATTAAATTTGTTTTCCTTTCTACTAGATTATCGCTGGTGAATATTTTTTTCCCAATAAAAGGAATCCTATGCAGAAATGGAAACTTATATACTGTTCTTTTCTTATCATTACTTATCAGACCGCCAATAATAATAGACTCTCCGTTTTTAACACGAATTGTTGTAGAGGATGTCCTGCTTTTCACCCTTGGAATATTATTATCTGGACCAATAAACTCAAAAATTGTTGAAACCTCAGGCTCAACCTTCACCGTTATAAAGCCATCTGTATTGACAGTAGGTAGAATATTAAGCTTTATACCCACTTCCTCTCTCTGTACCTGAACCTGCCCGCCTACGCCACCTGAGCTAAGAATATAGGGAACAATATCAACTAGCTTTATGTTAGCCTCTCTACCATTAATTGTTGTAAGCCTTGAGTTTGCCAAAACCTCAGCCTTATTATCTTTCATTAAAAGATTAAGAGTAAGATCAAAGGCTGTTAGTTGCCGACTAAAATATTTTGGCAAAAACCCCGTCTTATCTTTCTTATTACTAAGCCTATTAAAAGGCATAGACAGCGGCTTCGTACCTAGCTCACCATCAGCAGGAACGACAGAACCCTCACCCTCAGTTACCTCTTCTCCGTTCTCACTTAGGATAGTAGTAAACTGAGACAATCTATTCCAATCAATTCCCAACTGCTCTTCAGCATCTGCAGCCACCTCAATTAATCTAGTCTCCAACATAATCTGTATCGCGGGAACATCGATCTCTTCAACCACCTCTAAAATTTCAGCAATTTTTTTAGGAGAGGCATTCACCAAAAGTCTATTTCCAGATATATCTACCTGAATCTGGTTTGAAATGTCTTGCAACATCATTTTCACATCCTCAGCGCTCGCATACTTGAGAGTAACTACATATGACGTAACTCCAACCTCTTCTTTAAGTTTTTTTGGATCCGCAATAAGAAATGAATTACCAACTATTTCATAACTTAAACCTACGGCACGAACAACAAGATTAATCGCCTGCTCTATTGGTACTTGGTCAAGATGAATAGAAATTTTATCTTGTCTATTTACATTCGGATCAGTAACAATATTATATCCACTTTCTCTTGCTAGGATCGCAAGGATCCCTGGTAAAAATGCATCCTCTGCATGCAGTGTGATTAGAGATTCACCCTGGCTCTGATCAGAACTTTGTTGACCATCTATTGGCGCAAGCTGAAAAACAAGAATCAAGATTAAATATTTTGATTTTTTAAATAAATTCATTTGATTTCCCTATAAAATATCAGAGTGATCTATCTGCTTTATTACGCAAGATAGAAATAATGTAAGAACTGTTTTGATCTAAATATTGTTGAAAATTTTTCTGCCCAACATCCTTATATGACTTTTCGAAAATACCTTTGTCAATTTCAGTATCAGATTGAAGCAAAACTTTTAACTCATTAAAGGTCATAAGACCAGGGTTCCCATTTACCGCAGGCTTTGGAAAACCCAAAAGTGACTGCATCTCATGCTTCCAACTAGGATAATCAATATCTTCAGCTATTTTTTTATTTTCTTGATTGGTTGCTTCTGGTTTGTCTGTGGCTTTAACTGTTTTAGCTAGCTCATTTATATTATTGAGCTCTTCCCTAGGCTTAACAATACCCTTACTTACTAATTTAGAATTTTCTTCAGGTGGCAATATTCCATAAACCTCAGCAGGCTTTTTAAATTTTTTAACCTTGGCAATCGCTAAGTCCTCTTCAAAGAACGCAGTCACAGGTTTATTTTGATTTGGAGACTGTTTATTTTTTTCTTCAACCGCATCATTAAACATATCTTCGACAAGAGATTGTGGTTGAATGGCATCAATCTTCTCGGCAACATCTTCAATATTTTCAATTTCTTCAACTTTCATATTAGAGGATTGCTCCTTAGGTGGATTTACCTTTATAATTTTTTTATTTTCTAAAGGATCAAATAACTTTTTTTCAGATTTCCCAGATAGAGAGCGGTTTGATTTTTCAGAAGTTTTTTGATTTATTTTACCAGAAGACAAAACTAATGATTTCTTTTTTGATACTGAATAAGAAAAGTCATTCAGCTCTTTCGGACCAGATTCTGCCTGCCCTGGAGCAGGATAAGAGATAATCCTATCTTCATTTTTGATAACAACTCGGCTTTGATCAATCAAAAGAATTTCACCAACATTTTCAACCACCTCTCCAGCTGTAACGCCAAATACTTTACCTCTGTAATCTATCTGAGCCTGAAAATTATTATTCCTTTGGTATATAAGAGCAACTCTTATAGCGCTACGGTTCCTTCTTGCTCTCCTACCCGTACCATCAGCAAGACTTAATACATTTGTTAGCATCATTGGCTCTTTATCAATCATAAATCGATATAGATTTCTATCTTCTAATCTATTTTCAAGGAAACCTATTACATTCTCAAGTTCCTCATCAGTCCCAAATTTGATATTTTTTGATCGATTATTAATTTTACTATATTTTTTATTCATAGGGATTAGCTTAAAGGATGCAGCAATAATCGAAAATATTGCAATCCCAACAACTAAATTCCAGACGGTTTTTGAACGGTCACTCACGATGAAACAACCTTAGACTTGGATTTAACAAGCGTAATAGTAGATAGGTTAATTAAAAATTCTTGATACATTAAATCCTCTTCACTCGCATTTGCCTTAATCCTTTCAATACCATTTTTTACTTCGTATTCATCTATTGTAATCAACCTCGCCGACCTTTCTATCTCAGATAAAAATTTTCCAAATTCATCAAAGGTACATCTTATAGTTACAATATATGGAGACTTAAAATATCCACCCTTTTTAATTCGTTGCTTAGGCTTAATATTTAATAATTCTATATTTAAATCGTCCATCATATCAGTAAGACTATTTAAAAAAGGCATACTCGCATCCTCTGCCAATGAGTCCATCTGAGATAGGGCTAAATTTTCTTGAAAAAGAGTAAAAACCCTATCCAACTGGCTCGCTAATATTTGCGCACTAATTAGATTTTCATTTAATTCGGTCTGCTCGTCCTCAAGTAATCGTATCTGGACTGGTTTATCACTAACTAAAACAGATGCACCTAACCAATAACTAATAGTTAAAACAATCAGAGCGATAAAAAGGAACATATTTCGTTTTTCAGCCATAATTAATTAAGAATGGGTTTTTCTGCGATTCTTTTTAACAGAAGCCTGAATCTCAAAACGAATAATTTCCTGCCCCCTAACTGAAATTCTATCATAGTCCTCAAGCTTTATCCGATTAAAATTACTAGAGAATTCTTTATTCATTTTTAATGTTTGAAGGTATTCATCTATAATCTCAAAATCTTTACGATCCTCAAAAGTAAGGGCAACTGCATTAATAAACATTTTTTGGCGTTTAAACCTTAGTCCAGTTATTGCCATATCATCAGGAGTCATTTTACCGAGAAGTTCCAAATTGTTTGCCCATAAAAACCTCTCATGTTCAAGATCGGCAAAGCTTAAAATATCATCCTTTGAAAGGTTTTTACCTCTTGATTGTAGCTGCTCTATCTCTTGTTTCAATCTGGATATTTCTGATTTCTTCTGCTTAATAATGTTATTGTAGCCAGAATTAATCATTAAAACCCTAGTGTTTGCTGCAAGAAAAATAAGAATCAGCACGGAAAATACTATCCACCTGCTCCTTTCTCGCGAACGCTCAAGCCTAGTCTCAGCGCTTTCTTCTTTATTTAGATTAATTAGAATATATGCTTTAGCCATCAGACATTCCACCTCTTATAGCCAGTCCAAGTGCAACAGAATACTGAGTAACATTTGAAATCGAAATGGAATCATCTAGACTTAATGTTTCAAAAGGATTAAGTAAATCAGATTCAATATTTAATTTTTCATTTATAAATTCTTTGAGTCCAGGCGTTGCTCCAGACCCACCTGATAGAAAGATCTTTAGAAAAAAACTTTGTCCTGTTTGTTTTGCATAAAAGCGAAGTGAGCGTCTTATATCCTCGACTAAATTATCATACACAGTCCTCTCCGATACTTGAACATTCTCAGAATCTCCAATGACCTCATCTTCCTTTAAAGCAGAGATTCCTTCTTTATAGAGCAAATCTTGAGCCTCTGTGTATGGAATTTGCTTTTTATCTGATATTTCTTTAACAAAATCATGACCTCCAATCGGAAGATCTCTAGTAAAATACTCCTCATTATTACCAAACACAATTAAACTTGAGGAAACGGCACCAATGTCAACCACAACAGCAAGACCATCATCAGGCATATCTTTGATAAAATTAAAAGCATTACTAATCGCTATTGGGTTCATATCAACAACCCCAGGCTTTAATCCACACTCTTTTAAAAGCTCAAGATGAGCCTTAATAACTCCTTTAGTACAAGCGACTAGGCAAACATCTATCTTATCAACTTCTTTATTGTTAGAGCCAATTATTTGGTAATCAATTACAGCATCAGTACCATCCATAGGTATATGCTTTCTTGCCTCAAATGTCATAGCGGATTCCAACTCTTCCGTTGGCATATCCATAGTCGTTATCTGCTTAACGCTGGCTGAAGAGCCATTAATACCTGAAATAACCATTTTAATTTTTCTAGGGTTAAGACTCTGCTGTCTGAATAGCTCTTTAACCGCCATCACCCAATGAGGCCGATCAATTTTCTCAGGATCATATGCAGTATTCGGTTCAGGGACAAGACGCGTACCAGCATCAAGGATTTTATACCCACTGAGAAAAAGGTACAGTATATTC
>CAZLPW010000043.1:0-16465 GCA_964561495.1 uncultured bacterium | reverse complement strand
TCAACCTTCCATATTTGGCCATCTCTCTTGCCAACTCTTTTTTCAAAGTATGTGTCACCACTTGGAATAACGAAGTCTCGATGCTTTATTTCTCTAGGCCAAACACCAAGCCAGCTTAAATAACGTTTATAAATTGGTTTGTCAAATCCATAAAACCTTTCTAACTCCTTTAAAGCTTTTGGTGGTAGGGACATACCGCCATCAGAGTCTAGCCCACCTCCGCCTGCCCCAAAAACACCACCCATTTGAAGATTTAACATTATCTGTTCTATTGGACCACCAGGAGCAAGCTGTAGAATTGTAAATACAAGCACCGTAGAACCCAAAAATGTAGGGATCATTAAAAGTAAACGCCTAAAAATATAATTTGCCATTTAGAGCAATACTTTCTATTGGCTATTTAATTTGTATGCAGGCCAATATTTTATTTCAACGGGATCAATGGGTAAGCTTTGATCATTTGTCATTGCAGATTTAAGTCTTGCATCTGCGCTTTCATCAAACCACCAATAACTAAATGCGTCCCAGAACTCTCCACCATATCTGGAGTGAACCCAGTCTGGATATCCAAACTTATTCCACCACATTGTTTTTCTGCTGTTTTCTCCTAATCCATAGGAAGTCGGATGTGTTTCGGCCCATATTCCATCAATTTCTCTAATAATTTTAATTCTTTCTTCAATATCAAATGCTACATCATACTCTTTTAATAATTCATCTACCCTGTCGTTTTTAAAACCCCAAATATTATTATTGTTGTTTTTATCTGCTAGTGATGATTCCATTGATGTTTCAGGATTAGGAAAAACCAATCCAGTATATCTAAACATAGTCAGCTTGAAATTTCTTTCATTAACATTTTTAATGATTGAATTAAAATCCATAAACTTAATCTGCATGTCGATGCCATACTCCTTAAGCATTTGCTGCATTGTGGTAACCCTATCTTCAATGGATTTATATATATTTATTTCAAAGCGAAGAACCTTTCCTGTACTTTCATGAACAAGCCATCCATCAGAATTTCTTTTTGTGTATCCAGCTTCACTTAATAATCGGATGGCTTTTTCTGGATTATATTCGAATTTTTCATTGTCAGGGTTCTCATAAACAGAACCCGAGTACTGTGAGTTAATAGGAACATACTCATTATACATCAACTCCTTGTTGATTTTTTCTCTATCATGGAGGTATGAAAAAGCATATCTAACTTTCTTATCGTTGAAAGGCCACTCTCTCATATTTAAAAAATATCCAGTTGTGCCAACAGGAATATCAGAATAGATCTTATGCTTTTTTACCCATCCTTTGTTTGTAGCCTCAAAATTAGTTTCCTCTACCCATCTTCGAGCCTTTCTAACCTGATATATGTCTTGCTCACCTTTTTTAAATTTTTCATAAATTAGTGCATCATTTTCTTTTATGGATGAAATTTTAATTTTGTCAAAATTATAGAGATATCGTTTCATAGGATAATCCTTTGCCCAATAGTCATCTCTTCTCTCTAAAATAAATGATTCTTGATTCTTAATATTTTTTTCATCTATCATATATGGACCCGTGCCTGGAATCATAGAGAATGCATACCTCTCTAAAAAATCAGTACCATCAAGATCTTTAAGTATATGATGCGGGTGGAGCGCCATGCTTACTGAAAAATAAAGTAAATTTCTCCAGTTTAAATTTTTAGATTTAACGGAAACAATATATTTTGATTCAGCAACTGGTCTTTCAAATTTTTGATAAGTAAGCTGTGAAGACGGTTCGAGAATTGTTTCATCCATCATCAGGTCCCAAGTTGCTATAATATCATCAGAAGTAACTGGAACTCCATCCCACCATCTCGCATCTGGGTTGATACGAAATTTATATGTCATTTTATCATCAGATATGTGCCAGTGTGTTGCTAAATCTGGAATAAATTCTAAGGTAACAGGGTGTAACCCAAGCAAAGATTCATAACATAAGCTCTGGATGGTTTGACTATTAATCACTAAACTGGAGTTCTGACCATGAACACGCATAGTGTTTGGGAAATAGGTATGTATATAATTAATTGTTCCACCCTTTTTTGCTTTTGGATCTCCAAAAAATGTTCTATCTCTTTCCTCATCCCATCTGTAGGTTATAAACCCTAGGCTATCAGCTATATCTTCAAAACCATATCCACCATCGAATTTGCTTGTTTTAGTATCTTTATCAGTTTTGTAGGATGTCTGATTTGTTTTTTTTGATTTTTGTTCAGTTTTATTTGAACAGCCATAAAAGGCTAGAGCTATAGACAAAACTAAGTATTTAAAGATTCTCATTTTAATTCTCTTTGTTTAATGATTATAAAATAGCCTGTAATTTAATTGTAAGCAGATAAAAGATTTATTTATTTGCAGTAACTAGTCCTATATAAAAATAAAAAATAACAATAGTAGCACACATAGCATGGTTTGATGTCCAACCTGTCATGTTCTTTGAATCTCGATATGCTCTCTTATAGTCTATTTGGTTTATCTCCCTGATCATCTTACGGTGCCCTGTTTTTTTACACTCTTTAACTAATTTTCTGTATTTAAATAGTGATAGCAGAGGTATTGATAACATGCCCTCTTTTTTTGCCTTAATTATAAGCGGGTCCATAGGCTCATGACAGGGTCCAACTTCATAAACTTTTTTTTCTTTCTTCTTTCCATTTATTTTTTTTGGTGTTTCAGAAAAGGAGAGGCAAAGAACATAGAAAATTAAAACAAAATAATATTTCATTTTAACGCATAATTATATTTTAGAGTAAACAAGGGTAAATCTTTAATAGATAAGTCAGGACCTTTGACCTGGTTCTTTTGTAGTAGCCATTTATCTTTTTTGTATCCATTATGCATAAAGCCAATTTTAAAATCTATACCTGTACGAGGACTTAAATAATAGCGAACACCAATTAACCCAGAATAACCAAGCCAGTCATTTATCATTACATCCGTACCTCCTAATTGAGAAAGCGGATCCTCATCGCCAAAGCTATTTAAGAGTTCGTTCCAATCCTCATATTTGTCATTAGGCTTTGTATCCATGGTAATCCTACCTCTACCCCATATTGGAGCAAGGGTGAAGTTTAGCTCAATCCTAGGACGCCAACGAAAATATGTTTCAATAGGAAACATCCGATATCTAATTGATCTTTTAAATACAGGTTGGGACTCCTGTAGGTTCGCCTTTCCAAATTCATAAGAGACGTAGGAACTATAGCCTATTCTTGCATTATGAAAAAATTCATAAAAAATTGAAAAATTTGGCAACAGGTTTCTATTAAATATACTTTTATTTGGAAAGGGGACATCAGCGTTATCGTCAAAGCCTTTCATCTCAGGGCCGTAGAAACCAAGCCCTAACTCTAAATTAATTTTAGGCTGGACAGCTACAGAAAATGTCATTATTGTTATATAAATACTAATATATCGGTAGATTTGAATCATATTACAAGGTTGTTAATTTAAGACCCATGAAACTAATCTTTGCCATACTGATTTTCTGTTCTGTATCATTCGCTAAAAACGAGAGTGATACAGATGTTAAACATATGATTGTCATGTTTAATGGCAAGACCATTGTTGGCTATGTTGATTCCTTAGATGTAGCAAATGTTTATTATAGATTAGCCGATTCTTTAGAGCCACTCAAAATGCCTACCTGGAAGGTATACTATATCTATAACGATTTCAATCGCATTTTCCATTACAGCCTAAGTTTTAAAGAAAACATGAGAAGAATAAGTAATCGTCCTGGAACTGTATATACCATTGAAGGTGACACTATCCCCTACCAATCAATCCTAGCCAACGATGATTTTTTTAAACCAGAAATTTTAGTAACGACCTCTCCTAAAAAATCTACTTATTATTCAATGCTAAATATAGAAAAAGTTGTTACAGATTATTCTGTACTTGAATATTCTGTAGAAAGAGGTTCAGCATATTCTACCTATGTTTTCGGTCTTGCTTTTCTAATTGATTTAAGGATAAAAGATTTTTTACCACAATTGAAATTTTTTGGTCTAAACAAGACTGGGGTTACCTATGAATCATTTGTTACATTAATCCCTAGCGCAACAATTGCATCACTTATTTGGGATTTATGGAAAGACAAGCGTTCATTTTATTTTACTCCTATTTTTGAAGAAAAAAAGTTTGGCAGAAATATGTATATCGGATCGTTGAAACATGTTTTACAAACCATATCCGATAATGTTATCTTTAGATTGGAGAAAACTAAATTTGGTGGTAAGGTCATTCGAGTGATTAGACAAAAAATTTCGTAAATTAGAAAAATGTTAAACAATAGTTATATTAACAAGATATCTTATATTTTTATCTATATCTTAATTTTTATTGTATCTTGTGGGGATGATGTTATTGAAGTTCCTGAACCTGATCGTACTCCCCCTGTCGCTACAATCATCTCTCCAGTACATGGCGACACAATATTTAACAATATATTATTTAAAGTACATGCAACTGATAATGATAAAGTAAAGTCCATTGTTTTTATTGTCAACGAAGACACACTTGGTAGTACCAATAATAAAACAGATGATATTTTCCAAAAATTTTGGAAAGCAGACTCCGTCAACTCAAACGGAGATAGATTATTTACTGATGATAAGTTCCATTCATTATCTTTTGTAGCAGTTGATCCAGCAGGAAATCAATTTCGTCCTTATCCAATAAGAGTAAAATTAGATATTACTGATAATGTTATGCCTGATGGATATATAATATATCCATATATGGGTGCGGTACTTGAGGGTACAGTACCGATTCAGGTTAACGCTAGTGATAATGATAGTGTGAAATATGTAAAAATCTATATTAATGATTTTCCAGAGGGTTATGTGCAAACATCACCCTATGTATATAACTGGAACACTCTTTATCGTCTTGATGGCTCTTACTCTATACGCGCAGAAATCGCAGATATTTCTGATAATATTTATATCATCGAGCCATTTGTGGTTACACTAAACAATGGAAACATCATAGACACCGAGCCACCAACTGGATCAATCATTTATCCTGCGGCTGGGATGATTGTATCTGGTGTAGTTGATATACAGGTTTCTGCTTATGATAATGGATCCATCGAGAATGTTGAATTTTACATTGATGGAAACAGCCACTTTACAGATTTTGAAATCCCTTATGAATACAGCTGGGATACGACTCAGGATACCTCTGATGGTGTCCATATAATCACCACTATACTTACTGATGAAACTGGAAATGAAACTACATTAAACCCTATAACTGTAACCTCAAACAATTGGACTGAAAGTGACATCACGCCTCCTAATGTGGCAATTATCTCTCCTGCTTCTGGACAAGAGATTTCTGGTTTGATTAATGTTATTGCCGAAGCCTCTGATAATCTAGGTGTTGCCTTTGTAAAACTAATGATAAATGGCGAGCCAGAAGAGACCGACTACGAAACCCCTTACACATTTTCATTAAACACAGAGAATCTAGATGAAGATGAAGAATATATAATAGGGGCAATTGCAGAGGATATATCAGGAAATAGCTTTTCTGCCAATCCCATTGCTGTTTATGTAAACAATTTTGATAATGAAGCGCCCCAAGGACAAATTATTTATCCATACCCTGGACAAGTAGTAAGCGATACCGTTAGCATTGAGGTCGTAGCAAGTGATGACGTAGGCGTATCATCTGTGTCTATTAGTATTAACGGCACTCAGATACATGAAGATTATGAATACCCGTTTATATATGATTGGGACACCAACCAAGAGACCGAAGATCAGGATCATATTATTCAGGCAACAATTACTGATTCCTCAAACAATACCACAGAAATTCTTCCTATAAGTGTTACTGTTGATAATATACCAGCCGCTGATAATATTCCGCCAACAGGAATCATATCAAATCCACTATCTGGACAGACCATAGGGGGTACTGTTTTATTTACTGTAGATGCACAAGATAATGTTGGGATTCTTTCAGTCGAATTTTTAATAGATGGCGCATCAGTTTTTATTGATAGCTCTGAGGCTGTTGATAGCTCTTACGTTTACAACTGGGACACTTCTCAACTAGCAAACAGCTCTGAACATACACTATCAGCAAAGGTCACTGACACTTCGCAAAATACATCCAATCTGCAACCAATATTGGTAATAGTTTCAAATTAGCAATGCTGAGAGTAATTAATTTTTTTCTTTTTGTTTTGCTATTTTTAATAACTGCTTGCGAAGGTCCTTTCTTTAGTGTTCAAAAGGATCCAGATACCATAGCACCACTTTTAAGTATTTCTAATCCGGCTGATCAGGCAGTTGTTTCAGACACCGTCACAATAGCGGTTTATGCGTATGACAACGATGAGATTGATACTGTTGAATTATATCTAAATGATGAAATTATTTTTTCAGGTAGTGAGGGTGACACTATCTTTTACAAATGGAACACCAATGTTTTTCCCGAGGATCAGCTTAACACCATTTGGGCATACGCTTATGATGTTACAGGAAACTATAATCAAACAAATACGATCATGGTCAAAGTTGATAACCTTCCCAATCCTGATACTATCCTTCCAACTGGAACTATAGTCTACCCTGCCAATGGTCAAACAGTTTCTGATACTGTAGCCATAAGGGTTGTGGCATCTGATAATGACTCAGTCTATGTAGTTTACTTCTTTCTTGAAGGAGACACCGTACACCAAACTAGCGAGTCTCCGTATATATACAACTGGTCTACGCTTGGAATCAACGATAATTCATATACTATATCAGCGACTGCAATTGACATTAGCGAGAATCAGATCAGCATGGGCCCAATAACTGTATTTGTTGATAACATTCCATCACCTGACGTGATTGCACCAACGGGTAATATAACATTCCCACCTTCTGGCGCTTTCGTTTCTGATACAGTTGTCATCCAGGTCTCTGCTTATGATGATTTTGGAGTAAACAGTGTTGATTTTCTTATAAATGGTCAATCAATAGGAACCGACAATACTAAGCCATATAGATATTCATGGGACACAACGAATGAATCAGAAGATAGTGAGTATTTTATTTCTGTAATATTGGAAGACTTCTCTGGCAACCAAAGCTCTCTACCAACAATAAGCGTAACTATAAACAATATTGATGATGATCAGGTTCCGCCAGTAATTAACATAGCATCGCCTGCTGCAAATCAAACGGTTTATGATACTACTGAAATTATAGCTATCGCATTTGATGAGTTCGGTATAGAGCGCGTAGAATTTTACCAGGGTGGCGTTTTAGTCAACACAGACTATGAGGATCCATATAATTATTTTTGGAATACCTTATCTGAGGACGATGACACGGAGCACATATGGTCCACAATTGCATATGACAATAACGGAAATTATACATATTCACAACAGATTGTTCTTCTAGTAGATAATGATGATAATATTTTTCCTAGTGGTATGATAACCTATCCTGCTGCTGGTCAATCTTTATCTGGCGAGATTGAAATAAAAGTTTCTGGCTCTGATAATGAGGGGGTTCACTATACTAATTTTTTTATCAATGGAGCACAGGTTTTTAGTGACTCTACTGATCCATACATATACAACTGGGACACAACGATTGAAACGGAAGATGACAACCACATAGTCCAGGTCTCAATAACTGACTTGTCTGGGAATGAAACTAATCTCATCCCCATAACTGTCTATATTGATAATGATCCTTATTCTCAAGATGTAACTCCCCCACTTGTGTCTATACTCAACCCTCTAGCAGGACAAATTTTAAATGAATATGTTCTAATCTCAGCCTCAGTTAGCGATGATAGTGGTATATCTGAGGTCCAGTTTTTTATTGATGATTCTTTGTTCCAGACCGACACAGAGACTCCTTATTCCTATTTGTGGGACACTCAAGCTGTTCAAGATAGCACAGACTACGTTATTAGAGTATCAGCAATAGATTTAGCAGAAAATGTAGGAAACTCTCAGCCAATTCTTATTACCGTCCAAAACGGAAACTAATTCTATATTTCTAAAAACGTGTTAAAAACACTTTTACTTTTCTTCAAACCATAAATATAAAAACCATAAGGAGATTATTAAAATGAATTTAAACAGAGAGGGATTTGTTAAAGGTGCTGTTGCATGCTTATTACTATTCTTATTTATAGGAGCATCATCAAGCTATAGAGACGTGGGAAGATTCGTCCCTATGGATTCGAACTCTATTGATAATGATTTAACAATATTAGATACAAAGACAGGTAAAATTCATACTATAAGAGATGATCACTACTTTACACTCGACTTTCCAAACTGCAAGACAACAAGAACCACAAGAAAATTTATTGTTGATGATCAATAAAAAAGGGCTCAACTACATAAAATAGAAGAGCCCAAAGAGCGAGAGACGAGATTCGAACTCGCGACCCTCACGTTGGCAACGTGATGCTCTACCAGCTGAGCTACTCTCGCAAAAGTGCTGACAAAGTTAGTACAACTATATATTTGAAGACAATCTAACTTTTGGTAAAAATTCTAGTGTTTTTTCTTTTCTTATTAAAATAAAATAGGATCCAAGAAAGTATAATATATTTTCAAATATTTTACCCCATCCTACCATCTGCCCTTCTTTCAACCCACACCCACATTCAATATTGAAACCACGAGCCATAGCCTGTGAAATAAATAAAATAAAAATAACCATAAGTGCACCTGATATAAATGATGCAGAGTTTATATATAGCCCAAATATAAGTGATAACCCAATAAGCAGTTCCAACCAGGGCAATACTATCGCGACAGTATTTTCCAAACCAAATGGAAGTAAATGATAGTTTGAAATATCGCGAGAAAATTGAGCTGGATCTGCAATTTTCTCAATACCTGCCAATACCCACATAATACCCAAAAAGACTCTGGCCAAAAGCAGCAAATATGTTCTATATCTATTCATTTATTATTTCTACAGGCAGGTTATTCTCTTTCCAAGATTTCCAGCCTCCTTTAAAAACTAGAATATTCATAAAACCTAGATCTTGAAGGTCATAGGCCATTTGCTCGCTAGATCCACATTCATCATCGCTACAATAAACAACGAACGCCGTGTCGTAACCTATTTTTTCCACAATCTCGGACTCTAATAAATTTATATCATCATTTGCTATAGCTCCAGATATAAAACCATCCGCCAGATATTCTTCTGCTCTAGCATCAATAAACAATACACCCTCACCGTGCAGTTTAATAGCTGCTTCGAGAGATACCTCTCTGATCATTGGTTCTGTGATTATTTGTTTTAGATTAAAATCATTTTCTACAGTTTCTAATGGTTTTGCAAAAATAGGTATCCCATCAATTATTAAAAAATTATATCCAAATCCAATTATAAGAGATATCAAAAGATAAATTAGAAGATGCTTTATATTTACCAAGTTAGGTGGATTTATTATTTTTCTTTAGCTACGAAAGGTTTTTTATTTTTGATTTTATTTTTTGAAGATCTTGGTCCGTGATTGTGACCCTTGTGACTATCTGAAGTGTTTTTATTTTCTTTAACCGATTTATCAAGACGCTTGCAAGTCGCAAGAGATTGGTCTACAAAAGCTAAAACATCTTTATCATCTTTCACGGCTCGGCTCAAAGCGATGGTTTCAAAGTTTAAAGTATTAACGGCATCTTTTATCGATTTTTCTGCTTTAGTAAGGTCCTGCCTGTACTGATCAATTAGCCTAATAACATTAGCCTGGTTTGAGTAAATCTCTTCTAACGATTTTTCGGGATCTTTTTTCTGTAGGCGGTCAAATCTTTTGTTTATGGATTTAATCTTGTTTTGAAAGCTAGAAACATCAACCAACTTTTGATTTGAATTTTTAATCTCAGTTTTTAAAACACTAAGATATTTCCCTTGTTTTCCAAAAGAGTATACATAGGGCCCGTTTTCCTTTTGAGGAGAATTTTTCCTGGTCATGTTAGTACTTCCACTGGAAAAAATAAAATCAGCATTTGAAAAAGTATTTGAAAGCTCCTGCTGATCTTTCCTATTTACATTTGCCATAACTGCGATTAGATCAACTTTGTTCCTTATTTTATTAATTATTTTATTACCAGCCTGAACAAAATCCGTGGCCTCAACAGACTTCAATGTGTCAGGCTTTAGATTTGTAACTCCAATTATACCAATGCTTAAGCCATTTCTTTCAATTATAATATAGGGATCAAATAAGAGTTCTCCAGTTGCGGCATCTTTTAGATTTGCTGATAAAAAAGGTATCGAACATTTTTCATCAACCGATTTTAAGAATTCTAAACCAGAAAGAAGTTCATAGCTTCCAATGTTAATGGCATCGTATCCTATATTCTGATATGCCTGGACCATCACATTAGCTCGATAGCGCTCAGATTCAATGTTATCCTTGTTTAAATTTTTAGTACTAAAAAACATATCACCAGCATCGAGCAGGATAGGATTGGTTCCATCTTCTCTAATTTCATTTATTTTTACATATCTTCTAGACAGACCGCCCAGAGGGTTCTTTTTTCATCCGCAGGGGTCTAGCTGACCATGAACACTACCCGATACAATCAAAGTGACGCTTCCCTGTCCAGATACTTTAGCGCAAGACCATATAGAGAAAAGAATCAGTACAAATACAATAGCCTGTCTAAATGATAGAGTCTTATTCATTATCCCCCACTTAATTTGACCTGATAGCCTTGAGCAGATAGTATAGATTTTATTTTATCTCTGTGGCTACCCTGAATTAGTATGTGGCCATCTTTTGTGGTTCCACCAACGCCACACTTTTTCTTTAAATCTCTTTCTAGGTCTTTCAAAGATTCGACCGATAATTGTAGACCCTTAACAATGGTAACAATTTTGCCTCCTCCTTTTCTATCAAGGTGAAGCCTTACTCTCTGTTCTGATGGGCTTATGTTAATATCCAGAGGCCTTTCTTCTGGTATTTTTCCAGAGGTACTATAAACTAACCTAGTGTTACTCAATTTTTATATTTTTTTAATTAAATATGTCTTTAAAAACTACAGATAATACTAACTTCAACAATAGTTAAATTAGATAGAATTATCCATATTAATGTGCAGAAAATTATAAAATATTTAATTACCTACATCCTTTTATTTAGGACCCTTTTTGCAGAAATAAGTGAAAATGGCAGCCTCTCATTTGATGGTATTGGTTTTTTTATTAACAACATAGAAGCTGACTGGAGCTCTAATAAAAGTGACTATCACTTTAATGGAAAGCTAAAAACCTTCGAACTTGGATTTAAGAGGAGTGAGATAGAATTTTCAGATAGCATTGATAAAAAAATACTGCGAATATATTTTCAAGGGCCTGAGCTATCTTTTTTAGATTTTAACCTAACTATTGGCAACAGATCTCCAGACTGGATCCAGATTGCCAGATCTAGTTTTAGAGAACAATATCAAAAACCAGCTGTAGATGGAATAGATCTGCTTTCAAAGGCGATGGAGTCTTTTACAATATCAGAGGGTCGTCAGCCTGAGGTCCTTGAGGAATTAATCTCAAAAAAATATATAAATCTTGCAACATACCCATTTAACGATAATAGATTCAGTTTTTCAATCAACAGCTATGGCAAAATCAAGGTCACCACTCCATCAAGATCAAAATCGAGATCCGATCAAGTTATTTTATATGATACAAAGACCAGAGACATATCAGGAGACTACATAGCTAGATCCGACATCGACACTATCGCTTGGCAATATAATATCAATGTCAAAGAGATTTCTCAGACATTTTCATCCGAGGCTTCGTTATCATACAGTCAGGATAGTTCTAATTTTGAATTTTTACAAAAAAGGGGCAGATTTAAAATATCAGGTGTTAGCCTTGAGGCCATACCAGGGTCGAACATAAACGATCTCGGCCAGTTTCGTTTAAATGATATCCTATTAGAGACTTCAAACATTAACATGTTTGGTTTTATCATAGACTCAATACCTAAGGTTGACCATGGGAAAGGTCATTTTACGATGAGAAATCTTGAGATAAACATTCCTACGAGTTTATCTGATGATATTGAGATCAATTACCTTCTTGAGCAGCTTGGTATTTGGAATGGAGTCTTGAAAGTCCGATTAATTGATTTTGAAATTAATCTTTTATCAAGCAGACTTGGTGAAATCAGGGTCAGGCTGCAGACACCATTTTTAAGTATCAGTCTTGATGGAGATATTTCTCTATCTCAAAACAATAACAGCCCAAAAATTTCATTTCAACAGACTGATGTCAAGATTAAGCCTGTATCACTTGGTGTTAGAACAATGATAAGAAAATGGGAAAAAAATAATGAACTTGAGCTACCAAGAAAAAACGGAGTGATAATGCTTAGAATAAATGGCCCAGTCTTTAGGCCGCAAATTGACGGGATTATATATTAATAAAACCTATATAAGTTTCACTGCCTTCTTCTTGCCTAATACATACTCCACCTTCCACTGACCGGGCGCCTCGTGAATGTTTCTATCAGCGAGTATAGTCTTCCGGTATCCATTAAATTTTATTGTCCCATCCCAGTCCCACCTGCGTGCAAGCTTTTTCATCAGCTCCCTGTGAGATATTCTTCTTTCCATTTTTATTAGTCGAATCATGTCCCTCGTTATATCGTTATTCATGGATCGATGCGAGCTGTAAAGCTCATTGATTTTATCACTGAAAGATCGCGTATTCTCCTCTAGCATAAAAGACTCGAAAACAGGTCTGATTCCCTCGTAAACCTTATCATTGCGATAGTCCTCATCATCCAGATAAAGGTTCAGCTGCCTGATTAATCCAGTCTGATTATTATAAAAGTCTGCATTCGGATTTAGCTTACGGTGATAGTCAGAATCATACATAATATATGGGACACCATTTAACAGTCCATCAGCCGTTGAGCTCTGCCAGTTTCCAGATTTTTGTGCTGGTGTTACCCCTACAAAACTTTTCTTTAGCCCGTAGTAGTACTCATCCAAAGTTGAAACCGGAACCTCAGTAAATAACCAATCGTAGCGTTTCTTATTTTTGGGGTAATAGGGTATCCAAACCCTAAAGTCTTGCCTCTTCTTCCATAATTTTTCCATTGCCTTGAGAAACTCAGGGAAAGTCTTTTCCATGGCAGGCCTGTGATTGAAAACAATCATCCTCAGGTAGTCATTCTCCATGGACCTGACCTGATCAGAATAGCGAATAGGACGCCTTAGCACATGCATCTGGTCACTAATTTTTTTCACTGTTGCTCTTGTAAATATCCTCCTTGCTGCGTCAAGAGCGTTTCTCTTCTCTCTATCAGTATTGAAAAAATGTCCATCCATTTCCATGATACCAGATAGTTTATCAAGATCGGCTCCGTTGTGTCCCAGCTTAAGTGGATTATCATCCCAGTGAGAGAAACCAAGAATCTTTGGAGATAGGTTTGTGTGATCGTTGAAAAAGGTTTTTATGTTGGTTGCTAGCTCAGGAAGATTCGTCAAAACAACGTCAACGCTGTAGTCTTTAAAGTTGACCTGCTTTGATAGCTCAAACATATCAAAATGGTAACGGTGGCCAGGTGCATTTGGAAAAGTGATCTCCAAAAATTTTATATTTGAAATATTTAAAACATCCTTAATCTGCTTGGTCTTTTTGGCCATCCTTCCGTCAAACTTAGGTATCACACAATACCAGAAAATATCATTGCGAATCAGCTCCGTTGAGACTGTAAGCTTCCGCAGGAACTGCAGATACCGGTCATCCTTAAGGTTCTTAACGATAGATATGCTGGGGTAGATCAGTACTCTTTTCATATTATCAAAAATATTAAATAAATCTATTCACACTTAAAGAGTATTCAACTCATTTAAAAGAAATTTATAGAATTTAAACCATGAATAATACAATTTTTAATTGCCTGTTTCATAGTTCTCTATTTCAAATTTGTCTAAAAATATTTTATTATACAATACAAAATCTTATTGAACTGTTTCATTTGTGGTTAATTTGAACTAAATTGGGCTGTGTAGTAGGATTATTCGTGTAATGCAGTGGTTTTGCACGCCTCCCATTAAGTTACATATCCTTCTTTTAATAAGTATAAGATTGCCCTTCTCAGCTTAGAAAACTGTGAAAGGGATAACTGTCTTTTAAGTAAAGCATGGGAGGTCTGCCGATGGGCACCAGGTACCGTTCTTTTGTAAAATTTACACTTTGCTATTCACTAACCCTCGGCCTTCTTTTTCCGTCTGCCTCTCAATCTAAAAAGAAGATTAGAAACATACACGATCTGGCTAAAATCGTTGGCCAATCAAATAACCAATCACCAGATCATTTCCTGGGTCTAAAACTTTCAGACCTTAAGAAAAAAACGCCTAAAAAGTTTCGCTCCTACCAGAATCAAACAGGATCAACTGGCAAACTATCGCTGGATGATATAGAGCAGGTAAACCAAAAACTTAAAACACTCTCAACCCTTTCTTCCAAAGAGCGTTTAGAATTATTTGAAAAGTTAGACCAAATAACAGAATCCGTTTCATCTAGAACCTTTTCTCAATCTCGTGATGATACATGGCTAAGGACCGAATGGAATTATGATATTTGGGATTCGTATTGGTTAAGATATTTTAATATTTTTTATTATTATAATGAAAACAATCTAGTTGAAGAATCTTTTTCAGAGATTTGGAATAGCGAAACAGAGACATTGGATAACTGGGGTTTATGGCATTACAGTTACGATGACAACGCAAACCAGACACAAGAACTCAGACAGTACTGGAATGGAAGCGATTGGGAAAATAATCTACTCTACTCTTACACATATGATGAAAATGGAAACCGGATAGGGGGGTTGCGCCAAAACTGGAATGGAGAAAATTGGGAAAATAATTCACTTTTTTTCTATGCATATGACGGAAATGGAAACCAGATAGAGCAATTATACCAAAATTGGAATGGAAGCGATTGGGAAAATAATGAACTTTTATCCTATGCATATGATGAAAATGAAAACCAGATAGAGCAATTATACCAAATTTGGAATGGGAGCGGTTGGGAGAATGGCTCTCTTTACTCTTTTTCATACGATGAGAATGGAAACCAGATAGAGCAACTTTATCAATACTGGAATGGGAGCGGTTGGGAAAATATTGAACGTTTAACCTATGCATATCATGAATATGCAAACCACACACAAGAACTCAGACAGTACTGGAATGGAAGCGGTTGGGAAAATAATCAACTTTTATCCTTCTCATATGATGAAAATGGAAACCAGATAGAATACTTAAGCCAATACTGGAACGGGAGCGATTGGGAAAATGATTTTCGATATACCTATGTATGGCAGCTTGGATCAATCCAAGAAAATGACGAACAAACAGTCTGGGAACAGATCTTTGAAGGTAGTGATGGTGCTTATGCTGCTGCTAGATCGGTAGAACAAATCTCTGATGGGGACTACATTGTGGCTGGCTACGTATGCACATTAATGTGTGACTTTTGGGTGGCAAGGACCGATGAATCTGGTAATGTAATATGGGAAAACACCTTCGGTGGCGATGGAAATGACTATCTATTATCGGTTAAAGAATCCAGCGATGGTAACCTGATTTTATCAGGTGGTACCAACTCTAGTGAATATACCACAGATGGAAGTAATCAGGCCTGTTTATTAAAGATGGATCAAAGCGGTGAGATCATATGGCTTAAGACCTTTGAAGGTGAATTATCCAATCCTCAAGCCTGGGGTAAATCTGTGCAAAACACATCCGATGGAGGGTTCATAATCGCTGCCGATGGTATCCTGATTAAAACAGACTCCCAGGGAAACATGGAGTGGGAGTCAGAGATATCGTATGCTAATCTTGGATGGGGTGAAGCAGTTCGTGAAACCCCCGATGGTGGGTATATAGTTGTTGGTAATTTATTTGATTATGGGTCGGATATATTACTAAGGAAGGTTAATAATAGCGGCGAACAAATTTGGGAAGAATATTTTGGTAGCCCCAACACTTACACTAATGGCTACTCTGTTCAAAATACAAGTGATGGAGGATTCATCATATCCGGATACAGTACTTACCTTATTTCTAGCGATCAAAACCTAGAGGAAGATAATTCATGGCTGCTAAAGGTTGATGGGAGCGGTGTATACCAGTGGGATAACATCTACGGTCCAGGGAGTGCTTGGAATGTTCATGAAAGCACAAATGGTGGCTATGTAACATCAGGAAATGTTAATGAATACTATCAACGAGCGATGATCACAAAGACTGACTACAGCGGAAACATTGAGTGGCAAAATATCTCTGGAGCTGACAATAGCACTCTTATTTCCATCATTCAATCTGAAAACGGTGGATTTACTGCCGCAGGACATAAGAATTATACGCCCTGGCTGGTCCATGTTGATGATGACGGAATAATGCCAGAAAACCCTGATACAGA
>CAZLPW010000042.1:0-16519 GCA_964561495.1 uncultured bacterium | reverse complement strand
AAGTGCACCAGATCCTAAATCTGGCGTGTCTACCAATTCCACCACCGCGGCATAGTAAAATTTAAGATTCTATAAAAAAATAAAAAAGTCTAACAGGATCGGTTGCAAGTTATTTTAGTAAAATCATTTTCCTAGATATACTGTTTTTTCCAGCCTCTATATGATATAAATATACACCTGCGCTTACAACACCACCAAACATATCAGTTGCATCCCAATTAGATATATATCTTCCAGGAGATTGCAATTTATTCACTAGAGTTCTTATAAGTCTTCCTTTTAGATCAAAAATTTGAAGTTTTACCATTGACTCAGATTCTAAATCATACTGAATAGTGGTCACAGGGTTAAACGGATTAGGATAGTTTGAGTATAGGTGAAATTTTTTGGGAATTGATGAATCCTCACTTACATCCATTGTAAAACCAGTAAATTGTCCAAAACCTTCAGAAATAACTGGCTCAATCAAACTAAGGTCTTGGTCTCCAGCTGAACCTGTGAACATCATAATTACTGATGAATTTTGAATATTTTGTGAAAATTCAACATTTACCTCAAGAATAGCTCCTTCGCCAGGCATTACCCCAGGCGTTAAATCAAATGCTAGAATCTTTCCAGTACCATCAACTGCCTCCCCTGAAATATTATCAATTATTGCAGCTGAAAATCTTTCTATGCCAGTTACATTTGTAATAGTCGCATAGTTTGGCATATCCGTAATCACTAAATCAACGAAAGATACCGTGTCTGTATTGGTCATATGAATTTCAAATGTTCCTACACCACCAGGCATAAGATCACCAGAAATATTTTTTATTTCATATACAACTGCAGGTTCTCCAATATAAAAACTATGTGGAGTATCTTCAGTATGCATTGGCAAGCCATTAGCGTCTGAAAGTACTGACTCATTCACAGTGAGATCTATAACAGAGCCTTCAGGAACTCCATCCAGCACACCATATGTAATCTCTGCTAAATGCCGGACACCAGGCATAATTGGATTTGATAGGGTATTATCATATGCTATGAGGCGATAGACACTGCCAACCATTTCACCTGTCAACTCCCAATTTGTTAAGTCCAAATTCTGACTAAATTCATGATATACCCCAGTTACAAAAGGCGGATCAGATAAAATATCAACCTGAAGTCCGTAAATGGGTTGTGTATTTTCTAAAAATACAGAACTATAACAAATTCCACCAGGTAGCCCATATCCACCCGATAACATAAGATATTGAGTCTCTATTCCAACTTCATAAGTTGCACTTTCCGCAGTCCAGTTCAGTTCTACAAAATTTTCATCCTGAATGCTTGCATCCGCGAACGAAAGATTAACGGTAACCTCTTCATCTGCAACTGGATATAAAACAGCCCTACATACAGCACCATCTCCAGAGTCAAGAGGGAGACCAAGTGAAATTCCAGTTATACCAATATTTCCATTGCCTAAATCAACAATCTCTAGACTCCAATTCTCTGTCCTCTCAGTAGGCAATACTGCTAAACTATTTAGCACATCTGGATAATCCATAATTTCAAAGTAGAATAATCCTAAATAGCTTTCATTCTCAATATATAGGTCTAAAGTATCCATCTGACCAGTAAGTGATGCACCATTTGAAATAGAGCACTCTACCCATTCGACAGGAGTCGCTTGGATAATATTGGTAGCTCCAGATTCACTGCCCGAAGGATAAACTGCAGTGACGTAATAATAATATGTTGTACTATTTACAACATTTTCATCCAAGTAACTAGTTACATCACCATCCACAACATCAATATTTTCAAAAGGTCCATTTATATCTTGAGATCGAAAAATTTTATATTCATCAATATCAACAGGTCTTTCATCTATATACAATGGATTATTTAGGTCAACTTTTAATTCATACGGAATTCCTCCTGGATATGAATTAATAATATCTTCTTTTTCAGAAGTAAGAGCCCATTGACCGATCTCAGTTAATTCAAAGTGCAAATTTGTAGTAATCCTTGAATCAGAAAAAGAAATAAGAATATCATCAACTGCCCATCCTGATGCCCAGCCTCCATTATCATTATGATGAAAAGCTATTTTTACGTTAGCTAAATCAGAAAACTCTGATAAATCCACAGACTGCATTATCCATTCTTCTGCTACGTCAACAACACTCTGGACAATTACATAAGAATCGCCACCATCAGTACTAACCTCTACAGAAGCTGTTGAACCATATGCACCCGTAAAAAAGGAAGCATAGTTCAAAGTAATGCTAGTTGCTCCAAATAAATTTAACCCAGGGAGAACTAAGTAATCATTTCCATCATTTTCTGGAGTATCTTCTCCATTGAATCCATCATCATTAGAGACTATATAATGAGAATGAGATGGAATAGTCCAAAAATTACTAGACCCATTCTCAGTTACGTACCAACCATTTCCATTCGAGATTACTTCCCATTCCACAGGTAATTCACCATTTTCAAAATCTTCAGTAAAATCTGGAGGAATAGGACCGTATGGGGGATCCCAGACTAGTAAAACCTGACCATCCATTCCATTTTGTGCAGATAGATTATGCGGTTCTTCAATATATCCAGGGTAGACAGAAACCGTACCAGAATCAGAGGAGGCAATCCAGTACAAACCTCCAATACTATCAGTAACAATGACATTTTCAAAGTTTACACCTGTATTCCCCGCGTATGCATCAGTATGAATCAACATATCCATCTGAATAATTGGATCAGAAAAACCACTCTCTAAACCAGATATAATCCCATTATTAGGATCAAACAAAACAATCCTAGTATGCCCATTATCCAGCTCATTAAAATCAACTGAGAATCCCTCAGCTCTCCCAATTGTTGTAACATTCGTTATATCAACATAATTTGGAGTATCATAAACATCATATTGAACTCCTCCTACATCTCCAGTATTTCCTAAGCTAACAAGAACCGTAACCATTTCATCAACATCACCAGTATCTGATGATGCACTGACATATACAACGTCACCAATAGAAACCGAGCCATTTTGACTATCAGATGACAATATATTCCCACTCTCATCGCTGACAATCAAATTTGATAAATATAAATCTAAGACTGCTGATAATAATTCTGATCCATCAAAGTGAAGATTTAAAATCACAATATCTGTGCCAGATAGAATACCATCACTCGATGAACTATTATAAAAAACAACCCTATTTAAACCATCTGATAAAACGGAAAAATCTGATGAAAACCCTGGAGCATTTTCTGTGGGTGTAGAAGAAAATAACTCTAGAAGATTTGGAGCTACACTTACATCAAACTGAATACCACCAACTGAATGATTTGGACTACTAATGCTTAATGGTACAATAACATCGGATGTATATCCATCAACTTCAACAGAACCAAGACTAACAGAAACATCTTGACCAAATAATCCCGATGTAAACAGGAAAAAACAACAAAGTATATTTAATAAAATTTTATGTTCCGACATAACGCCCTCCAGACGAGAATATAAACAATTAACAGTACTGTTTAACTCTGTTAATACTTTGATACCCACACCCTTGGAAAAATTGATAAATGATTTAATCTAAAATAACAATATTATTCTTAGAATGCACATGTAATTTTTTTAAATAGAAAGTAAACTTAATTTACTTAAAGAAAATAAATCTAAATACTAAATATCAATAAAATATTTTATACTTGTTTAAACCCTTGACTTAGGTATGATTGAAGTTTTTTATACTTTACATAGATTTGTTTTCCATCAGGACTCTCTAACTTTATTTTTTCATTCCGACCAACTTTATTCTCTGCCTTTATTGGAGATCTTGCCTGCTGCGGTTGATTTGCCTGTTGTCCTGCATTTGAATCGGTACCAGAGAATCCCATTCCAGATGTGTCTTGGTGTTGCATTTTAACATTCCGAACGCTTCTACTGGGATTTTGCGATTGTTCTGCTCCTTTAATTTGAGTTCTAAATAACCTTTCTACCGTGACAGAATTCATATCAGCAATCATCTCCTGAAATAATTGAAACCCCTCAGATTTATACTCTAGCAATGGATTTTTTTGCCCGTAAGCTCTTAGGTTAATACCCTCTCTAAGTTGATCCATTGCGTATAAGTGATCTTTCCATTTTTCATCAATAGTCCTCAAAATTACAAATCTTTCAAAGCCTCTTATCATATCTTCAGGTATCAAAGACTCTCTAGCTTTATAAACTGATTTGGCTTCTGCAATTATATAATTCCCAATTTTATTGATAGAAGTCTCTCCTTCAAGATCATTTTTTATTTTTTCATATGATATATCTACCATTAAATGGGAAGAAAAAACTTGTTGTAAATGATCCCAATCCCAGTTGTCTAAGGAACCTGATTCACTCTGAATTTCTAACTCATCCATAATATAATCATCAATAATCTGGATTACATTTTTTCGCATATCTTCACCAGAAAGTGCTTGTTTTCGCAAGTCATACACAACTTGTCTCTGCTGATTCATTACATCATCATATTCTAATAAATGCTTTCTAATACCAAAATTTCTTATTTCTACTTTTTTCTGAGCGTTCCCAATTGCTCTAGTAACCATTCCAGCAGATATAACTTCCCCTTCCTCAACGCCCATTCTATCCATAATTGAGGCCACTTTATCAGACCCAAATAAACGCATTAGATCATCTTCCAGTGATAAATAGAATCTGGATGAACCTAAATCTCCTTGCCTCCCGCTTCTGCCTCTCAATTGTAAATCTATACGCCTCGATTCGTGCCTTTCAGTGCCAATGATATGTAACCCTCCTAATTCAATGACCTCTTTACTAAGTTTTATATCTGTACCTCGACCTGCCATATTTGTTGCAATAGTTACCGCTCCAGGTTGTCCTGCACGTGAAACAATCTCTGCTTCAGACTTATGCTGTTTAGCATTAAGAACATTGTGGGGAATATTTTTTCTTTTAAGCATTCTTGATAATAGCTCTGACACCTCAACTGTAACAGTTCCTACTAGCACTGGTTGAAGATTGTTATGACATTCTGAAATTTCATCAATTACTGCGTTATACTTTTCCCTTTTGGTCTTGTACACTAAGTCATCTCTGTCATCTCTTGATACTGGCCTATGTGTTGGTATTACAGTTACGCCAAGAGAATATATTGATCCCAACTCTTCAGATTCTGTCTCCGCAGTGCCAGTCATTCCAGCTAGTTTATCATATAATCTAAAATAATTTTGAATCGTAATCGTAGCTAAGGTCTGTGTTTCACGCTCAATACGAACATTTTCTTTAGCCTCTAGAGCCTGATGAAGCCCATCTGAATATCTTCTCCCTGGTAAAACTCGGCCAGTGAACTCATCAACTATCATTACTTTACTATCTTGAATAACATAATCAACATCTTTTTCATACATAGTATATGCTCTTAATAGTTGATTAAAGTTGTGGATTGTTCCACTCCTCTCAGCATGCAATTGATGTGCTCTCTCTTTTTCTTGATCTTGCTCAAGTTTAGTTAAATTATTTTTTTCATCAATCTCCATTAACATTTCACCTAAGTCAGGAATAATAAATGTATCAGGGTTGTCTGGCGAAAGAAGATTTCTACCTTTCCCAGTTATATCTATAACATGGCTTTTTTCATCAATTGAAAAAAAGAGTTCTTCATCAACTTCATGTAACTTTTTATCCCTAATATAATTTGATTCTACCTCTTGAGATAAAGCCAACATTCCCGTTTCTTGGAATGTTTTCATTACCTGTTTATGTTTTGGCATTCCTCTGCTACATTGTAATAATTTTAGGCCAGCATCTTCTCGTTTATCCTCTTTTAAGAGATCTTTTGCTTGAGAAACTAAATCCGAAACTAGCATTGACTGACGTTTTACCAAGGTCTGTACCTCAGGCTTAAGTTTTTGAAAGGTATCATCAACTGGAGCATCAACTGCACCAGAAATAATTAGTGGTGTTCTAGCTTCATCAATTAGGACACTATCAACCTCATCTACAACAGCAAAAGCATGCTCCCTTTGTACTAAATCATCCTTATGCAATGCCATATTATCTCTTAAAAAATCAAATCCAAACTCATTATTTGTCCCATATACAATATCTCTGTTATACATTTCCCGTCGTTTTACATTATCCATTGAGTTTAGAATAAAGCCCACAGTTAAACCTAAACGCTTGTAAACCTCACCCATCCATTCTGAATCTCTTTGAGCTAAATAATCATTAACAGTAATGATATGAACACCTCGACCTGTGAGCGCATTTAAAAATATTGGCATTGTAGCTACTAGAGTTTTTCCTTCACCAGTTTTCATCTCAGCAACTTTGCCTTGATGCAATATTATTGCTCCCATTATTTGAACATCGTAAGGGATCATCTCCCAGGTAATTTCTTGTCCAGTCACCCTCCATGAAGAACCACACATTCTACGGCATGTTTCCTTAACAATTGCAAATGATTCAATTAAAATTGAATCTAATATTGTCTGCCGAGCTTGATGTATCTGCTCTTTCAATTCTTTTCCCTCATAGTCTTTAATCAATAAATCTAATTTTTCTTCGATTTTTGATGTAACTATTTTTTTTAATTCAATCGTTCGATTTCTTAAATCTTCATCTGATTTTGATGATAGGCCATCATAGAATTCATTTATTTGATGAACCAGTGGAATAATTTTTTTTATTTCTCTTTGAGACTTTGTTCCAAAGATTTTCGCTAGAAGCATTTATTTTTCACCCTTATAAAATTTGTTTATAATTTTTATAGATAGAATCAAGAACACCATTAATAAAACCCGCACTTTCATCAGTACTATAAATTTTTGCAATCTCCACCATCTCTGTTATAGAAACTTTAGCAGGTATTTTTTTTATATAGTATATCTCACAGATTCCCATTTTTAATAATATACGATCAACTTGGGCAATCCTACCAATCTCCCAGTTTTTTAAATGATTTTTTATCAACCCATCCGCCCATTCACTATTTTCAATCACTTGATTAAATAAATCATAAATAAAAGATTTATTTTTATCATCGATTGGATAAGTTTTAATGATTTTCTCTAGCGAATTTAATGGATTTTCATCGGAAAAATTTTCAGCAAACAATGCCTTTAAAACACTCTCTCTAGCATTTCGGCGATAATGAATCTTTTTATTCTCTTTAATCAATGATCTACTATCTTAAAACTTATCTTGTAGATTATAAATCCAACCGAATGGGTCTTCAATCTCTTGATTTTGAATTTGAATAAGCTTTTCCCTAAGTCTCATCGTATGATTCCCCCTCCCACCATTATTAAATAAGATTTTTTTTGTTTTATAGGTAATGGAACCCACTGGAGTAATAACTACTGCTGTGCCGACACAAAATACTTCGTCTGCATTTAAGACATCTGTTAAACTCACGTCGATTTCTTCAACCTTCATTTTAAAAAGGTCAGTCGCAATTTTTATTACTGAATCTCTTGTAATCCCAGGAAGTATCGATCCATTTAATCGAGGTGTCTTTAGAATACTATCTTTAACTATAAAAATATTGGCTGAACCAACTTCCTCTATTAAATTTTCATTGGACGCATCTAGATATATAACTTCATCATATCCTCTTTTTTTTGCTTCTCTAACTGGAAATAATGATGCTGAATAATTCCCTATTGCTTTTGCGTTCCCAATTCCTTTGGGAGCAGCACGATGAAAATCGGTTGTTACAATTAAATCAAGAGGTTTAATACCTTTTTTGAAATACGGGCCAACAGGGCAAACATAAATAAGAAACGTGTATTCCTCTGCAGGGCCAACACCTAAAATTGGAGATGTGCCCCATATAATAGGTCGAATATATAAACTGCCTTTACCTAAAGGTGGAATATAATCAATATTATCCTTAACAGTTGCAACAACCGATTTTAAAAAAAATGGTTCACTCATTTCAGGTATACAAAGTCTTCTGCTTGAATGTTTTATCCTCTTAGCATTCATATCTGGACGAAAAAGAACAATTTTATTTTTTTTTGTTCTAAAGGATTTTGTTCCCTCAAAAACACCTTGACCATAATTCAGGACACCTGCAGCAGGGGAAAGTTCAATATTTCCAAAAGGAATCAAATTCCCTTCTTCCCAACTTCCATCATATTTACATTTAGAAAAATACATACTCTTTGTATTAACAATATTAAAGCCCAGTTCTTCCCAATTGATGTCAATGTTGTTTTTCATTAAACTTTCATCAATTCTTTACTTATTACTAGCTGTTGGATTTCAGATGTACCTTCATAAATTTGGGTAATCTTTGCATCTCTCATCAACCTCTCAATTCCATATTCTTTTATGTAACCATACCCGCCATGTATTTGAACACATTCGGTAGAAGCTTTCATAGCAATGTCTGACGCAAAAAGCTTTGCCATTGAGCTTTCTTTGATAAATTTCTTATTTAAATCTTTTAAAGAGGCAGCTTTCCAAACTAATAATCTAGCAGCATCTATTCCAGTTGCCATATCTGCAAGTTTAGCTTGAATAGCTCCAAAAGAATTAATTGTTTTACCAAACTGTTTTCTTTCTGAAGAATAATTAATAGCAGATTCAAGTGATGATCTTGCAATACCTACTGCCTGAGATGCTATGCCAATCCGCCCTCCTCCTAACGCAGACATTGCAATTTTATACCCATCACCCTCTTTTCCTAAAAGATTTTCTGAAGGTATTTTACAATTATTTAAATATAATTCAGTTGTATCCGAAGCACGGATTCCTAGTTTGTCTTCTTTTTTACCAACAGAAAGTCCTTCTAAATCTTTTTCTATTATAAAAGCAGATACTCCTTTACTGCCCTGATTTGGACTTGTAATACAAAATAATACTACAAAATCTGAGTTTAACCCGCTAGTCACCCAACTCTTAGTACCATTAACAATATAATAATCATTTTTTCTTTCGCCATATGTCTTCATGTTCTTAGCATCAGAGCCACAATGAGGTTCACTGAGGCTATATGCACCTAGTTTTAATCCTTTAGCCAATTGATACAGATATTGCTCTTTTTGTTTATTTGTACCCCATTTTAATAAAATTTCGCAAACCAATGAATTGTTTACAGACATTATTGTTGAAGTAGCAGCCTCGGCCACAGCAATTTCCTCTAAAACAATTACATAGGAAATTGTATCTAAGCCAGAACCTCCAAATTTTTCAGGAACCATCATACCCATGAAACCTAATTCCCCCATTTTTTTGACAGCATCTGCAGGGAATATTCCATTCTCATCTCTATCTAAAACACCAGGAAGCAAGTATTCTTTTGCAAATCTTTTAGCATTTTTTTGAATTAATTCTTGCTCCTCTGTTAAAGAAAACTCTATCATAAGTTTTTAATGATTACTGCTGATGCTTCGCCACCGCCAATGCAAATGACGGCTAGTCCAAATTCTGCATTATTTTTTTTCATACCATTAATTAAGGTAGTTAGGATTCTGGCTCCAGATGCTCCTATAGGATGACCTAATGCTATTGCTCCACCATATATATTTACTTTCCTATAATCTAAATTAAAATCTTCAATTGCTGAAATTGCCACAACCGCAAATGCTTCATTTATTTCCCAGAGATCAATATCCCCAGTTTTTAGGCCTGCCTTTTCTAAAACTCTTTCAATCGCTCTGGTTGGAGCTGTTGTAAACCACTCTGGTTCATGAGAGGCAGAGGATTGTGCTATTAGTTTTGCTTTTGGCTTCAATCCCAAGCTATCAATTTTTTCTTTAGAAGACATTAATAAAGCAGCAGCACCATCATTTATTTTTGATGCATTTGCAGCTGTAATTGTTCCTCCATTTTCAAATACAGGATTTAAGTTAGGAATTTTATTAAACTTAACTTTTCTAGGTTCTTCATCTTCTTTAATTAAAATAATTTCTCCGTTTGATTTTTTTAATTCTACAGCTCGAATTTCTGAATTAAAAATTCCATATTTTTGGGCTTCTAGAGCCCTTTTATAAGATTCTATTGCATAATCATCTTGGACTTTCCGGCTAATTTTTTTTTCTTTTGCACATAGTTCAGCAAGACTGCCCATGTGTTTATCCATATAAGCATCCCACAGACCATCATGTATAATACTATCAATTATTTTTTCATGTCCTAACCTAAAACCATCTCTGGCTCCAGGCAAAAAAAATGGCGCATTAGACATACTTTCCATACCACCACATATAATGAGATCAGCATCCCCACTTCTAATTGCCTGATCCCCTAACATACTAGCTTTAAGTCCCGATCCACACATTTTATTAACAGTTAAACATTCAACCTTTTTGGAAAGATTGGCATAAATAGCTGCTTGCCGAGCAGGGGCCTGACCAATACCAGAAGACAGTACATTACCCAAAATAACTTCATCTATAACTTCTTTATCCAAATTATTTTCAAATAAAATATCTTCAATAACCATCGAGCATAACTCTGGAGCTTTAAAACTACTTAACATACCCTGAAATGACCCAATCGGTGTTCTTTTAGCAGAAATTATATAAGATTCACTTTTCATATCTATCAACAAAAATTTTCATTAATACAAAATTTTAACCATGAGAAAAACATCTAACCAGAAGTTATACCATTATCATATGCCAAAATAATTTTTTTTACCAATTGATGTCGAACCACATCTTTTTCATTCAAAGAAACAAACCCTATATCACTAACTTCTTTTAATATATCAGAAGCATGAAATAATCCTGATTTAGTTTTATCCTTAAGATCTACCTGAGTAATATCCCCAGTAATTATCGCTTTTGACCCAACTCCCAATCTCGTCAAAAACATTTTCATCTGTGCTACTGTTGTATTTTGAGCCTCATCTAAAATCATAAAAGCATTATCTAAGGTTCTTCCTCTCATGTAGGCTAAAGGAATTATTTCAATTATTTTCTCATCAATATATCTCTTTATTTTTTCTTTTGGAATAATCAAATCCAGTGAATCATATAGAGGCGCTAAGTAAGGGTCAACCTTATCCTGAAGATCTCCAGGCAAAAATCCTAAACTCTCTCCAGCTTCAACTGCAGGTCGGCATAATACAATGCGTCTTATTTCTTGATTATCTAAAGCTGCTACCGCAAATACGACAGATAAAAATGTTTTACCTGTACCAGCAGGGCCAATAGAAAAAACCACATCTTTTTCCTTAACAAGTTTTGAATATTTTATTTGGTTTTTTGTTTTAGGGATAATAGGTCCCCTCATACCAAAATATATAACTTCGTCTATTGTAGCTTTTTCATTTTCCTCGATTGAATTTTTAGACTTCCCAATATCGATTAACTTTCGAACATCTGTTATACTTAAATCTCCTTTACTACCAATTGTTTCCATCATTTCGTATAATATATTATGCACCTGCTCAATAATATTTTTTTTTCCTTTAATTTTGATTACTTCACCGCGTGCAATAATAGACACTGGAAAAACTTTTTCAATTAAATTTAAGTTTTTGTCTCTAACACCCATTAAAATCCTTGGGTCAATAGTTTTTAATTCAAGTATCTTTTCCATGAAGCATTAATAAATGTAATTTTTCGTTAGATAATTTACCTATTCTTTACAATTCAAATATGAATCAAAAAAAATTATTAATTTTTTCTTTTATTGCTTGGAGCTTTGTCCATTTGGATTGTGTTATTTATAAGCCTGAACCAAAAATCACAACTGAGAACTTTGCTTTCCTTATGGAGCAAGGAAATAAAAACTGGGCAAATAGAAATGATTCGACTGCATTAGTTTTTGCTAATCACTTTATTGGGCTAGCACATAAAAAGCGCCCTAATAATTTTTCTATAGCTACTTTATATAGTCAAATTTTATTCACTCGAGGGCTTTTCTTTTCAGATTTGGAATCTAATGATTCTCTTTTTAATGAAGGTCTAAATATTGCTAAGAATGCTGTTTTGAATCACCCTGACTTCATTCCAATCTATAATGAAACACCAGGAGATAGTAACTTTAAACTGATGTCTGCTTTAGCACTCGCACCTAGCAGTGTAGTGCCAGCGCTTTACTGGTGGGCAGCAAACAAAGCTCAGTATATATTTAATAAACCTGTCATTGAACGAATAAATAATCGTGAAATTTTAGAAGTTTTATTGCATAGAATTATAGCCATTAATCCTGATTATTATTTTAGCGGAGCATACAGAATTTTTGGAATGTTCTACACACGTATACCAGGAGTTGAGCTAGAGCAATCAAGTAGATATTTTTCACAAACTTTATCACAACATCCAATGTTCTTAGGTAATAAAGTACTTATGGCAGAATATTATCATCAAACGAAAGGTAATAAAGAACAATTTTATGATTTGCTTAGTGAAGTGATTGAATCAGATATAAATTTATTGCCTGAAGCCATTCCAGAAAATATTTATTATAAAGAAAGGGCAAAATATCTAATCAACAATATATCAACGCTTTTTGAATAAATATATTTATACAAATTCTAAACTAAACAAGGATTAAAAGATGAAAAAATTATCGTACTTAATAATAAACATATTTTTAATAGGTGAACAATTAGACCCATTGATACAAGCTTCAGATGCTATTAATTCTGGTTCATATGAAAATGCATTAAAATATGTAATCGATGCTCAAAAACTGGAGCCATTTAATCCTGATGTATACCGAATGAAAGCCTTACTACATGAATCACTTGGAGAACAAAAAAAAGCAATCAAAGCATGGGAAAAATGTATACAATATTCCAAAAGTAAAGAAATCAAATCAGAAGCACAAATACACTTAAAAAACTTAGAAAATGAAAAATAATTTAAAATTTATACCTTTTATTTATTTTTTGTTTAGCTGTTACAATAATCCAGCGATTAAATCTTCATATAATTTTTTAAATGTTGAATCTATTGAGGTGCTCCCAGTTGAAGACCACTCCTATCTCCATGGTTCAGGTAAAATGATCAGCAATAGTATTTCATATAATTTTCTTAAACTTGGCTTTGATGTAAATCAATCGAATGATCAAAATAATTTTATTTTTATTGGTAGCGGTAATAAAAAACTAATATTATCATGTATAATAACTGAATTTACAGATTCGGAATTAATAATAGTCCCTTATAAATATGAAAATAAAGGATATACAGAAACAGTATTAAATCAATCATCAATTGATTCAAAAAAAAATAAAAAGGACACAGACTTAAATAACACAGCCTCTACAAAAACCCATGGCGGGTCAATTACAGAAGGAAGTAAAATTGAGTATTCTAGGGCAAAAGTTGGGATTATTTTAACAATGAAAGATAAGTTAACAGGCGATTTAGTTTGGTCAAATTCTTATTGGTATAGTGGTCTTGAACTACATAAAACTACAGAGTCCTGTGTTAGACAAGGTATAAATCAACTAGGAAAATTGTTTAATTAAAATAATTTAAAATTATTTTTTTATATCAATTCCCAAATCTAATAATTGTTTTTTTTCAACTGTATTTGGGCTTCCATCCATTAGTGATGCTGCAGATGTAGTTTTGGGAAAAGCAATTACATCTCTAATATTATCAGTGCCTGCTAGCAACATTACAATTCTATCAAAACCAAACGCTATCCCACCGTGTGGTGGTGCACCATAAGATAAAGAATCAACTAAAAAGCCAAACTTATCAACTGCTTCTTCTTGGCCTAGGCCAAGCATAGAAAACACTTTTTCCTGTATCTCTGGTGAATGTATCCTAATAGAACCACCCGCAATTTCATATCCATTCATTGTCAGATCATAACCCCTACTTAATGCCTTCAATGGTTCGGTTTCAAGTAATTCAATATCCTGATCTCTAGGTGCAGTAAACGGATGGTGCATTGCGATTAATCTCTTCATTTCATCATATTCAAACATAGGGAATTCTGTAATCCATACTGGGATAAAATGATTTTTATCTGCTAGTTCTTCGTCATCAGCTATATGGATTCTTAAACGACCAAGAGAAGATAAAACAATATTTGAATCTCCACCGACCATAAAAAGTATATCATTATTATCTAAATCTAATTTATCTAACATTGAATTTTGAAGATTCTCAGAAAAAAACTTAGATATCCCGCCTTCAAAGACTCTACCTTTTATTTTCACCCAAGCAAGCCCATTTGCTTTTAACTTTTTTACGATTTTAGTTAATTCATCAATTTTTTTTCTAGAATATTTTGATCCACCTTTAACAACTATTCCTTTCACTCTTTGCACAGATTTAAAAGCATTAAAATCTGAATCATCAGTAAACTCTTTTAAATCAATGAGTGGCATTTCATACCTTAAATCAGGTTTGTCTGACCCATATAGTTCCATAGCTTCTAAATAAGTCAGCCTAACAAAAGAATCTGGCAGGTTGATATCATTAACTTCTTTAAAAATATGACGTGTTAATTTTTCCATATTAAAAAATATATCTTCCTCATCAACAAAAGACATCTCTATATCAATCTGGGTAAACTCTGGTTGCCTATCAGCGCGCAAATCCTCATCTCTAAAACATTTTACAATCTGGAAATAGCGATCATATCCTGATATCATTAATATTTGTTTATAAATTTGTGGGGATTGAGGAAGGGCATAAAATTTACCCTTGTGAACTCTACTAGGAACCAAATAGTCTCTAGCACCTTCAGGAGTTGATTTCATCAATACAGGTGTTTCTATTTCCACAAATTTATTATTTGAAAGATATGATCTTGTAGCCTGATATGCTTTATGACGAGTTAAAATATTATTCTTTAACTCTTCCATCCTAAGCTCTAGATAACGATACTTAAGCCTTAAGTCTTCTTCAGCATTATCACGATTGTTTAGAACAAATGGCAATGGAGCAGCTTCATTTAACATAATATAATCAGAAACTACCACTTCGATCTCACCAGTTTGAATATTAGGATTAACCGCAGAATCATCTCTAAGCCTAACTACACCCTTTATGGATAAAACATCCTCCATAGATAGTTTTTTGATCAATTCAAAGCTACCTTTATAAGAGTCTGCGTCAAACACTAGCTGAGTCATTCCATACCTATCCCGTAAGTCAACAAATACTACTTGACCATGAAGCCTAACAGTATTGACCCATCCATTAAGTTTTATCTTATGATTTAGATTAGACTTTCGAAGATCTCCACAAGTATGTGAGCGCTTAAACATATTTAATTAATATAAAAAAAAGTTAGATTTAAAATCAAAGAATAGAAAAAATTCAAATAAAAATTTAGCGTTTTGATACCCTTAAACGATTTAAAGCTCTCATCAATGAAGCCTCTGCTCTCGCAAAATTAGTATCGGGATCATCTTTTCTTTTTCTCCTTTTTGCTCTTTCGAAGGATTCTTGAGCACGGTCTATATTAATCTCTTTTGAACTTTCGACAGATTCAACTAATAGCTTTACGGAGTTATCTATTATTTCGGCAAAACCACCACCTGTTGCAAAATAATCATCTTTTCCATCTTGAGTTATCTTTAATTCTCCAACATTTAATGCAAAGACACCTTCCCTATGGTTATTCATAATTCCAAACTGCCCATCTATTCCTGGGCAACGCACATAAGAAACGGTTCCTATTTTAAGCTCTCTTATAGGTGTAACAATATCTAAATTGAACGAACTCATATTCAAGCAGCAGATTTTTTATGTTTTTCAATTGCTTCATCAATAGTTCCAACATATGCAAACGCGTTCTCAGGCAGTTCATCCACTTCACCCTTCAAAATAGCATCAAATCCAGATACTGTATCTTCAAGACTAACATATCTGCCAGGTGTTCCTGTAAACTGCTCTGCAACAAAAAATGGTTGGGACATAAACTTCTGTATTTTTCGAGCTCTTGCAACAGTAAGCTTATCATCATCTGATAATTCATCCATTCCAAGAATCGCTATAATATCTTGAAGATCTTTGTATTGTTGTAATACCGATTGTACATTCCTCGCCACATTATAATGGCGCTCACCAATTATTCTTGGGTCTAAGATTCGCGAAGTAGATGCCAACGGATCAACAGCTGGATAAATCCCTAGTTCAGCAATTTTACGCTCAAGAACACTCGTTGCATCCAAATGAGCAAATGCAGTTGCTGGGGCAGGATCAGTAAGATCATCTGCAGGAACATATACTGCTTGAACAGAAGTAATAGAACCTTTTTTTGTTGATGTGATACGTTCTTGTAAATCGCCCATCTCTGTTGAAAGTGTTGGCTGGTATCCCACAGCTGAAGGCATACGACCAAGTAAAGCAGAGACCTCAGATCCTGCTTGAGTAAAACGAAATATATTATCAATAAATAATAAAACATCCCTACCCTCATCATCACGAAAAAATTCAGCCATAGCCAAACCACTAAGAGCGACACGCAAACGAGCACCTGGAGGTTCATTCATTTGACCAAAAACCATAGTAGTTTTATCAATCACACCTGATTCTGTCATTTCATTATATAAATCATTTCCTTCTCTAGTCCTCT
>CAZLPW010000041.1:9636-17612 GCA_964561495.1 uncultured bacterium | reverse complement strand
CCAATAGTTAAAAATATACAATCGATTACTAATGAAATATTAAAAGAAATCAATGTTGAACAATACAATATATCTGTTGACGGAAATTCTTTTGAAGAACGATTTCTTCATATGATTCATTTTGGAGATTGGTTAAGTTTCTGGTGTGCGCTTCTACTTAGAACAGACCCTAGTCCAGTACATAAAATTAATCGATTAAAAGATGAGTTGAGCTTAATTAATGATCCCAGTTGAAATAAAAAAAATTTCATATCATCCTTCTAGTAGGAATTATGCAGTTATATTAAATGAGATTGGGGGAGATAGATGTCTACCTGTTATTGTAGGTAGTTTTGAAGCTCAATCCATTGCTTTAGCAATTGAGGTTGCAGATACACCTCGCCCATTAACACATGACTTAATTTGTAATATAATTAATAAAATTAGGTGCCAATTGAAAACTGTAAAGATAAGTAATATTTCAAATGGTATTTTTTATGCTACTATGGAAATATATTCAGAAAGATTAGGGAAAATTAATGTTGATGCACGGCCAAGTGATGCAATCGCAGTCGCTATTAGATTAAGGTCGCCTATATTTGTTTCAGAAGATGTAATGGCTTCACAGTCAGTTGCCAAATTAGATATTATAAATCAAAATAATAGCGCTAAAAAAGAGCAATTATTACTCAAAAATCTTAAAGAAAGGTTAGAAGAAGCAATTAAAAAAGAAGAATATGAAGTAGCTGCTGAGATTAGAGATCAAATTATAAAAATAGAATCCTAGATATTTGCTTTTAATTCTTCCAATGCTTTCTTTGCTGCACCTTGTTCTGCAGATTTTTTATTTGTGTCAATACTTGATTTAAAAGTTCTTTTTCCAATTTTAACTAAAATTTCAAATGTACGCAAATGGTCTGGACCAGAGATGTCTTTAACCTTAAAAGTAGGAGTCTCTAAATCATTTGAGTGACAATATTCAATTAGTCGACCTTTATAGTTAGTTGACTGCCATGCACTTATTCGATGAGTCCATACTGTCTCCACTATTAATGATTCGCAAGGGCCTAAACCGCCATCAAGGAATAATGCGCCCAAAAGAGATTCAAAAATATTTGCTAATTGTTTTATTGCAACTTTATCAATTTTAATGTTTACACTAGGATCTATAATTAGATACTCAATTAGATTTAATGATTTACCCATCTGAGCTAAATAATATTTTTGTACTAAGGCTGCCCGTTTTTGGGTTAGGAGCCCTTCGTCACCTTCTGGGAATTCTTGCAATAATTTTGCACTGACAATTATATCCAAAACTGCGTCACCCAAGAACTCTAATCTTTCATAATTTAAGCTAGGTTTGGTATTTATTGATTTATGTGTTAAGGCTTGATTTAAATATGTCTTATTATTAAATGTGTATCCTATTTGTTTTTCAATAGGCGATAAATTTTTTCTTCTAGAAATAAAGGAAAAAATTTTTTGTACAAATTTCAAATGTATTCTTTAAAACACAATACAGCATTGTGTCCACCAAAGCCAAAAGTATTAGATAGAGCTGCTTTTACTGAATGCTTTTGGGCTATATTGGGGACATAGTCCAATGTGCATTCAGGATCAGGGTTTTCATAGTTTATTGTAGGAGGTATTTTTTTATGCATTATCGTTTTAATGGTTGCAACTGCTTCTATTCCTCCTGCAGCACCTAACAAGTGTCCAGTCATAGATTTTGTAGAGCTAATTTTAAGTGATTCAGAATGACTTTTAAACAAACTTCGTATAGCTAAAGTCTCATTTAAATCATTGAACTTAGTTGAGGTACCATGCGCATTTATATAATCAATATCAGTTGTATTTATTTTTGCATCATTAATAGCATTATTCATAGCTTTTTTTGCTCCTAATCCCTCAGGCGCAGGTTGGGTGATATGAAATGCATCATCGGTAGATCCATACCCTGCTAATTCTGCAAAGATTTTTGCTCCTCTTTTTTTCGCATGTTTTTCAGATTCAATAACAAGCATTCCCGCACCTTCTCCAAGAACGAACCCATCACGATTAGCATCAAAAGGTCTACTAGCTCCTTTTGGTTCAGAGCAAGATTGCGAAAGAGCTTTCATGTTCGCAAAACCTGCAATACAAAGAGGAGTAATACTGGCCTCGGTGCCTCCAGTAATCATTACGTCTGCATCACCTGATCTTATTATCCTCATTGCAATACCTATTGCATCTGTAGCGGATGCACACGCTGATGTAACAGTTTGATTTGGTCCACGCAATCCCCATCGCATTGCAATATGGCCCCCAGCTATATTTGAAATCATTCTTGGAACAAATTGAGGTGATACCCTTTTGGAACCTTTTTCTTTAATTACAGAATGTTGTTCCTCTAATGTTTGAATTCCTCCAACTCCAGTTCCGATCGTAACTCCAATACGATCCTGATTACAAGAATTGAAGTCAATTTCAGACATAGATATCGCTTCATTTGCTGCTGTGAGAGCATATATTGAAAATGGGTCTAGTTTGCGAATTAATTTAGTATCAAGTGTATCCTTTGCATCAAAATTTGATAATTCTCCAGCAATTGTTACTCTGTGACCCTCTGGATTATAATATGTAATATTATCAATTCCACTAACTCCATTAAGACAATTTTCCCAAAAATTATTTAATGAATTCCCATTAGGTGATAATACACCTAATCCAGTTACTACAATTTTAATTTTATCCACCTAAATAATTTAATTTTGTGCCTTTTCAATATATTCTAATGCATTGGCAACAGTGGTAATCTTTTCAGCCTCTTCATCTGGAATTTCAATGCCAAACTCTTCCTCGAATTCCATTATTAATTCAACAGTATCAAGCGAGTCAGCACCTAAATCATTTACAAAATGTGCCTCTTTAGTTATAGCTGAATCCTCAACGCCTAATTTATCGATTATTACCTCTTTGACTTTATCAAATGTTGACATAGTATCTCCTTGTTTTAGTTTATAGTTCTGCCACCATCTACGGTGATGGTTTGACCTGTAATATAATTTGATTCATCTGATGCTAAAAATAAGACTGTATATGCGATATCATCAGAAGTGCCAATTTTTCCGATTGGAATCTGTCTAAGAAATTCCTCTTTTGAATCTAAAGAAATCTCTTTAGTCATTTCGGTTTCTATCCACCCAGGTGCAATACAGTTTACCGTTATTCCTCTATTGGCGACTTCTTTAGCTATTGATTTAGTTAAACCTATTAAGCCTGACTTAGAGGCCGCATAATTTGCTTGACCAGCATTTCCTGTTAGCCCTACAATAGATGAAATGTTAATTATTCTTCCAATGCGGTTTTTCATCATTGGTCTTATTGCATATTTCATTCCATAAAATGCACCTTTGAGATTTATATCTAATACAGTATCCCATTGTTCATCTTTCATTCTCATTAAAAGTGCATCTTTAGTAATTCCTGCATTATTTACTAATATATCTAATCTATTTTTTTCTTTGCAGGTAAAATTAATTAAATCCTTAACATCATCTGAACTGCTTACATCACATTGTTTATAACTAGCAGATCCATTCGAAGATTGTATCTGCTCAACAACTTTTTTAATTGATTCAATCGATCTGGCAGCGCAGACTACATGAGCGCCAGCGTTTGCTAATTGAAAAGCAATTGATTTTCCAATACCTTGAGATGCTCCAGTAACAATTGCTACTTTATTTGATAAATCAAACATTTATATTGTTAATTTCCGCTAGGGTTCCAGCGCTAATAGTTTTTAATTTTCGATTAATACGTCTATTTAATCCAGCAAGAACTTTACTTGGTCCAACTTCCATAAAGTTTTCTATTTTCATATTGCTATTAATTGCTGAAATTGTTTGTGACCAAAGTACAGGCGATTCAAGTTGCTTTAACAATAATTTTTTTATTTTTAAACTAGTTGAATGTGGTTTAGCATCAGCATTAGTGTAAATAGGGCAAATAGTATCAGAAAATTTAATCGAATCTAAGGCATCCGCCAAATAAACGCGAGCGGTTTTCATTAATGGAGAGTGAAATGCGCCACTTACGTTTAGTAGCATAGTTAATTTTGCTCCTTCCTTTTTTGCCTTTTTGGTTAAAGCTATAACACCTTCTTCTGATCCTGATATAACCACTTGATTTGGTGAATTGAAATTAGCAGGAACGACAGGTGTATTTTTTTTATTTGAACTACATAATTCAATAATTTTATCATTGTCCAATCCAATAATAGCCGCCATTGCTCCAACTTTGTTTTTAGAGGCTAATTCCATTTGCTCTGCTCTTATTTTTACAAGCTTTAAACCCGATGCAAAACTAAAAGCTTCTGAAATAGCTAAAGCTGAATATTCCCCTAGACTATGCCCAGCGACAACTGCTGGTATGATGCCTTTTGATCTCAAAATTTTTCCAATAATAGCACTTAAAATATAAATAGATGGTTGAGTATAAACTGTTTTTTTTAATGTTTCATCAGGCCCATCAAGAATAATGGATTGAATATCATATTCTAGAACATCGTTAGCCTCTTCAAAATAATTTTTTGCTATTTTGGAATTAAAAAAAATATTTTTCCCCATTCCTACATATTGTGATCCTTGCCCTGGGAAAATCCATGCAATATTCAAAGTTATTTTCCCCACTTAATAATCATGCTTCCCCAAGTAAACCCTGCTCCAAATGCAGCTAATAGTAATATATCACCTTCAGATAATCTTCCAGAGTTAACTGATTCATTTATCGCTATAGGGATAGTCCCTGCCGTTGTATTACCATATTCATTAATATTAATTATTACTTTATCCTTAGATATCCCGCACCTTTTCGCCGTTGCGTCAATTATTCTTTTATTTGCTTGATGGGGTATGAATAAATCTATATCGTTTCCTGAAAGATTGTTTCGTTTTAAAATTTCTGCACTAACATCTGCCATCCCTTTTACAGCAAATTTAAAAATAGTTTTCCCATCCTGTTTTAAAAAATGTTTTCGTTCTTTTAATGTTTCCAAAGAAGTTGGCATCCTACTCCCACCACCTGGTACAATTAAAGATTGGCCACCAGATCCATCCATACGCAATAATGAATCAATTATGCCATAGCCTTTTTTATTGGATTTTTCCAAAATTACACCACCACCACCATCTCCAAATAATACACAGACATTTCGATCTTTATAATCCATTATTGTACTCATTGCATCAAGACCAATAATCATAGCATTATTATATTTTCCTGATTCTACAAATTTTGACCCAGTTTCTAATCCATATAGAAAACCAGTGCATGCTGCGCTTAGATCATAGCCCCATGCATTATGGGCACCAATATTATTTTGAACTAGAGCTGCAGTCGACGGTGCAAAATGGTCGGGTGTTACTGTACAAATAATTATTAATTCAATTTCCTCTGGTTTAAGATGACTTTTTTTTAATAGCTCTAGTGCTATATTTGTTGCCATATCAGATGTGGCTTCATTTTTTCCAACGATGTGTCTTTTCTCAATACCAGTACGTGTTTTTATCCATTCATCTGAGGTATCTATAATTTTTTCTAAATCTAGATTTGTAAGAAGTTTTTCAGGAGCATAATGAGAGGTGGAGGAAATACTAGCTTTCATTAATATTCAATTGAGTTTAAATATTAACTTATAAATAATAAAAGTATAAATTAGATTACTTTTGGACTACACTAATAATAGGGCGACCTCTGTAATAGCCACAGTTCGCACAAGCCCTATGGGTCATTTTTGTCTCGTTACATTGAGGGCATTTCATAATAGAAGTTGGGTTTGACTTATAATGTGTTCTTCTTTTTCGACCTCGTGTTTTTGACTGCCTTCTTTTTGGAAGTGCCATATTTTCTCCTTTATTAGATTTATTTTAAACAATCAATTCAATGATAAATAGATTCAATTTTTCTTTTGTAAACAAATTTCATTATTGAGATTAATTCCACAACAAATACAGATGCCTCTACAATTATTGATGCAAAGTATTTTCATTGGTCGATTTAAACTAATTAAATCTGATAGAAAAGAACTCAAGTCTATAATGTCATTATTATTTTTCAAATAAAAAATTTCTATATCACTACTTCTAATTTTTGTATTGTTGGTTACACACCAAAATTTTAAAAAATCTTTAACTTCTCTTTCAAAAGAGATAGTGCATCTATCACAACTATATTCTACATTAACAGCGTACGTACCTGAAACTTGAAACCCGAAATCAGTCGATGAACAAGAAAGGATGCATTTAACAAAATCGCCATTAAATTTTGTTCCGTGGTGATATAAATCTTCAGTCTCAATTTCAAATATTTGGTTTTCAAATGTATTAGCTAATTCCGTTTTAGATAGCTTCATTTTATGGTGCGAAAGCTAATCTAATTGCAATTGTTATTCAAGGTTCAATTTATACTATTCCTCCTCAGAAAAAGCATTTAATTCATTTTCTTGATCGGAACCTAAAAGAGCCTCATCAATTTCTAATTCTTTTCCAGTCTCTCTTTCTAAAATATTATCATCATCAGATATTTTTTTAAAAATTATAAATGCTATAGAATTACCAACTGAAATTACTGATAGGCCATATGATAATACGGATAAACAAATTAAAAATAAGAATAAAGATAGAATAATACCTGCCAATGTATCTGGAACGGAAAGATATGAATAGGAATTATTTATATCAGGTATTAAGTAGGTTAGGTCAAATAAACTTAACCTGTTATTTATATAATTAACCATATTATCAGGGAATACAATTGATGATGCAAAACTAAATATATTTTCAAATGGCTTGCCCATAACAAATCCAAATATAAAATTCATCAAACCAATACTTGCATGATAAACCCAAGAAATAAAAGTAATTGCTAAATATGAAACAGGTATTAAAATAAAATTATAGATTATTATACGCCATGGTTGAGACATTGTTATGGAATATGTTTGAAAAATAGTTCCCATAGTGTCTTCTTCATAGATTCCTACAATTGATGGAACATAGATAATAGATATAATTAAGACTATAAAAGAATAAATGGTAAAAATTGATCCAAAAATATAAATAGGGTAGGGAAGAACATATAAGAATGGTCCGAGTATAGGTATTTTACAAAAAAATGCGAAGATCATTGCAAATAAAATAAAAGTAGATATTATTATAATGATTGTTAGATGAGTGAAAAATAAAGGGTGCCAATTTTTTTTGACATAATCCCAAGCATCTTGTGATGAAAAAAAGTCATTACCTTTTAAACGGTTTAATGTTACTCGACTTACCGCTGCACTACTAAAAAAAATAGAGAATATCCATATTAAGATTGCAAGCCAATAAATTATCCAAGATAGAATTGGTGCTTCGTGACCAAATAGGCATGGATATAAACCAGAGGATTTAATAACATGGCTTACTTCTATATCCTCTATTAGAATGAAGGATAAAATAGTCAAAATCCAGTAGATTACATATCCTACTAGATTTCCAGTAAGAAATATCCAAATATTTTTACCACCCGCTAATCGAGGTGCTTTAAAGATATCACGGTAATTAAAGTGGAGGTCAATACCAATCATAATAAAGTTTTCTTCCTATGGTTTTTGTTCTTTTCTTACAAAATCTACCCAGGCAGCCATACCCAACTCTTTTGAAACTGTTTTAGCAGTAGCATAGGCAGAATTAATATTATCATAACTTCCTATCCTAACTCTGTAAAAAATTTCGTCATTATCTTCAAAAATAACTCGTTGTATATACGCGTCATAACCCTTACTTATTAATTTAGCAGCATAAATCTCGGCATCTTTAAGCATTTTTTTTGAAACGACCTGAATAGTAAAACGATCAGTTTTGGCTGGTATGCTTATATTCCTACTTGGCTGAGCTTTAGTTTTATTTTGAGAAATAAGTGTTCTGTCAGAAGATTCTGAAGACTTTTCGATGATAGGAACAGGGGCGGTGTTTTTT
>CAZLPW010000041.1:0-9536 GCA_964561495.1 uncultured bacterium | reverse complement strand
TCTTCATCGTAGTCTTCTTCATCGTAGTCTTCTTCATCGTAGTCTTCTTCATCGTAGTCTTCTTCATCGTCAAAGTTTTCTTCAAGTTCTTCTTGGTCTAAATCTTCTTCTAACCATTGTTCTTTATCATTTTTAGATTTTTCAGATGCAAGGTCTTTACTTTGTTTTATAATTTTTTCAGCATCAACGATATTAAATAAAAAGCTTTGACTGGAAATTTCATCACCATATTGTGAAACAACCACATCAATTGAATAATTACCTGGATAATCTGGGGTAAAATTCATTTTATTTTTATCAGTCTGAGGATTTAAGTCAGATGAATTCAAAAGTGACCCATCTGGTTGCTCAATTAAGATCCAAGTATAATCCAAATCTGTTTTTTCTTCAGTCTCTTTTGCAGAAATAATAATTTTTTCACCTACAAAACCTTCTATACCTTTATCTCCGCAAGAAAATAAAAAAATAATCAAATAAATTTGAAGAACAGTTTTTTTCATATTTAAAATTTATTTTTCACTTATAAGTTCACTATCTAAAAAGAAAAAGGCAATCTCTTTTTGAGCATTTTCATCACTATCTGATCCATGAACAGCATTTTCTTGCACATTAGAAGCAAAATCTTTACGTATTGTATCTTCAGCTGCTTCTTCAGGGTTAGTTGAACCAATTGTTTTTCTCCATGATTCTACTGCATTATCCTTTTGAAGTGCAAGTACCATGCAAGGCCCTGAGGTCATAAATTCTATAAGATTACCAAAAAATGGACGCTTTTCATGAACAGCATAAAACCCTTTCGCCTGTTTCTCATTCAATTTTAATAATTTTGCAGAAATTATATGAAATCCTGACTGGATTATTCTATCGTAAATTTTACCTGTATTTCCAGCCTTGACAGCATCTGGTTTTATGATTGCAAATGTTTTATTTCCCATTATTTACCTTTTTGTTTAGTTCATTAATTTTTTCATTAGGCTACCGATATCGGCCACTGATTCTGCTACTTTGATACCGCATTCACTAAGTATTCGCATTTTAGCTTCAGCCGTATCATCACCCCCTGAGACAATCGCTCCAGCATGTCCCATCCGTCTTCCTGGAGGTGCAGTCTGACCAGCAATAAATCCAACTGCTGGTTTAGTCATATTATCTTTTGCCCAGCGTGCTGCTTCAATCTCCATCTGACCACCTATTTCACCAATCATTACGACTCCCCCTGTTTCAGTATCTGCCTCAAAAAGTTCAAGACAATCTCTCATAGTAGTTCCAATAATAGGATCTCCACCAATGCCTATTGCTGTAGTCTGGCCAAGTCCAACATTAACCAATTGAGCAATAGCTTCGTAAGTAAGTGTCCCAGATTTAGATATGACCCCAATATTTCCTTTTTTACAAATAAAACCAGGCATGATTCCCAATTTGCATTCATCTATCGTAATAATTCCAGGACAATTTGGTCCTATTAGTCTCGTATTATTCTTTTTTAGAACATTTTTAACCTTTACCATGTCTTGAACTGGTACTCCTTCTGTGATGCAAACTACTAGTTCAACACCAGCATAACTTGCCTCTATTATAGCCTCAGCTGCAAAGGGAGGAGGAACAAAGATTATGGATGTATCAGCTTCTGTTTTTTCTACTGCTTCTTCAACACTGTTAAATACGGGCACACTTTCATTAAGTGTTTTGATTCCTCCTTTACCTGGGGTAACTCCTGAGACAATGTTTGTTCCATAGTCTAGCATCTGTCCGCCATGGAATTGTCCTTCTGAACCAGTAATGCCTTGGATGACTACTTTTGAACTTTTATTTACAAGTATTGACATTCTGTTCCTCCTATAATCCTAGAGCAGCATTAACCACTTTTTCTGCTGCATCTTTCATGCCTTTAGCAGGAATAATAGATACCCCTGAATCCTTGAGAATTGATTGAGCCTCTTCAGCGTTCGTTCCCTCTAAACGAACCACGACTGGGACATCAAGACCTAATTCCTTAATAGCCTGTACAACTCCGTTTGCAACTCTATCGCATCGCACTATGCCTCCAAATATGTTTATCAGAACTGCCTTAACGTTTTTATCAGATAATATAATTCTAAATCCATTTTTAATAGTCTCTGCACTTGCAGTACCTCCAACATCTAAAAAGTTTGCAGGTTCTCCTCCAGCTATTTTTATAATGTCCATTGTGGCCATTGCAAGCCCTGCGCCATTTACCATGCAGCCAACGTTACCATCAAGTTTGATGTAATTTAAATTATACTTCCCAGCCTCAACCTCCATTGAGTCTTCTTCGCTTAGATCTTTCATTTCAGCAATTTCTTTTTGTCTAAAGAGTGCATTGCCATCAAAATTGAATTTTGAGTCCAAGGCAATGACCTTATCATCTTTAGTTAAAATCAAAGGGTTAATCTCTAATAGAGACGCATCAGTTGATTTATAACATTCGTACATCTTGATGAAAATTGAACATGTTTCTTTAAATGCACTACTTTTGAGATTAAGACCAAAGGCTAATTTTCGGGCTTGATAAGAGTTCATTCCCAGCATTGGGTCAATCCAAGTTTTTACTATTTTTTCAGGAGTTTCAGCAGCAACTTTTTCAATATCTACTCCGCCTTCAAGTGAAACCATAAACACATCCATTTCTTTGCTTCTGTCAAGGGTAATAGCGGCATAGAATTCTTTTTCAATATTTGCACCAGACTCAATCAATAATCTTTGTACTTCCTTTCCATTTGGCCCAGTTTGATGAGTAACCAATGTCATACCAAGGATTTTTTTTGATAGAGACTCCACTTCGTTCTTATTATGAGCTAACTTTACTCCGCCACCTTTTCCACGACCACCTGCGTGAATTTGTGCTTTTACAACAACAGTATCTGTAGCTAATTCATCGTATGCTTTTAATGCTTCCGCTACACTAAAAACTGGTATTCCATTTGGAGTTGGGATACCATATTTACGAAATAACTCTTTTCCTTGATACTCATGTACTTTCATGCTTCGTTCCTTATTTCTGTACCCGCACTTCCATTTAATGCATCTTTAATGCGAGGGATTGAGGTTATAATCACTTTATCACCATGATGTTTTAAAAAGTGAATTGCAGCCCTTATTTTAGGGGCAATACTTCCTTTTTGGAATAGGCCTTTATCATGGAGTCTTTCTGCTTCTTTTTTTGTCATTGAACTAATTCTATTTTGATTTGGGGAACCAAATTTTTCATATACACTATCAACATCTGTGATAATCCAGAGTTCTTGGGCTCGTATAATTCGTCCCATTTTCGCAGCAGAATAATCCTTATCGATTACAGCGTCCAAACCCTCTAGTTTACCGAAACAATTATTATAAACAGGTATACCACCACCACCAGATGCAATTACGATGGTACCTCGGTCAACTAATGCTTTGATTGATTTTCCGTGCATGATGTATTCTGGCATGGGAGATGGTACGACTCTGCGGTATTTTCCTTCTTCTTGTTCCTTGAAATGCCAACCATGCTGCGAAGTCATTTTAACTGCTTCTTTTTTTGTAAACCTCTTGCCGATGAATTTTGTTGGTTCTTTGAATGAATTATCATTTTTATCTACAATAACTTGCGAAACAAGTGTAACAACTTCTCTATCAATCTTCATCTCTCTTAATTTATTTTGTAGACATTGCTGAATCATGTAACCAATTGATCCTTGTGTGCTTGCAACACATACTCCTAAGGGAAGAGATGGGACTGTGTTTTGCGTTAGTTCCATTCTCAATACTTCATTACCTACCTGAGGACCATTTCCATGGTTGATACATAGATTATATCCTCTTTCAACGAAGTGGGAGATACCATCAAATGCCTGACGAGTCCTTTCAAATTGTTCTTCTATTTTTCCAGTTCCACTTTTTGGGGAGATACTGTTTCCACCCATTGCAATCATGGCTGTAGAAGTATTCAATCAATCCTCTTCTAAAAAAGGATATCTGTAATTAGTCGGAGTATCAAATGTTTCTTTGACAGTTCGAATGGATATCCATCTTTGCAAATTCAATTCAGAACCAGCTTTATCGTTTGTTCCTGATGCTCTACTACCACCAAAAGGCTGTTGACCAACTACAGCCCCAGTTGGTTTATCATTTATGTAGAAGTTACCTGCAGAGTGAGTAAGCCGATTTTTTGCCTTTTTGATTGCAGATTTATCATTACCCATTACACAACCAGTTAGTGCATATGGTGATGTATAATCAACAAGATCCATTGTCTTTTCCCATTCAGAGGGCTCATACAAATATATGGTAAGAACAGGACCGAAAATCTCTTCTTCCATTGTTTTAAAGTGAGGGTCTGTCGTGATTATAGTGGTCGGATGAATGAAATAGCCAGAAGAATCATCATATGTCCCACCAGAAATTATTTCAGCATCTGGAGAGTTTTTTGCATGTTCAATGTATTCCGTAATTGAATCGAAGGCATTCTTATCAATTACCGCATTCATGAAATTGGTAAAGTCCCTAGGACTACCAATTTTTACAGATTCCAATTCTGATAAATAAGTCGTTTTCAATTTTCCCCAAATACTAGTTGGAATATATGCTCTGGACATTGCAGAACATTTCTGGCCTTGGAATTCAAAGGCACCTCTAATCATAGCGGTTGCTAATTCATCTATGTTTACAGATTCATGAGCAAGGCAGAAATCTTTTCCACCAGTTTCACCAACAATTCTAGGATATGTTTTGTAGCAGTCAATATTTTTTCCAATCGTCTTCCAAATGTGTTGGAAGGTTTGGGTTGAGCCAGTGAAATGTATACCAGAGAGATTTGGATTGGTAAGAACTGGATCACCAACTTTTGATCCTGAACCAGGAAGAAAGTTAATTACACCATCAGGCAAGCCAGCTTCTTTTAGCATCTCCATTACGTAGTGGCATGGCAATATAGCGCTGGAGGCAGGCTTCCACAATGCTACATTGCCCATAAGAGCTGGAGCACAGGGAAGGTTCGCAGCTATTGATGTAAAATTAAATGGCGTAATGGCAAAAACAAACCCTTCTAGCGGTCGATATTCCAAAGAATTTTTGACTCCCTCAGGTGATATCAAAGGTTGATTATTATGGATATTTTCAGCGTATTGACAATTAAAGTTAAAAAAGTCAATTAACTCGCATGCTGCATCTATTTCTGCCTGAAAGGCATTTTTACTTTGGTTTAGCATTGTAGCAGCATTTATGGTGTCTCTCCAGGGTCCCTGAAGCAACTCTGCCGCTTTTCTAAAAATTTTGGTTCTTTCCTCTAAGGATGTTTGGGACCAGGTTTTCCAGACAAGCATTGAATTTTTTATCGCTTCTTGCACCTCTTTTTCTCCAGCCATGTGGAAATTACCAAGCACATGTTGATGATTATGGGGCATGACACATTGACCTTGCTTATCTGTCATTACTTGTTTTCCGCCTATTACCAGAGGTATTTCAATTATTTCATTAGCCATTTGATCGTATTTAATCTGGAGATTTTTTCTATCATCTGAACCTGATTCATAGGATTTGACAGGTTCATTTGTTGCTTTTTGGTTGGAATTCATAATTGGTTTCTAATTATTATAAAAAATATACGCCATACTAAGTTTTAAATTAGCTTGTCATTATATTACATGACAAGAGAGAGAGTTATTGGATTTTAGGCAACTTCATTTTGTTCAATCATAGATGCGCAAATAAAAACATCGAGAGCCTTTCTCATAGAATCAAGGTTTGGTGCAGTCACTAGATTTTTTCTAAAAGTTGAAGCACCTGGAAACCCTTTTATATAATTTGAAAAATGTTTTTTCATCAAATTGCTCCCAACTCTATCACCTTTGTCTTGTAGTAAAAGATTAAAATGCCTAGAACATGTCATTGCAATTTCATGAAGACTAGGAGAGGGAGGAGGAGGAGAGCTATCAAGTGCGGCAATTGCTTCTTTAAAAAACCAAGGGTTTCCCTGTGCAGCTCTTCCAACCATAACGGCATCACAGCCTGTTTCATCAAACATTCTAAGCATATCAGAAGCTGAACGAACATCACCATTACCAATTATAGGTATTGAACATGCATTTTTTAGTTCTTTAATATAAATCCAATTTGCTTTACCTGTATATCTTTGTTTTGTGGTTCTTGGATGAAGAGTAATTGCTTTTACTCCTATATTTTCTAATCGATGTCCAACTTCAGGGACTACAATTGAATTATTATTCCAACCTGCTCGCATTTTTACAGTCACAGGTATCTCAATAACAGATTCGACAACTGCTGCTGTAATATCATCCATAAGGCAAAGGTCTTTTAAAGCTGCTGAGCCAGCACCTTTTTTTGTGACCTTTGGCACAGGGCAGCCATAATTTATATCAATAAGATCTGGTTTAAATGAATTCAAAACAAATCTAGATGCCTTACTCATTACCTCTGGATCACTTCCAAAAATTTGTATTCCAATAGGACGTTCTTTTTCCTCAAATTTTATTAAATCTAGCGTTTTACTATTTTCTCTAATAATTCCATCTGCAGATACAAACTCTGAATAAACAATTCCTGCACCCATTTCCTTGCATAAAATTCGGAATGGATAGTCTGTAACACCTGCCATAGGAGCTAGTAAAACGGGTGTCTTAATTTTTATATTTCCTATGGTCATAAAAAAATAAAATATTATTTTCAACTAATTCAATTTATAAAATGATAAAACAATAATTTATTCAATGAAATTTACGTAAAAATTATTATTTGCCTATCATAAAGATATATTGTTTTAATTTTGCTAAAGTAAATTTATATATGTCTAGGCCTTTATTATCTGTGGTGATACCTATTTACAATGAAAAAGATACTTGTGAAAAATTAATTAACAGAGTTAAAAAAGTTTCAATCCCTAAACAAATTGTAGTAGTAAATGATGGTTCAACTGATGGGTCCAAAGAACTTCTTATGAAAATTGAGGGGATTGAATTATATCATAATTGTAATAATATGGGAAAGGGTAATGCTGTTCGTTTAGCTTTAACCAAGTGTGTTGGTAAGTATGTTATATTACAAGATGGAGATTTGGAATATGACCCTAATTCTTATCATGAGTTATTATTCCCCTTAATTTCTAAAAAGGCTGATGTTGTCTTTGGCAGCAGGTGGCTTAGAAGCACGGAAGCTTCAAATTACCATACATTTGGTAATAGACTTATAACTTGGTTCTCAAATTTAATTAATAATAGTAATATTACTGATATGGCTTCCTGCTACAAAGTTTTATCTCTTGAGGATATAATTAATCTTAATTTAAAATCAAATGGTTTTGGACTTGAGGCAGAGATTACTGCTAAAGTTCACAGGTTAGGTTTTAGGATTAAAGAGGTTCATGTAAAATACACTAGAAGAGGGAAGAAAGACGGAAAAAAACTACGTCTAATTGATGGAGCATTTTCTGCAATTAGTTGTATTTGGTACAAGTTTATTGATTAATTTTTTCTTTATTTTATAAATCTTTATTTTATAAAGTTTATTTTGTGATAATAAAATAAAATACTAATATTACGTCCTAAAAATAAGAGTATATTTAATTATGAGTAGAGTTTGTGATGTTACAGGGAAAAGGCCAATGTTTGGTAACAACGTTAGTCATGCCCATAACAAAAGTAGAAGAAGATTTAATATAAATCTTCAAAAGAAGAAATTTTGGCTTCCCGATGAAAAAAGATTTATTACCCTTAGACTTTCTACACGAGGAATGAGAATTATCGATAAAAAAGGTATTAGCAATGTTATTAAAGACCTTAAAGCAAAAGGTATAAAAGTTTAATGGGCCTTACTACTCTACTTCATTTAATTAATCCTGTTGTCTACGGATAAATGCTGGAACTTGTAAGTCTTTTCCATATATAACTGTAGGAGTTTCTTCTGTATCATCGAACTTCATGGTTGGTTTCTTCATCTTAGACCCTTGATCTGAATTTTCTTCTTTTTGGGAATAAAGAGGTTCATTTATTTGTTCCTGGAGAATTCTGGTTGGCACATTTGAATTTTCATGATTTTCGTGATTAACCGATTTATCTGTTTCTAAGTTATTTGGTATGTTAAATCCAGTGGCGATTACAGTTACGCGAATTTCATCCTTTAAAGAGCCATCAATTACTGCACCAAAAATTATATTTGCTGATGGGCCTGCTTCTTCAAAAATAATACTAGTTGCTTCATTTGCTTCCATAAGAGTTAAGTCATCACCACCAGTAATATTAACTAGTACACCTTGTGCGCCTTTAATACTTGCATTATCCAAAAGTGGGCTTGAAATAGCCTGCTGAGCTGCTAATACTGCTCTCTCTTCTCCAGAGGCTGTACCCGTCCCCATTATTGCTTCACCCATATTCTTCATGATTGTTTCAACATCTGCAAAATCCAGATTAATGACACCTTGTACATTAATTAAATCCGATATCCCTTTTGCGGCTTGATGAAGTATTGTATCAGCTAGTTGAAATGCTTCAGGTAATGTAGTCGATTTATCTACAATTGTCATAAGTTTTTGGTTAGGGATAGAAATGACAGTATCACAACTTTTTTTCATTTCAGATAATCCTTCTAGGGCGCGATTCATTCTTTTAGGACCTTCAAAATTAAAAGGTAAGCTAATAATTCCTACAGTTAGTATTCCCATTTCTCTTGAAACTTGCGCTATTACTGGTGCAGCTCCAGTTCCAGTGCCACCACCCATTCCTGCAGTAATAAATACCATATCTGCACCTTCAAGAAGAGCTGATATTGCTTCACGATCTGATTCAACTGCTTCTCTGCCGACATTGGAATTTGCACCTGCGCCAAGACCCTTTGTTAAGTTTTTGCCTATTTGAATTTTTTGTTCTGATGGGTTGTTATCAAGATCTTGGGCATCAGTATTCACGGCAATAAAATCAACACCTTGCATCCCAGTTGTAATCATCCTTGTAACTGCGTTTCCTCCAGCACCACCAATACCAATTACTTTTAAGTTTGCCTTTTGCTCCGATAGGTTGTTCAATTCAAATAACATTTTATTTCTCCTTTATTGATTTTTTAAAATAATTCTTCAATTGTATCTTTTATACTTTTTATAAACTTATCAATTCCTGTATTATTATTATGTCCAGTTCTAGCATAATCTTTAGCCTCTAAGGGCCATAGTAATAGTCCCAATGGTGTAGCATGCATTGGTTTTTCAGCAATTGAAGAAATTCCATCTATGCCTTTTGGAATTCCAATTCTTATTTTTACATTTAAATTTTCTTCTGCCAATACTTTGATGTTTCTCATCTGAGCACCTCCACCAGTAAGAACTATACCGTAAGTTAGCGGGTCTTTAATATCTGATCTGGAAATTTCCCGAATTACTAATTGAAATATTTCTTGCATTCTTGCTTCCACATATTTCGAAATTTCCTTTTCGGATATTGTTCTTTTAATTTTATCATCTTTTGAGGAAATATTTATTTCCAGTTCTTCAGAAGATAGAGATGATTTAGCTGAAGCATACTTTATTTTAATTT
>CAZLPW010000040.1:0-17898 GCA_964561495.1 uncultured bacterium | reverse complement strand
ACCTAGGACTGACACTTGCAGGTGAAATCGTTTCTGAAGTTTCTGGATTGAATTTTGATACCTATATATCAAAATTTATATTGGGCCCATTAAAAATGAAAAATACTCGCACCTATATGCCAAAAAACTTATATGGTAAAAAGCTAGCTATAGGCCACACTGCAAAAAACAGAAAAGGTGGCAGATCAATAGTCCCGCTATTTGATCCTCAGGATATTAGCCCCGCTGCTGGATTTAGCTCTAGCGTTGAGGATTTGGCAAAATTTGCTTCCTGGCAGTTTCGGATACTACAAAACAAAAAAGACAAGGTTTTAGAGCCTAATACCTTAAGAGAAATGTACCGTGTGCACTGGCTTGATGACGATTGGGATCCTGCATGGGGACTTGGTTTTGCAGTTTGGAGAGAAAATGAAAAAAAGTTTGTTGGTCACGGAGGAAATTGCCCAGGCTATAGATCAAGCTTTATTATTCAACCTGATTCAAAAATTTCTGCAATATTTATGGCAAACGCCAACGGTTTAAATGCAGGATCATATACAAGCAATATTTATAAAATAATTTCGCCTGCGGTAGAAGCTGCACTAGATTCAAATTCCTCTGATACAATTTTAGATTCAAAATTTGAAAAGTATATCGGCTCCTATCTCTCCCTACCATGGTGGGGAGAGATAGCGATATTTCCTTGGGAAGGTGGTCTCGCGGCAATTTATTTACCAACAGAAAAACCAACGGACGATATAATTAGACTAAAGTATATCAAAGAAAACACATTCAAACGAATACGTAAAGATGGAGAGCTAGGTGAAGCATATGTTTTTGATACAGATTCTGAGGGAATAGTTACTAGACTAAAGATGCACAGCAATCACTATCCCAAGTTTAAATGATTAAACTAAAATTTTTCTAGCTTGACTTAGTCCTATTTGTAATTATCAAAAGTAATTCTATTTATATCTTTATCTCTTTTCTAAGTGTGCGCCGCAATTGCTACAGTATATAGAGCCGACCTTGATCTTTTTGTTCTCGCATACCATACAGTCACGATAGCCTTTCCTCTTTTTTGATATATTGTTTAATTCGGAACTAACAATACCGGTAGGGACTGCAATGATGCTATAACCAATTATCATAACAATTGCCGCAACAGCTTGGCCAGTACTTGTTAATGGGCTTATGTCACCATAACCTACCGTAGTTAGGGTCACTATCGCCCAGTAAATACTCCTAGGAATACTGTCAAACCCAGCCTTTTCTCCCTCAATTAAGTACATGAGAGATCCCAGAATTACCACTATATTTATAATATAAAATAAAAAGATAAATATTTTTCTTTTACTTGCAATAAGAGCACTAGCGAGCAACTCTGCCTCTCCTACATATTGCACAAGCTTAAGAACACGAAAGACCCTTAGCACCCTAATCACTCTAATAACTCTTAGAACATTTGCTCCTGGAAATATAAAACTCAAATAACTTGGTAATATAGATAATAGATCAATAATACCATAAAAACTGAAAATATAACTAGATGCAAGTCTAATACAATATATTCTTAAAAGATATTCAATGGTAAATAATACTGTGAAAAACCACTCCGCAATGTTGAAGATAGTTAAATATTTCGACGAATATTCTGGGACACTCTCAAATAGGACAGTAAAAATACTCAAAATAATTGTTACGATTAATACTATATCAAATAGCTTCCCAGCGGGGGTATCGGTACCATAAATGAGTACCTTTATTCTCTTTTTAAGACTAGCCACTTTCGTTTACTACTTTATTTTTATCTTCACTAGAATTTCCCACATCAGACCTACTATCAGTTGGTATTCGCTCATCAAACTCCACCCTATAGACAACAACAACCATTGTATTCCCATCGCCAACCTGATGGGTGTTTACCTTATCGATAACAACAAAAGCGTCTAGCTCTTTTGTGCTCCTTTCTTTTCGAATTTCATCCATCCAGGCGTTCATCTTATTTTCAAGAGACCTTGTCTTGAAATGATCCCACCTCTGAGTGATAAATATTTTGAATTCTTGTTGATTCATTATCTACTATTCAAAGAATTTTTAAAATATCAATATTTCAAAAACCCTAAATGGTTATGTTAATTTTTAACAAAATTTTCCGCAAAATTTTGCTCTATTTACAAAGGATTATAAAAGTGAAGAAAAACCGTAGGTTGTTTCATCCCCTCTCTCGGATACCTTGTGTTGGTTAAAGTTAATAAACCATCTGGTTAAAAGTCAAAGTACTTATATTTTATAAATTATTTTTGTTAATTAGGTTGTGACCACCATAAAAGAAAATTTCTTTAAAAAATTGGCCTTGTTGAGTCTGACTTAGCTAATTAATTTTCTTTTCAGATGGATTGACCTGCTTTGGAGTAATCTTAATTGGGTTAGATTTTTTTTTAGGGTCATCATGAAAGTGTCCGTGCTCCTCTGACCATACCTTACCTGGGGGTGGATTGTTTTTATCAGGATTATTAGGAGGCGCAATCCTCTTGGGCCTGTTCTCAATCGGGCCTGAAACTTGTTTTGGTGCATCGTGCCAATGTCCATGCTCTTCTGACCAAACTTTTCCTGGCGGAGCAGTTCCAGATGGCTTAGGAGTACCTCTATTCGAATATGGCAATATCGGTGACTGAGACACTGGTGTGTTTTCAATAGCAGAGTCAGATACTCCAAAAAATAAAAAAATAAAAACAGCTACGACCGCACCTGCAACTAAGTAGACTAAATTATTTGATGAGCTCTCAGTTTTCCCATGGCAAACTTTATACTTTTTGCCACTACCACAGGAACAGTTATCATTACGCTTTTGTTTCATATTTAAAACCTAATCAAAAACTCAATCAAATGATAGTCTCAAACCATTAGCATTTAAATACAGATTGAAGTTTCAAAAAATATATCTAGAAAGTATATTTTTAAATGATATTTTTAGAAATAAGATTTCTGTATTATCTAAAATAAATAAAAAATTCGACTCTTACATATCTGCAGAAATATTTTACTGTCTATATGAATTAAATCGATACATATTTGATGAATATGGAATTTCACTTGGTCCTAATATTGATCTCCCAAATAAAAAAAAATGAAAGTTTTTTATACATATAAAATGGAAGATTTAAAGAAGTCGGATCCAGAACAGATCAATATATTAGGTATATCATATAATTTTGAATAATATAAGTGATAGCTATTTTTTATCTATTTTTTCTTCCAATAGGTAAACCTCGTTCATCGCATTCCTGATTAATATGTCTATGTTTTCATGTCTCCTATCAGGATATAATCTTAGATACCTATCAATAATTTCAAAAATCATATCCCAATTTATCATCAACTGCTCAGGATACATTTTAAGTTTATTAATTTGAGACTCAAGCATTTTGTTATATTTGATATCATTGGGCTTTCTTTCTTCAAACTTATTGTATGGATTAAAGCTATCTAAAGCATTTTTATGTCCAGTTATATATCCAGTTATAAAATATTTTGCGTAATTCCGTTCTGTTTCATTTACAGAATTCAGGGCCGTAAAAATGTCATTTCCAGTATTCATCTGACCATTCAAATATCCAAACAATAATAAAAAAAGAATTCTGTTTTTCATTTTATACTCCTTCAAAAATATTTTACGGATTTGTTCTTATGGTTTGTGTTTTTTTCACCATACGCTGTATAGAATCTTCAGAATTATATTTGACTACATTCTCTATTGGTACCCAAATAATATCAATAGACTCACTACTTATAATAATTTTTGTATCCTCTGGATCCACCTCTATTAAATAGCGCACATCAAAATGATAGTGCCCGTATGAGCTTTTATTCTTTGGGATATAATGTATATCAACATCAAAAATATCTGTTGTAGCTAAACTATATTCTTCTATCCCAGTTTCTTCTTTCATCTCACGTATCGCAACATCTAACAAATTTTCTTCATCATCAGCGTGACCACCAAACTGAATCCATTTATCTAACTTCTTGTGGTGATTTAACAAAATTTTTTCTTTGTCAGGACTTGTGATCCAGGCTGAACCAGTAAAATGGCCCTTTGTGTTGTCTTTTGAAAAACAATCTTCTTCATTCATAAATTTTATCATCTCTAGTGGTGCTTTTTCATGACGATATTTTTCTGAATATTGACGAAGCTGAGTCTCTAGGAATACCATAATTTTATGAGAGCCTTATTCACCAATAATCTTTACTAATACTTTTTTATTTCTTCTACCATCAAACTCTCCATAGAAAATCTGCTCCCAAGTACCAAAGTGCAGCCTTCCATCTGTCACTGCAATGACCACCTCTCTTCCCATTATCTGCCTCTTATGGTGCGCATCTCCATTATCCTCGCCTGTCAGATTGTGCTTATATACCTCACTACTAGGATCAAATGGAGCCAATTTTTCTAGCCAAAGTTTATAGTCTTGATGCAGGCCTCCTTCATCATCATTAATAAAAACTGATGCGGTTATGTGCATCGCATTGACTAGGCACAAACCATTTTCAATTTTGCTTTCATTAATCACATTTTCAACATCAGAGGTAATATTCTTAAAACCCATCCTCTCAGGGATAAAATATGTCAATTCTTTAAAAAAAGTTTTCAATTTAAATCCTTATCTAACTCTTTTCACTACTATTTCATTGTGCGGAGAGAGAGGGATTCGAACCCCCGTTACACTAAGTGTAAACTGCATTTCGAGTGCAGCGCATTCAGCCAGACTCTGCCATCTCTCCATATATTATATAAGCCTCAGATAAAGATTAATAAATTATATTTTTTTTTTACGATGTTTGATAAAGAAAGTTTTTAATAATCGGAGGCACTCCTGCTCTTTGATACCGCCAAGGACTGCGGTCTTTGAGCCGATCCTGGGATCACCACAGAGTTGATATTTGGATCCACAGCACCCTGTTTCTTCATCATAGGCACCGAATACTACCAAAGAGATTCTTGCATTAATAATGGCGCCAGCACACATTGAGCAAGGCTCTTTTGTTACATATAATGTGCAATCACTAAGCCTCCAGTCACCTAAAGTAGATGACGCCGCCGTTATTGCTAATATTTCAGCGTGTGCTGTTGGATCTTTGAGCCTCTCCTTCTGATTGTACCCTTTACCAATGACTCTTCCATTTTTTAATAAAACAGCCCCGACAGGAACCTCATCTTGTTCAAACGCTTTCTCAGCTAGCCTTAAAGAGCGCTCCATCCACACAGAGTGGTCTTCTCTACGAGGAAATATATTATCAATATCAGTCAAATTTAAATTTTACCAGAGTACAAGCTGTAATAGATCAATCATCCACATAATCGAGTCGATCCCTGTGAGAGTATTTACATCATATACCCAGGATGCGTATTGCTCATTCCATCCAGTAGCGTTACTATATAGCTCTTCCAAAAGAATATTATTTTCATTAATTAGCCCATCAGTTTTCCATTTATTTATATCCAAATCCTGTGGCGGGAAATTATTGGGTAACCTGATTGATTCATAAAGATCGCTGTTTATTTGGTTTAAGAGTGGAATGCAATTTTCAAAATTACCTTTATTAAAGTGAGAAATTGCATGAACAAGCCTTACATCGTGGCTGTTGATCTGCGTATCTAAATCAAGCGATGAGAATAGTTTTTCCTTTAGCGTCCACCGCCAATTTCCATCACCCTTAGATGCCTGAATAGATTCTTCTTCATAATCAAATTCCTGACATATAGATACAGTTAGATCATCATCTCCAATTGCATTAGCTGCAAAAGCAAGCCCAGCTAAAACATCAAGCTTCAAATTTTCATGGGTAGGAAATCGAACATCATCATAGGTTAAATCTTGGCCTTCATTAAAATATCGATATGCCGAATCAACATAACCGAGTTTACCATGTGACCAGCCCATACCACAAAAGCCATCCATATAGGTAGCATCTTTTTCGACTGCCTGCTGAAACCAGTCTCTTGCTCCTATAAAATCACCCTCTGAAAATAATATCCAACCATAATCTGCCAACTCTTCATCAGTTGGTACATAGTCTTGCCTGCAATTGGTTACAATAAATGCTAAGAATAGGGTTAAAGTTATTTTAAAGTAGTTTGTTTTTTTTATCATTTCAGTAACATCATTTTTGAATTTTTAACTAACCCAGAACTTGTTGAGAGACGTATAAAATAGATTCCTGTTGGCATATTCTCTCCAGTTTGATTCTGACCATTCCACTGAACAACAAACTGTCCAATCTGGTCTCTGTTTTTGACTAAAGTTTGTACATATTGACCCATGATATTGTATACCTCAATAGTAACATTTTGTTCTAACCCATCTAGCAGACCTATGTCATATTTAATATTAGTCACTGGGTTAAAAGGGTTAGGGTAATTTTGGTGTATTCCAGTTAACTCTGGTACAATAATTGTCTTTTGACCTAGACGATAATATCCAGCATTCTTGGAGTATGTAATAATTTGACCATCTGTACTGATTGATGGCAGCTCTGTCCATACAGAACCATTTAATCTTGTGTAAATAGCGAGGTCTTTGCTATCTCGATTAAAAGAAATTCTAACTGGCTTTTGAAAAACAAAAGACTCATGCCCCACCAGATAGGATGCGTCAACATCTAGTCTTTTATTAAAGAGACTGGAGTCTGTTATAATTAATGACCTGTCTGAGATCACACTCGCTGGTTCCCCACTTATAATAAACTTACCGTCGCCACTTATTCCAGTCCATCTTGATGTAGAGGAGGCATTAGCTAAAGCAAAGAAAGATTTCCAAAGTGTATCTCCTACTTCGCCCTGAGCGTTGATCTCGACTTCATAATTTTTATTTATAGAAAAATCGTATTTTGCACCCCAAACATGCGGAGCGATATTGTTAATCGTAAGAGCCTCACTCTGGACTTTGGCAGATAGACTAACTGTCTTTTCTAGTGTATCTATGATAAAAATATCAATATAGTTAGCGAATGCATTATTATGAATAATTGAGACAGATAGCCCTGGCCTTGAAACCCTGTCTATATCCAATAAAAAGAAACTACTGGTAGTGTCATTAGAACTATCAATAACTGCCATATTAATTTGAGCATCTAATGACCAAAGTCTTTGTGGCTTAATAAATACACCCGAGATCCCATCCTGCTTTGGGAAATTCGAACCTAACAAATCAATACTATTAAAAATACTATCAGGCAATACCGTAATTTTATTTGGGTTAGTTAGTGCGGTTATTTTAATCTTAAGTGAATCATCATCCACATCACTAAATAAGGATTCAACAGGAAAGAATAGAGAATCATTTTCCCAAATAGTTGTATCATTGAAAGAAACAACTACAGGAGGATCATTAACATCCTTAACAACTAGAAGCACACTATCGATATCATACTTCTCAGAGTTAACATCAAAAGGAACATACGGATCGGTTGCCTTAAACCATAGTAACTCCTGTCCAAAAAAGTTTATATCACTTTCAAACCTTACTACTACTTTATTTTCAACTGTATCAAAGGCAACATTGATAAAATCACTGTTTGTCACCTCGCTTACAACTTCTAAAATATCTGGATCTTCACCGATTTCTATAGTATTTGCAGATTTTTGAATTAGGTTAACATTATTTCTTGCTAATCTTTTAGGTGTTGGGGGACCTATAATCTGGTTTTGACTTGGAATAAGGCTTTCTTTGTTAAATGAAAACTTCCAGTCCATTTCTGTATAGATATCATTGTCTACGTCAATAATATAGTCAGTAAGGTGCAGAGTATCACCTTGGTCATCTTCCTCCCACTGAACAGCGAGGATACTGTCTGGATTGGTGTCATAGCCAATTTCATTAACAAAAATAATATCTGGCGCGTCATTTACCGCAATCACCTCAAGAGGGAAGTAAACCGTTTGGCTAAGCTGAGACAGGTCCTCTGCAACAACCCTGACCGTGTAGACACCAACATCTGACTGTTTTGGATCCCATGATATTAAACTATCTGCGATATCAATCAGATGTTCAGTATAGGGCACTGTTGGTGGATCCACACCAATATTATCTGCATCTTTAAAGGCCTGTACGGAGTAACTGATTGAATCACCCTGGAAGGTAGAAAAATCTAAGTCTGTTATGCTTATTATCTGAAAATCCGTATAAACCGTATCCTCATACATAGTAGTAGCTGGGATTGAAGAGATCTCTGGTGCTGAATTAAATTTCTTAAAGTAGCCATTACCAGCTCTGGTAGCGGTACAGCTGACGGTATCAGACTTATTGCCCGCCAAGTCTTCTGAGAACAGTTGGAATTCATAATAATTATCATGGTATAATGTATCAACATCAGCAGAGTTAAATAATAGATCAATAGTCCTGCTAGGATCATCAACAGATAATTCAGCCCAATTTTCCCATGCAACAGTGTCACCTTCTTGGGCGACCATATTCCCTTTCATTTGAGTTAAGCCCTGATCAGGATGATGCACAAGTCTAAAACGATATTTCCAAAACCCTGAACCTCCGCCTGGTTCATCATCTGTGAAACTGTCCCATCGTACTGAGATCTTATCAGTAGAATATATTTCATCTACTCCAAATATATTCCCACCTAAAAACCATGTGTCGGACGCAGTCATCGGCTCATTATCATAGCGAAATTTATGGATCTCACCCTCTCCAATTGTGCCTTCGGTAGGGTTTCCGTGAATATCTGTTTGTATTGCTTTGATTATCAACGAATCTCCCAGCTCAAGTTGGCCCTGAAGAATAGAATTTAAGGATGCAGAATCCATATTGAATATCCTCCATCCAAAATCATTAACAGGATCTAATAAATATATGTCACCTACTACAAGTTCCGATACGAGGTTGCCATTTTCATCTAATAACCCAGCATTTATTTTCTCAACCCTAAACTCAACCTTTCCGCCTCTCATTGTTGAGTCACTTCCAGCACCTTCATACGGAGGCAGATAAATATCAGTGTACACATGTGTAAATATATTATTGTACCATGTCCTCAAGGGGTCATTATCAAGGTCAGTATAAAAATCTTGCACAAGAGCATCATAAGTTGTAAAAAGAGATGGAGAAACGTCGGCAAATAATGTTGGCTTCATTTCAAAAGCAGCAGGCGGAATATTATCCACTCTAAATAGACTATCAGTTTTGTTTGTGTATCCGACGACATCGTTGCCTGCTCGATCCTGGGCAATAAGTTTTACAGCTAGCAGACCATCATTGGCTACACCTTCACTAAGTTGAAATTCAAATATAAGTGTATCCCGATTTGAAATGGGCTCGGTAATATCTATTATACTAGTTATACCTAATGAAGTATCTGCACTTGATCCATAAGTTATCATTAGTTTCGGATCAGGAATATTAGGGTCATCAAATATAACAGAGTCGGTTAGAACAGCAGTTACTCTTATAGAGTCTGAACCTTTTGCTACGTTGGTTAACTCAACTACTTCATTTGGGTAGACAACCTGTATCAAAGGCTGAGTGATATTTTCATATGAGAAACCAACAAAGAGGTCTGTGTTATCTAGATATAGGCTATCTGCTAAACCATCTCCACTTATATCTTTCTCGGACAAGCCAGTGGTGTCCATTATATTATAAGCAAGGTCCTCGGCCCTTACATAAAAGTGAACGCGCCCCTGTTTTTCAATTCCATCTGGCATGGTAACATTATACACCCAGTCAGAGCTATCAGAATTTGGAACCATTTCCATATTAAAGCTGTCCGTGGTCGCATCGGCCCAGGTTAACTTCAAAAGAGGCCTTAAGCTCATCGGTTCACTAAATTCAGCTTTAATAGTTACTGTATCACCATTTGATGCAAATGGCCTAGGTTCACCATTTAGAGTAGTATATGATAATACAGCTGTTGGCTTGGTAATATCGTATTTAACGTTCCTAACTGTATCCTTTCCTGTGTTACCCGCTATGTCAATACCAGTAAAAATAATATTATAAACAGCCTGATCAACAAGTTGTGTAGGGCCCCAATTATTTAAAGAATTATATCCAGTCTGTCCAGGAGAGTTTCTCTCTGCAGAATCAAGTGGGATTGCTATATTTTCGATAAAATCATCTCCTGAATTATCAAATTCAACCAAACCAGAATCTAACAGTTCATTAAGATTCCACTGGAAACTGTCTAGGGCAGCATCATTTATAAATGAATTATGATTAGGCTTTATGTTATCATCGTTATTGGCAAAGGTAGGCTTAATTATATCAAGCACTACTTGTTGCCGAATTGAATTAAAAGGCGCCTCTAGTTTATTCCCTGCTACGTCCATACCACGAAGATATATATTAAGCGCTTCTCCAGCGGGGTTATTAATATTTAAACTGTTAAGATCTTCTCTAAGGATTAAATCATATTTAAATGTTTGATCCTCTCTTCCTACACTATCCCCAGGGAATATTGTTGTATTTTCCAAATCAGCGACTATCTTTTTTGAATCATTAACATCTCCAGGAAACTCAATCTCAATCCAAGGCAAAATATTAGGATAATCAGGGTCCAAATCATGGTAGTTGTCAATTTTATTAGTCAATTTCTCAGAAAATAAAAAATCAAATCTCAATGAACCATCACCAATCCATACTGTTGAATCAGGATGACTTGGCAATAAATATTTCACAAGCGCTGGTTTTCTCTGATCATAAATTACCATCAATGTATCGTTGGTAGCAGTCTCATTACCTGCCGAGTCTATTGTAATTGACACATAGGAAACTGAGTTAGAATCAGAAGTATAATATTGGTTATCTAGATTAAATACAATTGTGCCTTTATTATTATCAGGAATCAGTGTATTAGGTGTTTCAGTAAAACCCGACACCCTGTCTATTGATTCTGCATCATAGACACCATTCTCATTTAGATCTTGATATTCACCAACTTCTGCAATTCCATTAAAAGGAGAAGCATCTACCCAGGGTTCAGCATGAGTGATTTTATCAAGAACACCTCTCTGACTGGCTGAGGCGACTTTATACTCAACCATGAATATTGTACTAAGCTCGTTTGTAATATTATCAATAGAATCTTGACCAGTGTCCGATATATACTTAGGAATTTCAGTATTGATTAAATCTGCTACTCCAGGAGCAGCAGGTTTTATATTATCAAACACTATATTTTGTTCAGGGCTAGATGAGCTATAGTTCCCAGCATCATCAACTAAATAGTAATAAACCGCATACTTTCCAGCAGCTGGTATCCCACTCCCGCCTACTTGAACAGTCTCGGATGAGGCTTGCAACATCCTGGTCTCAGTTACGACCTCTTCAGTTCCCACTGGATCAATTCCGCGAATCATTAAACGAATAGAATCTAGATTTGTTGTAAGTCCATCAAGAAAAAACCTTGGTGCCATATTACTGGTATTTGGTGGATCACAAATAGCATAGATACATGTGTTATCTTCTGAAACAATCTGTGCCTTTTGAAAGGTTGCACTATTAGGCACCTCTGTGTCAAGATTAAAAGAAAGAGCAGTTGACGCAGTAGAAATATTACCTGCGTCGTCCTCTAATTTTATAGTAGCACTCTTAGAAACCAGCGCACCACCTGTAATACTATCTGAAATAAAAGTAACAGTACCACTGGCACCAACCTCTGCACTTGCCAATTTTGTATCTCCACTAATATACAAATACACTGAATCATTTGCAGCTAGCTGAGTAACTGTAAACTGAGGGGTGACATCGTTGGTAAGATAATCATCATCGGATTTTCCAGTATCGGATATATCATCTAAATCAATATTAGCAACTGACGCATCGCTAGGAGTTGTGTCTATTGTAATTGTTAGGTTATCATCTGTCGGGCTACTATTATTGCCCATATAATCTCTGGCAACTGCATAAATAACATATGTACTATCTGCGAGAGATAAATCTGACAAAGAAAAATTGAAAATATTTGGATTGGATACTGGATTATCTGGAGTACCCACACCACCATCTACAGTTACCTGCTTCTCACCAATTAAAACAGGATTCCCCTGATTGTTTGTATAAAACAATCGAACATAGTCCGTCTCTCTCGTCCCACTAATATTAAATGTTAAAGAAGAAGATGAATTAGTCAAGTTATCACTATCAGAGACACCCGAATCAGTTGTTAAATCAAGATCTAAACCACTTAATTTTGTTGGCTCCACAATATCAATGAAAATATATTCTGCTGATGTCTTACCTGTCTCATTCCCTGCAGAATCTGTTAGCGTAAATTTTATGGCATACCAGCCTTGACTCAAGTCATCATCTAGATCCATAGAATGATCAGTCCAACCAGTCATTATTTTTTCTGTTGTCGTAACAGTTCCATCACCGACTGTTACCTCATCCTTAGCCGAGACAGACCAATAGTAGAGTTTAATAAAAGCATTCTCTAGAGGAGGTAGAAATGCTTGCTGCAAATTGAACGTAAGATCCTTGGTGACATTGGTATAATTATCAGTCTGAGAATATCCGCTATCATCCGCCTCAATATCATTTAAATCAGTTATTGCATTCGATGCAATTGCGGGAGCAGTAACATCAAGATTAAAATTACCTCCATTACTTGTTGTTGCAGCAGATAGGTTTCCAGCATCATCTCTTTGTTTAACAGTAACTGTATAGGTTGCATCTGAATTATCTAGAGAATCGGGTGTAAATATTGTTGATGATGCGTCTGCTACCTCTACAGTATCTCTTATAACCCCATTAAGATATAAGTATGCTTGGTCTCCTACGGTCAAACCCGAGACATTAAACCTAGGAGCCCGGTCACTAGTTAAATTATCACTATTTAATTTACCAGTATCATCATCGTCAACGAGATCAATAGTAACTCCAGCAACAGAACTAGGTGTTGTATCAACAATTACTTCTAAGTTATTCGCGGACTGATTACTTTGATTACCAAAACCATCCTTAGAAATAACATAAAGACTATAAGTGCTATCAATTAAACTCAAACCATCGAGCGTAAAACTAAATGCGCCCGTATAATTTTGGGGATTATCTAGTGTACTGTTATTATCCGCGTCAGTTACCAATACATCGCTTCCCACCTGTACCTGCGTACCATTTGCATTATCATAGAAAACCTTAACATAGTCTGTTTCTCGGACATCACTAATTTTTAAAGTAAGAGTGCTGTTTGAGTTAGTTGAATCAGATATTCCACTATCAGTACTCTCATCCAAATTCAAATTTGTTGGAGTTCCAGGTCCGGAAATATCAATGTATATGAGCTCCTTGTTTGAGGTATCAGACTCGTTCCCGGCTCTATCGGTAATAGTAAACCTAACTGCATACCATCCCTGACCCAGGTTGTCCTCAAGATCTACCTCCTGGTTTGTGTTTAACGCATTCATTACATTAAGAGCGGTAGGCACGCCTGGCGCATTTAAATATTTAATATTAAGCGTATCCCAGGCATTGTATATAAGCTTCATTTGAGCTAGTTCATCAGGCGGCAGAAATTGTTTTTCAATCTCAAAAGAAAGATTTGATGTATTTCTAGTATAGTTATCTGTATCATCGAAACCAGAATCATCAGCTGCGACAAAATTTGTTTTTGCCCCAGTTGGATGTATCCAAGCATCTCCATCATAGGTAACAATAAGCGATGTTGATGGACTCGATAGATTACCAGCTGGGTCTCTTAAATAAACCTGAAACGTATGATCCTGCCCATTAACATTATTACTTGTAAGTGCAGTATGCATTTCTACTACATCAGCTAGAAAACCAAAATTAGAAATACCTGCACCAACTACCTTAGCATACTCACGACAAGGCACACCACCATCAGCAACACAGTTCGTGTTATTAGTAAGGTCTCCATTTACCACAACAATTGCACTATCTCCCGAATTTGGTGTTAACCCACTAATGGTAAAGCGGGGCTTAGCGAAATTTGTTATATCATCTGTATTTGAAATCCCGGAGTCATAGTCTTCCTTAAGATCAATCTCAATACCCGTAACATCTGGCGCCTGTGTATCATATTCAATCACAGAGCCATCTGTAATTGACGAATTAGTAACATCCGCAAGAGTGTTTCCAGCTAAATCTTTGATGGTAACCTTAAAATCCATATTGCCCTCTAGATCCCCCTGCTGCATTGTGTAGGTTACCGTATAAAAATTACTGGCAGCCTGAGGAGTAATTGTATTATATGGGGTAAAAACATCTGGGCCTGCACCTGTTTTAAATGTAATTGCAGGTGGATATTCTAATACCTCATTATTATCTGCTTTAATATAAATACTTACCTCATTACCAGCTATTGCATATGTATTAGCTGTCTTTGGATGATTATCGTCATAGCCATCATCCCATATATTATTAGAAGAAATTGTTAAACATGTATCACAATCCATTGTCGGAACAGTTTTATCAAAAATAACAAAACTTCCATCTGTTGTTTCCGTCGCCTCAGTCCCTGAATTACCAGCCAGATCATCATACTGAACAGAAATAGTTGAAGCAACACCCGTCTCATTATCATTGGCCCCCAAAAAACTATAACTACCAACCCAGGTAAATCCACCATCATCTGAGTTTGCAACGGTTGCAGTTTTTGAAGCAATCACGATAGTTGGTTTTGAGGTAACCTCATTAAACTTGACCTGAACCTTCACCTCATCCCCGCTTTTTGCATGTGAACTGCTCGTTCCCGCATCAGTCCAAATCTTTAAGGCAGACGCCTCACCAGCAACTTGTGGAGCTGTTCTATCAAATATTACGTTAGTTACAACATCCGAATGAGTAGCAGCAATACCAACATTACCAGCAAGATCGGTAACATCAATTTGGAAACGTATATTGGCACAGCCCGTTACAGATACATCTTCATCAGATTCTTGCATAGTGTATGTAACAGCCCAGGGCTCCCCTGAGTCCCATCTCCCATTTGTATTTGAATCTGTATAAGTTGGAGTGACCGAGTTACCACCATTATCATTAGAACACATATTCCCTGCAATCCTAACTGTAGGATCATGTATCTGGCCATTATTATCTGTTATTTTAAAGGTCAATGTAACATCATCTCCAACTTTAGCATAAGTAGCTGTGGGACCATCTGATGCAATTGTTAGGTCCGCTTCAACTATCGAAATAACTGGCTGGTCACCATCAAATACTACATTATCGCTAACAAGGTCAGTATGGGCAAACGTATTTGCGTTCCCTGCATAATCCGTAGCCTCTATATTAAATGTTAACGGACCCGCATCTCCAAAATCAGGGATTGAAGTAAATGTTGCGGTGTATATAGGAGCATTATCTGAATTAATGGTTGGAGAATTCAGCGCCTCTAAAGTAACCACAGGAGTGACGATTCCTCTAGCTTCTGTTACCGTAAAGGTGATTAAAATATTATCTCCAACTTTGGCACGCTCCCCAGCTGACACACCAAGCCCCGCACTAGCATTGTTATTTGTCGGTGAAATAATGGTAACATTTGAAAAAGTTGGAGCGGTCTTATCATAAATTATATTTGGCGTAGGGCTTTTAGATGCCAAATTATCAGCTAAATTGTAAGCTAAGTCTCGAAGCTCGATGATGTCTACCTCGATCGCATCTGTATCATCATCGCCAATCCGCATATTATATGTCGCTATCCAATTCTTTTTATTGGAACCCTGAGTAACAGTTACACCTCCAGTAAGAGTATCATTCCCCGCAATATGTATATTAGGTTTGTTAATATCCTCGTTAGTCTGCAAAGTAACCGTAACTGTGTTTCCATTCGTAGCATATTTATTCCCGCTTGGATCTTCTTGCTCACCATCGCAAGCAATCGTAAATGAATCAATCGTCGGGTTTGTTTTATCATATTTTACAGAGTTCCCAGTCAAGTTGTTTTCAGTGACTGAACCGCCGTTATCATATGGATATCCATTAACATTACTAAATGTTACTGAAAAAGGAATATAACCTTCACTATCTGATGAGGACATTACTTTTGTGATAGTGATTTTTTGATCAGCATTTCCACTACCATCAGCTCCCAATGAGATGCTTGGTTTATTTGCATCCGAACCAGCACTACTGACACCAGAAACGGTTGCTGCAATAGTTGAAGCTTTAACTCTTTCACCTACCTCAATCTCAATGGTGACAACATCTCCTTCCTGAGCGTATTTATTGTTGGCGACTACATCATTATTAGAGGTTATATCAGTGCTTTCCAAACTAGGCCCTGTATTATCAAAAGTTATTTGGGTTCCTGTAAAACCGCCTCCTGTACTATCGCTATAAGAATTGGCAGATGAGATATCAGCAAAATCCACAAGCGCTATTGTGAAAGGTATTGTGTTATTTACAGTATTATTGGCACCATTATTTATAGATTCACTTCCGTCCATCACTCTACTTGCAGTCCAGCTAGTATGATTCCCAACTGAAGTCTGGGTAGGAGTTATATTTTGTTGCCCAATCTTTACAATCGGCGTCTGAACATTTTCTAATGTTGTAAAAACAAGAGTAACTGTATTTCCTGGAATAGCAAACATCGTACAGTCATCTTCACCACAATCTGTATTATTCGAGCCCCAACTGGTAACTGCATTAACTGTTGGCGGTGTCTTATCATACCATATTTTTGTTGCCCCACCATCGATCGCCGTAACTGTGGTCGCAAGAGAGTTTCCAACTAGGTCATCAAAAGTAAGCGAAAATTCAATCTCTCCTTCATCATGATCACCATTTAAAACCTTGGACATTCGCCAATTATCAGTGCCAACGACCTCAACGACAGTAAAGTCATTGGCTGAATTAGTAGCATCTGATGTCTCATAAGCGCCACTTTGTTTAAATAATTGCAATGAAGGCTGCTGGATATCTTCATTTGGATCTATGATAACTGTTACTGTGGCACCCAATTTGAGATATGTATAAGCATCGGTAGCATCATAGTCTGTTCCATCATGAGAAAATGTTACACTATTTGATGTCGGCGGCGTCTTATCAAGCAAAATAGAACTATCATCTGTTGGGGTTAGCCTGTCAGCTCCTGCGTTACCAGCTGCATCAGAATAGCCAGTAACTTTGAAATTATTTGCATTGGTGTTGGTATTGTCGATTGTCCCCTCTCCCATAGCGTTTGTTATTTCAATCGTTCTTGCAAAAGCCTTCATTGTCCCGCCATCTGTATTTAAAAGCTCTATATCATCTACCCCGAATAAACTAAAATTAGGATTCGCTGCTAATGCTTCGTCTGTGGCTATAGTTACCGTGACTTCATCACCAACTTTTGCATATGTAGTATTTGTATTATTTGAAACAAATGTGACTGTCTCCAAAGTTGGCGTAACAGGATCATACGCAATAGCCGTAACCCCAGCAAAAGTTTGGTCTGCAGGAGTCCCCTGGTTACCTGCTTGGTCCATAAAGGTAAGGCCTAATGCAATTGCATCAGTTGCAGCATCACCCCCTGTCATAGTATACGTAGCTGTCCAATTCTGATCGTTAGTCTTACTTACATTAACATTCCCAGCGGTAGTGTTTGTAGTCCCATCCGAAGCGTGACCAGACACTGATACAATCGGTATCTCAATCTCATCATTGGTCTGAAGGCTAACCGTTATAATATCATCCTGTTTGGCAAGTACCACGCTGTTATCATTATCTGATACATAAGAAAAAGACAATAACGTAGGAACCGTCTTATCAAATTCTATCGTACCCTGCGCATCATCTAATAAATCCGTAACAGCAGCGGCTCCTGCGTTTCCTACTTCATCACGAAACGTAACCTGAAACTCTATATTCCCTTCATCATCATTAGCAGTCATCGTATATGTACCAAGATATTGACTAGCTGATGTCTGACTTACCGTTGTCAAAGAATTATTATTTAAAG
>CAZLPW010000039.1:12419-18139 GCA_964561495.1 uncultured bacterium | reverse complement strand
ATTAAAAAACCAACTAAACTAATTTGGGATAGAGAGGATGATACGAAACATGGCTTCTATAGACCTTCTAGTATCCATAGTTTAGAAGGCATTGTTGAAGGAAAGGAAATAAGACTATGGAAGCATAAGATCGTTTCTCCAGATGCAGCAGGTCAGCAAATGGTTTACCAATACGGTGCTTCTTTACCAGGTCTTGCGAAGGGTATAATGAGTTTTGATTTTGTTAAAAAGAAAATGTCTTTTATTGCTGAAGGTGCAAAAAACATTAAGTATAAATTTCCCAACCTTCTTATTGAAACTAAACCATTTGAAACTGATGTTCCCCTTGGTTTTTGGCGAGCGGTCTATGATTCGCAAAATTCATTTGCAAACGAATGCTTTATTGATGAATTAGCGCATAGAAGTGGTGTTGATCCTGTGGATATTAGGTTGAAACATGTAAAATCAAACTCAAGGACTGAAAATGTAATTAAAAAAGCGGCAAAAGAGTCAAGGTGGGGTAAAAAATTGAAAGAGGATCGTTTTCATGGGTTTGCTTATCATCATTCATTTGGATCTCATGTTGCTGAAGTTGTTGAAATATCCATATCTAGTTTAAATAGAGTTAAAATCCATAGAGTTACCTGTGTTATAGACTGCGGTCAAACTGTAAACCCAATGACAATAAGAGCCCAAATGCAGAGTGCAATTGTTTTTGGAATTGGAGCAACAATTAAAAGTCAAATAACAGTAAATAACGGACAAGTCAATGAGAGCAACTATGATGATTATAAGGTCCTAAGATTTGATGAAATGCCGAAGGTCGATGTTCATATTATTAAAAATAATGAAAATCCAGGTGGAGTGGGAGAGCCTGGGCTTCCTCCGATCGCTCCTGCGATTGCAAATGCAATATTTTCTGCTACAGGAAAACGAATTAGAAAGCTTCCAATTTTAGCAAGCGACCTAAAAAATTAGAAAATACTCAATATATTTTTTTAATGTTTTTGTTCAGATCTTAAAAAATTTGCAAATAAGGGAAACAACCTTTTTTATAATTATTTATTATTTCTTTTTTAGCTGTGATTCACCGCAAGAAATCAGCAAAGATACTAATTCTCCCTCTGTTAAAATTATTTCTCATGAGACAGGTAATAAAATCAGTCAAATTGCCATTATTCAAATTAAAGCAGATGATGATAATAGTTTAAAGATCGTAGAATTTTTAGTAAATAATATTGTAATTAGTGAAGCAAAAAAAAATGATTCATTATATTTTGCTCATTGGAATACTACTGTCTATCCAAATGATCAATATGTAGTCAAAGCAAAAGCAACAGATGGTGATTTGAATATAACTTATTCAGATTCTATTTTATTAGAAGTAGATAATAGTTTATCCTATCCTCAACCTCAGAATATTAAATCAATTCAATATGATCAAAATCAGATGACTATTTCTTGGGATCAGTCGTTAGCGACTGATTTGTTATCATATGAAATTCTAATTTCAGATTCCTATAATGGACTGAAAACAAGCTTTGCAGCTATCTTTGATACTACAAACTCACCGCACTTGATAACTAATGACTATAATCCAGCTTTAGAAAAATATTATTGGCTTAAGGTGATTGATTCTTTTTACTATCATTCGATTGGGAATGGATATAGAGTAATGGATGACTATCCTAGGCCATCTTCTTTATTACCTATAGTTGAAGAAGATAGTTTAGTTTTTTTAATATGGACTGCGAACATAGATTCTGATTTTGTTTCTTATTCTTTGAATATGTCATATCAAGAGAATATGGAGAATAGTATAATTTTATTTTCATCTACTAACCGGATTGACACTATTTTCTCATTCCCAAGGGTTACATCGAGGCAACACTATAATTTGAAGACAAAGGACTACTGGGGTTTGGAAACAAATAGCAATATCGAAATATTGGATTTAGGGGTGCCACCAGTTATAATAAGCATCTCGATACCAGATACTATAATGGTATTGGATTTAGAAGCAGATACCCTATACCCTATAAATGCGAATGTTACTGATGGAGATGGATTAACTAATATTTCAACTGTTATCCTCAAAACATTTGCTAACCACCCTGACTCAATTATAATAGACACTACATATTATTCTTTATATGATGATGGAAGTCTAGATAGCTCATTTTTTAGCGGTGATACTTTTAGAGGTGATGGGGTTTATTCTAATCAAATATCAGTAGATCCAAATATCAACCCTGGGGTTTATAATTGGATTTTTATTGCTACGGATTTGGATGATAGAGTTAGTGAATCCAAAGAAGCTAGAGTTGTAATCGAATAATCAATTTGGAAATGATTTATAACTGTGAATTCTAATATATAGAATACAAATTAAATTACATAGGTTGGTGTTGTTCAAGTGTTCTACGGTAGTATTCAAACACCTGTTTTGTACCATGCCAGTTTGCAACTTTATCGACTACGTATACTTTGCCTTTAAAATTTGAAGATATGCCCTCTAAAACATGCCCTGTAATGTATTTTAAATGATTTTTTTTTCGCGCCCAATTTAAATAAACACGTTTAAGCATTTTTGCATAGCCATTAGATTTATATTGTTTATTGATGACAAATGCATATGTATACAAAGTGTTTTTTTTCCCGAAATTTACATCCATTCTAGCCCATGGCTCTCTATCAAGAGTTTCCAGCGGGACTCCAATAATATAGCCAATAATTTCCCCTCTCAATCGAGCAATGAAAGGTATTGATCCATCTCTATTAAAATATAATTCTATCGTAGTGGGTGTAAGTTCTGTTTCAGGACCAAATTTTTCTGATAAAACCTTAGATATTTTTATTAATATTTCATGATCATTTTTACCAATTTTTTTAACTAGTTCAATCTGAAACACTCCGCTTGAGGCAATTTTCTGGGTAATTGAATTCATAAATATTAAAATTTATAGCAACTTATATCTTTAGTTTAACTATATCATATGTTAATGATAATTAAAATAAATAATAAAATTCAAATTTGTAGATATTAAAATTATAAGGGTAACTTTGTTGTCTATGGAAACTTTCAATGAGCGGCTTAGATCAGCTATAAATAAAAAGAAATCATGTCTTTGCATTGGGCTAGATATGGATCCAAAATTATTGAATACAACAAATCTTGAAGATTTAAAGTATCATACGCGTTTAGTGATTGATGCAACAATAGATTTAGCAACTGCTTTTAAACCTAACTTTGCCTTTTTTGAAAGATGGGGAAGTGCGGGTTTTAAATGGTTGGAAGAAACAGTAGAATATATTGGGAAAGATGCGCTTACTATTGCTGATGCAAAAAGAGGTGATATTGGTAATACAGCTTTTCAGTACGCGGAAAGTATATTTTCTCATTTTTGTTTTGATTCAGTGACCTTAAATCCATATATGGGGACGGATAGTATTAGGCCATTTCTTGGTGATCCAAAAAAAGGGGTTTTTATTTTATGTAAAACTTCCAACCCCTCATCTCTAGAATTCCAAAATTTAAATCTTAATAAAAAAAGTTTATACGAAAGAGTTGCTGAGGTTTCTCTTAAGTTAAATAAAAACAAAAATGTTGGTTTGGTCGTTGGTGCGACCGCACAAAAAGAATTACAAAGGATACGGAGTTTAACGCCCGATATGCCTTTACTAATTCCTGGTATAGGTGTACAGGGCGGAGATCTAAAACAGAGTGTTAAAATTGGAAATAAAAATGGAACAGCTTTGATTAATGTTTCTAGGGGAATTAGTTTTGCTGGCGACATGAGTAAAAATAGAATTCGTTTTGAAGCAAAAAAGTATATTGAAAAAATGGAAGATATTTTAGGTGGATAAAAGTAGAATAATTGATATTTTTAAAAGTACTGGTTCCCTGCTCGAAGGTCATTTTATTCTAAGTTCAGGATTGCATAGCGATAAATATTTTCAATGTGCAAAAGTTTTGCAATTTCCAGAACATTTAACAAAATTTTCACAAATTATATCGAAATATTTTAAGAAGTTTATGCCAGACGTAGTTATTTCACCCGCTATTGGTGGGGTTGTCCTAGGGACCGAAGTTGGTAGGCAACTAGGTGCTAGAACAATTTTTGCAGAAAGAAAAAATGGAAAGATGGTTATTAGGAGAGGTTTTAATATTAAGCCAAAAGAAAAGGTTCTAATTATTGAGGATGTAATAACTACTGGGGGCTCAGTTTTAGAGGTCAAGCGTTGTGTCAAAGATACTGGAGCTGAAATCGTAGGAGTAGGTGTCCTAGTCGATCGAAGTAATAAATCTGTTTTACTTCATCAAAATCAATTTTCACTAATAAACTTGGAAGTAACTAGCTATTCAGAAGAAAACCTGCCAAAAGCGCTTTCGTTACTTCCTATTCAAAAACCAGGGAGTCGTTTCTCATGAAAAAAATAATAAAATTTGTTTTAATATTACTAATGACAGGAGTTCAGTTTATGAGTTGTGATAAACCTACAAAAGATGTGGCGGTTATATCTACTAAATTTGGAGATATGGTTGTAGAATTTTTTCCTGAAGTAGCACCTATGCATGTAGAAAGTTTTATAATGCATTCAAAAAACGGGTACTATAATGGAACTATCTTCCATAGAGTTATACCAGGTTTTGTAATCCAAGGTGGTGATCCAAATAGTAAAAATGATGATAGAAGTAGGCATGGAGTTGGTGGGCATGCAGCAAAATTTTATGGTGTTGGGGATGAAAAAGATTCCTCTTCTTGGATGTTGCCTTCAGAGTTTAATTCTATAGATCATACATTGGGTGTCCTTTCTATGGCTCGGGCACAAGATCCAAACAGTGCGGGGAGTCAATTTTTTATTTGTGCAGCAGATGCTCCAATGCTAAATAATAATTATACTGTGTTTGGAAAAGTAACTGAAGGCCAACCAATCATCAATCAAATAGTGAATGTAAAGCGGGATGGAAGAGACAATCCATTAGAAAAAATTGAAATGACGATCAGGATGGAAAAAAGAGAAAAGTGAAAAATGCTTTCCTAGGACTAGCCCTTGGGGGCGGAGGCGCAAGAGGAGCGGCTCATGTGGGGGTTCTAAAAGTCTTCAAAGAAAACAATATAATTCCTGAGATAATCTCGGGTACAAGTATTGGCGCAATAATTGGAGCCATGTTTGCTTCCAAACCTGACCCTGATTGGATTCTAAGGCGACTTCAAGAGTTTCTTATGAATCCTGAAACGCTATTTCATTCTTCCTTAGATATGATGGAGAACAGAAATTTTGAAACTCTGCTTGAAAATTCTACAAAAAAAATCGAAGATAAGTTTGCAGTCATTATCGGTCCAGAAAGATCTCAAATAATTAAACGGGATGTTATAGATGAGATGCTAGAATTTTTGCTTCCTGTAAAAAAATTTGAAGAACTAAATATAAGACTTAAGGTTGTTGCATCTGATATTCAAACTGGTAGTGAAGAAGTATATGAAACAGGTGATTTAGTAGAGGCAATTGCAAGAAGTTGCTCAATACCTGGATATGTAAAACCAACAAAAGATGGTGATTTAATTATTGTTGATGGTGGAGTTACCAGTCCTATCCCGATCGATACAATTAGAGATGAATGTGAATTCTTGATTGCTATAAATATCGATCGAGGTAAGCTACCAAAGCTAGATAATCCTAATATGCTAGAGATTATAAAGAGAGCTGATTTAATTTCGAATAGACGCCTAGCAGAT
>CAZLPW010000039.1:0-12409 GCA_964561495.1 uncultured bacterium | reverse complement strand
TTTTAGGTCTTCATTGGTCAGAGTATAATCAGTTTTCTTTGTTATTGAAAAATGGAGTTAAAGCTGCAGAAAAAGAGATAAGCATGTTAAAGGAGCAGATAAAAATGGGAAGTAACTTTTTTTACAAAATGGAAAAACTTTTTTCACTTACCTAACATTAAGATAGAAAAAAATTAATTAAACTTGTAAAATAAATGATTCGAATTTTTCTGTATATTATTTTTTTATCTATTGTTTATCCACAAATAGAGAACCCTGTATCAGTAAGTTATTTAAAAAATGAGCCCGTCCGGGCAGGTGAGATTTTAGATATTAAAGTAAAAGCAGAAATGGAATCGAATTGGCGGATTTACTCAGTACATAAAATATCTGAAGGCCCGATACCAACACAAATAACAGTTAAGGGTGAATTTTTAGATATGGTTGGTGAAATCATTGAGCCAGAGCCAGAGCATAAATGGGATGAGGGTTTTGGTGTCAAATCATATTTCCATAAAAATGGTACGATTTTTACAATTCCAGTTAAGCTAAAGGGCTCTTTGACATCTGGCTCTTACAATATACAGGTTGATTTTCTATATATTGTCTGTAATGATAGGATGTGTTATCCTCCAAATACAAGATCATTAACTATTCCAATAAATGTAGAAGCGGGGCCTCCTAGAACAGAACGGACAAATTTTAAAAATACTGGCGATATAAATATTGATAAAACTATTGAAGAGGGATTCTTTTCTTTTTTCCTTTTATCATTGTCTATGGGTTTTCTAGCTTTGTTAACTCCTTGCGTCTTTCCAATGATTCCGATAACGGTATCCTTTTTTACCAAAAAAGGTGAAGAAAAAGATGTAAGTCCAATAAAGCAAGCTTCTGTCTATGCTTTAGGTATTATTGCTATCTTTTCTTTACTTGGTATATCTCTTGCAATTTTAATTGGAGCCTCTGGAGCTAACCAGTTGGCGTCAAACCCATGGGTTAATTTATTCATTGGCTTTTTATTTGTGTATTTTGCTTTATCTTTATTTGGTATGTATGAAATTCAGCTTCCTACAAGCTTACAAAATTTTACTTTGAAAAAGGAAAGAGAGCAAAGCGGTTATTTAGGTACGCTTTTTATGTCTGCCACATTTACCTTGGCATCTTTTACTTGCACGGTTCAGTTCGTGGGCTTGCTTTTGGTGGCGGCATCGCAAGGTCAATGGTTTTGGCCTATAATTGGGATGATTGTTTTTAGTGGTGCATTTGCGACACCATTTTTTTTCCTAGCATTGTTTCCTCAATATTTATCCAAAATACCCAAGTCTGGTGGTTGGCTAAATTCAATAAAAGTTGTAATGGGATTTATGGAATTAGCAGCAGCCTTTAAATTTTTTAGCAATACTGATCTTGTGTGGAGCTGGGGTGTTTTTACTTATACGAGTGTATTGGTTCTATGGACAATGATTTTTTTATTTACAGGTTTTTATCTTCTTGGAAAGATCCAGTTGCCTCATGATACAAAACTTGAATCAGTAGGTGTTACTAGAATGCTATTTAGTCTGATATTTTTAAGTTTTGGATTGTACCTAGGTACTGGACTTTTTGGCCGTAATATTCACGGTCTAATTGAGTCCTATTTACCCCCGATAATAGTATCAGAGACAAAAGTCGAAGGCATTACTCCAGAATCAGGAACAACTCATCACAAATGGTATACTGAGCTAGACGATGCGTTTTCAGCAGCTCAGAATCAAAACAAACCCATATTTATAGATTTTACTGGATATACTTGCACAAATTGCAGGTGGATGGAGACCAATATATTCACCCTAGATGAGGTCAAGAATAGATTTGAAAAGTATATATTATTAGCATTGTATACTGATGGAGGCGATAATTATCGTGAAAAACAACAATATGAGATTGATCGCTTTGGTACGGCTGCTTTGCCTTTTTATGTTTTATTAACAAAGGATGATCAGGAAATTGCTACTTTCCCTGGAATGACTAGAGATGTTCAAAAGTTTATTAATTTTCTTGATAAAGGATTAAATTTGTAAGGTTATGAACAGACACATAATAAAAATTATTATAATTTCATTTTTATTTAACATTTCATGTGATAAGGGTAGCGCTCAAAAAAAACAAAACAATCTATCAATAAAGGATAGAAAAAATATTTCAAAAAGAGTTAATCCAAATCAAATAAAAAAAAGACCAAAGGGTTCTGTACTTGCACCAGATTTTTCTCTTTCTGATCTTGATGGGAATATTATTCAATTAAGTGACTACAAAGGTAAGGTTGTGATGCTAAACTTTTGGGGCACCTGGTGCGGTCCTTGTAGAAAAGAAATACCAGATTTCATAACTTTAATTGATAAATATCAAGATAAGGGTCTTGAAATATTGGGCGTAACTCTTACCTCTGGTCCCCCGTCAAGGATACAGCAATTTGCAGATAGGATGGGCATCAATTATACGCTATTAACCGATATAAGCGGTAATGAGTCACAAATGGTCACTAGCCTATATGGCAAAGCGACTGGTAGACCCATTAGTGGAATCCCTACAACTTTTATAATCGATAGAGAAGGTTATATAGTAAAAAAATATATAGGTCCCAGATCAGAAAATATTTTTTATAATGGTTTGAAACCATATATCTAATTTTATTGAATAAGTAGTTCCATGATCAATTTATGGATTAGCGCTGCTCTTTTTTTTAGTTTTCCGAGTATTTTATTTGGAGAAATTTTAAAGTCCTATTGGCAGCAGAGAGTTGATTATAAAATGGAAATTATTCTTGATGAACCTTCAAGATCATTATTTGGGACATCGATTATTAATTATTATAATAATTCTCCTGATACTTTAAACAAGGTTTATTTACATCTTTATCCAAATGCGTTCCAGCAAGGGTCCGTTAAACATAGAGAATATAACACGGGTAGATTTGGCCGAGAATCAAGAAGAAAGTTTTTCAAAAATTGGAAAAATGATTACAGTGCTAGAATAAAAATTGATGAATGCTATGTGAGCCAAGGCAATCAATTATTATCTAATACATTCAAAATAGAAGACACAATCCTTGAGCTACCTCTTACGCAACCTATCTTACCTAGAGATAAGGTAAAAATTTCTCTAAAATGGACACATATTATTGGTCAGCACATTGAAAGATATGGATATAATAGTGGCCAATATAATATGGCGCAGTGGTATCCTAAGCTAGCTGTATATGATTATCAGGGTTGGCATAATGAACCATTTCATGCAGAAGGTGAATTTTATGGTGAGTTTGGAGATTTTACTGTATCCTTAGATATTCCTAAAAAGTTAATTATTTGTGCAACGGGAGAACTTGTAAAAGGCGATCCAGGGTGGGAAGATGTTACAGTTGATACCTCTATAGACTTTATAGTTTGGGCAGATATATTTGATAGCACAAAGGCATTAATAGATACAACTGGGCGTAGAAATGTACAGTTTTTTGCAAAAAATGTTCACGATTTTGCTTGGGTTGCATCTGAAAATTTTGTTTATGAACATGATAAATTGGGTTCAACTGATATTCATTGTCTTTTTAATATATCAAATGGAGACGATTGGAGTCAAAATGTTATAAAAAAGACAAAAAATGTTCTATCATGGATGAACTCAAATTTTGGACAATATCCCTATCCTCAGGTTACAGTCAGCGATGCGCTTAAAGGAGGGATGGAATACCCTATGTTGGTTATGAATGGGACATCTAATGAAGATCTTATATCTCATGAAATTGGTCATATTTGGTTTTATGGAATTTTAGCAAATAATGAAACTAATGAAGCTTGGTTAGATGAAGGTTTTACTACTTTTCAAGAAGATGCTTACATGATTAGTAATTATGGTTATACAGGAAGAAACCATGAAGATGATTATGACTATGATATTTATCAATTATTAAATTATCCTCGGACGGGGTTACTCGCTAGTGCCCAGTGGAATGTAATTGATTATATTAGATCTAGACACCATGAACCTCTAGGGAAAAAAACTTATAACTATACCTCCAACCGATCAGGAGAAACCAATCACTATGCTAAATCTGCTCTTATGCTTAATGAATTGCGTTATCTTTTAGGAGACCAGAAGTTTTTCGGTGCAATGCAGTATTACTATAATACATGGAAATTTAAGCATGTCAATAAGAATAGATTTACGAGCTCAATAGAAAGTTACACTAATAGAGATCTAAGCTGGTTTTTTGATTCTTGGATAAATGATACAGATATTTTGGATTATGAAATTTATAATTGGTCTTGGAATAAAAATGATCATAACAAGTGGGACGTAATCCTTCCAATAAGGAGTAAAGGTGACCGATTCCTTCCAATGCTGGTCCATACAGAATTAGAAGATGGATCAGTTGATAGTCTCTGGTGGTGGAATCGAAAATCCTGGTTTAGTGACACATTGAAATATGAAGTTGAAAGAAAGCCTAAACAAATTAATATAGATCCTTTTTTCCAGACCCTAGATGTTGATTACAGAAATAATACTACAAATATGTCGAAATATGTTTCTTTTTATTGGCCAGGAATAGATAGATATAATCCCAGAGACAAAAATGTTTTATTATATAAGCCTCATTTGTACTACTATAAGCCTAATAATGATATTGCTCCTGGTGCATTAATTAATTACAAATATGGACCATATAAATCCTTTAAATTGAGATTAAATTATAATTATAGTAAAAAAGATTTTCTTTATTACCTAGATGGTTGGTTTTCTTTTGTGCATCATTTTCCAAAGACTAAGTTTAAATATTGGACTTTTGATATACCTGGAGTAAAAGAATTTGGTGCTGAAATCGAAAAAAAATATAATAAATATTATGGAAACTCCAGAAATAATTATTTTCTTCTTGGTTTCTATTTCCAGCCTAAATATGATTCTCTTCGATCAGAATCAATGGGATACACTATTGATAGTTCCGATGACAGGTTAGGTGTCTCATACTTTGGATGGAAGACAAGCAAAGGATTAATGAAAACCGACTTAAATTTTTCATCGACTTTAAATCCTTATTCTAGCTGGAAATTTTTCAGACTTACATTTGTTATAGCAAACACTATAAAAAAGGGTATCTTTCATTTTAGTCAAAGATCGATCGCAGGTAAAATTTTTACTAATGATAAAGGAGTTCCTGGTCAAGAAGGGTTCAATCTTGAAGGCAACGCTTCTAACCAGTTAATTCAAAAGTCTTATTTATTGGATCAGTTTTATGGCTTAGATTTTCTTTTTAAGCATTATCATCTTCCAGGCGAGGGAAATCTAAGAGGCTTTATTTGGGATGAGGAACCTGGTGGTGAGGAGATTATTGCGATTACACTAGAAAATTCAATTAATAAAAATATTGAGTATTTCGACATCGATATACAAATCGCAAATTTTTTTGATTTTGGGTTGTTAGGAAACGATAGGAATAATACGAAAAATAATTATAGTACTAGATTCTATGGAGATTTTGGTTTTGGTGTTAGGTTTAATAAAAATATTTTAGGTCAGGATTATTATCTCCGAATAGATTCGGTAATATTTACTAGGAAAAGCAATAAAAACTACCATGAAAAATCTAATTGGGTTTTCAGCTTTCAAAAACCAATATAGAATCTCATTAATTTTTATCACCTCACATTAACATAAAAATAGTTGAAATATAATGAGGCGTAACTAAATTAGACTGTGAAATTCATTTCCCTTTTATAATTAAAAACGAATTCTAGTTTTGGAGACATCAATGGTAAAAAGATTTATTTATTTATTACCTGCGTTAATATTGTTTTATTCTAACGTATTTTCCCAAGAATACTGTCCTGCCGAAAATCTGATTGCAATCCCTGGAGATTCGCAGGTAATTCTTGAGTGGAATGAACCTGGAAATCCATTTAATGTGTCTTTCTCTATAGAAATTACTACGGATACATGGCCTGGAGAAACATCAGCTAGTTTGATTTATTTAGATACCGGTGAAGAAATTTGGAGTATTCCTGAAGGGCATTTTACTGAGACAGAAACAACTGAGATTTGGGATTTTGAATTAGAGCACGGTGACTATATTTTTACAATTTATGATAGTTGGGGAGATGGCCAATATGAGCCAGGCGGTTATACTCTTACCTTGGATGGTGAGGTTCTAGAAAGTAGTTATGGTTGGGAAGGGACAGAAGAATCAATTGAGTTTTCAACTCAGACTAGAAGTTATTCTGTTTACAATACTAGCTTCGTTGAGCCATTGCCATTTCCTAAGGGGACATTTCTTGCTCAAGAAATTTTAGACAATTGGCCCACCAATGGTCGAATATTAACATTCCAAGGTAATTTAAGTGGAATTAGAGAGGTGCCTGAAGAGTGTGGTGATTTTCAGTATTATTCAATCCAGGTAGATGGTCAGGAGGTAGGTCAGACTGAAGGGACAACCTTTACACACACCTCTTTAGTAAATGGTAGTTCATATTGTTATACAGTAGTTGTCGAATATGAGGGGACTAGCTCCTCACCAACGGCTGAGGTGTGCGCTACACCATCACCGTGGACTGCAGAACCACCATCTAACTTATTATCTTTTCCTGGCGATGAGCAGATGACTCTTTTGTGGATGCCGCCTGGCGGAGGTGGTGGAGGTGATCAGGGAGATAACGTTGATAATCCTTTTGTTGTTACTGGATTGCCATTTAGTGATAGTGGTTCTACAGTAGGCTTTAATGACGATTATGATGAAGAATGTCCATATACTGGATCTCTATCTCCTGATGTTGTATATCTTTTTAATGCTGAAGGTGGTAACTATGATTTCAGTATATGTGAGTCGGGCTACGATACAAAAATTTATGTTTACGATATTAACCTAAGTGTTGCTGCAGACGGAACAGCGTGTAATGATGATGAGTGTAGTAATGCTGCTGGTGATCCATGGAGGTCTCTATTAGAAAATATCTATCTTGATGCTGGGGTATATTATGTTGTCGTTGATGGGTATGGCAGTCAAGAGGGTGACTATGAACTCTTAATCGATTATTCTGGAAGAAATACTTACAGCTATGATGATACATATAAGTATGTTGATGAATCATTCAGCAGTCAAACTCGTACGGAGTATGATTTTTTAGGTTATAATGTTTTTGTAGACGATGATGTAATAAATAGTGATCCTATAACTAGTGCGACCTATACTGTAACAGGTTTAAATAATGAATTATCATATGTTTTTGGTGTCACTGCCGTATATGAAGGACCTGCTGGAGCTAGCAACTATCAAAGTACGATGATTACGGTTGAAGATAGTCCAGTATATTTATTCGGAGATGTTGGCGGTACTGTTGTGGATCCAAATGGAGACCCGATTGATAGTGTTGTTGTTAGTTCTGGATCGTTTAAGGATACTACTTCTGCGGATGGTGTTTTTTTATTAGTGGGTCTTCTTCCAGGTGTGCAGAGTCTGCGTGTTCAAAAAACTGGGTTTTATACTGAAATGGCGGATGTTAATATAATTGCGCAGGCCGATCCGATAGTACAAAATTTTGTTTTGAGTCCTGATATGCCTCGTCCTGTAGGTCTTTCTACAACTGCTGGAGATGGACTCGTTCATCTATCTTGGTTGACACCTGGGTCTATGGATATCTATGAACTGGCTTATGATGATGGAAGTAATGAACTCTCAATTACTGGTGGTTCAGATCAAATAGAGCTTGGTGTATTTTTTAATCCCAACGTTGCTGGTGAGGTTATGCAAGGCCGTTTTATGTTCACTGATTTATTTGATGGAAACCCAACGTTTTCAACTGATCCTGTTGAGGTGCGTTTATATACAATGGATGAAGATGGTTTACCTGAGCTTATTTTTGTTGGTGATGAGTTTTTGGAAGTGAGCGATGTAGAAGTCTGGATTGATTATGATTTCCCTGAGCCAATAGCAGTAAATGAGTTTGGTTTTATACTTAGTGTAAGGTTTACAACTGGATCTGGTCCAGGGGTTTGTAGGGATGAGGATGGTTATATATATGGACATAGTTTTGTTAATTTTGGTGATAATTATTGGTTAGAGACTGGAGACCTTGGATTCCCTGGTAATTATATGATGAGGGCTATCGCATCATTAGAGGGTGAACCAGAAGAAGGGCGTGAAAGGCATCTCACAGTTTTATCTGGAGGCAATCAAAATTCTTCTATTTTAGCTCATGATCCAGGTCTTAGCCTTTTTGAGTTTGAAGAAGAATATATTTCAATCTCGCCGAATCATATTAACATATCAGGTAGTAGGGAAGACGTTTTAACAGAGTATAAAGTCTATGAAATCGATGTTGATGAAAACGCAACATTAGTAGAGACTACAACTGATACTTTTACTACTATAACTGTATCTGAAAATTATTTAGAATATTGTTATAATGTTCGTGCTGTATGGGATACTGATAGTTACGGTATTTTAGAGTCAAGAGCTTCTAATGTATCTTGTGCCGTCCCTTTTACGTTTGGAGATGCAGATTTTGATAGTGATGCTGATATTCAGGATGTTCTTGCAGTTGTTGATTACGTACTTGAGGAAGATATCCCTACAGAAGATCAATTTAGAAATGTTGATTTAAATATGGATGAGGAAATTAACATTGCAGACATAGTCATGATCGTTGATATTTTATTTGGTGGAAATGCTAGATCAGCTTCTTTTAATGGTAGCACAAATGATTTTGCATATTTAGATGTAAAAAATGATTATCAAAATTCACAATTAAAAATAGAATTAGAACAAAGTAATCAGATTTATGGCATGCAGTTCATCCTAGAATATGATCCTGCTATGATTTCAATTTATCCTCCTAGTTTGGCAACAAATCAAGAAAATGTAATTGTCACAACTAGTGACAAATTAGAAGGTGAATTAATTGTTCTTATGGTTGCATTAAATGATAAACCAATCCAGAAAGAAAATAATACTATTTTAAACATTCCAATAGAGTTTAAAGGTCAAAGACAAGATATTAGTCAAATTAAAATTGATGAGATAAAAATATCTGGTTATAAGGGTACTTTAATTGATTTTGTAACTAGAACAAATTTAACTGATATTCAGATGATCCCTAATTCTTTTGCTCTTCAGCAAAACTATCCAAATCCCTTTAATCCTAAAACAGAAATTAAATACCAAATTCCTAAGGGAAGTTTTGTTGATTTAGTCATATTTAATATAATTGGTCAAAAAATACGGGTATTGGAGAGTGGTTTTCTAAAACCTGGTTTTCACTCAATAAATTGGGATGGGACTGATGATAAAGGGATTAATGTTCCAACAGGTGTTTATTTTTATAGTATATCATCAGAGTCATTCCAAAAAACGAAAAAAATGTTATATTTAAAATAATATATTTAACCTATTTTTATTTTCAGCCCTTGTAAAATTTTACTAGGGCTGTTTAATTTTTGGAACAAAAAACAGTTTTTAACATTGTAAGTATAAAAATTGAGTATAATGAAATGAAGAAAATATTTTTTATAAACTTATTTGCCTGTGCGATTTTAGCTCAAAACTCCGTTGTTAGACAATTTAGTGAAGCTTTCGCAGATGTCGCTGAAAAAGCAAAACCTGCAGTAGTTACAATTATCACAAATAAAACAATAAATATGGATCGATTTGGTGGGAATGATATGTTTTTCTTCTTTTTTCCTGAAGGTGATAGGAGACAGGAGTTTAAGACAAATGCATTAGGCTCTGGGGTAATAGTAGATCAAAAAAATGGTTATATATTAACAAATAATCATGTTGTAGATGATGTTGATGAAATTAGGGTTAAATTAATTGATAAGCGTGAATTTGATGCAACTGTTATTGGTAAAGATCCCAAATCTGATCTAGCTGTTCTGCAAATAGAAGCAAAAAATCTTAAAGAAATTAAATTGGGCGATTCTGAAAAAATTAGAGTTGGTGAATGGGTGATGGCTGTTGGTAGTCCTTTTTCAGAAAATTTAAGCCATACTGTAACCACTGGAATTGTTTCAGCGTTAGGAAGAAGCAATATCTTAGCCTCTCAAAGTTATGAAAACTTTATTCAGACAGATGCAGCAATCAATCCAGGTAATAGCGGTGGCGCATTATTGAATATGAAGGGAGAATTAGTAGGAATTAATACTGCAATAGCTACGGGTGGTTATGAAAGAGGGAATAGAGGTGTTGGGTTTGCCATACCCTCTAACATGGCATCAAGAATTATGTCTGATCTCATCGAAAAAGGTTATGTCTCTAGATCTTGGCTAGGTGTTTATATACAAGAGCTTGATGATAAAACTGCTAAGGCTCTTGATCTCGACACAAGAGATGGGGCATTGATAACAGATGTTGTTTCTGGCAGTCCTGCTGAAAAAGCTGGGATACAAGAAGGGGATATTATTGTATCGTTTAATGGTGAATCAATTACTGATCCATCAAATCTCAAAAATGTTGTATCACTTACTAAGACAGATCAAAAAAGTAAAGCAAAAATAATTCGAAATGGGAAGTACAAAACTATAAATGTTATACTTGAAGATTTGCCAGAGAATCCTACAAGTCTTGCAACAAGTTCCGATGAAGAATTTGATCAATTTGGATTCAGGCTAAAAAGAATCACGAATCAGCTTAGGCAAAAATATGATATTAATGTAGAAAATTCATTAATTGTAGTTGGTATAGATAAAAATGGAGAGGCCTATAAAAAAGGAATTAGAGAAGGGGATATAATCAAAAGAGTTGGCACCAAAAAAGTTGCCTCAGTCCTAGAGTTTAATAATATGGTTAATTCTTTAAAATCAAAAGGCGCAGTACTTGTTTTGGTCAAAAAGAAGGATGGTGCTTCCAGATTTTACACATTAGAACTTTGATTTTTCATCAGATATTTAAGCGCTCCTTTTTGGGGCGTTTTTTTTACCCTATTACAATCAGATTTTAAAATGAATAATTTCCCTTCCACTATTTATTAAGAAAAAATTAAATATGAAAATAAATAAAGTTAAAACCAAAGTTGATTTTATAGTTCAAGAACATGAAATACTTAAGTTCTGGGAAGAAAATGAAATATTTGATAAGCGTAGGAAGCTGAATGAAGGAAATTCTCCATGGAGCTTTATTGATGGTCCTATAACAGCAAATAACCCTATGGGAGTTCATCATGCCTGGGGTCGTAGTTTAAAGGATATTTATAATAGATATCGATCGATGTGTGGTTTTGATCTCCGATATCAAAATGGGTTTGACTGTCAGGGTCTTTGGGTTGAAGTAGAGGTGGAAAAAGAATTAGGCTTTTCTTCAAAATATGATATTATTGAATTTGGCATAGAAAAGTTTGTTAATCTTTGTAAAGAAAGAGTTATTAAATACTCTAAAGTGCAGACTGAACAGTCAAAACGACTCGGTTATTGGATGGATTGGGAAAATTCATATTATACGATGTCTGAGGAGAATAACTATGCAATTTGGGGTTTTTTAAAAAAATTATGGCAAGAAAATAAAATATATAAGGGTCATGATGTAGTCCCTTGGAGTGGGAGGTCGGGGACTTCATATTCCCAAATGGAGATTATAGAAGGTCGTAAACTTGTTTCACATAGGGCTGTTTTTGTTCGATTTCCGATTATAGGTAGGGATAAGGAATTCTTATTAGTCTGGACAACTACTCCATGGACACTTACTTCCAATGTTGTTGTTGGGGTAAATATTAACCTTGATTACGTAAAAATACGTTCGAAGGATGGATCAATATATTATTTTGCAAATGATAATCTAGAATTCTCACGTCTAGAAAAACAATTTAGTGATAAGAAGCAGTGGATAGACGGGGTGTCCAAATTAAAAACGATAGCACAAATTTTTAAAGAAAGAGGAGGCTATGAGATTATTGAAACCATCAAGGGTTTAGAGATGGTTGGATGGGAATATGAGGGACCTTATGATCATTTCCCAGCTCCAAATACAAAGGGAGGATATCCTGAAAATATTAACAAAAATTTTTCTGGTTCCAAATCAGGGGTAATGCAGCACCAGGTCATTGATCCAGGGAAAGATAGTATTGGATCCGATATTGTTAATGCTGGAGAAGGAACTGGTATTGTTCACATGGCGCCAGGATGTGGTGATATTGATCATCGTATAGGAAAGAAGTTAGGTCTAGTAAATATAGCTCCATTAGATGATCAGGCTATTTTTATAGATGGCTTTGATTGGCTTACTGGACTTAATGCAACAGAAAAAGATACAATAACAAAAATAATCGAAGACCTTAAAAGTCGTGATTTCTTATTTTATGTAGAAGAATATCCTCATGTATATCCGCACTGCTGGCGTTCAGGGGATGAGCTAGTTTTTAGGCTTGTTGATGAGTGGTATATTAATATGGATTGGCGAGATAAAATCAAAAAC
>CAZLPW010000038.1:0-19512 GCA_964561495.1 uncultured bacterium | reverse complement strand
CAGCAGACTCATAATCTGTTGGTTCGGGGTTCGAGTCCCTGTGGGCCCACTGAAATCAAAGCTAAAATAGTTCGGTTCAATCCATTTTTTCAAAGAGGTAGATAAGGATGACGGATGGTATAACGCGGAATGTTAAAACCAAACACGGGAGTAATTTGGACTACCTACCCGCCATCCTTTTACGTGTAGCACTAGGAGCAATTATATAAACATCTAAATACAAAAAAAGTTCCAACAATAAAATAATTGATTCGGCATCAATCTTTTTTTTGGTTTCATATTGAACATTGAGCTTTTTTATAATGAGGATTTCTATTCAGGCAAATCCCAAAATTGGTTTAGATACAATTATTTTTTATGTATTTGACCTGATATTTGATTGACTCTATATCTAATTCGATTTCTCCGAGCTTTCTAATTACATCATTATTTGTATAACTAGAATCAGATCCAATTAATACCATTATAGCAAAGACCAATGATCCACCAGTTAAAATACCTTGTAAATATGTTTTCATAGTTAATACCTCTATCAATATTTGTTCTTATAATATAATGAGGATATTTTCATTAATTAATTAACAATTTACTGGATAAAAGAAGTGTAGATGATTTTTAAGAATTTTAGAAAGATTTTAAGAGAATGGTTCCGATGTGCCTATATTGCAAGGCACATCGGATTTAGTTTTAGCTGACCTCACAAAGTCAGCAGCAGTATTTATTAAATCGCTGCTCCATTGGAGGTCAGCAAACTATTTGAATTAGACAACTGATCACCTCCTTTCTATTTTAATTAAAAATTAGATATTTAATTTTAATAAAAATTTTTGGTTCAATTCAAAAATAAAAAAGCCTCAAAAAGAGGCTTTTTTATAATAAAGACTTCTTAATTATTAGAAGTTATATCCTACTAAAGCGAAGATTCCATTAAAGTTCATTTTCATACTGTCATCACCATGATTAGTAAGACCGTGAGCATAGCCAACATTGATACCAATATTATCATTAATAGGGTAAGCTAGGCCAAGCATAAGACCAAGATCAGGATCAGGAAGCATGTCACCTTCTAAAGCAAGTTCTACCTCTGTCCCAAGAAAGTCAGTGGTGCTTGTACCAGATAAGCTCATTCCCATTACAAATCCAACTTGAAGGACTGCAGGTCCTACAGGATAAGGAACAGTTGCCCAGATGTCCAGAGTTGTAAATTGAGTTTCTGATTTTGATTCGCCTTCTTCTCCAGTGAAAAAATCAACGGTTGTCATCTCTTGTGTATAGCCACGTTTACCAAGACCAGCGCCTACTGATAGTGGGACGGGCCCAGCCCATAATCCACGGCTAATTCCTAGTATAGGAACTCCAACAGTGCGACCCCAGGTTACGCCTTCCATGTCATCCGCTACAATGCCCATAGACCCGCCACCAACGTAGACTCCCCAGCCAGGTAGTTCAGGTTTATCCTGAGCAAACATAACAGTTGTTATGGATAATAGGATTGTTAATATTATTTTCATTTAGGACTCCTTTTTTTGTTATTGAGAATTATTCTCATTTAAAACAGGTAGGAAAGCTAAAATAAAAATAAAAACAATCCTAATTTGATTTTATTTCTTTTAATAAAAAATTAAATACAAGGCTGTCTACTTTATTTTGAATCTTATCCTCCAGATACCCATGTGAATTGTAGTCTATCGTAAGTAAAGTATTAGTTACCTTATTTTGATCTAATTTTTTGTGTAGTGAGATAGCCTGGCTATAAGGAACTACTCGATCATTTTCACCGTGTATTGATATTATTGAGGGTGATTTATTTGAGATAAATTTGACTGGAGAATATTTATCTGATATATCATTGATAGAACTATTTGGACCTATCCAATATCGTACATAGTTTTCTTCTGGCATTGTTTTTGATAAAAAAAGTTCAGTTTCTTTTATATCTGTTATTCCTAAATAGTTTATGATCGCACAGATATTAATTTTATTTTTTGACGAGCCATGAAGCCCTGCTATTAGAGCGAGATGACCGCCTGATGAGTGACCCATTGTAATAATATTTTCAATATTTATTTTATAGCTATCAGAGTTAATCGATATCCAATCGATTACTTTGAGAGCATCTTCAGCCGCTTGAGGAGCTGTACTGGGCCCTATCCTATATTCTACATTAATAATATTCCATCCTCTTATAAAAAAAGGTTTCAATACTTTGTTTATTATAATTGAATCATTTTTAGAGCCTTGTATCCAGGCCCCGCCATGGTAGTAAACTATTGTTGGAACTGGTTTCCCAGTGGCATAAATATCTAGAACTTGTTGTTTGTCTGAACCATAGGCTACATTACTATACTTATTATAATTATCTGATACTTTTTTACCTATATCAATAGCAAAAAAAGATGAAAGAAGTAATATATTATATATAGATAATAAGATGGTATTAGATTCCTCTCAGCATATTATGGAATAACCTATTTTAAATTATAATGAAACAATTTATTTATTATACAATATTATTAATCTTCTCAACAAGGGTGTTTTGCCAAGATACTTTCTCAATTGTTGCTGTAGATACTATTAGAATGGAGGTGGGAAGTGCTGGGGCGTCATGTATTGATGGGTCTATTATAGTAAGTGATATTTTACCTGGGATTGGCGCTATTCACACACAATCATTTTGGGATCAGTCAAACCAAAACAATGCCCACCAGTGGATGGAAAATGGGTACACTGCACAAGAAATCATTAATTTGCTTATTAATAATGATGTCCAAAACAATCCTTCTATCAGACAGTATGGGGTAGTGACTCTTGATACGTATTTAAGAAGTGCAGCATATACAGGAGAAAACTGTTATAATTATAAAAATCATATAATTGGTCCTAATTATGCCATACAAGGCAATATATTGTTGGGTCAAGAAGTTTTAGATAGCATAGAGTTTAACTTTCTCAATACTGAGGGACCTCTTTATGTTAAGCTGATGGCTGCGATTCAAGGAGCAAATATTTCAGGTGCAGATTCGAGATGCTTACAATTTGGGACATCGTCCCTTTCATCATTTTTGAGATTGGCTAAAGAAGATGATAGCATAGATTCATTATATATAGATATAAATGTTAATAGTGTTGAAAATGGGATCGAGCCACTTGATTCACTTCAGGTTCTATTTGATAGTTGGTTTGTATCTGAACACCCATTTTTAAATGGAGATGTAGATCGGGACTCATTTATTAGTATTTCAGACTTATTAATTATTCTTGATTTTTCAACGGGTGATCAGGTGCCTACTTATTTTCAATCATTCCCATCTGATTATGATGGAAACAATATTATCAACATTGGAGATGTTTTTCATTTAACAAATTTTTTATTGAACCTAAACTAGGATTTAGGAATACTAATTCTCAAGAATCGGTATTTTATTCCATGCTTTTATTCCGCCAAGCATATTTACGGCATCAAAGCCATTTTGAGATAAAATTAATCGGCCAGTTTGGGATTGATTCCCAGATCGACAGTAAACAATTTTTTTTTTTATAATTTTCAAGCTCTAAAATTCTTGATTCTGAATTGGAATTAAAATAGCGCTATCAATATGACCTTCATTGTATTCTAATTCAGTCCTGACATCTAAAAAAACAACTTGTTTATTATTTATTAAACTCATTTCGTCATTAGCGGATATATTTTCTATATTTTCGCAACAGATTAAAAGTAGAATAAAAAATATATATGTATGCTTCATTTTGTCATTCAACTCCTATAAAATAATTATAATGAAAAGCCTCCATTTAAAATTATTTAATTCTCAGGCGCCATTTATTGATATTAGATCTCCAAAAGAATATCAAAAAGGATCGTTGCCTAGGAGCATAAATTTACCAATTCTACTAGATCATGAGTATGAATCTGTGGGCACTGTTTATAAAAAACATGGCTCGAAAGCTGCATTAGATCTTGGTCATAGTCTTGTTTGTGGAGAGATGAAGACTGAGAGGGTAAATACTTGGCTCTCTTTTATTAAAAAAAATCCAAGCGCAATTCTTTTTTGTTTTAGAGGGGGCAAAAGATCTGAAATCGCAAAATCATGGTTGGGTGAATTTGGTGTAGAGATTCAGATTGTAAAAGATGGTTATAAATCTCTCAGAAAAACATGTATTGAGTTACTGGATTCTGCACCGCTTCAAGGGAAAAATTGGATAATTATTGGAGGATTTACTGGAAGTAATAAAACAACTTTAATTAAGAATAAAAAAATGGCTATTGACCTAGAGACAATTGCAAACCATCGAGGTTCTGCATTTGGTGCTTTTAGAACTCCTCAGCCTTCCCAGATTAACTTTGAGAATAAACTGGCATTTTCATATTTAAATCATATTTCAGACGTATTATTTCTTGAAGATGAAAGCAGAACTATTGGAAAAAATTATTTGCCTAAAAGTTGGTACAAAAAGATGCAGAACTCCGCTTTAATTATAATTAGAGTTCCTATGGAAGAAAGAATAAACAATATTTATAATGAATATGTAAAAATTCCAATGCAACACAAGAAAGATTCAGCTACGCTATCTTTATCTCTATCAAATTCTTTAAATAAAATAAAAAAACGAATCGGAGGTAAGCGCCATGATGAGATCCAAAAAGATATGAATGAGGCATTTAAATTAAATAAAAAAATACTTCATAAAGAGTGGATTCAAAAAATTTTGATTAACTATTATGATCCCATGTATAAATACCAATTAAATAAGAGGAAAGACCTTGTCTTGTTTGAGGGTAATTATGAGGATGTTAAAGATTATATAGATAACAATTTTTAATTATATACGATTAGATTTAAACCTAATTATTAAAATTTAAACAATGATTTCTTTATTATTTTAAAAAGAAATTTTAAAGTAGAAATGATAAGAGTCTGTTTAATCATTGGGTTGGAATAAAAATAAATCGCTCTTTTGAATATAACAGAGATCTGTTTTTTATTTGTTTTAAAAAAAGTATATACATACCAAACCAGCCAAATTAATAATGTCCCAATTATGATTCTAAAATATATCATGTCTATAGTTGCATAAGGTTTTTAATTATAGAGTTTGATTAACATAATATTATTTTATGTAGAGCTGTTTTTTTTATCATTTTTTAATTTTTCAGTTAATTCATTTAGTTTGTTTAGTTTATCCCATTTATTATTTGAATTCATGCTAAGCAAAATATTTTTGATGAAATTTTTGTAATTAGAATTTTTGTTTTTGCAAAGTTCATCAATAATTTTTTCAAGTTCTTTGTCCATTATCTAAAATTATAGTTTATAATATAAAATATTAATCAAATTTTAACCCAAATTTTCTTTTTTGAGCTTTCAAAACAGCTGTCCAAAATTTTTTGAATCTCTGCTCCTCTTTTAAAATCTGGCTGATCATTAATTCCAGATTTAATTGAAGCTATAAATCTTTCAAAATTATTTAGTGTTTGTGGTACAGTTTTTTTCTTCCAGCTCATTTTTTCAGATTCTATATTTTTTGTTATATCAAAATAATTACCCTCACCTATAGGGTCATCAAACTCAATCCGAGCTGCGCCTTTATCACAAAATATTTTTAGATTTAGTCTGTTTCTGTAACCCGTAGCTACCCTGGTACTAGAGACTGTACCAGTTGCACCATTTTTAAATTTGACTATTGACAAAAAAGAGTCGTTCGCATCAAGAATATAATCACCTATTTTCTCGCCTTTTTCTTTATAGGTTTTTAAATAACAGAATATTTTTTTTATTTTCCCTACAGGGTATGTTACAAAATCAAATAAGTGCACGCCTAAATCACCGAGAACGCCAGCGCTCCCATGCTTTGTAGACAGGCGCCATAAAAACAGAGGGTTTTCTTTCCAGTTGCCCCAGTATCCAGATGTTAACCAAGACTGAAAATACGAGGCTTCTACATGCTTCACATTCCCAAGCTTTCCTGATTTAATAATTTTATATATTTTTTGTATGCCAGATGAATTTCTATAACTGAAATTGACCATGTTTATTAATCCAGTATTTTTTGCCAAATGGTACATTTCTTTAGCATCTTTATAATTCTCTGCTAGTGGTTTTTCTGAAAAAACATGTTTTCTATTATTTAGAGCCTTGACTGCAATTTCTTTGTGAAATTTATCAGGGGTAGTATTTATAATTGCATCAACATCAGAGTTGAGTAACAAATCATCAATAGATTTAAAAGAATTTTTAATTTTGTATTCTACAGAAAATTTTTTTAATCTTTTTTCATCTGTGTCACAAGCGGCAGTAATACGAACATCTTTAATTTTATTAAATTCTTCGAAATGCCAGTGAGACACACTTCCCGTACCGATAATTCCAAGTTTTATCATAATAAATACTTATTCTTAATTTTTAAAAAAAATAAAAGAAAATTTTATACCACAACTTACCCGCTTTATATTTTAATAAAAAAGAGATCAAAAAATGAGTGTTTCTATCAAAATTTAGATTAAAGAAATTTTATTTTTGATTTGGTCTCAATCGATAATTTGAGGAGGCTTTCGCATTTGTTTTTTTAAGCTATTTTTCTTTTTTGTTTCAATCCGGTTTTGACGCGATTTTAATGGTGTTTTGGTTTTTATTCTTTTCTTTGGCGTGTTAACTGAATTTTTAAAAATATCGACCATTCTTCTAAGAGCATCTTTTTTGTTTTTTATTTGAGATCGATAGGAATTTGCTTTTATTATTATTAGGCCTGAATTTGATAATACGCCGCCTGATAATTTTTTTAATCGATTAATAAACCAATCTGGGTACGAATGTTTATTGATATCATATTGCAAGTGTATACCAGTTGAGACCTTATTCACATTTTGTCCTCCAGGACCAGAAGAGCGAATTGGTTTATAAATAATTTTATCTTCAAAAATATATATATTTTTATCAATATATATCATCTTATCTTCTATTTTTTTATTAGGTTTTATAATAGTTCAGTGATTATAAATCTAACAAACTAACATAAATATCAAAATGATTTACAATTCAAATGATTTGGATAAAAACATATAGATGCTTTCTAAGATTTTTTTAATTAAACAAGGAAAATGTTGTGGACATAAGTGTTTGATGTGTCCCTATGAAAATAAACACAGCGGTAAAAGCAAAAAACTTAGAAAGGGTATTTTAGAGAATTTAGATAACTGGGAAAAAAAAGAATTAGATCTAACTGAAAATAATAATCAATAAAAAAACTAATCCTATAACAAAATTAATTTGTGAAATAAAAAAACAGGTTTTTTTATTTTTAATAATTATCAATTATATTTCTCTACTTGGAATAAAGGAGAAAACAAAATGAAAAAAAGTTTTATTTTGGTGTGTCTATTTATATACGCTTGCTCAAGCGACGAATTATCTGAAGACCAGGAAAGGGCCAATGAGATATGGGATGAGATTAATGGTTACCAATCATGGGGGCAAATATCTGAATTTAGTGGTATCCAGCCGAGTAATAATGCCCATGGTAATTATGTACAGGTATGGATTAATGAAATAGCAGAATCTTTTTTGAGTGATTCTTCAAGTTCTGGTCAATTGCCAAACGGCAGTTTAATTGTAAAAGAGGGCTACTCAGATTCTAACGGCTCGGATGTAAGCAAAATTACAATAATGAAAAAGATTGAGGGGTACGATCCCAATAATAATGATTGGTTCTGGGCAAATTATAATTCTGGGGGTGACTTAGGGGGTAAAAATGGTAGAGAAGCTTCTTGTTTTAATTGCCATGCTACTGGTCAAGACTACATATTATCTACGACCCAGTAGAGAGAAAAATATATTCATGAATAAACTCAAATAAATTTTTATAGTAAGATTTTTTATCCATGAAATAATAAATATTTGGAATTTTTGCTTCCAAGTTATCTCTGTTATTTAGTAAATAGTTTTGAAATGATTGGTTTCCAAATCCAAATTTGCTAGCGTGTCCCCCCCACATTGGGTTTAGTTCAATGTAGATGGGTCTATCATTAACTAGAAAAAATTCGATCGCTCCTAGATTGCATCCTAGGGCTTCAGTGGCTTTTATGATTTCAGGTTCGAAAATATTTATTTTATTCTTAAACTTTTCATTTAGTTTTATAAATCTCTCAAGGTCCTCAATTGTCATATCAATGTTGTGAAAGACAGCTTTTTTACTTGTTACTGCATAAAAGGAAATCACTTTTCCAAATAAAACATGAGCTCTGTATAGGTCTTGGTTGTCATTTTTATTTTGAGGTTCTATGAATTCCACTGCAATAATTCTAGTAGATTTTCTTTTGACTTGGTGTTTTTTACACCTCTCAATTAGAGATAGGAGAGATTTTTTTATTTCACTTTGATTTGACTCCGATGTCAAAGTAAATATACCGAGACTAGCTGTTTCATTGTTTGTGCGCAAAAAGATTTTTTTATATTTTTTAATAAAATTGCTTATCTCATCTAAAGTTTGAATTAGGTTTTGTTCAGCTTTTTTTGGTCTGATAGTCAAATAATTGGGGCATTTAATACCGCTCTTTTTCCACAGGCCAAATGTAGTATCCTTGCAATCATAATTATCAAATACCGATATATCATTTATAATTGGAATTTTCCCCCTTAGGCTTTTTAAACGAGTTTCAATTTTATTTCGCTGTTTATCTGTTGTGAATTCTGGTCTAACCCTAACCCAAATTACATCAGCATTTTTAATTAATCGGATTTGTTGTATCTTTTTAAAAGCATCAATAAGTCCTTCCGTTTCATACCGTCTACGATTTTCTAAATGGCTTAGTCGATATCTCCTTAGGCCTATTCCTTGTTTGCGTCCTATAAAATAAATTTTTGTTTTTTTATTCATTTATCCATAGAACATATTTTTCTCATAATAAATTCAGCACATAAGCGTGAACTGGATTTAACATTTTCATGGACAAATTTTGATGCCAACCTTTTTTGAATTTTTTCATATGGATTGTTATGAACCGTTTTTTTCATTGTTTCTTCTAAAAGACTAAACTCACTTATAACACTACCAAATTTCCACATATAGTAGTCATCATTTCCTTCCCAACTAATTTGATGAGCATTTATAAAAATGCACGGGCGAGGTCTTTGTAATATCCACTCTGTGACCATGCTACTAACATCACCTATATAAACATCTGCCGAAGCGCAATATGTTCCATCGATACATTCTTCACTCTCGTAGTCAATAATTATATTGTTCGCATTTTTTAATCCAGTTTCTATTTTATATTTCCCTTTATTTGATAGATGTTTTATAAGGGGGTGAGGAGAAAAAATTAGATTATACCGATTATTAGTAAAAAAAAAGTTTAGAATTATTCCCCCCCATTTCAAATAGCTAGAGAGCTTCATATCCCAGTGAGGATTGTAGTAAAAAATAGGAGCATCATTATTAAATAAACTGGTTTTTTTAATTTTTTTTAGTTTTAACCAATCGAGCTTCGGCATACCAACAATAATTATCTGTTTCTTATTTAATGATAATTTTTTTTTTAAACGTTCACTATGATATTTACCGGGTGTAAATATATAATCAAAATCTTTTAATTTTTCTTCAAAACCATAGCCCCGGGTTGCTGTTCCATGGTAAAGATAAATCAGGGTTGAATTTTTTATTTTATAATTATCTAAGTATGTTGGTAATTCATGGCTAGTTGAAATTATCGCAGATGCATCATTTAATATATTAACAATTTTTTTTATTCTGGTATAGACAGGTGGGTATAATTTATTTTTGTAATTCTTAAACTTATAACGAAGGGGGGCTGGAATATCTATTAGCTTAAAACTGGTGATGCCGGTCAAAATTTTTGCTTCATTTATTATTTTTGTATTTCTCGGATTTCCTGATATTATAATTGTTTTTGTATCGTTATTTATGGAAGCATATTTTAGTGCAGGCAGGATAAGGTGGTATACATGGTGTGGCCCATTTATAAAAAGGAAAACAACAGAATTTTTTTTGTCTATCAAGTTTTAGGTGGCTTTTATTTCTTCAATTATTTTTTTTGATATATTCTCAAGAGATTTAAAAAATATATCTAGGTGGGATTGTTGTAAATCAAAATTGACAATAATTAAGCGAATACAGCATCGTTTATTAATCATAGCGTAGTTAACCATTATTTCCCCCTGACTTATAAGTCTTTCACGTGCTTCCTTTGTTAGGTGATTCCACATAGATTTGTTAAGGTTTTTGGTTTGTATCTGGAAACAAATGTTTAAAGATTCAACAGGAGAAATAAGCTTGAACGAATCGGATTTTTTTATTATAGACTCTGCATATTTAGCGAGATTAAATAATCGATCTATTCTTTTCTCGTATCCAATGTCACCATAGTATTTCCACGCAAGCCAAAGTTTAATTGAATCGACCCGTCTTCCACATTGGAGGGAGTATATTCCAAGATCCATTCCGTCATGATCATCCCCATGAAATAGATAATCAGTGCCAGGAACATTGTTAATTTTTTCAAGGATATTTTTATTTTTCATTAAAATGACTGAACAAATAAGTGGTAGGCCCATCATTTTATGGGCACACCAAGTGAATGAGTCTGAATTTTCACATCCTCTAATAAGATTTCTGTGTTTCTTTGATAGTATCACGGATCCACCCCACGAACCATCAATATGGAACCAAAGATTAAAATTTTTACATATTTCATTTATTTTCATCACAGGGTCAAAAGCACCTCTGACAGTTGTTCCTGCCGTAGCTCCTACAAAAAAAGGTGTTTTCCCTTCTGATATGGTTTTCTCGATTTGATGCAACAATGTATCAGTATCCATTTGTCCTTTTAAGTCACATTGGATTTGTATGATTTGGTCTGTTCCGATTCCTAATTGATAGCCAGCTTTCATAAAGGAGTAGTGAGCCTCTTCAGATACAAAAGCACATAAAGTTTTATTATTAAATAGTCCATTTTTTTTTGATTTAGAATTTATTTTATCTCTTGCGGCTAACATTGCGATTAGGTTTGCATTGCTTCCTCCTGTAACAAAAGTTCCAAAACCATCTTTGTAGCCAATTATAGTAGACATCTTTTTAATTAATTCTTTTTCTATTAGAGTTGCCATAGGGCTCATTTCATAGGTGTACATTGAACTATTTGTGATAGCAGCGATTATTTCACCTATGTATCCCATAGTCGAAAAACCAGAGAAAAGTTGATTATAAAAATGTGGGCTTGCTGTATTTACAGCTGATTCTAAATATTGATCTATTAATATTTTTATACTCTGATGATCATTTGGATCATTAATCGAGAAATCAATGTTAGATCTAAGACTATCCATTGTTTTTAAAGAGCTAACCATTCTATTATTTTTTTCACTCAAATAGTCTATAATAATATTGTGGATTGTTTTTATGAATTCTAATTCAGATTCTGAAGTCAGGTTTTCTTTTTTGTTCATTAAAAAGTAATTTCGTTGATTAAAACAGATAAAAAATGGATCCGTTTTTATAGTTTAAGCAGTCCCAAGTGCTCTTCAAATTTAGTGCCAAATTTTCTAATAAGAATAAAATGGAAGGTCAAATTCTATTTTTATATAAAAAAAGTATGAAAAAATATTTATATATAATTCTATTTATTTTCCTTAATGGGTTTATGTACGCTGAATGTTATGATCTTACTAATCAAGCTGAGTGTGAGTACTGGACAGGATATTGTGAATGGAACGAAGATACAAACCAGTGTGAAGAAATTGGTGGTGGAGGTGGTGATGGCGGTGAAATAAATTATGGTCCCTATCAATATGATTACTTAACAGAATCAGATGGAATAAGGTTAAGCACTCTGTACAATGGGACATTACTATATTATCCTATTGATGCTGATTATCCTTATGCAAGTATAGTTCTCATCGATGCTTTTGGTGATGAATATGGTTTGCAAACCTGGGCACAGTTCTACGCTTCTCATGGATTTATTTCAATGACAATAGGGAACTTTGATCTAGAGGATAGAGATCTCGAATTAGCAGGTTGGGACTATGCAGATAGAGCTATTGGTTTACTTGATGCTATAGAAACAATCAAGGGAGAAAATGTAAGAGATTTATCACCTTTAAATGGATTAATTGACACTACCAGTTTTGCTGTTTCAGGTTACTCAACCAGCGGAGGCGGCGCGCATATCGCGGCTACCATGGACTCAACTCTTAAAGCAGCAGTTTTGCTAAATCCTGCAGTTTTATTCTTGGATTCAATAAACTGTAGCGAAGAAATGGCATATTATTGCCTCATTGAGGAACATTTAAATCATGACGTTCCAGTTTTAATTTATGCAGGAGAGAATGAGCTTAATGAACTAGGTTCAGGCTATGATAGTGTATGGGCCCCTGTGCAATATAATTACGTACCTGAAACAACAGATAAAGTTTATTTTGAATCGGCGGGTCAGGGTCACGGGTCATCAAATTTTCCAGTGGGTGAAGTTGGGAATTACGCTCTTGCTTGGCTTAATTACTATTTAAAGGGTAATCACTCTTACTGCGAATATTTAATCCAGGCTCCAGAGAGCACATCACAATTTTTGACTACTTTAGAATGTTCTAGTTTACCATCATATGATATCAATGGAGATGGAGTTGTTAACAATTCTGATTTTACAATGCTTTTAGTTTTTGTTCTAAATGAAGATACTTCTATAAGTACTTCAGATATTAATTTTGATTTAAAAACAGATATCTTTGATATGTTAATCCTATCCGATTATTTACAAGATTTATAAACTATTTTATAATTGATGAAGATATTATTTGTTAGCTTAATAATTAATTTATTTGGATCATACCTTTTAGCAACAAACTATTATGTCGCAACCTCCTACGGTAATGATAGTAATAATGGAACCTCTATAAACACACCATTTAAAACCATCGGTAAAGCTGCATCTGTAATGTCTGCAGGTGATAATTGTTATATCAGGCAGGGAAGATATCATGAGACTATAACGATAAGCAATCTTGATGGTTCATCAGGGTCGCCTATTGTTTTTACTAATTATAACAATGAGCGAGTTATAATTGATGGTACTATTCCAATTACATCCAACTGGGTTCAGGTGGGGAGTTCTAATATCTGGAGGACTAAGTTATCTTCTGATATATGGCAATTCTTCTTGGACTGGGAAGAGCAAGTAATGGCCAGATGGCCAAATGCTAAATTCAGTGATAATACGATTTGGGATAATGAAAATTACTGGGCGATAGGGACTATAGATGATGATGAAAATGCATATTCAAATGGTACTATTATTGATGATCCATTTACTAATTCTGCTGGAACTGCAATCAATCTTAATGCTGCAGGGTTCGATCTTGATGAATCAAATAAAGAGGCCATTGCTATTTTAAACCTAGGTTCCTTTAGAACTTGGTCGCGTTTAGTTACCAGTCATTCTGGAAATACATTTACATATGCAACTGTACCAAGTTGGAAGACAAAACATCATTATTATTATCTTGAAGGCCGTTATGAGTTTTTAGACCAAGCAGGAGAGTGGTGGTATGACACATACCAAAATGCAGATTCTCTTTACTATTTCCCTGAAAATAGTACAAACCCAAATAGACTAAATCTAAGAGGGAAGGTACAGTCCTATGCATTTACTATAACTGGTTCTGATTATATACAAATTAAAAATTTAGAATTTTTTGGTACTACAATATATTTTTCAGGTGGAGATAATTGTCTTGTCTATGGTTGTAATTTTATGTACCCCAGTTGTTCTAAGCGAATGCTAAGAACAGTGGATACTGAACCAGAAATGACAAAATTTGCATCAACAAGCTCAGGATGTGCAGTAAGAAACAGTGCCTTTAGAAATACAGATGGTACCGTCCTTGAGATGTGGGGAGGGACTGATACTGTTGATAATTGTTATTTTAATAATATTGATTATTCCGTAGCTGATAATAGCAGCATCATGTTGACCATTCGCATGAATGGTAGCGATAATGTTTTTAGAAAAAATACAATACATAAAACAGGCGCATCTGCTACTGTGAAGGTCGGAAACTCTGCCTTAGTTGAATATAATAATATTTATGATACAGGTCATTTACAGAGCGATGGATCCATGATTCAGTTTACTGAGGCAGAACAGGATGGTGCTATTTGTCGTTATAACTGGCTTCATGATACAGAAAAATATGGAGCCCGATTCGACCATAGTGGCACTGCTGATGGTACAAACGGAACAATGCACCATAATGTTGCTTGGAACTGTGAAAGTGGTGGTATAATGGTCAAAGGTGATAATCACAAAATATATAACAACACTGTTTTGAACTCAGGAAGTAAAAATGATATTATTGTTTTACAAATTGATAGTGGTGATCATTCATCCACCATTGTCAGAAATAACGCCGCAGATAAAATTGCTAACCACAGATCAAATAATGTAGCAATTACTTTTGGAACCTATACCAATAACTGGAACGGTTACAGTGAAAGCGTAACACTGAATAGTATTTTAACTGATACATCAAACAATAATTTTTCTCCCGCAACAAGTTCGCCATTGATAGATGCGGGGGTTGTCATTTCTGGTATTACTGATCAGTATACAAATAATGGTAGCGCACCTGATATTGGAGCTTATGAAGATGGCAACACAGATTGGACTGCAGGACATGATTGGAATGTAAACACCACATTCGGTAGCAGTTGGATACCAATTCACCAGATTAGCATTAGTGGTAATTCAGGATATAGAATGATGAGTAGCCCCGTATCGGGAACTATCTTAAGTGATCTTTTAGATGAACTTTGGATTCAAGGGATGACAGGTGGAGATGTAACAGACGGAACCGCAAATGTTTGGCTTTTAAATTTGTCAAATCAAAGCTGGACCGCTGTTTCAAATATATCTTCACAAACTTTGACAGCAGGCCAAGGTTTTTTGGTTTATGTGTTTGATGATATTGACTATGATGGCGATAGTGATTTTCCAGTGGACCTTTATGTTTCAGGCTCTCATAATACAGGAAATGTTTCCATCAGCGGGATTTCTCAAAACAGTTATTATTTAGCGGGTAATCCATATACCAAAACAATTGACTGGGATGATATATCAAAGACAAATTTGTCTACAACTGTTTCAATCTGGGATGATGCAAGCTCAGACTGGAAAACATATAATGGATCTTCTGGTGATTTAACTGGGGGTTTAATACCTGCTTTTCAAGGTTTTTGGGTGCAGGCAAGCGGGGGCACTGGAAGTTTTATCATACAAGCGTCTGATATTGCAACAAGCTCGGGGACTTTTTTAGGCCGGGTTTCAAATGAAGAATCTAATGCTAGCTTAGATATTATTATATTTTCTGAGATGCAAACAGAAAAAGTATTTTTTACTTTTTCTTCTGAGGGCAGTATAAATATAGATATCGCTGATGCCACAAAATTACTACCTCTTGAGCCTTCACCAAGAATTGCTGCAATGACCATCATCGATCAAGTCCCTCTTAAAATAAATAACCTCCCTTTCGAATATGATGGAACAATTAGCATACCATTTGATATCCTTTCTTTGGAGATGGATACATTAGATAACTTCACCACATATGATAATCAGGTAAGTCTTTTATTCAATGATCAAAACTTACCTGAACATATTACTTTTAGTATTCTGGACAATTCAACAGGAGTCGAGTTGAGTATGAATGAAATACATGAATCGGATTTAATAACTGAAGAAAAAGGAATTTTCACCTCCTCATTTGATGGGGTGGTTGGGGCGTATCCTATTATTGGAGAGCAACGATATAATATTTTATTTCATTATGGTATGCTTGGTAAGAAAAACGATGAATTATTTCCTCAGAAATTTGCTTTGAGCCATAACTATCCCAACCCATTTAATCCAATAACTAATATAAAATATGAAATTCCTAAAAAAACTAAAGTGAAAATAAATGTATATGATATATCTGGTCAGAGAGTTAAAACTTTAGTGAATGAAGAAAAAATTACAGGATATTGGTCTACATACTGGGATGGGACTAATAGTCTAGGTCAAAGAGTATCATCAGGGATGTATATTTATACCATTGAGACAAAAGAGTATAAAAAATCAAGAAAAATGATTTTTATGAAATAGATTTATAAAAATAAAAACCAATTAGAAAAAGATTCGATATAGTATTCTAAGGCTCCGTCCTTTTTCTGGCATTATTTCTTTAACACTCGATAGGTGATTATAGTATTCTTGATTAAAAATATTATCTAAGCCAAAAATAATTTTATGTTTTAAACTAGTTTTATTTAAACTATATGTAAGGCTCATATTAGAAACAAAATATCCATCTGTTTTAGTTTCAAAATCACCTAATCTATCTTGAGCCGAAACTTTTTTTAATGTTATTAAAACTGAAATTGGATTTAGATCTAATTCTGTTGATAAGAAATATTTATCTGGGGGTATATATTCTAAAGGAGTGTCACCAGATAAATTTTTTCCTCTAATTATTGATGCTTTTCCAAATAGATTAATATAGCCTAATAATTTGTATTTTAACTCTGATTCGAATCCATAAATCGCGGTTCTGATGCCAGATAGTTTATATTTATAGAGCCAACCACTTGACCCTGCTCCCCATTCAATGAAATCAGCACCTGCGCATGGATGACTTTCGCCAAGTATGAATTCTTCCTCACATATCCCTAATGGTTTGCTTAGATGGTAATTGGGGCTAAAGTTTTGATATCCAGTAAGGCGCACTTCACTTTTATCCGAGCGACCTTTTAAAGACAACTCAAAACCAGTTGTGTTTTCTTTATTTAGAAGTGGTTCTCCGACTTCATAGGCATAAACACCAAGATGGGGTCCGTCTGAAAATAAATCTTCAATACCTGGAGCTCTTCCAGTGAACATCGTCCCAAATGATAGCTCCCAATAGTCCCAGTTTCTATAAATAGTTATTCCTGCGGAAATCAAGGAGAAGTTTCGTTCAATAACTTGGCTTATATCAATATTTGAAACCTCATGAGAAAGCTTTGGAATAACCGATTGATATTCAGCTCGTGATGCAATTTGGAAAAAATATTTATCTAATTTTTTTTCGATTAAACCGAATACAGCTACATTAAATTCTCTGGTGTGGGGAGTCCAATAAAATCCAGCTGGTTGAAAATTACGATGCTGAAATTGCGATCCAATATGCAACCCTTGACCCCTAAGTATATTTTGCAATGAAAATAATTGTTGTTCTAAAATAACAGATGGGTTTGCGCTTTCTTTTTCACTCTCAGTATGGCCATAGTTAATGAAGCGCTGGTCAACATCAAATGTTTTAAATCCTATGAAAGATATCTCCTTATGGAGATGAAATTTTTGAGTATTTTTATTTAAATCAATATCTACTCCATCGATATGACCTTCTGGACTTCCTGGAATACCGTATGACATATCGAGTTTTTCAAATGAAATTGTAGCTCGAGATTTTTGACCGAAATAAGAATAACTGCCTACAAATTCACGATTTGAAAGATCAGTGTTTTTTAGTGCGCCAACTGGAGTTTTTTGATCACTTGCACTACGTCCAAGTACTGAAAATCGGAATTGGTTTTTAGGACCTATTGGTAGGTAATAAACAATATTGCCGAACTTACCTGAATTTGAGGTTTCAGTGCCAAAGATTGATTGGATACTAGGTTTTTTAAATTTTGAGCCTTCGTTAACCTGTCTGCTTACATCAATCACACCTCCAATTGTATTAGAGCCGTAGAGCAATGCTTCAGGCCCGCGAATGATTCTTATTTTATTAAAGGATGCCATGTCCATACTGATAGTATGGTCAATAGAAGTATGGGATAGGTCCCCAGTTGTTACTCCATTCTCTGTTAATAAAAATCTATCTCCTGAATACCCTCTCAGAACTGGTTGGGTGACTCCTTGACCCATAGATCTCACAGCTAAGCCAGTCTCTTCCTCAATGGTTAATGCCAAAGATGATTTAAGATTTTTTTGGTACTCTTCTCCAGCAATATACATGGCTGAATTATAATCTTTAGGCTGAAGCTCATGATGAGCATCAATAACTATTTGATCAATTTTAATGGTATCTCTATTCATCAAAATTTCACCTAAGTCATAATTAGGTCTATCAAACTCAAATAACTTATTAACATCTTTAAACCCTATCATAGAAATTTTTAAGGATAATTCAGTATAAGGTAAATTATCAAGCGTGAATCGACCGTTAGCCTCAGAAACGGTTCCTATTTCAAATCGGGTCAAATAAATATTAGCACCTTGTATTGGAGTTTTTCCATCAGACTGGAGTACAACACCTGTTATACTTCCACTTATTTCTGCACGAAGTGGTATCAAGAAAATAAAAGAATAAAAAAGCACCTTAAAAGTGTATGTTTTTAAGGTATATATAAAAATATATAGCATAAAGGCTTTAGTTAATGCACCCTGGAGATGTTAAAGCCCCAGGATGCATAAAGTAAACAGGTTTTATTAATTAACCGTTACTGGTATGTTATTTGTTGAGGTGTAGTCTGCGTGGCCTTCATGCATTAGTTCAAGCTTAAATCCAGTTGAACCTGAGGATACCCCAATAACATGTACTCCATATCCATGTTCCTCTTCATGGTCGTGGTCATGGTCATCACCCTCTTCTTCATCATGTCCTTCTACTTCTACAATTGCGATGCTTTGATCAAAGTCAGAAACTTTTAATTCTGTCTCTTCACCGCTATGATCATCGCCATGATCATGGTCATCGCCTTCTTCCTCATGTTCAATCTCCTCTCCATCATGATCAAGAAAGTGTACTGAGAGTTCAATTGTATCACCTACAGCCAAGGTAATACCACCAGTCATTGCACCCTCAAATTCTCTGTAAACCTCTATTCCATTTTCATCTTCAAGAACAAAACCCTCTGCGTCAGTGTGGCCCTCTTCTTGATGATCATCGTCTTCACAGCCGACTGTAAATAAAACTATACTGGTTAATAAAAAAACTATATGTACTTTTATAGTACGCAAAAATAAAAATTGCATTAAATGCTCTCCTTAATAATTATTAAAATTTGTTCTCTACGGCGTGTAGAGTACTGAGTTCGTTTATATTAAATTATTTAAAGGAGGTGATTTATTATAAAAAAGATAGTTTGAGCAGGAGCAAGTTAAATCACTGCTAGAATGAATTTTTGATTTATCAGTTTTAAATTTAAAATAAGATAGATTTGATTTTATTAAATCTGAATTATTTTGGTGTGTACAGTATGAACAATCATGATTTATTTCATGATGCTCATTATCTGAGCAGTCGATATTACAAAAAAAGTACCCCTCGATCTTTTCTTCGTGATCGTGGTATAATTCAATACTTAAAAATAAGATTGAAACAGCTATGATTATTCTGAAAACTTTGTTTAACATTGTTTCTACTACAGTATATATATATAATAATAAAATAGCATCTAAATTACTAATAAAAACTATACCTT
>CAZLPW010000037.1:7669-19544 GCA_964561495.1 uncultured bacterium | reverse complement strand
CTGATCAGATTGCCACTAAACCGTGTTGGAACTATTACTAAAATAACTAGAGTTGCAGAAAAACTAGAGTCAGAAGTAGAACGCCAGCCAAAAGGCAATGAAATTGGATCTCAACTAGAGATGACAGGAGATGAGGTTCTGATGGCTATGCAATATTCCCGACGCCACAGTTCATTAAACTCACCTTTTCAAGAAGGTGAAAATAGTAGCCTTTTAGATATTATTGAGGATGGTGAGGCTGAAGAGCCAGAGGCAAATATTATGATGGAGTCTATGTCTGAAGAAGTCTCTGGAGCATTAGATACTCTTTCAGAAAGAGAGAGAACGGTGCTTGAAATGTATTTTGGAATTAGCAGAGATAGTGCAATGACCTTAAATGAAATAGGTGAGGAGTTTGATTTGACAAGGGAGAGAGTACGTCAAATTAAAGAAAAAGCTATTCAACGGTTAAGACATAGGTCACGCGCCAAAAGTTTGAGAAGATATTTAGGCTAGTTATATAATTAAAATTCCGATCAAAATTATTCACTATTTGTTATAATAGTGATTGTTCTATTCCTTGGTTTGATTAAACAATTACAACAAAAACATATAACTATATATGTTTTTCTCGCTATATATATTTCTGGTTGCTCATTAAAAAGCTCTAAACACGAGTTCTCAGTTGATGATGATTTATTTTTACCTATTCAGATAAAAAATCTAAAAGGAAAAGATTCCATTTCAATTGGCTTTGGTTCATGCTTGAAACAGGATGGGTCATTAAAAATTTTTGATGCAATTAAGAATGAAGAAATTGATTTATTTTTAATGATTGGCGATAACGTATATGGTAATAGCGAAAATAAAAATTTGTCTGAGCTTCGCAGAGCATATAATAAGCAAAAACAAAATTTTAAAAAATTAAATTTAGATTTTCCAATAGAAGCAATATGGGATGATAATGACTATGGTCTTAATGATGGGGGAAAAGAATACCCATACCGAGATTTATCAAAGGAGTTGTTTTTAGATTTCTGGGAGATACCAGAAAATGATATTAGAAGAAAACGTTCAGGGCTTTACCATCAATTAAGTTTCATTCTAGATTCATTAAAGGTCCAAATCATTTTTTTAGATACTAGATATTTTAGAGATGAATTGACCCCTAGCGATAATCTAGGAGAAAAAGGAAAAGAACGATATATCCCATCTACAGATACTTCATTAACCATGTTAGGAGAAAAACAATGGAGTTGGCTTAAAAATATATTAAAAATGAGTGCAGATGTACGAATAATTGTTTCTTCTATTCAATTTATTGCCTCTGGCCATGGTTGGGAATCTTGGAATAATCTTCCTCATGAGAAAAATAAAATGGAAGAATTAGTAGATAGTTTTGATTTAGGTAATACAATTATTATTTCTGGCGATAGGCATCGTGGGGGATTGTACAAAAAGTTGACACAATCTGATAATAATATTTATGAAATTACTTCAAGTGCTTTGAATGCACCATATCCAGGCGATGAAGAAGAAGGTCCATACCGAATTGGAGATACATTTAAATCAGAAAACTATGGTCTTATAAATATTGATAATTCTAAAAGAAAATTATCCATGATTTTGAAAAATATTAATGGAGAGACTATACAGTTTTTAGAAATCGAAATATAATTTTCATTCTGTTTTTTAAGGTAGCCGTACTTTATTAATCATATCTATAATTTTTTGTGGTGGGTCAGAGTATCTTTTAGCTACCAGATAGGCTACAATAAAATTAACCATTGCTCCTATTGCACCAAAGGCATTCGGTTCTATTCCCAAAAACCAATTTTGACTCATCGGACCTAAAAAGGACGTAGATTTAATAAACATAATTCCTTTGTGTTGAAATACATATAAAAGAGTAACACTTATACCAGCCAGCATTCCGGCTATGGCTCCTTCTTTATTCATTTTTTTTGAAAAAATCCCCATCATTAATGCAGGGAAAATAGAAGACGCTGCTAAGCCAAAAGCAAGCGCCACAGTGCCTGCTGCAAAGTCAGGAGGATTAAAACCAAAGTATCCTGCGACTATAATAGATCCTGCCATAGAAATACGGCTAGCTTTAAGTTCTTCTTTTTCTGAAATATCTGGTCTAAAAACGCCCTTTAGAAGGTCATGTGAAATTGCGGATGAGATTGCTAATAATAAGCCAGCAGCAGTAGATAAAGCGGCAGCTAAACCCCCAGCAGCAACAAGGGCGATTACCCAATTAGGAAGCTTTGCAATTTCTGGATTTGCTAGAACAATAATGTCTCTATCAACTTTAACCATTTCATTTTTCTCTTTATCTCCTGTATAGAGTATTAGACCATCACCATTTTTATCTTCAAATTTAAGAAGACCAGTTTTTTCCCAATTTTTAAACCATGAAGGCCTATCTCTATAGGCTAAGTTTTGTTCTTTATCAGATTGTTCTATCGTTGAAATCAGATTTAACCGAGCCATTGCACCTACAGCTGGAGCGGTAGTATAAAGGATTGCGATAAATACTAAGGCCCAACCCGCTGAATAGCGAGCTGCTTTAACTGATGGGACAGTAAAAAAGCGCATAATTACATGAGGCAAGCCAGCTGTGCCAATCATTAAAGAAAGTGTATAAAAAAACATATTGGATAAACTAATCCTAGCATTTGTTGTATAATCTTTGAATCCTAGTTCTGTCATTATTGTATCTAATTTATCTAACAAATATGTACCATCCTGAAGGGTGCTACCTAAGCCAAGTTGTGGAATTGGGTTGCCAGTTAACATAAAGGAAATAAATATAGCTGGGATGGTATAAGCTATTATCATAATTACATACTGAGCAATTTGAGTATAGGTTATACCTTTCATACCGCCCATTACAGCATAGATAAAAACGATAATCATTCCGATTGCTAATCCTTTTTCATAGTCTACCTCTAAGAAACGAGAAAAAGCAACACCAATACCTTTCATCTGTCCGATAACATAGGTAACTGATGCAATAATCAAACATAAAACAGCTACCATGCGTGCTGTTGGAGAATAATATCTATCACTTATGAATTCTGGTACCGTAAAAGAGCCGTGTTTTCTAAGATATGGTGCAAGTAATAAAGCTAGAAGCACATAGCCACCTGTCCAACCCATTAGGAAAACTGAACCACCATAGCCATAGAATGCAATCAAACCAGCCATGGATATAAAAGATGCAGCTGACATCCAGTCTGCTGCTGTGGCCATGCCATTAGCAATAGGATTAATATCTCCTCCTGCAACATAAAACTCATCTGTATTATCTGCCCTTGCCCAGAATGCTATACCAATATAAATAGCAAATGTTAAGCCAACGATTAAAAAAGTAAGGGTCTGGAGCTCCATAATAGCCTAGCTCATTTTAGGTTTTGTTTGAATCTTTGTATTTTTTATCTAGTTCATTCATTTTAAATGAATAATAAAAAATTAAAATCACAAATATATATATTGAACCCTGTTGAGCGAACCAAAATCCTAATTTGTATCCACCCATCCTAATAGTATTTAATTGATCTACTAGAATTATACCACAAACATAGGATGATATAAACCAAATAATTAAGCATTTGGAAATAAGGATAATATTTTCTCTCCAATATTTTTTATTATTATCCATATATTTTTTTATTGTAATCTAATTTAGAGTAAGGTTTTGAGATTACAAGTTAGTTCTGTGTCCATTGAATTCCAATAAACTATCAATTAGAAATATATTTCTGTTAAATTATATAATGAAAAAATATATTTTTTGGTTCTCTGGGATTATTATTTGGAGTTTTACTTTTCCTGTAGCTCCTCCTATTTATGATGTAGCGGCTACTCTGTTTTTAAAACATATATTTGATTTGACAAAATTTCTACAATAGCTGTTTTAGACCTTGTATAATGTAAAAATATTTATGAATTCTTTTTTAAAAATTAAATTTTGCATACTGTTTTTTTTGATTCAATCCAGCTTTCTTTTCGGCGAAATATTTTGGAGGACAGCTATTTTTTCTGATGATAATTGGTTTTATTTAGTTCCAGAAATGGAACCTGAAGAAAACTGGAACATGCTAGGATATGAGACTTCTAATTGGACAAATGGACAAGGTGGATTTGGATATGGGGATGATGATGATGGTACAACTATTGATCAAACTATATCTGTTTATTTAAGAAAAAGTTTCAATGTTGAAAATATTTATTTATTTGAAGAAGCAGTTCTGCATGCTGACTATGATGATGGTTTTATTGCTTATCTAAATGGATATGAAATTGCACGATCTAGTAATCTAGAAACTTATGGAGAATTTATCTCATATAATACACCGACTTCAGCGGATCATGAAGCTTCCTTATATAATGGCGGATATCCTGAGCCCTTTATTCTGGATTCGGAGAGTCTAGATTCTTTGCTTGTCTATGGAGAAAATGTTTTGGCATTACAGGTTCACAATGTTGGAATATCTTCATCAGATTTATCCAGTAATTTTTTTCTTTCTTTTTCTTTCGATAATAATTCAAGTTATTTTAGACCCGTTCCAGATTGGTTTATCCCTCCCTTTAATTTTTCAGTTTCAAATCTGCCTATTATTAATATAAATACCTACGATCAGGAAATTATTAGTGATACAAGGATTATTGCTCATATGGGTATAGTTAATAATTCTAATGGCATAAATAATTTAGTAGACTCATTTAATGACTATGATGGACGAATTAGTATAGAAATTCGAGGTTCATCTTCTCAAATGTTTCCTAAAAAACAATATGCTCTTGAGACTCAAGATAGTGATGGAAATAATAACAATGTTTCAGTTTTAGGCCTACCTGAAGAAAATGATTGGATATTATATGCACCGTATAGTGATAAATCACTTATTCGTAACTACTTAGCTTATAAACTTGCTAGGGATATGGGTAGATATTCTAGTAGAACGCGTTTTTGCGAGCTTCTAATTAATGGTGACTATAAAGGGCTTTATTTATTCATGGAAAAAATTAAGAGAGATGATAATAGAATAGATATCTCAAAGCTGGACCCTGATGAAACCTCTGGTGATGATTTAACTGGGGGATATATTATTAAGGTTGATAAATGGAATGGTGAAAATAATAATGGTTGGTATTCAGAATTGCCAGATGAACCATCTACGGGGTTTTATTATCAATATCACTACCCGAAACCGGATGAGATAGTTTCAGAACAAGAAGAATATATTAGAGCTTATTTTTCTGATTTTGAAAGTTTATTATTGAGTGAAGACTATGATGATCCTATTTTAGGTTATTATAATTATATTGATATAGGTTCTTTTATAGATGTTTCTATTGTTAGTGAAATATCTAAAAATGTTGATGCATATCGTTTGAGTGCTTACATGTATAAGAATAAAAACAGTGTTGACAGTCTTCTTTATATGGGGCCTATCTGGGATTATAACCTAGCATTTGGAAATGCAGATTACTACAACGGGTGGGATATTAATGGTTGGCAAGTAAAGAATGAAATCCCTGAAAATGATAATTTTAGAATTCCATTTTGGTGGCAAATTATCTGGGATGACCAAATATTTAGAGATTTGTATCACCAAAGGTGGGCTTTTCTAAGACAAACTATATTTTCAGTTGATTCAATATATAATGCAATTGACTCAGCTGTTAGTTTGATTGGAGAAGCGCAAGAACGAAATTTTCAGAGATGGCCAATACTTAATGAATATATTTGGCCAAATGCTTTTGTGGGAGGAAATTATTTCAGCGAAATAAATTATTTAAAAAACTGGATTGGAGATCGTATTGATTGGATGGATCAACAGTTTTTGGAAGTTAAAGATGTTAAAGTTTTACCTTTGTCATATACTCTGAATGAACCTTTTCCAAATCCCTTTAATCCTATAACTAATTTGGACTATATATTATCTAAAAATGAAATAGTCGATGTAAGCGTATATGACATATCTGGTAATTTCATTCGCAATATTTATAAAGGCAGACAGAGTGCGGGTTATAATTCTGTCTTATGGGATGCAACTAATTATCAAAGACAAAGAGTATCCAGTGGTATCTATTTTTTTATTTTTAATGTGGGAAATATCAAGCAATCAAAGAAAATTATACTCTTAAAATAAGTTTAATTAATAGTTTAATATATAAATTGATAAAATTTATTTGACTAAATTATTTTAATAAAGACAAAAAGCCCACCAAATCCTACCAAATAAATTATCCCTGCTATAGCAAGATAATTCAACCATTTAGGAGGTAAAAATTTTAAGTCAATATGTTTTTTGCTAACCAATATAGTATTCGCAATAGCAACAAAAGGTGCAATTAAAAAAGAAATGGTAGTTGCTAGATCAACTAGTTGTTTTAATTGGCTACCAAATCGACTTATAATACCCATTGAGCCAATAACTAAAAACCAAATAAGAATACTATATACGGGGAAGTTTTCTACCTTTTCTTGAAAACATAGTCTTATACATCTATCTGCGGATCTAGCATATCCATCGAAAACTGCGATACAGGTTCCAAACATAATACTAAAACTAGAGATAGTAATAATTATTTCACTCCAAGACCCTATAGAGATTGTATATAATTGGATTACCTGATTAGCAAATAATGCACTATTATTATTAAAGGAAATTTCTGTACCATACATTAAATATGCTCCAAGAGTTACAAAACATATTGAAAGTCCCGCTGATATGAAATATCCAAGATTGAATTCAAAAATTGTTTCTTTAAGAGCGGGTTTATATTTAGTTTGATTTATTCTTTCGATAGTCCAAAGACTGTTCCAAGATGACAGGTCTACAGCTGTTGGCATCCATCCCATAACAGCAATAATAAATAAGATATCATGAGTATTGTATGATATCTTTGGGAATAAGTTTGGTGAGTATGGACCTTTAATAAGGACAGTGGAAAATGCAAACAAAGTTGATATTAAAAGTGTAAAACCAATAACCTTTATAAGACTATCTAAAGAGCTGTATTTTCCAAGCGATAAAATGATCCCGCAAATAGAAAATAAAACCAGCTGATTCCATATTCCTAGGTTTGTTGTTCCTAGTAGATTTTGCAGAAAACCTGATGTAACAGCACCAACCGCTGCTGTAATAAAAAACATCGAGATAATTGTTATTATTAGGTAACCCCAAAGTACCCAAGGGCCGAGTTTTTTATACCCATCAATAATACTTGTTCCCGTAGCATTAGCATAGCGAGAGGCAAATTCAAAGAATGGATATTTAAAAGTATTTGCAATTATAATAAAAATTAATAAGCCAAACCCGTAAGCAGCTCCAGCCCTAGTTGACTGAACTAGGTGCGAGACACCTATGGCGGTGCTCGCGAAAAGGATTCCTGGACCAAGTGTTTTTTTAAACCAAGCTAGCTGATTCATTAATTTAAATTTATATCAATGTAATTGATTTATAGTATAACAATATCAAATTTAAAGAAAATAAAATTTGAGTTTAAAATACCACTATCTATGGTCAGTAGATATTTCAAATCTATCTAAAATAGGCCATTTATTAAAGTCTACAGGGCTAAGCTGCAGTATTAATAACACAGTTAACCCTAAAAGAAATGCTCCATTTAAAACATGAAGACTAGTAATAATTTCATGTTTTTCTGAAAGTACGGTAGCTGCTCCAAGGATAATTTGAAAAAAAATAGTAAAAAGTATAGACCATAAAGAAAAACCAATATTTTTATTATGTTTTAAACTATTGTGATATTTAAAAAAGAATATCAAAAAAGATATACTTATAATTAAAGCTCCCATTCTATGGAAAAAATGAATCACAACCTGAAATATTGATACCATATCTTTATCTATATCAAATAAATAATTATTTATATATTTTAACATTGAATCATTAAAAATTGGTAAAAAAGTTCCACCCATGGTTGGGAAATCTGGGATTGCGAGTCCAGATGAGGTATGCCTAACTAGCGCTCCCAATATTAGTTGGATATAAATCAAAAGCCCTATGATAAATGCTCTAATCTGTATTTTTGTGTTAAAATCAATTTTTTTGTCTCTTTTTAGCCGTTCTTTAGATAAACCATATGCAATAATTATTAGTATAACTAAAAAAGTTTGCGCAAGAGTAGCATGGATAATTGACACCAGAGGAGGGAGGAAAAAGATAACGGTCAATCCTCCAAACATTCCTTGTGTAATGACTACACAAAGAGAGATAAACCCCATAACTTTTAGCCATTTTTCTCCATTCGATATGCTAAGCCATAAAGTTTGGCATAAAGTTAGAAAACCTACAAATGTTGCAATCAGTCTATGACCGTGCTCATAGAAAATACCACCTACCATTTGAGAGAGCGGAAAAACAAACATGTTTTCTCCGTAGGTTGTGGGCCAATCTGGGACGGATAAGCCAACCTCATGGCTTTTAACCAATGCACCCACAAAAATTAAAATTAATGTACTAAGTATTGTAAACTTAGATAAATGTGTAAGCCCAGAGTTGTAAGATTTTTGATTCATTAATAAATAAAAAATTATATTAAAATTTAGCAAATGAAGGAAGTGTTATTTCGATAAAAAAACTTTTTAAGTTGAAATTTTAATTATTTAGATGACAGTATATTGTTTCATTAAATTTATCCAATTCTTATTAGTTTTTGTTTTTATCTGGATAAAAATTTTTAGAAAAAAATATGGAATTTGCAGTTTTTTTAGGTCTTATATTGTTATTAATAATGATTGGATTATTAATCATTTTTCTTTTGCAAGATGATTCTAAAAAATTAGATTTAGTAAATAACTATGATGGTAATGAAGATTCTAGAGTAATAGAGGAGATGGCAAAAAGGATTATTAATGATGCTAGGATGCACCGAAAAAACAGATTTAATGAAGAAGAATAAAAAAGTGAAAAAAATATTTATATTCTTAATATTTTCTTTTCTTTTTCCAAAAGAGCTCCCTCCATTACAAAGGACTAGAGACCGACATGTAGATATTCATCATATTCAGATTAATGTAAATGTAAGCCTCAAAAATAAATGCGTAAAAGGATATGTGATTCATACCCTTAGTCCTTTAAGTTCGAATTTGGATGAAATTATTTTTGATGCAGAAGATATGAATGTTCGTAGGGTTAGACTAAATGGTAAAGATATTGATTTTACTCAAGATCAAACACTTATCTATACACATCTTTATAATCCATTAGGTTGGGAAGATACAGTTGACATAAGGATTGACTACATTTCATATCCTAAAAAGGGTCTTTATTTCATTTCTCCAGATATAAACTACCCAGAAAAACGTTGGCAGGCATGGACTCAGGGAGAAGAAGAAGATAATCATCACTGGGTCCCAATTTATGATTATCCAAATGACCGTTCTACATTTGAGTGTATCCTAACAGTCAATGAAAAGTACACAGCACTGTCGAATGGTGAGTTGTTATCAAAAGTAAATAACAAAGATAGCACACACACTTGGCATTGGAGAGAAAACTTTCCAATGGTTAGTTATTTAATCTCTTTTGTTGTTGGTGAATATGTAAAAGTAGAAGATTCATATAATGGTATGTCTGTCAATTATTGGGTATATGATAATAATAAAGATGAAGCTATTCGTTCTTTTGGTAAAACACCAGATATGATAGAATTTTTTAATAAAAAGACGGGGGTTAAATATCCCTATGAAAAATACGATCAGGTAATAACTGAAGATTTTATGTTTCTCGGTATGGAGAATATTACTCTCTCACATTATTCTGATATAACCATGCATGATAAGTATTCTGTTCCTGATGTAAGCAGTCATGAACTAGTTGCACATGAATTAGCTCATCAGTGGTTTGGCAACATGATTACAACCAGGAATTGGGCTAATATTTGGCTAAACGAGGGTTTTGCATCGTATTTCGCTCGCAAATATTTAGAACATGCTTTTGGATATGATGAATCAGAATATCTTCGTCAGGAAGAGATAGATAAATATTTAAAGCAAGATAGTCTAGCTCGTTATCCATCAGTTTATGATCGTTTTTATGATCCTATGGACCTTTTTAATGCGCACGTATATGAAAAAGGTAGTCTAATCCTTAATATGATAAATGATCAGGTTGGAGATGAGGGGTTTTGGAAATCAATTAATCATTATACATTGTCTAATAAGGGAAAAAATGTTGAGACATCAGACTTTAAAAAATCAATTGAACTAACTACTGGTCAAAACTTAGATTGGTTTTTTAAACAGTGGTTGTATGAACCTGGTTACCCAGAGTTTAAGGTTTCATGGAATTATAACCCAAGGAATGAGATGGTCAGGGTCAGTGTAAAGCAGGTTCAAGATCTGAAAAAGTCAAATATATTCAAAGTCAATGTGGATGTGAGAATTGATGAAAATGTAAATTCATTTACGATTGATCAAAGAGAAATGGTTTTTGATTTTCCTTCCAAAAACAGGCCTAAACTTGTTGTATTTAACACAGGGAATCGGATTCCTTGTAAACTTAATTTTGATAAAAATATATCCGAATGGATACTGCAATTGCAGATGGCACCAAATATTCTAGATCGAATATCAGCAGCAAGAGTATTAGCCAATAAAAAGGGTAGGCGGAATGTTGAAAATGCTTTACTAACCTCTATAGGTTCAGATCCATTTTGGGCTGTAAGAAAAGAAGCTGCTATAGCATTCTCAAAATTGAATGTTAATAAATATGAAGATGAATTAATAAAGCTTACTGAACATCAAGATAATAGAGTTAAGCGTGCTATTTATTCCTCCATGAAAATCTATAAGGGGAATAAAAATGTTTCTGAATTTCTAAGCAGTGTTGTTGAAAACGAGGAAAAATATTATGGAGTTGCTGATGCATTTCGTGCCTTGATTAAGGTTGATAGTGGTATTGCCAAGACTAAGCTAGAGAAACTAAAGAATAGGGACTCGCATAATGAAGTTATACGTAAGGCAGCTATTTCATATTATGGAAGTGTGATAAGTGAAAAAAATTATGAAAAATTAGTAGAATTATCTGAGTATGGGAATATCGCCTGGAGAGCAAGGACTGAGTGTATATCTCAACTAGAGAAATATGTAAAGCTTAAGCCAGAGACAATTGAAATATTTGAAAATTTCTTAGATGATTCTAGTAGAAGTATCAGGCAAAGATCAGTGTATGCACTAGCTAAATTTGGAGACAAATCTCACATAGAGCGTCTTGATAAATTGGCACTTGATGATCCAACTTTATCAAGAGATGTTCGATATGCAAAGGGAATTATTAATAGACCAAAGATTTCAAAAAAATCGATTGAACAAATAGAGTTAGATAATTTAAAACTAAAGCTAAAACAAATAGAAACAATTCTTAAATAGTGGTACCAAATTATTCAATCTGGCTTATACCAAGCTCCGAATCCAATGATTTACTTGGTAGATTAATAAAAAAAACGTGTAGCTATTTTTCTTGCTCAATTTTTAGTCCTCATTGCACGTTAATCGGAGGTCTGAAAAAACCAATATTAGGTATTATTGATTTAGTTGACTCATGCCGAAAAAAATCAACTGAGCTGAGTTGTGAAACAAATGGGTTAAAGATTGGTGAGCCGCCTTGGAAAGTCTTTTATATTGATTTAAGATCAAATTCTAAAATTTTTGATATCCAAAAATATTTTTCAAATAGAATTTCAAGTGATATAGATTACTCTTTTGATCCTCATCTAAGTCTTGTATATGGTCGATTTAATGATAAAGATTTAAAAGGCCGAATAAAAAATATCCACATTCCCAAAATGATTAAGTTTGATAGGATTGCAATAGCTAACACAAAAGGAGAAATAAAGGATTGGTCTTTAGTTTATG
>CAZLPW010000037.1:0-7625 GCA_964561495.1 uncultured bacterium | reverse complement strand
TAATTATCATTTAATTATAATTGACGTTCAAGAAAAATTAATTCCTGTTATGAGTGGGAATAAAGATTTAATTAATAATTTAAAAAAACTAGTTGAGGGTTTTAATCTATACCAACTACCAATTATTGTATCTGAACAAGTCCCAGATAAATTGGGTAATACTATTAAAGATATAAAAAGCCTACTTAATGGACACTGTACAGTTTTCAAAAAATCTGAGTTTTCATGCATGAATAGCAAATCATTTAATGAAAAACTCAATACTATAAATCTGAATTCAAAATTAATTTTATGTGGAATTGAGACACATATTTGTGTATTCCAGACAGCTAAAGATTTGATTGCAAGCAATTACAATGTTGAAATTGTGACTGATTGTATTTCATCAAGAAAAAAAAATGATAATGATATCGCATTACAAATGATTAAGGATATGGGTGCTGGTTTAACTACTGTAGAGATGCTATTGTTTGGCATACAAAAAAATGCGAATGACGAAAACTTTAAGAAACTATCAAAGATTATTAAATAAATTATTTAGGTTTTTAAGTAGATAATTAGTAAAAAGGAATTCTTATGATTAAAAAAATAATTTTAAAAATTACAATTTCCGTACTCGCTATAATTATATCGTGCGAAGGAAATAATACTACTGTGAGTATAACAACTCCAACAATCCAGTGTGGTATGTGTAAAGAGACTATTGAGAGTGGTCTAAAGAAATCTTCTGGTATTACGTTTGCCAATGTAGATATGAAAAATAAAACAGCAAGTATAACATATGATATGAATAAGATTGATCTTCCAAAGATTGAAAAAATAATATCTGAATTAGGATATGTAGCAAATTCAACTTTAGCTAACCCCGATGTTTACGAAAGTCTGCCAATTTGTTGTAAAGTGCCAGATCCTAAATGAACGATTTTTTTAGATAAAATAGATTTAAATTAATAGTCTTTACAAATAGGCCTATTTTTGTAAATTCTGGTGTAATCCGATGAATTTGCCCATATGAAAATCATTATTAGGTTGGTTCTCTCTATTTCTCTGGTTGGTTTTTTACCGATTTCAGAATTGGGTGAAGTGCGTGCAGAATCTTCAGAACAAAAAAAGAAGAAAAAAAAGAAATCATCTAAAAAGAAAAAGCAAGCAGCAAAGTACTACAAGCGGGGAATGTCTAAGGCAAAGAAAAAGGACTACGAAGGCGCCATAAAGGACCTAAAAAAATCTTATAAATTAAATCCATCTAAAAAAACTAAGTCCCAGATTAGTAAACTAACTAAGAAAACAAAAAGTAAAGCCTCATCAAAGATTGCGCCAAAAAAAGAGCAAAATAAATCTTCAGAAAGTTTGTCATTAAAAAAATATCCACGAATCAATACTGCCGCATATGCTGATGAACTATTTACTCTTACTGGAGAATTGCAATCATCTAATCGAGATTTAGCTAGGGCCACTAGATATCTCTACGATGATAAACCAAAAAAACGGGCCGTTAGTATAGATGCAAAACCATTTCTTTCTACTGCAGATTTTGAAAAAGAGGCAAAGCTAAATCCTGAAAACTTATATATCCAGCGTCAGCTGGGTATACATTATGAAAACAATGGAAATTGGAATAAGGCCAAAGATATATATCTTCGTGAGATATCAAAGCGGCCACAGAATCCAGATGCCCACTTTTATCTTGGTTCACTCTATGCAAATATGGGTGAGTATTTGAAAGCAAAGAATGCTTTTGAGGAGGCCCTCGCCATCGATCCGAATCACCGTGCTACAGTTGATGCTATGTCTCTTTTTGTCCAGACCAAGGATCAAAGGGAATTAAGCCAAGAAGTATTAGATATTAGTTCAAAAAAGGCACCAGATGGCCCTGCTCAAAGATTAAATACAATTAGAAAATATTTGGTGTCTGGAGATTATGAGGAAGCGTTGTTCAAAGCAGAAAAAGGTAATAAAAAGTATCCAGAAAATGTTGGTTTTGTACAATTAAAGGGGGAAGCATATTTAAAGCTTGGTGATGAGGAAAGAGCAAAGCAAGAATTCCAGCGAGCAATTAAGTTAAATCCCAAAGAATTACAACCTCATATTTCTCTTGCAGACCTTTATTTTGAACAGGGCAAATATGTGTATTCTGCTTTGTCATTCAGTAATGCTATTTATTTAAAACCAGACAATGCAGACTATAGATATATGCAGGGTCTTAGTTATTTTAACGCGAATGAATGGGGGCGAGCTGCTGCTGCGTGGGAGGATTTACTTCATTATAGACCTAATGATGCAATCGTTAGGAATCTTTTACCACAAACATATTATGTAATGGCTGTTGAATTTAATAGAATTGGCAATCCTACTATGGGAAGACAGTCATTTAAAAATGCTTTATCAGTAAATAGTAATTCAGCATCTTGGTTACCTGGTGCTATGGCCACGTTAGGTAAGTTTTATAGAGAGAAGGGAATGTATAAAGAATCGCTGGTTGCTTTTCAAGAAGTTCTTGAGCTTAGTCCCAATGATGCAACTGCATATACAGGAATTGGAATTACTTATTGGGAGATGGATGAGAAGCAGCTTGCCCGCGCAAGTTGGGAACGGAGCCTTCAAATTAAACCAGATAATAATGACGCGAAAGGTTGGCTTATTCTATCTGTTCAAGGCTCCTAGCTTATTCGGGAAAAAAATAATATTATATTAAATCTGTGATCCGTCTTCTTGCTCTAATACCATTTATAGGTATTATATATACTCAGATAAATTATCTAGGTGATGATAAAGTTAGAGAGGGAGTATATGCATTTTATAATTATGAGTTTGATAAATCCCTTAAAATACTAAGTAAAGCTAGAACCGATTTCCCTGATCATCCAGGTGTCCATTTTATTTGGGCTGCTGCTAAATGGACTAGAAGTTTAGCATTCGATCCAGTAGACACTACTCACATTGTGTTGGAAAAATCATTAGCAGAGATACAACCGATTTATAAATCTTTGACAAAAAAGTTTTATCTAGATCCATATTATGAATTATACTATGGATCTACAGTTGGTTTAAGTGCAAGAGTTCCACTTGCTAAAAAGCGTTGGCTAACAACCCTTTTTAGGGCATATAAAGGTTTTAAAAAAATAAATAAAGCCATTGCAAAAGATCCCGAAATGCTAGATGCTAAGCTACCTATTGGTTTGGTCGAATACTATACTTATATGACTGATTCATTCTTGAAATATGCTATTAAACTATATGGTTTAAACTCTTCTGATAAGGAAGGAATAAATAAAATTAGTATAGCCGCTGAAAAAAGTGACTGGGCATGGATAGAAGCTTGTGGCATTCTTAGTTTTATTTACCTGTGGATAGATAATGATCCTATCTTAGCAGCTAAATATGCTAGAAAACTTGTCCATAATTTTCCAAACAATTTTTATTTTAATATTCTTTTACTTGAGGCTAACATAAAAAACCACCACTATGAAGAGGCAAAGGTGCAAATTAGTAATCTTAAAGTTGTTTCAAATGATTTGACGTCTAGGCAAAAACGCTGGTATATACCTTATCTCAATTATGAAATAGCACTATTGCATTTCAAAGAAAAAAAATATGATCTAGCAATTGAGCACGTAAATAATGCAATTAATAATTATGATGGTGAGTTTGATGTTGTTCTTGGTTACTGCTATTTATTAAAAGGAAATATTTTAGATCTTAAAGGTGAACGATTAAGTGCTAAGAGTAGTTACAATGAATGTATTTTGCTTAATAATTTTTCTGGTGCAATTTCAAAATCAAAATATTATCTTGAGCAACCATATTATATTCCTTAGTCATGCAACAATATTGTAGTAGCCTAACCAAGTTTAGTCGATATAAAACACGTGAAGTCATGATAGGTGAGATCGGTGTTGGAGGTATTAATCCAATAAGAATTCAGTCAATGACAACAACTAATACAATGGATACCAATGCCACGGTAGAACAGTCTATACGGATGATAGAGGCGGGTTGTGAGATTGTAAGAATTACTGCACCAAGTATTAAAGAAGCAAAAAATTTAAAGAATATAAAGAATAAGATCAGAAAAGAAGGTTTTAAAACACCGATTGTGGCAGATATTCATTTTACGCCAAATGCAGCAGAAATAGCTGCAAGAATAGTTGAGAAGGTTAGAATAAATCCAGGTAATTATGTAGATAAAAAACAATTCAAATTTTATGAATACACAGAAGAAAATTATGAAAGGGAATTAGATAAAATTCGAAATCGTTTTATTCCTTTATTGAATATTTGCAAGAATGAAGGTACCTCTCTAAGAATTGGAACAAATCACGGATCTTTATCAGACCGAATAATGAGTCATTTTGGAGATACTCCGATAGGAATGGTTGAATCGGCAATGGAGTTTCTTCGGATTGCGGTCAATGAGAACTTTAAAGATATAATTATATCTATGAAGGCGAGCAATACACAGGTAATGGTTCAGGCATATAGATTACTAGTTAGAAGCATGGAAGAGGAAAACATGAATTTTCCATTACATCTAGGTGTAACAGAAGCAGGGGAAGCAGAGGATGGTAGGATTAAATCTTCTTTAGGGATTGGGACATTGCTTGAAGATGGTCTTGGAGACACAATTAGAGTTAGTCTAACTGAAGAACCTGAGGATGAAATACCCGTTGCAAGAGAATTGATTTCAAGATATGAATTAATAGATAAAACAATAAAAATTAAACCTATAAAACATATTTTATATAATCCATTTTTTCTTAATCGCAGAGCAACCAATAATATTTTGAATTTTGGTCATAAAAATGTACCTCGTGTTATTGCTAATCTCTCAAAATTAAAATCCATAAGTCAAAATGATTTAATTCCACAAGGATACATATATTCAGCATCCTCTGACAAGTGGCATGTTTCAGATCTAGCTGTGGATTATATTTATATTGGAACGAATATTATTAATTTCAGGCTTCCATCAAGCCTAATGGTCTTATCTGATAATAGTCATGATAATAATCAATATTTTAGATTAATTAATATTGAAGATTTTGATATAGAAGGATCCAGTCCTAAAACCCCTGTTTTTTTAAATTTTGATGTAAATGATTTTAGTAATGTGACTAAGCAAAAGATTTTAAAAGCTCCTAATGCTATCTTAGTCCTAATGTCAAAGCAAAAGAGTCCTTACCGATTATTAAGACGTTGGTTTCATTATGCGCTAGAGTGTAAAATAAAAAATCCAATTATTATAAGATGTAAAATTTCTGATCAGGAAATTGACAAATTTTTAATAAATGCTTCCATTGATTTTGGAGGCCTTCTTATTGATGGATTCGGCGATGGTATATGGATAGATACCAAAATTGAATCTAGTTTTACAAATGAAACCATATTTGGAGTACTTCAAGCAAGTCGGACGAGAATATCTAAGACTGAATATATTTCTTGTCCCTCCTGCGGGAGAACCTTATTTGATTTGCAAGAGACTACTGGAAAAATAAGAGAGCGGACTTCACATCTTAAAGGAGTTAAAATTGGAGTTATGGGATGTATTGTAAACGGCCCAGGCGAAATGGCTGATGCTGATTATGGATATGTAGGAACTGGAGAAGGGAGAATATCATTATACAAGGGTCAGATTTTGGTAAAGCGTAATATTCCAAGTGATAAAGCTGTAGATGAATTGGTCAATCTAATTAGTGAAAATGGAGACTGGGTTGACCCTCCTAATGTTTAGCATTGGATATACATCGAATAGAATAGTAAAATATGATGCCTAATAATGATATATCTTATTGATTATAAAAGAATAATTCGAGTATTTTTGCTGACCTTTTTTATCTCAGTTTTATTCCCTCAAGAATCGATAGAGACCCTTTCTCCTGCGGTTGCTCATTGGAAAACCCTTTCTAATCAAGAAAAAGAAACATTTGCATATAGTTATCTAGTTCAGGTATATGAAACGCATAAAGAACTTCAAGAATCACAAGGTTATGGAAAAATAACTCAGTGGTATTTTGATAATAGGGCGGAGACTGTTTACGGCATTTTTGATAGAATGCATGAGAATAAAATAAATTTATCAGAAATGGTAAAGTGGATTGATGAATATTATAGCCATGGTGAATATTCAAACAGTCCGTTTTTTGATGCATTAGTTTTTGCTTTGCGATTCAGTGAGGCATCTGGATCTACTATGTGGGAAAAGTATGAAAATTTAAAGTTTGATAAGATAAAGCCTGGAAAAGATTAGAATCTTTTTATTTTTTCAAAGCATCCTCACATTAAATTATAAATTACATTTCAATAGTTTTAAAATATATAAAAAAGAAATATCTATTTTATAGAAAACAATAGGTATTTTTAATAATCCAAAATAAATAATTATTAATTCATTTAATTTTATCAAAATAATTATTTATTTCATTATTTAAAATTAGATTTGATTGATAGTTATTTTAGATCATGATTAAAAATCTTTTCATTTCGTTAGTTTATATTCAGTTACTAAATGCTCAGTTAGAAACGGACAAACCAGTTTCTGAGCTTTTATGTGGAAAAATTTATTCGGCTAATAGATGGGCGGGAACTCAGAGCAGTTTAACCGAAGACCAAAATAAGATTGATGTTACATTCTATGATTTAGATTTAGAAATTGATTTTGAAAATGAACAAATATCAGGATCATTAAAAATGTTAGGTTCAGTGATCCCTAACCAACAAATTAACTTTTTTGAAATTGATTTCTCAGATATAATGATAGTTGATTCGGTAGCTTTGTATGGAGAAATTATATCATATACCCATGCTAATAACTTAATATCCATACCAGCTAATCATTTAGATAACAATGGTGGATATGATTTTGATATAGTTATTAGTTTTCATGGCAGTCCGCCAGAATGTGGTTTTGGGTCTTTTGTTTTTGATCAGCATGAGAATCAAAATCATGTTTGGACTCTATCTGAACCATATGGAGCTAGATGCTGGTGGCCCTGTAAAGATGATCCATCAGATAAGGTTGATTCTATTTATATAGCTGTTACTGTTCCAGGTAATCAAATAGTTGCTTCTAATGGATTACTTCATTCCATTGAAACTCTTGGACATGGAAAGAAGAGGTATGAATGGAGAGAGAAATACCCTATCCCCACTTATCTTGTCTCTTTAGCAATATATCCATATACACTTTGGCATGATCAATTTATATCTGCAAATGGCGATACATTACCACTTGATTTTTATGTATACCCTGATAATTATGAAATTTCAAGACCAAATTTTCTTTTAGTTAAAGATATGTTGGGTGCTTTTTCTGACAAATTTGGTGAGTATCCTTTTATCGATGAAAAATATGGGCATGCAAATTTTGGATGGGGCGGAGGGATGGAGCATCAGACCATTACTAGTATTGGTGGGCATAGTGAATGGTTAATTGCTCATGAATTAGGACATAGCTGGTGGGGGAATAAATTGACATGTGCAAATTTTGGGCATATTTGGCTAAATGAAGGATTTGCACGATTTAGTGAAGCGATCTGGGAAGAGGAAAAGTATGGCTATAATCGATATAAAGAATATTGGTTAAATCATGCTTATTATGGCTCTGGGACTATATTTGTTGAAAATCC
>CAZLPW010000036.1:0-19642 GCA_964561495.1 uncultured bacterium | reverse complement strand
GCATCTAATTCATCAATAAATATAATACAGGGGGAAGTCTTCTTACTTTGCTCAAATAAATCACGAACACGAGATGCTCCTACCCCGACAAACATTTCAACAAAATCAGCTCCACTTAAGCTATAAAAAGGAACACCAGCCTCGCCAGCAACTGCACGAGCAAGTAGAGTTTTACCTGTACCTGGAGGCCCTACTAATAACGCCCCTTTTGGAACAGTTGCTCCTAATTTTTGGAACCGTTTCGGTGATTTTAGAAATTGGATGACTTCTTTTAATTCTTCTTTTGCTTCTTCACAGCCTGCTACATCTCTGAAGGTAACTATTGGTTGATCTGAAGTCCACAATGAGGCCCTACTCTTTCCAAAATTGAATATTCCTTTTACACCGCCAGGGCCTCCACCTTGCATTCTTCTTATCATAAAAAGCCAAAACCCAATTAATAATATCCAAGGAAATAAGTTTAATAAATATCCAGTCCAATCGATTCTTTTTTCTTTAAATGTATATATTAAATCAACTGAGTCCCACTCGTCGGTAACTGACCGATCAATAAAAGGAAGAGTTAATTTAAAATTATTAGTTTCAATTTCTCCGATTTCAGTATTTATAATCTTTGTTTCTTTAAATTTTCCATGGAATACTCTACCTAAAATGGTAGCCTTTTCTATTTGGCCCGAATTGAGATATTCTATGTATTCAGTATATTCAATTTCAGGCTCTTTTTTATCTGAATCTGTTAAAATACTTGATAAATAGATAGCGCAAACAATGATGCTAATCCAAATTAGACTAGTTTTCCCAGCTCGCTTCCATTGAAATTCTTCAGAATTTTTTTGCTCGGGTAATTTATTTTTTTTATTCAATGGCGATTTATTTTCACTCATTAATTGGATTTTTCCTTATAATTATAGTTTATTCGGTTAAGGCACTTAAATGATAAATGCTATCTAAGTTCCTAAATTTCTGATTGTAATCAAGACCATATCCTACGACAAAATCTGGTGATATTTCAAATCCTATATAATCAATATTTAATTTTATTTTTAATGACTTTGGCTTATGTAATAGCGTTACAATTGTAATTTTTGAAGGGTTCATTTTTTCAAAATATTTTAATAAAAATTGAATCGTCCTACCTGTATCTATAATATCTTCTACAATTATAAGATTTCTTCTCTCAAAATTTCTAATAATTCTACTATCACTTTTTATTTCCCCAGTGGATGTTTCCCCTTTATAACTACTTATTCTGATAAAATCTATTTCACATTCTATTTTAATTTTTCTTATCAAATCCGATAAAAAAACAAAACTACCATTAAGGACCCCAATAAAAATTGGATTTTCATTTGCAAATTTTATATTAATTTCATTTGCGAGTTCATTTATCCTCTCCTCAATAACTTCTTTGCTAAAAAGAGGTCTAAGTCTTTCTTTTTGAACTGTAATCATAATTATTTTTTTTTATTTTTTCCAATAAAACTACTTCTTTAGTATTATCATTTATTCTTACCCAATTTGATATTCTTTTACCACAAACCCAAAATATTTCTCCATCTGCTGTCATAACAGTTTGTTTTATTTTTGAAAAGTAATCTAATTTAATATTAATTAAAAAATCACTTATTTTTTGCCGGCAATTCATGCCTAATGGATAGAAAAAGTCACCTGACTTCCAGTACCTTATAACAAGTTTTTTATCTTTTATCAGCTCCCAATTAATGTATTCAAAGTTATTATTATTCTTAAACAGTAGATCATCTTTATTTTTCAATGATAATTTGTAAATATACTCATTAAAAATTACTTCTTCCTCTATTTTTATATTCTTTGATTGTATTTTGCTCATTGGATATAATTTTTCTCCAATAATAATATTTCTATCATGAACAAATATCCATTTATCTTTAATAATTATTTTTTTCCCAATTCTTTTTGAACTAATAAATTTTTTTATTCCAAACAGTTCATGTTTTTTCCAAAGAACATTTTTATCAACTGTAATTAATTGAAAAATCCTTATAATAATATTTATAGGTATTCCATTTATTAATTCGTAAGGAATTTCAATTCTAGAATCTTTTGTTTTGATAATTTCAACAAATATTTTTTTAATTAATAAATCAATAGCATTATTCCAATCAACAAAATGTTTTATTGAAGAATCCAAAGAATAAATGATTCTGGGGTCATACTCTTCCCAAGTCTTTAATATACTATGCCTAATAAAATTTCTATAGTATTTCTGGTTATTATTTGATTTGTCATTTACATATGGTATACCATTTCTAGAACAAAAACCTTTTATTTCAAATTTTGAAAATTTTAAAAGTGGACGAATAATATTTTCTCTTTTTTCAGAAATACCCTTTAGACCAGACAAGCCGGTTTGCCGAGAAAGATTGAAAAATAATGTTTCAACATTATCATTGCTATGATGACCAGTTGCTATCCAATCTATATTATTCTCATTAGAAATTTGGTCAAAAAATTCATATCTTTTCTTCCTTGCCCAATCTTCGAAGTTTTGTCCTTTTTTCATGCTTTCTGGTAAAACAGATAATGAAAAATAGGGTATGCTATATTCTGCAGATATTTTCTTAACAAAATTCATGTCTGAGTCTGATTCTTTCCTTATTTTATAGTTCACATGTGCTATTTGGATCCTATAATATTTAAGAGAAAAGAATAAAAAAAATAGAGCCATCGAATCCATCCCGCCTGATATACATAGAAGAATTTTATTCTTTTTTTTAATTTTAAAATTATTTTTCAAATTTTTTTTGAAAAGAATAAAAAATGGATCAGATTTTATTGCACTAAGTTCAACATGCATAATTTTCTTTTATTATAAAAAAGTTTTGCTTTTATATATTATCAAAAAATAGACCAGATAGACACTGAATCTTATCTTCATATGAATGAGGATATAATAACCATTCTGCTGCAGCTATACTACTTAACATGGAATTACCATCTTGAGGAGTAAAACAAAAACCAGTTATTTGGTGTTCATGAACAGATAAAGATTGCTCAACAACTACCGTTTGGTTCATGATTCTACCATAATGGCCATGATCCCTTCCAAAAGAAAACACTAAACTAGTTAAATCTTTTTCGGTCATAGCTACAAGATCATTTGCATACAATTTATCTTTAACCTTTACTAATGATGTCGGTTCTTTAACCTCAAGTTGAAACCAAAGTATATGCATATATTGACTATTAACCTTCATTGCAGAAGAGAAAAGATTTAAATCCAGACCCAAGGTTTGAAATAACTTAGAAGCATCTCTTGCATGGTGTGTTCCATATTTATTATCATTGTGGACCCCAACCTGTGGAGAAGGAATAAAATTTGACCTTTGGCTTAAATCATTTGCTCGCCTGACACAAAGGAATGTCCCTCTAGAAAGATTGTCTGGGTTTTCATCAATGGCTATAGTATTGGTAATACATGCAACATTATGAGTATTGCATGAGACAATTTGAATAAATTGCTCATTAGGAGATAATGAAGAATCGTTTATTCCCCGCGCATATTTTTTCCCAAAACCATCTTCACTACCTTGTGCTAGAAAGCCTTTAACATTTTCTTTATATTTTTGGTAATATTCTTTTTTATTTGAGTGACCAATCCCACTTGGTGTGCAATCTACAACAACTGAAGATCTACTTATAGCTTCTTCACTATCAAAATCAGGATCCATGTTAAGTTTACGAAAATGTTTTTCTTTTTCTTTATCACAAGCAAGTCTTGCACCTCTTTCAATTAAATCTAATATTTTAGATCTATCCTCTTTCAAAGGAGTATTTTTATGAAAGGTGATTTCATCTAATCCTAATTTTTCTCTATAATCGCATAGTAAACCAATTAATGGTTCACCGATTGTCCCAGTTCCAATGACATGAATTATCTTCCTTTCCATAGACTATCACTCCTTGTTAATCATGTTTTTTTCTTTTATCAATTCTAAAAAAAACCAAATTGAGATTGATAAATATACAATTATTATAGTGGTTATAAGATATATCATCTATACTTGTTATCAGATAATTTTAGTGTATTTATCCTAAATCTAACCATTAAGATAGACAACAGGATAAAAGATAATAAGGAATAGATTATAAGCAGAGTTGGCAAAGAACTTTTTCCTTCAAAATATTCTCCGACTTGGGGATGCGATTGCATCTCGGGCAACCAAAACTTCACAGAAATAAATATAATAGGAACGTCCAAAAACGCAACAATGCCCAATACTGCTGCATATCTAGAAACCTGCTCTGGAGCACCGCCAAATTCCCTAAGCATAAAATAGCCCAAATAAATAACAAATAGCACCAAACTCGTTGTTAGTCTAGGCTCCCAAGGCCAATAATAGCCCCAAGCAGGTTTAGCCCATAGCGGGCCCGTTACTAAAACTAAAAACATAAATAATGTTCCAACTTCAGCACAAGCATGACCAGTGTAATCCCAAATAAAATCTTTTTTAATTAAAAAAAGAATACCAGACACCATCACAAAAAAATAAATTAAAAAGGCTGTCCAAGCTATTGGAACATGTATATAAAAAATATTACCAAATAAACCTTGTGCCTTATTTAAAGGATTTAAAAAAATAATAATTAAAATGTTAATTACAGATAATAGGAAACTAATCAAAAAATGAATACGATTAATTGAATGGGAAAAAAATTGTGTCATTCTTCAATAAGATAATTAAATAATAAATAACCAGTTAAACAAAATACAGTTGGAACTGTAATTAAAATCAGCAACCAAAAGCTCCATTCACTTATTGGTTTCTGGTTAAAAATAAATTCAGTACTCTTTGTGGCTGCTATTATAACTGGAGTTGATAAAGGAAAAAGTAAAACTGATATTAAACTTCCTTTTACCCCAGATCTTAAGGTAAGCCCAGATACTAAACATCCAATTGATATAATTGAACAGGTCCCAAAAATCAAGGTAGTTAAAAAATGAAAAATAGAGAACTCAATATCTATGTTTAAAAAAACAAAAAAAGGTATCGCAATAAAGATTTCCGAAAAAAGTAGAACTATAACAAGAACTATAACTTTGGATAAAAATACCAAACCTCGATCAATCGGTGCTCCAACCCATGTCCAATAGCTATCTCCTTCAATTTCATAAGAAAAAACTCTATTAATTCCCAATGTAGAACAAAACAATATAACTATCCAAAACAGCCCAGGCGATATTAGTTCTATAAGCTCTTTATTTAAATTAAAACTCAAGGCAAATACAAGATTTATAGCCAGGCCGAAAACAATCATTGTTGAAATAATTTGTTTTGTTCGCAACTCGCTCATTATTTCTTTCCAAATTAAAGATCTCAAATTCTAATCCAATCTTTTAATATTACCATTATTAAGTTTAAGAGTGTAGTCAGCAAATTTTTCAAGAAAATTAATATCATGAGAAGATATCACAATAGTCTTCTTTTCAACTTTCCATAATTTTAGTAAGTTAAAAAAATAATTTTTCCCATCTTGATCAAGCCCCGTAAGCGGTTCATCTAATAAAATAATTTCAGAAGAAATAAGAGCGCAACTTGCTAATTTCAACTTTTGCAACATACCTTGTGAATAAAACCCAATCATTTTATTTGCCTCTTTTCCAAATCCAATCTCCTCAATAATCAAATCTAAATTCGATTTAATTTTATATATATCTGCCAAAAATTTCAAATTTTCATAAGCAGTAAAATGAGAATACATTCCATTTCCATGTCCAATAAAATATATTTTTTTTCTTGAGTTTGGGTTCAACGGAGAGACTACATCCGATCCAATTTTAATCGTACCTGAATCAATATTCGATATACCTGAAATACATTTGAGTAGGGTTGTTTTACCACTTCCATTAGGGCCAATCAAGCCAATAATTTTACCTGATTTTATTTCTAAATTAATTGAGTCTAGAACTAGGTGTTTATAAAATGATTTTTTTAATTCAACTATTTCTAAATCCATTATTTGGCTTTCAATTTATTTAAAATAATTGAAACTTCTTTTTTAAGATTTTGTCGTTCTATAATGAAATCATTTTCAGAAATATTATCAATTTTGCGATCAAGTTCTAATTCTTTTAATTGACTATATAATATTTCTTTTCTTTGATTTAATTCAGAATTATTGTCTTCATTTTTATATTCATTATCCCAACTCATATCAAAAAAAGGCACCGTCAAATACCATGAAATAATTACAAAAAAAAGAACTAAAAAGATAAACGATATTAAATCCATAATTTTTCTTTATTTGGCAATAAAATAATCAAAGTTCCTATAATTAGAATATATCCTCCATACCATACTAATCTAACTAATGGGTTTATCATAATCTTAAAAAATGCTGTCTCATTTTCTCCATCAATTCCAGAAAAAATAGAATAAATATCTTTCCTAATTGTAGAATAAATATCTAATTCACTATGTGGTTGTCTCTTATCTGGATTAGGGTGCTTATGAAAATAAACACGTTTTTCTGGATATAATGTAGTGATTAATTTTTTGTCATTTTTACTAACTTTCATTTCAGCAATCCAAGCAAAATGATTTGGGCGCTCTTCTGATGATAATGAAGCAAGTTCAAATCGGTATCCATTAAAATCAATAGATTCTCTATTTTTAAGTGAAAATTCTATTTCTGAATCAAATGCATGTCCTGTAAATCCAATAAACATTATTATAATCCCAAGATGAACAATGTGCCCTCCATAGCGATTTCTATTTTTATTAATCAAAGAAAAAAAAGCTCTCAAAATCGATTCATTAAATTGATTTTTTCTTGAAAGTATACCACGCCAAAATTCTTTTAAAATAGCTGCCAATGAAAATCCAGCTAATGAAAATGAGACCATAGCTGCACCTTTTATTCCTTGAAAAAAACATAAAAAACATAAAAATATCATAACTATAATTGGAATCTTGAAATTATTAAAAAATGCTTTTTTTGATGTATGCCCCCAAACTAATAATGGCCCAACACCAGTAAAAAATAATAAGATTAAACCAATCGGGATATTCACTTGATTATAAAATGGCGGACCAACTGTTATTTTTGAACCTCTCACTGCCTCCGATAAAACAGGGAAAATAGTACCCCAAAATACAGAAAAGCATATTACAACAAATATTACATTATTGAATAAAATACCACTTTCTCTAGATGAAATGGATTTAATTTTTTTTTGTGATTCAAATATTGGGAGTCTAAGCCAAACTAAATAGAAACATATAATCAATGTAATAAATATAAAGATTAGGAATGCAGGCCCCAGATCGGAAACTGCGAAAGAATGAACTGAAGACATAACTCCACTTCTAGTCAGAAAGGTTCCAAACATTACCAAAATAAAGGTAGCCAATATAAGAATAATATTCCATAGCTTAAGAAGCCCTTTCTTTTCTTGAATATAAATAGAATGTAAAAATGCTGTGGCAGTAAGCCATGGCATAAAAGAAGCATTTTCAACAGGATCCCATGCCCAGTAGCCCCCCCAGCCTAATTCTTGATAGGCCCACCATCCTCCAAGTATAATTCCTCCGCTCTGAAACAGCCACGCAGTTAACGTCCAGCGTCTTATTTTTTTTATCCATATAATACTATCTAACTGTTTAGTAATTAATGCACCTATAGCAAATGCAAATGGAATAGTAAATCCTATATAACCTAGATATAGAGTAGGTGGATGAATTGCCATTGTTAAATTCTGTAGAAGAGGATTTAAACCATTGCCGTTATAAACAATGAAATCAACATTAATAGGTTCAAATGGATTTTCAATAAAATTAAGTAAAATAAGGAAAAAGGACTGAACTAAAGCAAGGACTAATAGCACCCACTGAAAATACATAGCGACTGCTTTCTGCTCTTTATAGGAGACAATTAAAGTATAGATTGAAAGAACAAATAACCAGAACAATAAGGAACCAGATTGGCCCGCCCATAGTGCTGTTATTTTAAAGATTAATGGGGTCTCAATACTTGTGTAATGGGCAACATATTTTACATTAAAATTGCTTCCAATCAATTCGTTAATTAAAAGAAAAGTTGAAAAAATATTTAAAATTGAAATTAAATTTATAGTTCGGTGTGCAGAAATAAAATATTTGGCTTCTTTATTTCTTATTCCTATAAATAACAAAAAAACGCTTACTAAACATAACCCCAAAGCTGTACTTAGAGTAATACTGCCTAAAATAGGAATCATATATTTTTGTACTTATAGGGTGATTGGTCCTTTAAATCGCCTTCATATCTTGAAGCACATTTTGTTTGTAATTGATCTGCTGAAAATTTGCCTCGAATATAGTTGCCTTCTATAATTACTTCCGCCTCATCTTTAAACATATCTGGTCTAATTCCAGAAAAAAGAACATCTACATTGTGTTCACCTTGTTGAAGACTAAAATTACACTCCAATTGATTATCGGGTGATATATTAATAGATCCAGGTTTAACCAAACCACCTAATCTAATTCTTTCATTCTCCTTAATAATATCAAGTTCAGAAATTGATACAAATCGAACTAATCCAGGTTTTTGCTCATTTGGATTAAAAGTAACCCACGAAATCCAGATTACAGCTAAGAAAGAAATAGTAAAAATTGTTATAGTTATTTTACTAAAAAACATAAGATTATGTTAAAAACCTGTATTCTCCTGCCACTCACCAAATTCTTTTTTCATTTCGATAATTATTTCTCCAAGAGTTGCATGAGATTTAACAGCCGAAATGAGAAGAGGCATTAAATTTTCATTGGTTCTACATGCTAATCGGATTGCATCTAATGAAGAAGATACAACTAAATCATTTCTTGATTCTTTAAAAATTTTTAGCTTTTTAAGCTGTTTATTTATAGTATCTGGATCAATCTCTAGTACAGGGATATCTAGTTCCTCATCCTCTTTAATAAATTTATTTACTCCAACTACGATTCGTTTATTTTCATCAATTTTTTTTTGATATTCTGAAGCAGATTGAGCTATTTCGCGCTGAAAAAACCCTTGCTCTATTGCTGGTATTACTCCTCCAAGGTTATTTATTTCTTCAAAATATTCTTCGACATCTTTCTCTATTTCATCTGTAAGTTTTTCAACAAACCAAGAACCACCTAATGGATCAACTACATTTGCAGCACCAGTCTCATAAGCAATTAATTGTTGAGTTCTTAGTGCAATTTCAGCTGCTTTTTCAGTAGGTAATGCCAGTGTTTCATCCATGCTATTTGTATGCAAACTTTGGGTTCCTCCTAAAACACCAGCGAGCGCTTGAAAACCTGTCCTGGCAATATTTATTTCTGGTTGCTGAGCTGTCAAACTACAGCCCGCAGTTTGAGTATGAAAACGACATTTCAAAGAACGTTCATTTTTTGCGCTATACCTTAATTTCATGTGTTTAGCCCAAATCCTTCGAGCAGCACGGAATTTTGCTATTTCTTCAAAAAAATCTAAATGTGAATTAAAAAAGAAGGATAACCTTGGTGCAAAATCATCGACATCTAAACCAGCTTCTATACCATGCTCAACATACGCAAAACCATCAGCAAGAGTAAAAGCAAGCTCTTGTGCAGCAGTTGAACCAGCTTCACGTATATGATAACCACTAATTGAAATTGTATTGAACTTTGGCATATGTCTGCTACAATATGTTAACATGTCTGTGACAATCCTCATTGAGGTTTTTGGAGGAAAAATCCATTCTTTCTGTGCAGTAAATTCTTTTAAAATATCATTTTGAAGAGTGCCCTGCAGATTCTTTAAATCAACACCTTGCTTTTGTGCTGTAGCAATATAAAAAGCTAATAATATAAAAGCAGGACCATTAATTGTTTGCGATACAGATATAGTATCAAGTTTTATTCCAGAAAATAAAGTCTCCATTTCTTGCAATGAAAATACATTAACACCACATTTCCCCACTTCTCCTTCAGAAAACTGATGATCAGGATCATAGCCCATAAGTGTGGGCATATCATAGGCGACCGATAACCCTGTTTGACCATTCTTCATAAGAGATTTGAACCTTTTATTGGTTTCTTCAGGAGTCCCAAAACCTGCAAATTGCCTCATTGTCCATAGTTTGCCTCTATAAAGGTTTTGATGAACGCCTCTGGTGTATGGGTAATGACCAGGAAATCCCAATTTTTCTAAATAATCATTTTTTATATCTTTAGGGAAATAACAAAGATCTACTTTTTTGCCTGATATTGTATCAAAATCCGCATCTCGCGTTGGAGATTTTTTAGCATCAACTTCCCAGTTTTTTAATTTATTTGACATTAAAAATTTTATAAAATCAATTCAAATTTTAATTGATACAATAGATTTTTCTTTATATTCCTGAGATATAAAATCTGCAATCCCCTTATCATCAAGCCCAAGAACAGATAAAATCTTTTCTCTCGATCCATGCTGAACAAATTTATCTGGCATACCTATTTTTTTAAATCTACCTTTATATCCAGACTCCAATAAATAGGATGCAACAGCGTCACCAAATCCTCCATTTATAGTTCCTTCTTCAACAGTAAAAACATAATTAAACTTATTTAGTAAACCTTCTAAATATGAATAATCCAATGGTTTTATAAATCTACAATTAACAACTTCAGCATTCATTCCAATAGAGTCAAGTATTTCAGATGCTTTTACAGAACTAGAAACCATTGAACCAACCGATAATATTGCAATATTTGATCCAGACCTTTCCACAGTCCAAGAGCCTATACTAACTATTTCTCCTTCAGATTTTTTATTAAAAATTATGGAAGAAGCTTTAGGGTATCTAATTGCAAAAGGTTTATCATTAACTGTTAATGCAGTATAAAGTAATGTTCTTAATTCATTGCCATCTTTTGGCGCAGCTAGAATAAGATTTTGAACACATCTCAAATATGCAATATCGAGGGCTCCATGATGCGTAGGTCCATCCTCACCTGCAATGCCCGACCGATCAAGACAAAAAATAACAGGAAGTCTCTGTAATGATACATCATGTACTATGTGATCGTATGCACGCTGTAAAAAGGTAGAATAAATAGCTACAATTGGTCTAAATCCCTCGGTTGCCATTCCAGCAGAAAAAGTAACTGCATGGCCTTCTGCAATACCCACGTCGTAATACCTCTTTTGATATCTTTTAGAATATTCAACTAAACCTGTCCCCTCCTTCATCGCTGCGGTAATACATATAGTATCCTTTCTTTTTTCTGCTAATTCACATACTAAAGAACCAAAAACATTCTGAAAAATTGGAGCTGATTCTTCTTTTGCCTTTGGTTTTAAGTCTTTTGGCATCTTACCATTAGGCTTAACAGCATGAAATTTCACTGCATCAATATGGTATTCTTCTTTTCCTTTTGCATCATTCAACATACCTTGACCTTTCTTGGTTAAAATATGAAGTAAAACAGGTGCCTGTATATCCTTAATATTATTTAATGTATGCAAAACTTCATTAAGATCATGACCATTAATTGGCCCAAAATATCTAAACCCCAGCTCTTGGAATAACATACCTGGAACGATCAAACTTTTCAAGGTTTCATCTAATTTTTTTATTAAGGATCTGGTTGTAGATTTTCCCATTGGAATTATTCCAGTACTATCCCACACAATATTTCTAACCTTATTGTACAATGGATTTGAAATTATCCTAGTAAAATACTTTGATAGGGCACCAACATTTGGACTAATAGACATTTCATTATCATTCAATATCACTAATAATTGCCTACCTAAATGCCCAGCATTATTTATCCCCTCAAAAGCCAAACCACCTGTCATGGATCCATCCCCAATAATAGCCGCAACTCTGTAATTATCATTTTTTTGGAATCTTGCTTCAGCCATCCCTAAAGCAGCAGAAATCGAGGTAGAAGCATGGCCAGCTCCAAAAGCATCGAATTTACTTTCTGATCGTTTTAGAAATCCACTAATTCCATTATATTTCCTAATAGTTCGGAATTTCTTAAATCTACCAGTTAAAATTTTATGAGCATAACCCTGATGACCAACATCCCAAACTAATTTGTCTTTAGGGGTATCAAATAAATGATGTAAAGCCACCGTAAGTTCAATCACACCAAGAGTTGGCGCCAAATGCCCGCCAACTTCGGTAACCGTATTTATTATAAAAGATCTTAATTCATTACACAATTCTTGCAACTCTTCAACTGAAAAATTTTTGATGTCATCAGGCGATTTAATGCTTGGTAAATAATCTAACTTCATCTATAAATAATTGTTTTTGTAATAAACTGAACTTTTAGAATCAAATAATATTTTATGAAATAATCCAACTCCATCTAATTCAGGATGAAATGTGAGTCCTAAAAAGTGTTTTTCAATAACCGCAACTGGAGAGTTATTATATTCTCCAATAATATTAACTTTATTACCAATAAAGGTTATTTTGGGTGCTCTAATCAATGATGTTGGTAAAATTAAAGAACTACTATTGAAGCCTATTTTATAATCAATTTCTACTTGTCTAGACTCTATTTGCCTACCATATGCATTCCTATTAACCTCAATATCAATAAGCCCCAAAGGTTTTACACGATTATCAGTTACAATTTTAGCCATTAGAATTAAACCTGCACAGGTTCCCATAATTGGTTTATTCTCACCAAATTTAGTCAAGGCACTTCTTAGATCGGAAGAATCAATTAATAGAGACATGGTCGTAGACTCCCCTCCAGGAATTATTAGGCCATCTAAGTTTTTCAAATCATATTTTTTTTTCACTGAATAACTAGAAATACCAATATTTTGTAAAACTCTATGGTGCAATTCAAAATCACCTTGAAGCTCTAAAACGCCAACCTTAATTACCAACCCCTTTCTTGAAGTCTTTCTTCCTCAGGTATCTCAGCCATATCTAACCCCTTCATTGCTTTTTTTAAACCTTCACTCGCAGAAGCAACCTTCTTTGGATCATTATAATGAGTAGTAGCTTCCACAATTGCTTTTGCTCTTGCTTCTGGATCATCACTTTTAAATATTCCAGAACCTACAAATACTGTTTCAGCACCTAGCTGCATCATCAAAGATGCATCCGCAGGTGTAGCAATCCCTCCAGCAGCAAAATTTGGCACTGGAAGTTTTCCTTTTTCTGCAACTTTTTGAATAAGATCTAATGGCGCAGCTAATTTTTTTGATTCTGCTACAAGCTGATCGACATCTAATACTTTTAATCTCCTTATTTGTGATACAATTGTCCTCATATGACGAACAGCTTCAACTATATTGCCACTACCAGCTTCGCCTTTTGTTCTAATTAAAGCAGCTCCTTCGCTTATACGCCTTAGAGCTTCTCCTAGATCCCTTGCTCCGCAAACAAATGGAATTTTAAAATCATTTTTCCAAATATGATTATGTTCATCTGCAGGGGTTAAGACTTCACTTTCATCAATAAAATCTATTTCCAATGTTTCAAGAACCTGTGCCTCAGCAAAATGACCGATTCTGCATTTCGCCATCACAGGGATTGATACAACTGATTGTATTCCTTTGATCATTTCAGGATTACTCATCCTTGAAATGCCACCATCTTTTCTTATATCTGACGGAATCCTTTCTAATGCCATAACAGCGCAAGCGCCAGCATCTTCTGCAATCTTAGCCTGCTCAGGAGATGTAACATCCATAATCACTCCTCCCTTTAGCATCTCTGCTAGCCCAACTTTGATATCATATGAACCTTTTGTCATAAACCACTTCCTTTTCGGTAGTCTTACCGATTATTTTAATTTCTTTAATTACTTCATTAATTATATCATCTGGAGTTGACGCGCCTGCAGAGATCCCAACAGTCTTACAATCTTCAAACCAAAAATTTTTCAAATCTAATACTGAAGTAACCTGAAATGACCTTTTATTCCTCTCCTTAGAAAGTTGCGTCAATCGTTTTGAATTAGCACTGGTAAAAGAACCAATTATTATCATAACATCGCAAATGATAGCTAAATCTTTTATCTGCTCATGATTGCGTCTAGTTGGAAAACAAATAGTATTTACAAAACGCAAATCATAAACTTTTTCAACAATAACATCCAAGATTTCTCTAACGTTTTCTATCATTTGGGTTGACTGACTTACAACCCCAGCTTTCTTAATTTTTTTCAATCTCATTGCCTCATCTTTATTCGCAATGATAATAGGATTTTTTACTTGCGATGCTATCCCGATTACTTCATCATGTGCATGGTCTCCGATAATTATACATTTCCTACCTTCTTTATCTAGCTCTTGAATATCTTCGTGAATCTCAGTAACTAAAGGACAAGTAGCGTCTACTATATTTATATTTTTTTTCCTTGCCTTTTCCCAAATAGACGGAGAAGTCCCATGAGCCCGAAAAAGCACCGAAGAATCTTCTGGAATATCATCTAGAGAATCCACGATTTTAGCTCCAGCTGCATCCAAATCTTCAACAACTTTTTCATTATGTACAATTGTACCCAACATATAAACCTCTCCCTCTTCATCCACAGTCTTATATGCTAGATTTACAGCATCCCTTACGCCAAAACAATAGCCAGAATCTTTTGCTAAAAAAATTTTCAAATCAAATTTCTACCTTTTTTTTAATTAACTCTCTAATACCGTTAAGTAAATCTTTTTTAAAACTTAAAATGCTTTTCTCAATTTTTGCTCCAGCTGCATAAGCATGCCCACCTCCACCTAAATAGTTTGCTAAATCATTCACTATGAATTTACCTTTTGATCTAAAATTGAGTCTACAAGAATTAATACTTGTTTCCATAATCATCATAGATATTTCAACACCTTTTATAGATCTAGCCATATCAGAAAAACCATCTACATCTTTCGATCTAGCTTTTGCTTCTTTCATCATTTTTTCTGTAACCTCAAACCAAGCAAATAGGCCATCAAATTCATAGTTGATTTTAGATAATACTAGTCCCAGCAAGTTCATTCTTTCAGGCGAGCTATTTTCATATACATTCTGATAAATCTTATGAGTTTTTACCCCATTTTTTAAACTCTCAATTGCTATATCATAACACTTTTCATCTGTGTTACTATATCTAAAACAACCAGTATCAGTCATTACAGCTGTATAAATACCATCACATATATTTTTAGTAAGAGGTTTTTCTCTAACTTCGATTAAATAATCATAAACCATACATCCAGTTGCTGCTGCATTTAAATCAACAATATTATGGTGAAATAGATTTGAATCTGGATGAGGGTGATGATCGATATTCAATGTTACAAGACTATTGTCCATTATAAAATCTTTCATATCTCCCGTCCTATTAAAATCTCCAACATCAAATATAATAATCAAATCAACATCTACTAACCAGTTATCATGTTTATTACAATCATATTGTTCAAAAATTTCTTCTTTATTTAAAAAATTATAATCATCTGGAATAGGTGAATAATTTATTATTCTGACATCTTTCCCAATATCCAAAAGATGATAATAAAAACCCATTTCAGATCCTAAACCATCACCATCAGGATTTTCATGCGTTGTCAGAGCTATCCTATTAGATTTTGATATTAATCTATCAGCCTTCTTCCAATTGATTGGAACATTATTATAATTCATTGGTAATTTTGTTTTCCCACATATTCTCTTTTTGTCCTTTTTTTGAATTAGCATATCTCGCGAGAACAAATAAATAATCAGACAATCTATTTAGATATGGTATATGATTATTATCCAATTCTAAATTAATTGCAACCACCTGCCTCTCAGCATGCCTACACTCAGTACGTGCAACATGAAGCCTCGAAGCAAACTCTGTACCACCTGGTAATATAAATTCGGTTAATGGTTTCAAATTGCTATTAATCTTTTCTATTCTATTTTCTAGCCAATCTAATCTTTCTATTTTTAATTTTTTATTTTCAAGGCTTGGTACTGCTAGCTCAGCACCCAAATCAAATAAATCATTTTGTATATTTTTAAGATCCTCTTTAAAGAGGTTATTCGCTTCAACAACAGACCAGCCAATAGTAGAATTTAAATGATCAACGGCTCCCATAGCATGAACACGGGGATGATCTTTGGAGATTCTTTCACCTGAACCAATACTTGTATTTCCTGAGTCCCCTGTTCGGGTTACAATATTTGATAACCGCATTTAAAAAAATAAAAATGAAACAATTATAAATAAAGGAATTAGGATAGGAATTGACCACTTAAAAAAATACCCGAAAAAACTTGGCATTTTAATTCCAGATGATTCTGAAATAGATTTAACCATAAAATTAGGAGCATTCCCAATATATGTATTTGCTCCCATAAAAACAGCACCCATTGATATTGCCAAAAGAGTGTTATAATCTTTTGTCATTAATATGTTTGCATCCCCACCAGCCGTATTAAAAAACACAAGATATGTAGGAGCATTATCCAGAAAACTAGATAATATCCCTGTTAACCAAAAATACATAATATTTACTGGACCAGCATCATTTGTTACCGATGCTACTACAGGCGCTAAGGCACCTTCAGTTCCAGCCTTTAAAATTGCAATGGCAGGAATAATAGTTATAAAAATTCCAGCAAATAGTTTTGCAACCTCTTCAATTGGGAACCAGGTAAATTCATTTTTATCACGGATTTTCTTTGATGTCATCGTCCAACTAACATAAGTAAGAGCTAATAAAATTATATCTCTAGCTATATTTTGAAGCTCAACATGCACATAATAGATGTTAAAAGATGTGTGTGGTTTCCAAAACCCACTTAATAAAACAGCACATATAACACCTAATAGTAAATAGAGATTAAATGAACCTTCTAAACCAAGTGGTTTTTCATTTGGCTGTTTTTCATAATTAATATTTTCTTTATTAAATAAATAAGAATCATAAGAATAAAAAATTAATAATAATGATATAACCATAAAAAGCATTGGAATAATCATTGACTTTGTAGTCCAAAAAAAATCTACTCCCTTCAAAAAACCTAAAAATAAAGGTGGGTCACCAAGTGGAGTCAATGATCCACCAATGTTTGCAACTAAAAAAATGAAAAATACAATGATATGTGTTTTATTTTTTCTAAGCTCATTGGCTCTTATTAACGGTTTATTAATAACATTGCAGCACCTGTAGTACCCATCCAACTAGCAAGCATTGTACCAATCAGTATGATTAAAGTATTAACGATAGGGGTTCCTACAAGAGAACCAGTTAATCTGACTCCTCCAGATATTGTAAATAATGCAAGTAATAAAATTATAAAAGGAAAATACTCAAGAAGAGATACGTGCAAAATTTCATATAAAGTAATGCTCACACCTTCTTTCATTAGGAAGGGTAAAACGAATGACACCCCCCAAAATAGTGAGATTTTTCCAAAATGATGATGCCAAATATCTAAAGCAACTAATGGCAATATTGCAATTGAAAGTAGGATTCCAACAAAAGGAACTATCCAAATAATTCCGAGATTATCAATACTACCATCGAGATGAGGAGCATGGCCCAGGCCACTATCTCCAGCAATTAAAATAACTGGTAAAAAAGCCAACATAAATAAGATACTTCTTTTCATATAAATATATTTTTTTATTAAACTAACCTTTAATTTAAGAAAATTTCTATTTAATTATATTCAAGATTAAGATATAAATTTAGTATTAATTTGGCATTATATTTTTTTACAAAATGAAAATTATTTTTAGCATAATTATATTCTCAGTAGCAGTTATTGCAATGTCAATCGGAGTAATTTTTAATAGGAAACCTTTATCTGGATCATGTGGAGGAACAAATCAGGGTAGCACCTGCGATATATGCGGAAATCAGCCTGAAAAATGTGATAATCCAGAAATAAATTTCAATAATCAATAAAATCATATTTTTGTTTTTTTAAATTAACATTATCTGTTAATCCAATCCTCTTTGATTTGTCACTGAGCTTTATTAACCATATTGCATCTAGACTATCTTGACTCAGAACTAGCTGCTTACCTTCTAAATAATTCATTGTCATTAAGGCAGTAGCCCAAGCATCAGCACGCATACATGAATTTGATATAACTGTAACAGACAAAACATTAGTTTGAATAGGATAACCAGTTTTTGGATTTATTGTATGGCCAATAGCGTCTCCATTATTATCTATAAAATTTCTATAATTTCCTGATGTTGCAACCGCTTTGTTATCTAAAGTTAAAACCCCCAATACATCTCTATTTGTTAAATTTATTGTTGGAACATTTTCAATTCCGATTGACCAATGTTGATTTTTGTTATTTTTACCAAAGCACCTTACTTCTCCTCCAATCTCAATAAATATATCATTAATACCATTTGATTTTAAATATTTATAAATAAGATCAACTCCGTAACCTTTTGCTATTGAATTAAAATCTATTTTAACATTTTTATCTGATTTAACTAGAGAATGATCTAAAACTTTAACTTTATCATAGCCTGTCGCTAATAAGGTTTTCTCTAATTGTATTTTACTGGGTATACCTATTAAAGGATTTGGACCGAACCCCCAAATCTCCATTAATTCATAAACAGTAACATCAAAATAACCGTTTGTTTTCTTTGAAACATCTATAGAGGTTAACATAACGTCAATTACAGAAGAGGCGACATCAAAAGGTTCAATCGAATACCATCTGTTAAATTTTGAAATCGTGCTTTTTGGATCCCAAGTTGACATTTCTTGATTTATTTCTGTCAAAATTGAATCTATGCCGATCCTAATTAAATCAATATTCAAATTATTTTTTTTGGTAACAACCTTCACAGAATATGAAGTACCCATTGTACTTCCTTTAATATGAAAAAATTTATTTTGAGGTCCACATCTTGAAAAAAAAAATAAAAGGCTCAACATAAGCTGAGCCTTCACAAAAATTTTGAGATAAATAAATTTATCCAAAACTATCATATGCTATCATCTCACGATCAACACCTAAACTATCTAACATATTATCACAGGCATCAATCATTGGAGGAGGACCACACATATAATATTCAACTTCAGTAGGATCGTCATGATCTTTAAGATATTCATCATGCAAAACCTGATGAATGAAACCTATTGATCCAGTCCAATTATCCTCTTGCATTGGCTCTGAAAGAGCAACCTCGTATGTAAAATTAGGAAAACTTTTTTCTATCGATTTAAAATGTTCATCATAAAACATTTCTCTGACTGATCGAGCCCCATACCAAAAAGAAACCTTTCTACCTGTTTTTAAAGTATGAAAAAGATGGAATAAATGTGATCGCATAGGAGCCATACCTGCACCTCCACCTATATATACCATTTCTCTTTCAGTATCTTTAATGAAAAACTCACCATATGGGCCAGAAATTGTTACTTTATCACCTGCCTTGAGATTGAATATATATGAGGAAGCTAGCCCAGGTGGTACTTGATCCCATAAAGGTGGCGGTGGAGTCGCAATGCGAACATTTAACATAACTCTGCTTCCTTCTGCTGGATGATTAGCCATAGAATATGCCCTGAAAATTGGTTCCTCATTATTTCCAACTAAATCCCATATTTTGTATTTGTCCCAATCTGGATGATATTCCTTCTCTACTTCAAATTCGCGAAATTCTAAACCCTTATATTCTGGTATGTCTA
>CAZLPW010000035.1:8935-19942 GCA_964561495.1 uncultured bacterium | reverse complement strand
TTATCACAATCAAAACCAAAAAGAATTGGCCCAGATTTCAAAACTTCAAGCAGAGCAATCTGGCAACTGGGAAGGTCCTATTGTTACTGAGATAACGGAAATAAATAATTATACTGATGCTGAAGATTATCATAATGATTATTATAATAATAATACGAACCAACCGTATTGCGTTTATGTTATTAAGCCTAAGCTGGAAAAATTAATTAAAAATGGCCTAATTAAGGATTAATTAGGATTTTTTTTCAAAATCCTGCATTGCATTAACCAATGCATCAACACCCTCTTCAGGCATTGCATTATAGATTGAAGCCCTGAAACCGCCTACAGAGCGATGGCCCTTTAAAGAATAAAGATTTCTTTTAATACAGAAGTCTAAAAAATCACTATCTTTAAGACTCCTATCGGAAAATATAAATGGTACATTCATAAGAGACCTATCTTCCTTAGCTATAGGACTATTGAATATATTGCTTCTTTCTATCTCTTGATATAGTTTATCAGCCTTAACTCTATTTATCTCCGCCATACTATCCAAACCACCAATTTTTTCAATCCATTTTAAAGTCTCATTAACTACAAAAACCGAGAAAACAGGTGGTGTATTAAACATAGAGGCTTTCTTAATATGGGTTTTGTAATCTAACATAGTAGCTAGATCTCTTGTCCCTTCATCTAAAATTTCATCCCTAATTATTACCAGTGTTACACCCGCTGGCCCCATATTTTTCTGTGAACCTGCATAAATTAAACCAAATTCAGAGATATTAATAGGCTTTGATAATATATCTGATGACATGTCAGCAACTAAATACCCATTCGCACTTTTAACCTTAGGAAATTCCTTGTACTGGGTTCCGTAAATCGTATTATTACTAGTTATATGTAGGTATTTAGAATCAATATTTTGACTAAATTCTTTTGGAATATAGGAAAAATACGCATCCTCAGAACTTGCAATTATATTTGCTTTTCCAATCTTATTGCATTCTCGAACGGCTTTTAAAGACCAAGAACCAGTGACTATATAATCGGCAGAGCTATCGTCTGGAAGTAGATTCATAGGAACCATTGAAAACTGTAAAGATGCGCCCCCTTGTACCCATAAGATAGAATAGCCTTCTGGAATATTGAGCAGATCCTTAGTTCGGGCAGTAGCTTCGTCAAATAAAGAAACTATGGGTTGGGATCTGTGACTCATCTCTAATACACTCATACCTGATTGAGTATAATCTAGGACACAATCACTAGCTACTTTTAATACATCATTTGCAAGGACTGCGGGTCCTGCACTAAAATTATATGTTTTCATTATTAAAGATATAATTAAATAGCGAGAAACTTAGTACAAGACTCAGTTTATTTTGAATGAAAACTATATTTTTTAAAAAATATTTTTAACTATTAAAGTTTTATTATTATTTAAAAAAAGATGCTATCTCTCAACTTTGTATGGAATGGACCATACAGAAGTATTGTATCCACCATCTGAAACAAAAAGAGTTGACAAATCGATAGTCTCATAAAATGTTCGAAATATTCCGCGAACTTGATTAGGTCCTGGCCCATGAACTCTAAATACACCAGAGTGGATATTATCATTTGCAACTTGATCAAGATACAAACCTAAATCCTGCAAGCGTCTTCTTCCTCTTTCCATACTGCTCCTGCCATAGTTAACAAAAACCCACTCACCAACTCCAGAATTATCCATAGTAAACTCTGGTCCATTGTTAATTACTTGAGCTTGGATTAATATTTTATCGAATGATGTATAACTAGGTAAGTTGTCTCTATCTATATATAGTTCGCCACTTTCATCAATATCAAATGAATAAATGAGTTCATTTATTTCTAGCAAGCTATCTAAAGTATATATAGAAATATTTGAAATGTTAACCTTATCACCTGTTCCCCCTGTCAATGGTGTCATCGCATCTATCTTCCACCTATATCCTTCTGGGCTATTTAGATCACTCTCTTTAACAAATCGGATATTTCGATAAAAATAAGATGAGAACTCCTTGCTGAACCCTAGCGAATCAATTAATTCTAAATTAGTCGTATCTATGACCCTAACAATAAACTCACCCATGATATTATAAGTGACGCTCCCGATAGCAGTATCAACGCCAACCTCAAAATCTACTGACCGCTCCTTATCTAATATTCTTCGACCAAATCTTATCCTATAGTCTTGACCATACAAAAGCGTGTCACTAAGTAACTTTCCTACCCCTGATTCAGACTCTAGCCCAACTTCATGCTCTAAATCCATATCTCCATTAGATCCAAAACCATCCATACCTAAAGCACTATCATCATTAAGCAGCGACAGTAAGACTGATTCTATATTTAATTCATCAGATCCATTAGGATCATTGTTTGTGCATGATACTAGTAAAACCAAAAAAATTGCAGTTAATTTCATAATTAATTTCATATTTATTACCCTTTAATTTAAGTTAAAATCTTCTATTTCGTTTTCTATTCCATTTCCCTTTTTTACCAGGTTTCCTATCCATTCTATCATGTTCTTTTAGCTCACCCCTTATGTCATTCAACATTTTCTGTTTAAACATGCCAAGGGAGGCCAATTGATCAGGCCTAAGTAGATCACTCATTCCAGATAAAAATGCAAATTCGGTGTCATCTATTTTTTTTCTAAGTTCTTTTACTTTTCCCATAGTCTTTATAACATCATTTTCTGTTAGAGTTTCTCTTTTTTTAATTTTATCTCTCATTCCTATCTCTTCATCTCTTATATCTAATCTAATTTTTTTAATTCCCTTTCTGTGTTCACGAAATCTGGGGAAAAATTTTTCTGCCTGCTCCGTAGATAAGTCCAAGGCTTCGGTTAATCTCCAGACCATCATCATTTCCATCTTTTCTTTTTTAGAAGAATCGTTACCTCTCTCATAATTATCGTATCCCCCGCGCCTTCCTTCCTGCCCAATAATAAAAGATATAAAAAATATACATAATATATGTTTAATCATGATTCCTCCTCAATCAATGAGATCTCATTAAACAGTTCAACCGTCTCCCAAAGATCTCCTTCATTTAATAAAAAATATACAAGCTCATTTGAATAGCTCTCATCAACATAACCTAAATCAAGATCTATATTCCAAAAATCTGTTTTGAATAAATTATCAGATTCATCCAGATAAAATGATCCGACCTCAGATTCTTGAGAAATACCTATCTTAGTATATGATAAAAATAGCACAGTAATAAACATAATGACTGATGTAGTAAACACATTCTGATTCTGTCTTTTTTTTTCGATTTTTCCGTGTAGTCTCTTTAAAAAATCATCAGTATCTATTTCCCCTGATGATTCTATCGAAACTTGGGCTAATATTTCATCAAGATTATTTTTCATTTATTATTTCCATAAGTTTTTTCTTTGCATGATGAAAATTTACTTTAGCAGTTGCCTCACTCATACCAGTTATTTCAGAGATTTGATTAAATGAAAATTCATTATTGATCCTAAGTATAACAACGTTCCTCTGTTTTTTTGGTAAACGGGCGATTGCGTCTCTTAATTCTTTTCTCTCCCAATCTCTTTCAACATCCTGATTCCATTGCATTGGTTCAGGGGCTTTATCTAAGCCGAGAATATTCTTCCATTTATTTCGAGTTATCCAAGTATTGGCAGTGTTAAGATTGATTCTGTATAAGTATGTATTAAATGTAGATTCAAATCGAAAATTCTTTAAATATTTAAATAATTTTAAAAAAACATCCTGCGCAAGATCCTCTGCCAACATTTGATCGTGGGTGATATTAATAAAAAATCCAATCATTTCTGGAAGATGGATCCTGACAAGTTTATCAAAAGATTTGGAATCACCATTTTGAAATTTTCTAATAAGCTCATGGTCTCTATGCATGTCATTTTGCATATTTAGACTTTAAATCAAAGAAAAGGTTAAAAAAATAAATTTTAATAAGAATATTTAAAGTTTTATAAAAAAGATTACCATATTTTAATATGCTAAATTTCTATAGATCATATAAATAGCTATGCAAAATAAAGCCATTGAACATCCTCCTGCTCCTTTAATGATAATCGCTGGCGCAGGAACAGGAAAAACATATACCTTGCTACATAGAATTAAGCACCTTGTTTTAACAAATCAAATAGATCCAAAAAATGTACTTTTACTTACATTTACTGAGAAGGCTACTGCCGAAGCCACAGAGACAATTAGAAATATTCTTGGTGGAAAATCAGAATCTATCTTTGTAGGTACTTTCCATAGTTTTTGCCATTCAATCATGAGACGCTATGGCCCAGAAGAACGAGTAAACAATGTACTTTGGCATGATACTGATATACTATATTTTCTTATTAATCACTTTAATGAGATGGACTTTATAAAGTCTCGATCTTTTTCTGAAAATCCTCAAAAAGCAATACTGGAATCATTTATCCCTTTTTTCAACCGTGTAAGTGATGAACTTCTTTCGCCATCTGATTTAAAATTAAAAATTAAAAATATTGAAAATTCTCAAGAATGGTTTGAACAAAATTTTCCTGGTATACATGATAAAAATACCAGATTTGATGATGTGTCATTTCAATTACATGATCTAGTGGAAGCTTACTCTTTTTTCCAAAAATCTAAAGCCAATAACAATGCCTTAGACTTTGGAGATATGATATTAGATTGTTATAGAGTTTTAAAAAATGACCCATCAGTTTTAAATAAAGTTCGAAAAGAGTGCAGGCACATATTCATCGATGAATATCAAGACAATAACTATGCGCTGAATAAAATTATAAACCTTATAGCAAATAAAAAACCCAGCATTACTGTAGTAGGAGATGAAGACCAATGTATTTATTCTTTCCGAGGAGCCAATTACTATAATATTTCCGACTTTAGGAATCGATATAAATCTGACCCAAACTATGCTGAAATCACTTTGATTGAAAACAGACGGTCTACCCAAGAAATTCTGGATCTAGCAAATGCGGTAATTAGTCAAAACCCTGACCGAACTCCTAAAATCCTAAAATGTCTTCCCGAAAATCCGCAATCAGGACCAAAACCAAAATGGATTCAAGCTAATAAATTTGAAACACTTGACGCATTGCCTAAGTTAATTCATTCATTGGTTAATAATGGAGAAGCTCTTTATGGTGATATAGCTGTAATATGTCGTGGATGGGGTAATGTAACTGACGCGGCCAGTGTGATGCAAGAGTCAGCTATTCCTGTCGATATACATATAGAGAAATTTTTTAATGTCCCTATAGTAAAAGATGTATTAGCATGGTCTCATCTAATATCTAAAGGTAATCACGCAGAAATATCATTATTCCGAATCTTAAGACAGCGATTAGGAAATAAATGGACAACTGATTTCTTCCAAAAGATGAATAAAACAACATTGGATAAAAAGCTAGATGAATTAAATAAAAACATTAATCATTCTTCTGAAATTGACTCTGTAATAAATTCAATAAATATCCTACAAGAATCAATGGATAAAAAAATAAAAGTTGATGAGATTATTTGGAAGATTTTAAGCGTTATAAAAAACTCAAGTCAGATAAAAGATATTCGGAATAAATACAGATATGCCCAAAGATTAAATTTAACTAATGCTGGAGAGATTTTAAACCTTGCTGAACAATTCGTAAATAAAGACGGCAATGCAAGTTTATTAGACTGGCTCCAGTTTATGGAAATTATGTCTATGTCCTCAAATAAAAATGCTGAACAACCTAACCTCAAAAATGAAAATATTGCAGTAAAGATTATGACTATTCATCAAAGTAAAGGCCTTCAGTTTCCAATAGTAATAATTCCCTTCCTATATAGCGGCAGTTTTCCTTCTCGATTAGAAAGACACTCTACTATTGATCGTCTACCCAGCTCTTGGATGGCTTGGGATCAAAACACAAATACTTCTTTTCGAGAGATTCATCAGCAAGAAGAACGACGTGTGTTTTATGTAGGTATCACCAGAGCCGAAAAACAACTTTATCTTTTTGGTCCTACAAAAAGACAATCTATATTTACAAAAGAACTAGAAAAACTAAATCATCAACCCATGGAGATTAAAACCATGAACATGTCACAAGAAAAACCTATTTCCTTAAGTAAAAAACGTCAAAAATTATTGGCTGACATGAATCGAGAGATCGCAGCTAATCAGATGGAAAATGCAAGACAAATATTAGAAGAAATAGAAAAAAGTCACACAGAAGACCCAATAGATAATCAAGAACAAAAACAGGCTCTTTACGCCTTGCACCTGTCTTCCACAAAAATCGACACATACAACTCATGTCCTCTTAAATATAGACTTAAATATGTTGATAAACTACCTGAAAGAAAAACTAGAGCAACAGGTGAATTTGGATCTATCATTCATAGCATATTAGAAGAGTTTCACGGATTAGAAAATCAAAAACAAACAAAAGAAAAGCTGTTTGAATTACTTCAAAAATATTGGCGAGAAGATTCTTTTGAATACCGCCAAAGAGGCGAGGAATTCAAAAAACAAGGCAAAGAAATTCTAAGTGATTATTTCAGCTATATAAAAGAAAACCCACCCACTGTTATAGGACGTGAAAAAACTTTTTCTTACACTATGGCTGATATAAATGTAACCATTTCAGGAAAAATTGATAGAATTGATAATGAAGACGGATTGCTTAACATTATAGATTATAAAACCAGTCGCAAAAAAGAGAAAGCAGAAAAGAATCTTCAGATGGCGCTCTATACAGAAGCTATACTTAATAATTCAGTCTCAGATATTAAAGGAACACCTGGAAAAGCGAGTCTTCATTTCTTACGTCACGGTGATGACCCTGTGTCCTCTCATTCATTTTCCAATGAAGAACTAGATAAGAGCAGAAAAAAAATCCGAGATGTTGCTGAAGGAATCAGGTCAGGATCATTCGAAACAAAAAAAGAGAAATACACTTGCCAATACTGTGACTATAAAGATTTTCTATGCCCCGCATGGGAAGAGTAACTTATTTTTTTAATATTTGATATTCTAAGCGTCCACTAAATTCCTCAGGATCAAAAATTATCATATCAGGCACTCCGATAACAGACACAGAGTCTTCCCCATAGAGTGTAGCCTCACTCTGAATCAGTAAAAATAGAATCGTGTCTCCCTGATCCGCTAAGATAGTAAAATACGTCGAATCTTTAATATCAATATCAAGATCCTTTAAAACAAAAGTAGTAAACAAGATATCAGACTCTGAAGCTATAAGTTCTAGATCATAAGATACGCTATCAGTGTAATCATCTGCTAAAATAGATAAAGAAAAATAGTCAGATTCATTTACTATTGCTGGAATATTCTCTAAAAGGCCATCAGTTTGCTCTGGCGGGCTGACACATGAAACAATTAAAAAATAAAGAAAGATAGTAAAAAAAATATTTTTACTAAAAATTTTACGCTTTTCATTTATAATTATTTTATTAACTATAATCAAACTTCAATCTCTTTTACTTCTTCTAAATCACCCAATTCTAAACCTTCAATTTTTTCCATTGGCTTTTCCAAAGCCCTTATACGAGTCCCTTTCAATTCTTCATAGTGATTTCCTAAGGCATTTAGAGTTTTACCCATTGCATCTACTTTTTCAACAAAAATATCCCACTGTTTTCTAAAAACACCTACCAGCTCTTGCATCTCGCCTGCTTTCTTCTCCATCGAAAAGTTTGAAACAGCCTGACGGATTAATGATAAATAGGCATATAATGTCACTGGAGAACAGAGCACAATCTTTTTCTCTAAAGAAAAATCAATCAAAGCGTGATCCTCTTGATTCAAGAATGCATAAATACTCTCATTAGGAATAAATAAAAGAACATAATCAACTGTGCCTCCCTTTGGATCAATATAACCGCGTTTAGATACTTCATTAACTCGCTTTCTTACATCAGATAAAAATGCCTTTTTCTCAGAATCTTTTTCTAAATCATTTTTAGCAGAAACATATTTTTCATAATGTACCAGTGGAAACTTAACATCCATATTAACAGATTTTTGATCAGGCAAATAGAAAGTATAATCGGGTATGTCTTTACCGTCCGACATCTGCGTTTGTTGGGAGTAGTTAATACCTTCGACTAATCCTATAAAATCTAGAATATCTTTTACCATCCTCTCTCCCCATTGGCCACGTGCCTGTGAACTAGATAAAATCTGGCGAAGCTGAGATGTTGTATCTGTTAATTTTCCAACACTTTCCTTAGACTCCTTCATTTGACCTTCAAGAGCTACTGTGTTCTTAGATAAACTATCCAAATTATCTTTCATTTCTTTTAAAGTGGAATCAATGAGTTCTTTTTTATTTTCTAACTGTTTGTCAGAGTTTTGTAACAAATCAGAGAATTTAGACGAAGCCAGATCAAGAAATTTCTCCTGATTATCTAGCAATACTTTATTGGAAAGGCTCTCAAACTCGTGCTTCAAATTATTCTGGTTTTTTTGAACTAAGTCTATATCTTTTTGTCGAACGAGCCAGACTAAACCACCCCCTATAATAAAACCAGCAATAAAAAAAACTAACCCGCTTAACTCCATTGATTTAGAGCGTCAATGCAAAGGATCCGACTAATATCCCAGGACATGTAATCGCACCAGGCTCCCTTCCTCCGTAAGTCTCTATCTCAGGATTTACACTCGCTCTGTCTTCAACATCTTCAAGCTCTTTTCCAAAAAAATTGTAAAAAGTATCATCAAAGCGCATGGTCTCTATAGGCGCAACAATCTCGCCATTTTCTACCCAAAAACACGCATATCTAGTAAGACCAGTAATCCGACCTGCTGCATTATCACTCCAGTTTAGATAATGAATATTAGAAAGATATAATCCTTTATCAATTTTAGAAACCACATCACTCTGATTTAGCGTACCGGCCTCCATAACCGGGGAACGTAAATATTCTCCACTTGCTGCAAAATTGGATTTGACGCCATATTCTTTTTCGCTTCTAGAACTGACTAATGTATTCTTTAATTCTCCAGAATTAATGAGAGTAAGACGGCTATCAGAAATTTCTCCATCTGAATTAAACTTAGGGCAATATCCTTTTCTAAAATCTTCAGAAAGAGTAAACTTAGTTGATAAGCGAGTATCCCCATGTCTCATCCGTCCGAAACCACTACATCCCTGCCTAAGTGAGGCCTCGCTGATTCCGTTCCATGAGAACATGCTAAGAAAATCTGCAACTGCAGCAGACTCAAACCAGGTTCTATATTTTCCCGTTTTTACTTTCACTGGCTTACGGTTTAAAAGAGAAAGCTTCTTCTTACTCTGGCCTACATATTTTTCAAATTCGTTTTGGTCCCAATCTGTACCAGCGAAGCAACCCTTGACCATCTGATGCTCTTCAGTAACCAGACTATAATCAAGGCTAAATGATTCTGTCTCAAACCAGTGGCTTTGGCCTAGGTTATTTGAATTTCCACGAAAAATTTTACCACTAGACCAAATCCCAACAAAATCGGCTCCAGATATTACTGGCAAAATTGCTTCAGCAGCATCTTCCCGACTTAGTCCATTAGCAGTAGTGATTTCATTACTTGAGTCTGTGTTAGAGGGAATAACCTGAAACGGATCCTCTGGAATTTCTTTAGATTCTGTGCGCATTCTCTCTAGCTGTTGTTTACCACGAGCGAAGTCAACATCAGAGTTTCCTGATAAAGTAAATTCTCCTGTGCAGGTTCTACCATTGTGCATATATTTTAATGAGAAATTCCCATCATCCACCAAACCCGTTTGTCGTATCGTAGCAGAATTAAGTCTAATAAATTGGCTATTCTCACCATAAAATGATGCTACCAGATATTCATCTGGCTTTAGTAATAAAAATAATTTTTCACTTAATTGATTAAATACTTGCTTCATTATTAGGCTCCTCCAAACACCTGTATTTTTTCAAATAAACATGCGGGAGACGCATGACCAACTCTAATCACCTGATTGGGCTCCCCTTTTCCACAATTAGGTGTACCATAAATACCAAAAGAATTCATATCTCCAACAGCTTTTAGATTATTCCAAAACGGAGTACTCACGCCACGATAGTTAGGGTTTTTAACAGTTTTAGTAAGCTTTCCATTTTCAATAAGTCTTCCGTATTCACAGCCAAACTGAAACTTATTTCTATAGTCGTCAATAGACCAGGATCTATTGCTCTCCATGTAGACACCATTCTCAACCATTGATATTAACTCTTCAAAAGTGTTTTCTCCAGGTTCGAGGTTAATATTAGCCATACGATCAATTGGAGCTCGGTTCCAGCTACTAGATCTAAAATTGGCGACGCCAGGGACGCCAGAACGAATTTGACTCTCCTGTCCACCAAGGCCTCTTACTAAAAGACCATCCTTTATTAAATACTCCTTTTTTGCCTCTAGGCCTCCATCATCATAGGCATATGATGCAAACTCAGAAGAGACAGTAGGGTCAAAGGTAATATTCATGACATCAGACCCATACTTAAGCTTTCCGAAATCCTCAAGCTTTACAAAGCTCCATCCAGCATAATTGCGCTCATCTCCTAGAATACGGTCCACCTCAAGAGCGTGCCCGATGCTTTCATGTATCTGCAGCATCATTTGATCAGGCGCTATAACTATATCCAAATCGCCAGTTGGACACTCATCTGCATTTAGGAGTTCTAAAGCCTGTTCACCTATCGTACTGGCTTGAGCCATGATCTCGAGTTCATCAAGGTATTCAACCCCAATCTGCTTACAATTGCCTCGCATTCCACCAAAGGTTCTAGTCTGCTGATTAGTGCCATCAGCAGCTGTTGCTCTAAGGTCAAAGCCTAGCATTAAAAAACTTTGGCTAATATCACTTCCATTACTACTTACAAATCGAAATTCTGTTTCAATAATTTCACATAATGATGATGCGCTTACAATTTTATCAGAGACCTTTAAGTGTTTATACGCTTCTAGCAAAAGTGAATTCATTCTACCAGCAGATATCTCTGTCCT
>CAZLPW010000035.1:0-8925 GCA_964561495.1 uncultured bacterium | reverse complement strand
AACATATGGTGACCTATATGAGCCCTTGTGTGCAGGACGAGCGCTCTCATCAAAATGAAAGGTAGAAGATCTCGAGGCTAGCTTTGCTTGATAATAGGCTTTCTCAGCAGCTTTAGATATACTCCCAGGACTCATATCTGGTGTACCATAGTATCCAAACTGGCCATCAACCAAAACCTCTACCATGATACCATGTGTACTGGAAAAATGATTTGATACTGGAACACCATCTCTAATCATTCGAGGCGTATTGGACTCATAAACCTCTCTCAAACCTACCCACTGCGCTGGAACATCGACACAACTAAGTAGTTTTTCTAAATTAATATCTGATCTCATAATAATATCCTAGATTACAACAATTATTGATGATTATTAAACCATCAAACTTAATCTCTATAACTATTTTTTTACATCAAGAATGATAATTTTTTTTACAAATAAAAATAAATATACAAACAGTCTATAAAATCTTAAAAAAAGCCTTATATGCTATTTTGACATATAATAAAAAATAAATTTTTTATTATATGTCATTTATACATATTCTGATATTATTTTTGCAGACTATTTAAATTGGAATCATAATTGACTTTATATGTTTGTAACAATTAACTAAATAGGAGTCAAAAATGACACTAGTAAAATACAGACCGAGAACAACAACATTGTTAGACAATGTCGACATAATGATAAACAGTATCTTCAATGATAACTTTGATCAAATGGATAATTCATATGATTCTTGGAGACCACTAGCTGATATTAAAGAAAATGATACTAACTATAGCATAGTGGCTGATATTCCAGGGTTCGCAAAGAAGGATATAGAGGTAACTATAAACAACTCTATTTTAACAATCACAGGCGAAAAAAAGAATGAGACCAAGAACGAAGAAAGTGGAAATTTTTATCACAGAGAGAGACATCTTGGACGATTTTTTAGATCATTCAGTCTGCCTGACACAGTTGATGAAGATCGAGTTGATGCTGAATTTAAAGACGGCGTATTGACCATCACCCTTCATAAGGATGAAAAATCAATTCCAAAGGAAAAAGTGGTAAAAATAAAATAGTCACTAAAAAAGGCCCGCAAGGGCCTTTTTTTTTAAAAAAATAAAATTATTCTGCTCTAAAACTTTCTGTGAATGAAAGAGATATCCTGTTTTAAACACTCTGTCTGAAGATCTCCTTTCATGATATTAGGACCACTAAAGAACAAATCTTGTTTAGAGCTTTTGGATATTTTTTTGATTTTACTTAATTCTTTTTCCCAATCAGGCATACCTGACTTAGAAGTAATATTTGAATTGTCAACAAGATTCATATCAGTTTTTTTATTTTTTATATCAGTCTTGATATATGCAATTTTATTTTTTAAGTCTATCGGGTTTTTATCAACAAAGTAAATATGATAATTAAAAAACTTAGTATTGCCTATGAACTCTATATCGCTTAGCAACTTATTAAACCACTGAAAATAATTTTCATCCTTAATCAACCAGAATAAATCAATCTTTTTTATCGATAGGTCACGACCTTTGTTATACCGAACCGCAATATCTTGCAAAATTGGGGCGATTTTTGATACCCCGTATCCAGCGCCCACAAGTATAGCATGCTCAGAACGCAGAATTCTATTACTCGCAGATCCATAGGGACCATCGACTCTAATGTTCCAGATAATATCTCTGTTTTTTTCTATTGCTGAAATTGTTTCATCAAAGATTTTATCAGACCAATGATTATTAGCCCTAACATGCAGGACTAGATCTTCATTTTTATTTTTTCTAATAATATTAAATGGATACCATTTTGCTTTAGATATTTCTGGACAATTTATATAAATATAGTCACCAGGGTTATAATCAAAATCTTTTGGTGTTCCTATAACTAGCTCTACAGTCTTTGATGGTAAAAGGTGAATACTTTTTAGTTTCACAAATAATCGATTTTTCTTTCTATTAAACAAGATATTATATAAATAAATCATTCTAGGAATTAACAACCACTGTATAGTAGTCAAATCCTCAACCTGCAGCGAAGCATCTTTCTTTAGTCTATCAATTGGAGTCTCTTTAGTCGAAAATTCTTTGTTATATCGATCAGGGTTTAACCATGAAGCAGGGCTAACAGAAAAACCAGATATGAAGTCAGGGTTCTTCTTTGCTATATCTAAAAATTCATAAAAATCAATCTTCCCATTGTGGTCAATGTCGGCACGCTCAAAATATTCATCAACTAAAAACTCTAACTGATATGGATCATAGTCTAAATTATTTTCATCAAAACTTTGTTCTATTAATGCTCTGAGCTCATCTCTATCAATCACACCATTTCCATCAACATCGTGGATATCAAACGCAAAACGGATTTTCTCCTCTTCTGTTCCATTGATCAATTGCTCGATAGATGATAAAAACTCATACGAGTCAATAGTACCATTCTTATCAAGATCAAATAAATCAAATAGTCGATTAGAGATATCTTTATTTTCTATCTCTAGACCATCTTGAAATTCATTCCGATCAATCAACTTATCTTCACCAGCGATTTGATTAAACTTGTTTCTTAAATTAATAAGAAATGGTCCTTCTAATTTATTTGACTTATTTGGCATTTATATTTAATAATTTTAAAGTAAAATATACGGTCTAATTTATTTCTACCAGCAATCTTAACCTTAATAATTTTTAAAGGAGAAAAAATGATTTTTGATTCAATCCTAGACACCATCGGAAATACCCCAGTAGTAAAAGTAAACAAAATAGGCTCTGACCTTGATTGCAACCTTTTTGCCAAGTGCGAATACTTCAACCCTGGTGGATCCGTGAAAGATCGTATTGGCTGGAAAATGGTAGAAGACGCAGAAAAATCAGGCAGAATAAAACCAGGAGATACTCTGATCGAGCCTACATCAGGAAATACAGGTCAGGGAATGGCGCTTGCTGCTGCCGTAAAAGGTTACCGATGTATTATAACAATGCCAGAAAAAATGAGCAAAGAAAAACAAATCACTCTGGAAGCTCTAGGTGCAGAAATTATTAGAACACCAACTGAAGCTGCGTGGGATGATCCTGAGAGCCACATATCGGTTGCAAAAAAAATCCAAAGCCAAACACCAAACTCTCATATTCTAGACCAATACTCAAACCCATCCAATCCAGACGCACACTATAGTCACACAGCACAGGAAATATTAAATGATTTTGGTAGCGACCTTTCTATGGTAGTCATGGGAGTAGGAACCGGAGGCACTATTACAGGAGTTGCTAAACGCCTTAAGGAAGAAATTCCAGAGATAATTATCATTGGAGCAGATCCAGTGGGCTCTATTCTAGGAGGTGGAACAGAGGTGAAGTCATACCAGGTTGAGGGAATAGGATATGATTTTTTTCCAGATGTACTAGATAATACACTTATTGATGAATATGTGAAAACCGAGGATGAAGAATCATTTCTAATGTCTCGTCGACTTATTAAAGAAGAGGGCCTCCTCTGCGGTGGTTCATGTGGATCCGCTATGGTAGCTGCTATGAAATCAGCATTAAGACTAAGACCAGATCAAAACTGCCTAGTTATACTTCCAGATGGAATAAGAAATTACATGACAAAATTTCCCAACACTGACTGGATGCTAGAACAGGGCTACAAATCGGAATGAAATTAATAAAATTAATTTTATCTTTCGCTTCCTTCATATTCTTATTATCAATATTAGTATCAACATATCTCTCAAATAAACACCCAGAATTAAAATGGGACTGGGAAAAAATCAATACCGAGAATATGTTTTTCCCAAGAGATTTTTCCTGGGGAACAGCAACCGCGGCTCATCAGGTAGAAGGAAACAATACAAATAATAACTGGTACCAGTGGGAGTACTCTTTTGACGAAAATGGAAAATCCAGAATTCATAATAACCAAAAATCAGGTTTTAGTGTAGACCACTGGAACAATTACCCAGATGACATCAAGCTAATGAAAGACTTGGGAGTCAACCACTATCGATTTTCTATTGAGTGGAGTAGGGTTGAGCCATCAAAAGGTTTTATTGATCAAGACGCTCTTGAGCACTACCGGCTAATATGTGATGAACTAGTAAGTAATAATATAACACCCGTAGTCACGCTCCATCACTTTACACATCCAATTTGGTTTGAGGAGATGGGCGCTTTTGAGATAAAGGAGAATATTCAATATTTTATTTCATATTCAGATACTGTCTTTAAATTTCTTAATGATCTGGTTCCTATCTGGTGCACTATAAACGAGCCAGCTGTTTTTGTTTCTCAAGGATATTTTAATGGAGTATTCCCACCAGGGAAAAAAGATCCAAAACTTGCGGCAATTGTATTGGGCAACCTATTAGACTCACATGTCGAACTATATAAACACCTGAAAAGTACTCCCGCTGGAAAAAATTCTAAAATTGGTATTGTTAAAAACATCTTCCAGTTTGAACCATACCAAAGATGGAATATAATGGACTGGGCAGTAAGCAGTATGCTTGACAGTGTCTTTAACAGTAGCATTATTAATTATTTTAAAACAGGGAATTTTGATTTTCATCTTCCGCTTCAGGCTAGATTATCTTTCCAAAATCCAGAAGCAATATCTTCAATGGATTTTATAGGATTAAACTATTACTCTCACTATTTGGTAAGCGCAAGGCCCGATATTAAAGAGCCCTTTGTTTTTCTTGAAAGACCCAATGAAATACAGACAGATATGGACTATTCTATTTATCCTGAAGGCTTCTATAGGGCTCTGCATACAATAAAAAAACTTGGTGCACCGATTTACGTGACGGAAAACGGAATAGCAGACAAAGACGATACACGGCGAAGTCTTTTTATTAATAGATATATCTATGCAATGTACAAAGCTATGAGAGAGGGTGTAGATATAAGAGGTTATTTTTATTGGACCCTAATGGATAATTTCGAATGGGCTGAGGGCTACGATAAAAAGTTCGGGCTCTATTCCGTTGACTTCAAGTCCCAGAAGCGCACCCTTCGAGAAGGAAGCAACTCATTCAAAAAAATTATCAATAAACCAGGTGTATACAATAGGGACTACCTTGTTAAAGTCGGACAATCAGCCCCCGAAATATCACTAGATTTAATATCAGGTAAAAAAATTAATCTTAGTGATCTCAGAGGTAATGTAGTTGTTCTTCAATTTACAGCAAGCTGGTGCTCCGTATGCAGAAAAGAGATGCCTCATCTTGAGAAAGATGTTTGGCAAAGGTTTAAAGATAAAAATTTGATGCTCATAGGGATTGACCGAGATGAGCCTATAGAGATTGTGAAAAAATTTAAAAAAGAAATGGGCGTTACCTACCCCATGGCACTAGACCCAGGGGCAGAACATTTTTCTAAGTTTGCGCCAAAGGAAGCAGGCGTAACACGGAATATTGTAATAGATAAAACTGGGAAAATAGTTTTTTTGACAAGATTATTTGATAAAGACGAATACGATCAGATGATTAAAGTAATCGAGGAGCTACTTTAATATTATAACAACTCTATTTTAGGAGAATCATTTTCTTCGTCTGCCTGAACTTCCCAGCCTGTATGGTATAGAAATACATTCCAGCGCTTACCTTTTGACCTGATCTATTTAAACCGTCCCACATAATCGAGCGATAGCCTGGCTCTTGCTGTTCATTTATAAGGGTAGCAACCTCTCGACCCATTATATCATAGATCAACAAGACCACATCAGACTTCTCTGGCAGATCATATTTAATACGCGTAATCGGATTAAATGGATTCGGATAATTTTGTGACAACGCGAACTCTAGAGGCATTGGAGTAAAATTAATTTGCTGTGATCCTTGATATAATACCTGATTATCGTCACCCATCAACTGATAATCAATAACTAGCTGCACGTTCTGGTTTGCAGGCACACCACTTATGTTAAATATAATTTCTTTTTCAACTATCTCCCCCTCAACTGTCGCAAAACCATTAACCTGCTGAAAAACTAATTCTTTTTCATGAACCTTAGATATAACTATATCATTCTCTCTTTGTATATCATTATTATTTGAAATAATCATATCCTCGCGAGGATAATCCAGTGCCAGCTCAGATGCGACAACCTCATCCGGAAGGTCTATGATAATCTGATTACCAGACTGATACATATCGATAGGTGAGCCAACAGGCATAGCTACTGCAAGTACGTTAGCGACATTAGAGTTTGACCAATACCACATTCTCCTGAATGCCATTGCGTCTCTAACGCTAAACGCGCCATCCTGATCAGGGATTAAATTTGGAACCTCTCCACCAACTGGACCAATGTCATAGTAAAGATCATTATTCTCCCAGGCTACCATAAACTGGCCAAGGTCGTAGGCATTAATGACCATATCATCATTAAAATCGCCAAGAAGTGCACCATAAAACTCATGCTCAAGCGTATCGGAAACATTACCCACAAAGTCCACCGCGATAGGTGTAATCCTTATAGTATCAAGACTTGCGAATGGACCCGTGAACGCAACCTGAAGCACATTTCCTGAATAGCTATAGTCATATGTCCCAGTAATAAGATCTGATACCAATACGTCTACACTTTCCAAAGGCTCTGAATAAATAAAGTCTACCTTAAACGTATCAACAAGAGAGAAAGAGCTTCCACTCTCTATTGATTGGCTAGCAATCACTGGCCCTGTTCCATCAACCACGACACCATCGGAACTGAAAACTGGAGACACGTTTCCAACATTGTCAACAGCCCTGACCGATATATAATACTTGCTTGGATCTACAAGTGTAAGGCTATCAAAAACAATTGATGTATTGGTCCCAGTTGAGGTCCAATCTATTTGATCACTCGACAGACTATCAAAACCTACAGCAACCTGATACTCAAATATTCCACTCAGCGAATCATAAAAACCAGTCCAATTTGCTGATAAAATTTCATTTTGATTTAGTAAATCTATGTCAGCTCCGCTTCCATCAAAAATAGCACCTGTCATTGGAGGCTGTATATCTATAACTACACCATCAGATGAAACGACCTGAGAAACGTTAAAGGCCTGATCAAGTGCTCTCACAGAAACATAATACTGTGTTCCATTAGTGATCTCTGCATCTGAATAGACAATATTAGTATCTAGTGATACATTCTGCCAACTTAAGATATTTGTATCACCCTCTGCGGTGCCAATAGCAACTTCATAAAAATTGATACCACTTAAATCATCAGCGAAACCATTCCAACTAGCTTCCAATGATGAATCATTAGATGTATAAACCAAGTCTATTACTAAACTATCTATGCCATCATATACAAAGCCTGCGTCAGGCTCAGTCGCGTCAATTACGACACCATCACTACTGGAAATATCAGAGCGGTTACCAGCAGAATCATACGCCCTAACATTAGCGAAGTAGGTGCTGCCTTCTTCGAGCTCTAAATCAGTGACTGTGACTGAAGTCTCGCTACCATTATCGGTCCAACTAACTATATCAGAATCACCTGAAACAGTGCTCAATGAATATTCAAAGCTATCTAGCTGACGGGAGCGACTGTCGCTAGCGTCCCAGCTAAAGCTAAATGATGACTTCGATGACTGCCAGTCTATGTCTTCGGACAGGTTCCCATCAATTGGAGCACCAACAATAGGATTCACCTGATCAACCATGGTTCCATTACTCACAACGATTGAACTTATATTGCCAGCATAGTCTGTAGCCCGTACAGAAGAGAAATATTGATTACCACTTATAAGCTCAAGATCATCATTTACAAAGAAAGTATCTGTACCAACACTCATCCAGTCAACTATATCGTTATCGCCTTGCGAAGATCCTATGGCATATTCATAAAATTGTATTCCGCTAATAGAGTCTTCAAAACCAGTCCAATTCGCAGACAAGGTGTTAAATGAATTTGTCCAGGCTTCATCTTCTCCCAGTCCATCATAAACAGAGCCAGCAATTGGCAAATCAATATCAGTAATAACCCCGTTGGAGCTAATGCTATCTGAAGCATTAAAAGCAAGATCGTAAGCCCTAACACTAACAAAATATTGCGATCCATTTTCTAGTGTAACATCATTAAGTACCATGCTCGTATCATTTGTAAAGGTCCAGCCAAGGATATCAGAACCACTAAAAGTTGTTCCCACCGAGTACTCATAGTGAGAAATATCACTTAATACATCGCTGAATCCAAACCATGTTGCTGTTATAGAGTCCAAGGTGGCTGTAAAATCGAGGTCAACCCCTAAGCCCTCAATAACAGCGCCCGATTTTGGAGAGACAGTGTCAATAGTAATACCATCACTGCTCGTCACTTCAGACACATTTCCAGCAAGATCAATTACCCTTATATTTCCATATAAAATTTGCTCATGTGATAGACTTAAACTATCAACAGTAACGCTAACACCTGAACCATTATCTGTCCATCCCATTACACTAGTATCACCAGGGCTAGATCCAATACTATACTCATAAAAGTAAATCTCTCGTAGATCACTTCCTGACCAAGAAAAAGAGAGCGTGGAGTCTGAAGACTGCCAGTCTATGTCCTCTCCATCGATACCATCATTAACAGCGGCGACCTCAGGCGCAAGCAGGTCTACTGTTATGCCATCGCTTGATGCTGATGGACCAATATTCAGTGCACTATCCAATGCCCTAACGAATACGTAATAAGTAGTCCCACTTACAAGCTCAAGCTCAGGCTCAGTAATCACAGTATCGATTCCAACGGAACGCCAGCTAACAAGAGAGAAACTATCAAGCTCTGTTCCGATAGCATACTGATAAGAACTTAACCCGCTCAGATTATCAGAAAAACCAGTCCAATTACCAGACAAAGAGTTCATAGAGTTGGTCCAATCAATATCACCGATTTCACCATCAAAAACATGTCCCGCAGATGGACCAATTA
>CAZLPW010000034.1:0-20530 GCA_964561495.1 uncultured bacterium | reverse complement strand
AGATACCAAGAAATAGGTTCCTGGCTTATTTTTGGTGAACCAACTCCTGGTTTCTCGAATAATAATCCGAGTTATAATGGAGCACTGACTAAACCACTTTTTTCAGAAAATTCAGGATTCTATGAACCAGGTGAAACAATTAGTATTAGCCTTTCAAGTGAAAACCCAGATGCAGAAATTCGATTTACCCTAGATGGTACTGAGCCTCAACCTTCTTCGAATTTATATCAATATCCATATACAACAGAGCAAGATGTCATAATTCGTGCTAAAACTTTTTTAGCTGGCTGGCTTCCATCAGATACAGAGTCCAAAACTTATATTTTTGATAGCCCAAAAGATTTACCAATAATATTTATCACAGCAGATCCAAATAGCTTTTTTGATGAGGACACTGGGATGTATGCATCTGGTCCAAATGCTGATCCAAACTTCCCACATTTCGGAGCTAATTTTTGGGAAGACTGGGAAAGGCCAATACACTTCGAAATATTAGAGCAAGACGGTTCTGGCTATAGCGCAAACGCTGGCGCAAAAATTTTTGGAGGATGGAGCCGAGGATTTCCCCAAAAATCCATCTCTATTTTCGCTCGTAATCAATATGGTCCAAGTCAGTTTGATTATAATTTTTTTCCTGATCTAGACTTCTCAACCTTTGAATCCTTTGTATTACGTAATTCGGGTAATGATTGGGAGTCTACAATGATGCGTGATGGTTTTATAACAAGTATTGCGGACAGTCTTAATATTGACCATCAGCAATACAGGCCAGCCGTATTATATATTAATGGCGATTATTGGGGCATTCAAAATATTCGAGAAAAAGTCAATGAGCATTTTATTGCTTCTAATCACAATTTAAATGCTGGTGATATAGATCTCTTAGATATTGAAGGCTTTAATGAGTGGAATATTGTTCACGGTACAAATACAGATTACCTCAATCTTCTTGACTACCTTGAAACCGAGGATATAAACAATGAATCAGTGCAAAATGCGATTGAAAACTGGATAGATATTGAATCTTATTTTAATTACCAAGTTTTTCAAATATATATTGATAATCGAGATTGGCCTGGAAATAATATTAAATTCTGGAGAGACCATCGGCCTGGTGGAAAATGGCGCTGGGTATTATATGACACTGACTTTGGGTTTAGCATTTGGGATCCAAATGCATACACCCACAACACACTTGAGTTTGCTTTAGAGCCGAATGGTCCAGGGTGGCCCAACCCTCCTTGGAGCACATTCATTATTAGAAAATTATTAGAAAATAACCACTTTAAAAATTTATTTATAAATATTTATTGTGATCTGCTAAACTCAGTATTTGAACCTGACTATGTAGTCTCTCATCTAGAATCAATAAAGTCTGTAATCGAGGGTGAAATTTCTGTACACCGAAGTAGATGGTTTAATAATGGAAACTGGCCGAACTCTGCTATTAATTGGGAAAATAAAATTAATAATATGATTAATTTTTCTAATAATAGACCTCCTTACGCACTTAGCCACTTGCGTCAAGAATTTGATCTACCAAATCGAAATCAAATTATTTTAGATATCCTACCTGAAGGTAGCGGTAAAATAAAACTTAACTCACTGAATATTATAGACCGCTGGACTGGATATTATTTTCCTAATATACCTATAAAAATAAGGGCAATCCCTGAACCAGGTTATTCTTTTATTGGATGGTCGCAACATCCCGACTCTGCTTCAATTATGACAATATCTGACTTCATTAATAATAGTAGCTATACTGCGCTGTTCACCCAAACTATTGACAGCCCCGATACCACAATAATTATAAACGAAATTAATTACAACTCCAGTAATAGCGTTGACCCCGAAGACTGGGTAGAATTATATAATTCAGGCCAGACTTCTATCAATATTTCTGGTTGGTTACTAAAGGACGACGATGACGATCATTTCTTTTCAATTCCTAATGGAACTAGCATAGATCCTCTAGGCTATTTAGTTATCGCTAAAAATATTAGCAAATTCAATTTAATTTTCCCAGATATTGAAAATGTGATAGGCTCTTTTAATTTTGGTCTTAGCGGTGGCGGTGACCAGATTCGTTTATTTAATCTATCCAATGTTCTGATAGACTCATTAGAATATGATGATACGGATCCTTGGCCCTCTGAGTCCGATGGTAATGGTCCTACACTGGAGCTATTGAACCCAGTAATGGATAATTCTCTGCCATCTTCCTGGTCTTATTCAAGCGATCATGGATCACCTGGTGAAATAAACACTACATTTCAGACACTTAGTACAAATGAACACATCTTAGTTCCAGAATCAAGCAGAATAGTAAAACTTTTACCAAATCCATTTAACCCTAAACTAACCATTAACTTTGAGTTAGCAGATAATCAATCTGCAGAAATACAAATTCATAATATTTTAGGACAATTAGTTTACTCTAGTTTGGAAAAACCTTATGCTAGAGGTAAACACTCTTTAACTTGGAATATTTCTTCAAATGATAATATTGGGTCTGGAATATTTTTTATTACACTAAAGACTGTTAACAACAGAATGACCAAAAAGGCTTTATATATTAAATAATTCTTAGAACTATATCTTAACCTCTTTAGAAAGATGTCTAAACCAAAACCAGTACAAGCCTGCGGATAAAATTATTAATAGAATAAAGAGATTTAAAAAATTGTTCCACTGCTTTAATACAATCATCATAGAGCAAAGGAATAAAACAACTTGCCAAGGAACAGCAAAAAAGGTCGCAATAATATCTCTTTTATTTTCTTCGTTTATTTTTTTAATAATATCTGGTGCCATTCTTTTTCGCACATTATTCCAAAAACCAAAAGGTCTGGTAACTTTATAAAAATTAAGCAAAACCTCTTCATCTGTTGCACTAGTGAAGTATGTACCAATAATACATCCTACCAACGAACTTCCGCTAGCTATTAAGAACGATGAATACTCAGGAATTGGCCCACCTAAAGCCTTTGTCAGCACAGCTGAAATCATGCCAAACCCAGTCCCTAGTGCAAACCCATAACCATTAAACCTCCACCAGTACCAACGAATCACCTGAGGAATAAACATGCCAGCACCAATTCCCATGGTAATCCAACCCCATATCTCATTTATATTTTTTATAGTTAAACTAAAAATCAATGCTAGAGATACTATTACAAGAGAGGCAACCCGGCCCTGAAACATAAGATCTTTCTGATTAGCATCTGGTCTTAAATATGTCTGGTAAAGATCTTTAACCCAATACGCAGCTCCTGCATTTACTGTAGAATCAAAAGTAGACATTGCAGCAGCCATAAGACCAGCAATGAGTAGACCCTTAATCCCTGAAGGGATATAGTATTTAATAACAGTAGGTAAGACCAGTTCAGGATCAGCAATAACACCATATTCTGGGTTTAAACCATGATGTATACCTAACATAGCAAAGGATGCTATTAGAGGCCACCTAAAAGCCAAAAGAGATGTCCAAAATAATGATAAAATACCTGCCTCACGATCACTTTGTGCGGCAAAATATCTCTGTAACATATACCCTCCAGCTCCGCTTGCTCCCTCTAATGTAACCTTAAATAGATAAAACATAATTGCTATACCAAAAAGATTATAAATTTCAAAAGTAGATCCTTTAGGCATCTGCATTTCGATAGGAGGAGTAATCCTTGTCCACTCAAAGAGGGTTGTTTTTATAGTTTGGAAAGAACCATCAATCATAGGAACTGAAACTAAAAATTCATCAGGGAGATTTACGGTAGTCATTGCTATTCCAGATATATAAAGAATCACAAAGAAAATAAAAACACCCTGAAAAACATCCGTCCAGACCACACCATAAAGCCCGCTTGCAACGGTATAGATCATAGCCAAAACTACCATAATCAAAGAAGCAAATATTGGCTCTATTCCAAGAAATTCTCCAACAAATTTACCAGCTCCTATTACAAAATAAGTTACCATAGCAATGGTCATGATAATGGACGCAATAGCAGCAATTACCCTAGCAATATCACCTTCCTTACTCTTCCCAAATCTAAAATGCATCCACTCCGCCTGAGTCATTACCTGAGATCTTCTATTCCACTTACCCATAAAAACCATTAAAAATGCCATTATTAGAGTAACTCCACCTCTTATTTCAATAAAAAAGCCTTTTGTGCCTAATGCATAAATAAAAGCAGTATTTATCATAGTCCCAGCAATATCTGTATTTGAGGCCATCCCTGATGCCCCCAAAACCCACCAAGGTAATTTCCTATTACCCAAAAAGTATGAATCAATATCCTTAGACGCTTTTTTTTGAACAAGCAATCCTACGACTACAATAGAAAACAAATAAACAATAATGATAATTAGGTCAATAGTATTCATTAAATATCTTCTCCCTTATTAGAATAATATTTTTCATTATATTCATTGATCATTCTTTGTGAAGTAAAGTCTGAACCTGTTTTTATAGATTCTTTCATTATCTTTATCCAACTACTTCTGTCTTCATAAAACTTTGGTATAACATCTTTTTCAAGGATAGAATATAAGTGTTCTACGTCCATTTTATCATCAGGCTGTTTAGGATTCCCAATCCCCCATCCATTTATTCCTTCTTTACATCCTTCTTCCCACCACCCATCTAAAATTGAAAGATTTGGAATACCATTCAGTGTAGCCTTCATACCGCTAGTGCCAGAGGCTTCATTCGGTCTGAGAGGCGTATTTAACCATAAATCTACTCCTCCAGTTATTAACCTCCCGAGCCACATATTATAATTTTCAAGAAACACTACTTTTAATTTTCCAAACATTGAGTTAGCATTTTCTACAATTTTTCGAATCAGCTCTTTTCCCTCTGAATCGTTGGGATGTGCTTTACCTGAAAATACTATTTGTATTTTTCCTCTCCCAAGATCTAGCAAACGCTTGGGATCATTAAAAATAAGTTGCGCCCTTTTGTAGGTAGCTGCTCTTCTAGCAAATCCAATGGTAAGTGTGTCTTTATCGAGAGCCTTTGATACTTGAGAATTCGCATAACTAAGTAGAGCCTTTTTTTGTCTAAAATGCGCTTCCCAAAGTTCATTGTCTGGTATATTATCAACATTATTGAGTGCCGAAGGGTCAGCTCTCCAGCCTCCTAGATATTTATCATAAAGACGTTTCATTATGCTGCCCATCCAATATACATGGTGCACTCCATTTGTTACGTAACCAATCCTTGACCATGGAAATTGTTTTTGTGCAACAGCACCATGTAATCTAGATACCCCATTAGCTGATCGACTAAAATATAGTCCTAACTCTGTCATATGGAGCCTGCTATTTTGAACCATAGAGGGTAATTTTAAATTTTCAGGCATCAAACCATGAAGTAATTTTTTTACTCTAACTTCTGAAAATTGGTCATGCCCTGCAGGCACAGGAGTATGTGTCGTAAAATGACACCTACCACGAACCCTGTCTTCATCTTTAAATCTTTCTAAAAGACTTAACACTAAAAATGAACAGTGCCCCTCATTCATGTGATAGGTAGAAATATTCTTTTGTCCAAGCTTTGTTAATAATTTCATTCCACCAAATCCCAAAATAGCCTCTTGAAGAATGCGATGATCTTTGTCACCAGAGTATAGCCTAAGACTTATAATTCGATCATCATAAAAGTTTTCTTCAAAATCAGTATCAAGAAAATATATTGGCACCGCATGGCCTGTTTGGCCAATATAGTCTAATCTATAGACCTGAATATGAACCTTCCTCTCCCTCAATCTAAGGGTAAAAGAAATATCAGTTTTTACTAATATAGGATAAGGATCAAATTTTGGATATGTCTCTGTCTGAATGCCTTTTTCATCAACTCTTTGTTTAAAATATCCTTCCCTATATAATAATGTAATAGCGCACAGATTAATTTCTTTATCAGCTGAAGATTTAATATGATCACCAGCAAGCACACCCAAACCACCGCTGTAGGTAGGTAAACTTGAGGATACTCCTATTTCAGCGGAAAAATAAGCTATGTCAAATTGTTTTTTCATCATAACCGCTCACTCTCTAAAGTTAATTTAAGCAATCTATCTTTTTGGTCCTTTAATAGTAGATCTGGATTAAATCTCCACGTCCAATTATTTTTATTTACTGTTCCTGGTATATTCATTCTTTCTGATGAACCAAGACCAATCAAGTCCTGCATCGGTATAATTACAGTTTTTGCCGTGGACTTAAATGAGTATCTAATCATGTCCCAGTTGATTTCTCTTCCATCAGATTCTAATATTGATTTGATGAACTCACTCTCATTCAAAACCTCACTTTTAATATTCTGGCTACTTCTACCATACAAATTATTAAACCAACCAACAGCGGTATCATTATCATGAGTGCCTGTGTAAAGAACCAAGTCTGGTTTAATATTTGGTTCTTTTAGACCATTACCAAAAGAAAATTGTAAAATCATCATTCCAGGAATATCATATTTACTTAATAGAGGATCTGCTTCAGGCGCTGCCTCTCCTAAATTTTCCGCAAATATTTTACAGCCTTCTATTTTCTCAAATAATAATTCAAAAAAAGCATCGCCAGGAGCATCAACCCATCTCCCATTTAGACCATTGTCATCTTCTGCAGGAATCTCCCAGTATTTTGCGAATCCGTTAAAGTGATCAATCCGAATTATATCAATCATACTATCGAGATGTTTAATCCGATCGATCCACCATTTAAAATTCATTTTTTTATGCTCTGACCAGTCATATATGGGGTGTCCCCAAATTTGACCATTTGAATCAAAAAAATCGGGAGGGCAACCAGATTGTTTAATCATCTGTCCTAATTCATTCAACTTAAAAAGGGCCTGATTAGACCAAACATCCGCACTATGGTGTGAAACATAGATGGGAATATCACCTATAATTTTTATACCCCTCCTATTTGAATAATCTTTCAAGCGCTGCCACTGATCATGAAAAATAAATTGGGCAATCTTGGTTCTATTTATTTGGCTTTTATTTGTTTTTATAAAATCATGAATAACCTGATCATTAAAATTTCTAAATTTTTTATCCCACAGGGTCCAGTCTGCCGTTTTAAATCTTTTAGATAGGCAACAAAATGCTGCATAGTTGTCTAACCAAAACTTATTATTATTACAAAAATTTTGATACTCTTGGCCCAACTTATTTTTTTTTTCAAAATTATTAATTGCTTTATCTAATAATAACGAATGGGGTTTAAGAATCTTATCAAACTCTAATCTATCTTGTGAACATACTGGATAAATTGAAAAGTCTTTATCGCACAACAGACCATCCTTTCTTAGTTCTTCAAGGCTAATCATTAATGTATTATTTGCAAAAGCCGAGTCAGTACTATAAGGACTATAGGAATCATCTGATGGTGGATTTGTAGGCAAAATCTGCCAAAGTTTTTGGCCCATTTTTTCTAAAAGATCAACGAAGGAATATGCACCAGATCCTAAATCTCCAATACCAAATTCACCTGGAAGAGATGTTAAATGAAGCAAAATACCGCTCTCGCGTTTGTTATGTGAATTCATTGATTATGTTAATTGAAAAAAGAAAATCAATTCTAGTAACTCAGTCTAGAGTAACTATAAAAGTTGGGAAGAGTCTATTTAAAAGTCAAGATAATGATAATTATATATTTAAAAGAGAGTCTAGGTGGATGTCTGGTTTCTTTAGTATTCGCTTAACAACAGGGTCAGTATTAATGCCAAGCCTGCTTCCAGCAAGAGTAACATCTAATATAATATGGTTTGTTGCTATCTCAGTTATTGCCTCATTCTGGGTTAAGATTGACCTACTGCTTTTATTATCCTTTGCGCTACCCATTATGGTTGTTTTATGATCAGCAACCATAATTACTTTGGGTGTCCAAATCTTGCGCAAATCATTCTCATCTAAATTATATGATATTGTCTCTCCATAATTCTTATTCATCTTACAAAAAGAAAATAAAGTTAGCTCAACACCACGCTCATGCGCATTAACTAGCTCTATATCTAGCTTATTTATTTCACGCAACCATGCACTAATAAAAATTTTTCTCTTAGCATTTTTTATAGCTTCTTTAAGACTAAAAATTAAATTTTGATAACCGTGTATATGCCAGAAATCAAATGCTTCATCATCTAGTTCCATATTCTCTAAGCTCGTTTTTAAACCATCTATCGATTCTTTATGAACATGCTCAAGATGTTCTAAAAGGCTAGAAGGTGGAAGAGGAATATATTTTTTGGGTTTAGCCCCCACTCCGCTAACTAGACCCATAGACTCCAGCTTATTAAGTACATTATAAACAGCAGACCTTGGGATTTCTGCATTTACACTAACCTCATAACCAGTCGCTGGATTTGTTTTTAAAAGCGCGCAATATGCTCTGGCAGCGTTTTTGGAAATCCCAAAATATTCTAATCTTTCTATAATTTCTTTCATTATTACCAATGTGTTATCTTAAATAAATTATCAAGTCTTGAATTATTTTAAAATATAATCTGAAAAAATTTTTAGTTATATTAATGTAATAATATGCGTTACTCCAGATTGAGTTACTATAAAAAAATTAGATTCCTTTTATTATTCTTAGTCCTCCAAAAAATTTTATTTTCAGGGACCACTGGGAAAATATCTGGAACTGTCATCGATAAAGACACAGGCGAACCCCTTGTTGGATGTAATATAATTATCCAGGGAACAGCGCTTGGTGCCGCTACCTCTGTTGATGGCAGCTACTTTATTCTTAGCGTACCACCAGGCACATATTCACTTAAGTCATCTATGATTGGATATGGAAGCGTCGTCCTAAATGACTTACAGGTGATTGTTGATCTAACCGCCAAAGCAGATTTTTCTCTAGACACTGAAACAATAGAAGGTGAAGAAGTAATTGTAACCGCACAAAAACCCACGGTTCGTCTAGATCAAACTTCAATGTCAGCAGTGGTGAGTTCAGAAGATATAGAAAACCTTCCAGTGACTGAGGTCTCAGATATTATTGAGCTTCAGGCTGGTATAGTCCGTTCACCTGATGGTGGTTTTCATGTTAGGGGCGGTCGCAGTAGCGAGGTATCATTTTGGGTTGATGGAGTCGCGACAACAGATTCTTATGATGGAAGTTCAGGTCTAGAAGTAGAAAACTCTGGAATCCAAGAGGTCCAAGTAATTTCAGGTACTTTCAATGCTGAGTATGGGCAGGCGATGTCTGGCATAGTAAATGTTGTTACCAAAGATGGCGGAAGAAATTATGAAGGCAACCTAGAGATATATACTGGAGGATATCATTCAAACCAGTCAGACCTTTATTCTATTTCATCACCCTTCTCAACATGGCAATCATTTTCTGATCTTAATGACAATGGAATCTGGGACTATGGTGAAATCCTCTACGATTTAAATAATAATGGGGTTTGGGATGAAGGTGAGATTTATTGGGACAGAAATGGTAACCAAAGCTGGGACGGTGATGATGGATCTGAGCCCCTTAATAGTGACCTCGGTTATGATGGGTTCTTAGGAGATTACTATGACTATAACGGCGATGGAAAAACTACTCAGCCAAGCCCTGGAGAAGGCAATGGTAGAAAAGACTGGGGAGAGCATAATTTTTCTTTGACTGATGAGGGATATACCAAATATTTAGATATTTCCGAAAATCTTTTTCAGCAAACAAATTTTTCTGGAAGCATTAGCGGTCCGATACCATTTCTTGGAGAGAAACTGACGTTTTACTCTACATTTAGACGATATAAATCGGCGGGACGTTATTACGGGCAGAGACTCTTTTCTCCGAATGGATTATTTAGTGACGAATCCATAGTCCCTCTTTCACCTTTTTCAAAATTATCTGGACAATTTAAACTTACATACAACATAAAGCCTGGAATGAAAATAGACTACACTGGCTATGCAACTGAAAAATCATATAAAAACTATGACAGCTATTTTAAATATAATCCAGATGGTCTTCTCTGGAACTATGAATCAGATAGGTCTAATATGTTTTCATTAACCCACAGTCTAAGCCAGAAAACTTTTTATGAATTAAAATATCTTGATTTTAGTAGTGGTTACAATCAATCTCTATATGAGATTGGTGACGTTCCTTTTAAAACTGAGATTTTTAGTGAAAACGATCTTCAAAATATAGACCTCAGTGATACAATAACGATTCGAACTGGCTACGAAATATTTGAAAATATTAATCGCTATATAGTCACTCCTATTGGAGACGAAACATATAGCGTAGTAGATATGAAAGATCAGTCTGGCTACATCGCAGATAATGCATTTATCACTCCTGCGTGGTCATTTGGTATAGGAGGCACTCAAAATGGGCGATTCAGCCGCAACACCTCCTTTAGACAAATCAAACTGGATATATCAAGCCAAATAAACCGTATCCATTTTTTAAAAACAGGTCTTTTGTATAAAGTATACGATATGTGGGCTGATGACAAGAGCCTTAATCATAAGACCGTTGGAGAATGGTCTGTTACTCAAAAAGGAGACACTCTAGGTTATAACCCAATCGCAGGAGCAAGGATTGAACCCTTCACGCCAGTTATTAATCCAACCTACACCACAGACCATGATTATTTCAGAGTCAAGCCCCAGGAAATTTCTTTTTATCTTCAGGATAAAATAGAGTTAGATGAACTAATTATTAATGCTGGCATTCGATTCGATTACTTTGATCCAAATTGGAAGATTCCCTCAAATGATCAAATGCCAGGAAATTTAAAATATTATTTAGGATCGACACCCAATGATACATCTTTATTTTGGGAACATGATTTTTCATTACTACATGGCCATGTAGGCATCCTTGACTCAGTGACCGAAAAAGGTGCCGTGGCAATTGAAAATCTTTTTAATGCTGGAATAGAATATGACTCTACCCTACAAACTTATGAACAAGCATTTAATGAACAATTGAACAATTACAGAGAAACCTATCGATGGGAGTACGGATACGATAAGGTAAAACCATCATCCCAAGTCAGCCCTCGTATAGGGATTGCGTATCCCATTACTGACAGGGGCGTTATTCATGTTTCCTATGGCCATTTTTTTCAGGTGCCTAATTTTAGTTTCTTGTATGAAAACCCTGAATTTGAGATAACAAATAATAACAACGGTGGAATTATAGGAAACGCAAACCTAAAACCTGAAAAAACTGTAATGTATGAAATAGGTTTTAAACAAGAAATCGCATATAGAACAGCAATAGATCTGACAATATTTTATCGCGATACCAGAGACTGGGTTGGAGTTTCTTCTGCAATTAATAAATACCCAGTAGGGACCTACAGAAAATATGAAAATAAAGACTACGCTAACACCAGAGGGTTTACTCTGGTTTTAGAAAGACAATTCTCAAAAGGATTTGGTGGTGGAATCGATTACACTTGGATGGTTGCAGAGGGCACATATTCAAACCCTCAGGATGCATATTTTGATGCTCAAGACAACCAGGCTCCTAGACTGAGTATGCTCCCGCTAGATTGGGATCAAACACATACGCTAAACTTTCGAACTATTTTGGGTGGAAAAAATTGGGTGGTAAGCACAATTGGAAAATTTTGGACAGGGAAGCCATACACACCAGAGTTCAAGACTGGAGTAGTCTCTGGCTCAGGCGCATTTGCTGGCTTTGCAGATAACAGTGAACGTAAACCAAATATTTTCAGTCTTGATCTAAGAGCATCTTATTCAATTAGTCTCCTTGGTCTTAGCTCCAGCCTATATTGCAATATTTATAATGTTCTAGATGCAAGAAATGAGCTGTCAGTTTGGAGCGACACGGGGAGATCTACCTACACACTTACTGCTAAAGATGTTGACCCTACTGATCCAGGGAGAATAGGCCATCTTAATGAGCATCTATTACGCCCAGAATGGTATGGCGAACCTAGAAAAATTAATATAGGTCTTAAAATAGGATTATAAATGTTAAAGACTAAAACCTTTATAATTTTTATTTTGCTTTACAGCACAATTTTCGGGTCGTCTTCTAAAGGAAATGCGCTAGCTCGTGCAAAAAACAACCACTCAGGAAATAAAATAAGAACCACATTCTATAACTATGGTCTCGTTGGTCGATGGTCAAGTGAGCCAAATGATATTGGCGGTGAATGGCCTATCAATACCGGTCACGAATATATTGGAGATGTCGGACACATGGTAGGCTCTGAATTTGTAGATCTAGATAATAATAAAAAAAGAAGTGTCGTAACCATTGACAGTCCTAGAGGGAGCGAATATAATTTAGATACTCACTGGGGTTGGGAGCCACTGTCTGGATACAATAACCCAGACAGTGCTTTAATTGCTATGAGCCACATGGGACCTTCTGAGAGTGAAAGCGCTGGATTTAACACATGGCCAGATCAATGGCCAGACAAACTTAATGACCCTCTTGACCCAGGTTGGGCGAGATCATGGAACGGATATTTTGGAAAAAATCAGAAAAATGCTGAACAGGAAAGCTATTTTGTTATGGATGATGCAAAAGACTCTGAATTTTTCTATTATCCTGACTCAAATGACCTAGAGCGTCGTGGCATGGGACTAAGATGCACCCAGAGGGGCTTACAGTGGAATCATATCCTTGCTGAGGACGTTCTTTTTTGGCTTTATGATATAAAAAATATTAGTGACTATAATATAGAGAAAATGGTTTTTGGTTATATAGTTGGGACTATAACTGGTGGGGATGGAGACAGCGGCGATGACTGGGCAGATTTTGAAAAATCCGATGATATAGCCTTTTCATATGATAATGGAACAGACTTGGAAACAGGGCTTGGAGGAATAGGGGCTAGTGGATGGTCACCCGTAGGGCTTGCTGGATATGCATTCCTTGAAAGCCCAGGAAATCCTTATGATGGGATTGATAATGATGGAGATGGTAGTCTGGGTCAGGGACTGACCATGTCGGAAGATGTTTTTAAAAGTAAAAGCTTTGCCGTTGGGGACACCATCGTCCTTATAGATTATCAGACCTACGAAAGAAACTTGATTCCAATGCCCGAGGATGGCATTACCATTGAAATTTCTGATAAGAGCTACACTTTCCAGCCAAACCAATCTCTTGATGAAATACCTAGAAATCTTATTGATGACAACCTAAACGGACTGATTGATGAAAATAATGGAGCCTCAATAGAGTTTGCTCCTGGTGTGTTCCAGGATACATACCTCTACTTTGATGCGCTATCAGGAGAGGGTTTAAAATATATTGATTATTTCAGTGGTATTGGAATTACAAACCTTCTTATTGATGAGAGTCGGGAGGATGGAATAGATAATGATGGTGACTGGAATATTGCCACTGATGATGTAGGCATTGACGGGATGCCTGGAAGCGGCGACCTTGGCGAGGGTGATGGATTGCCTACGTCTGGATTAGGGACTGAATTGCCTGGAGAGCCTAATATAGATAAAACAGATGTAGATGAATCAGATCAAATAGGTCTCTCTAGCTTTTATTATTTTAATTTTGGGGTAGGCCCGCAAATGGATGATGACCCCAGGCTTTGGGAAGAAATGCTGCCTGGCTATTTTAATAATTCTATCTCAAACACAGATGCAGACTTTTTGTTTAGCGCGGGTTATTTTCCCCTCAAAACAAATCAAACTGAGCGCTTTTCTATCGCACTATTATTTGGAGACAATCTCCCAGACCTTGTGAGAAATAAACAAACAGTACAAACTATTTACAACCAGAACTACAACTTTGCCAAAGCACCAGATCTGCCAAGCGTGTGGTCATATGCTGGAGATGGATTTATTACTCTCTACTGGGACGACAAGGCCGAAGAATCTGTAGATCGTATAACTGGAGAAGATTTCGAAGGCTATAAAATATACAAAGCCACTGATACAAAGTTTACAGACGCAGGAATAATAACAGACGCGTTTGGGACCCAAAAATTTAATATTCCAATAAAACAGTTTGATGCGGTCAATGAGTTCGAGGGATTTTACCCTGGCCACGTAGACGGCGTTCAATTTTATTTAGGAGAGAATAATGGACTCGTTCACTCATGGACTGACACCAATGTAATAAACGGGCACCGATACTTTTATGCAGTAACAGCATACGACCACGGCTCAATTGAAAAGGAAATCCTTCCGGCAGAAACATCTAAGTTTGTAACAATGGATCGCGGAGGAAATGTAATCACAGCAAAGAATGTAATCTCTGCCGTACCAGACGCACCAGCAGTGGGCTATGTAGCAGCACCAAAAGATAGAGAGGTATACCCAATTACCACTCCCGTTGGAACGGGCTCGATCGATGTTCGCAGTCTGGATCCTTCAAAAATCCGTGATGCTAATATTTATCGTATTTTTTTTAAAGATACAAGAATGAATGGTATCGATGATGATGGAGACTGGTCTGCCGATACTCATGACGTTGGTATTGATGGGTGCTCAGACTATTTTGAAGATGGCACTGGCGGGTGCAACGATTTTGCTGATCCAGGAGCATCAGATGAGAATAATGATAACTGGAACGACTGTGGCTCTGATGGATATTGTAACATTGAAGAAGCTGGTTATGATCCTTTACTAAACCCAGACCCTAATAACGATGACTATGACTATAACACCAATCCGTTTGGGACAGAAAATAATGGCGAATTTGATGATGGTGAAAAAACAGAGAATAATAACAACCCAGACACTGGAGAGCCCCAGCTTGACATCACTGATATAGATGAGGCGATCCCTTCTACCACTCACTTCATGGTTGTTAATACAACAAACAGTAGCGATCTAGATACCGTAATTGAGTGGAACACAAATTTTGATGGAGATATTGGACAGTTTGATGGAATGGTATTGGACATTAATAACCAAAAAAGTATAAACCCAAATTCTGAAATTTCTAATTTTTACCCTGATAGAGATAAAAACTATTCATTTACTTTTAGTCCCTTTTCTTTTGGCGGAATCGCAACAAAAGGGGTCTCCTTCCCAAAAAATTATGGACTTGTTTTTTCTGATTCAGCCATTTACCCAACGTCAAGGATTGATGTAATCAGAGAGAATGGGCAGGTGATTACAATCGACTCCTCTATGGTTAATTATCAATTAATAGACCTAGATAATCCATCAGACACTATTGATATTGCAGTAATTGACCGGACCTGGGACTATTTTGGTAAGGCAACTGGACTGCCTGACTCGGTTGTACTTGATTCGATTATTGACAGCGAATTCTATTACGACCCAAACCAATTTAATTATTTTAATATCATAGATACTGTAATGGGTAGCTGGACAGACTTTGGTTTTTCTGGTTCGCCCTTTGGGTCCGATTATGCCATTAAGGTTCAATTTAGCCCTCCTGGGCACTTTTCATATACAGACCGAATAATAATTTTAGAAAATATTGGTGACACAACAGTCGTTACATGGAACGTAACCCCAGGGCATGATAATATCCCATTCCAGCATTCTCCTGGCATTGGCGATACGCTAAAGCTTTACACAACAAAACCATTTTCCAGTAAGGATGTTTATGAATTTGTTTCTAAGGGAGCGTCCTATGATGAGAATGAGTTAAACTATATCTCCAAAAATATAAAAGTAGTGCCAAACCCTTACATTGTTGCCGCTAGTTGGGAGGGCCAAAATCCATATGCAGATGGCAGAGGCCCTAGGTCAATACACTTCACACATCTTCCTCCTAAATGCAGAATAAAGATTTTCACTCTTTCCGGGGAGCTCATAGCTAATCTAATTCATGAAACGTCAACAGATGATGGATCATATGAGTGGAATATGTTGACCAAAGAAAACTTAGATATGGCCTATGGAATCTACTACTATCATGTTGAATCACTAGATGATTCTGAATTCAGTTTTAAACCTCACTTAGGAAAGTTTGCGGTGATTAAATGAATCTAAAATATAAATTGATGTTTTTATTGCTCTTGATTCAGTCTCAGCTAATATCCCAAACTGTTTCCAAAACAGGGACCACGGCCGCTCAATTTTTAAAAATTGGTATCGGATCTAGGGCAATTGCAATGGGCGGTGCGTTTTCTGCTGTGTCTGATGATGCTAGCGCACTCTATTGGAACCCAGCAGGGCTTTCTAGGGCTACAAAAAATGAAATACTCCTAGATCATCAAGATTGGATACTGGATGTTGATCTTGATTTTGTAGGAGCTCTATTTAAAACACCTTTTGGAAACCTTGGCGCTGCAGTAAGCTCACTTCACATGGGTGAAATGGATGTAACAACAACTCGTAGCCCAGATGGTACTGGAGAAAAATTTAGGGCAGGATCAATCATGGGGCAGCTCTCTTTTTCTAGAAACCTTACAGATCGTTTTTCATTCGGCATATCAACAAAATACATACAAGAAAAGATCTACAACTCTAAAGCGACTGGCCTGGCTATAGACCTAGGCACCCTCTACCTTACTCAAATTCCTGGATTGACAATGGGCATGAGTATTTCAAACTACGGCACAAAAATGCAAATGTCAGGCAGAGACCTACTGCTCCAGACAGAGGTCGACCCCAGCCTAGAGTCGGACCCTATCAACATTAATGCAAACTTTTCTACTGACCAGTTTGATTTACCATTATTATTCCGTTTTGGTCTGGCATATCAAAAATTATTGCCAAATAAATCCAGTCTGTTGATTGCAGCAGACGCGCTTCACCCAAATGATAACACCGAGAGCATCAACATAGGCTCTGAATTTTCTTTTAAAAACTTTTTGTTTCTAAGAACAGGTGTCGAGCGCCTATATCAGCGAGATAGTATTATAGATTTTTCTTTCGGACTAGGTGTTAAAGTAAATATATCAAAGATTAGTTATTTAATTGACTACAGCTACGTGAATATGGGCCCGCTTGGAAATCCTCAAAAAATCACCCTCACGATTGCTCTATAAACTACGGTTTAGTTAAAAAAAATTAATATTTATTAATTGTTGAAATTAATTTCAATTTTCTTAAATTAGTGGTCTGCCCCTACGGCAGAATCTATTAGTAACTCTTAAAAGAGATACTAATAATGAGTGTGTTTTTAATAAATAAATGGAGTTAAATAATGCTAAACCGTTATAAGCTTGATCTATTTTCTGATCAGAAATTAAAAAATAAATTTATCGTGCTACTCTCTGGAGTCGTTATGATTCTAGCTGGGTGTTTAGAAGTTGATGTTGTCCATCAACCACAGCATGTCGTAAAAGGTACGAGTTTTCACTCTGACGTGATGGTTGAATTTAGAAAACATCCTGATATCGGGACTGATGATGATAGAGGAATGTTATTCGCTGTCATGAAGCCAGAGGCTTGGACTATTGACAGTATTAAGTACATGTCCCCAGAATACGGTGATGGTATTTTTAGCTATCTTGGTAACGCAGTTGATGAGGATGAAGAAGGCGGAATCATGGAAGGATGGCAAGACTCACTTGAGCAAGATTACCCATCTCCAGCTGGGATGCACTGGCAGATGTATTTGAGTGATCAAGATACCACATCTACCTCTACTGAGGCTGACCCTGATAGCTTTCATGTAATGGTCCACTATACTGTAGACAACACGCTGGCTACCTATGATCTTTACTATTACACAACTCACACTAACAACAATGATCACACAGATGAGTCAAAAGCTGATTGGGACCACGCTACAACTACTATTTTTGATCCAGCTACACCAGTAAGTGTTACTCTGCAGTTAGACATGAGTGAACAGACTGTCTCTGATGCGGGGGTTCACGTTGCTGGCAGTTTCCAAGGCTGGGATCCAGCTGGAACTCCTTTATCTGATGATGATGGAGACGGCATCTATTCTGTAACTATTGATATGACAGGCGATTCAAGCTCAATCTTATTTTATAAATTTATAAATGGAAACTCTTGGGGCAATGATGAAACAGTCTCTGATCCAGTTTGTGGCGGAGCTGGCGGTTTCCAGAGTGATCGTTTTTTGCACAGACCTCTAGCTGACGTAACTCTAGATCCTGTATGTTGGAGTGAGTGTATTGGCTGTGATGAGTCATATATCCATTTTCAGGTAGATATGTCAGAGACACCTGTTGCGGACAACGGTATCTATCTTGGAGGTGGTCAGTGGCACGGCGGCGGTAATTATGTTGAAATGCACCCCAGGCACCATGGCCCAATGGAAAACCCTAATATTTTTGAGGTTAAAGTTGTTGTTCCTGAAGATACCAGCGCTACCGTTTACTACAAATTTAATAATGGTGCTGATGATGCAACGGGCTACGAAGATGGTGCAAACTTAACACTGGAAGGTTGTGGTGATAGTACCAACTGGGGCGATCGATCAATAATAGTAGGCAATGACGATGTGATGCTCTCTCCTGTTTGTTTTAGCTCTTGCTATGGCTGTGGAGATGCTCCTGTAACTGCAAATATAACATTCCAGGCTGATATGAGCACACTGCTCGGCCAAGGATGGGACAACACTGTTCATACTATGGAACTTCGCGGAGGAGTAAACGGTTGGGCTGGTGGCGATGTATTCGTAGAAGACCTACAGGATCCAAACTTGTTTACATTAACAAAAGAAGTTTTTCTTCAACCAGGTACAATGAATGAGTGGAAGTTTAAAGCTAATCCAGATGCAAACTTTAATAATAACGGCTGGGAGACAGCAGCAAACCGCGTATTTGAGTTTACTGGAGAGGATATGGTACTCGATGCTGCAACTCCAGTTATTCTGCCGCTCGGTGAGTTAGCGAATGATGTTACAGTTCAGATCCATGCCACTTGGAATATGAATACGATGAATTTTAATACAGGACAGCCATTTGCTCAGGCTCCTGATACAATCATCGTAAATGGATCTTTTCTTAACTGCTGGTGTACATGGGGAGACTGTATGGGTGCCACATGTGCAACATCTGTTTCACCTGACGTACCTAGACTCACAGACCCCGATGGTAATGGTGTTTACGCTGGTACGTTAACACTTCCTGCAGGTCACGGGAATGTATTTACCTACAAACTCGGTGCCTACTACCCAGGTATTGAGAACGAGACTGGACCAAATGGTGCAATGGACAATGAAGCTGGTTTTGGTGCGGATAAGACATTCTACATGAACACTGACGCGAGTGGTACTGTGATGATGGAAACTGTTTTTGGTGACAACAACCCTGATAACCCATGGGCTCATCCAGGTGGTTACCTAGCAAATGGTGGTTTTGAAGAAGGCCCCGCAGGCTGGGGAAGCTGGCCACCAGAGCTTGAAAATTGGGAAGTTACAGACGTAGTTGCCGCTGATGGAATGCACAGCCTCAAGATATCTCCAAGAACAGATGATTCTGATGCTAACCCACAATGGACGCCAGTCTATCAAACCTTCTCTGTTGAAGGTCTCAATCTACAGCCTGGTAACTATATGCATATGGAAGGTCATCTGATGGCACATTCTAGCAATCCTATAACAGGAAACAATAATAGCTATCTCTTTATTGAATTCTTTGATGGTGGTTGGCAGCAATTGGCTAAGTACACATCTGACGTAGTAGATGCCTCTTCTACGATGGACGTGTGGCACCATATGATGGTCTCAGGTATGGTTCCTGAGGGCTCTATAAATGTAAATGCTGGCTGTGAGCTATGGCAAGGGACTGATGTCGATGCAGGTGACGCATACTTTGATAATGTTAGCATGACTGTCTCAACTCTCTCAACTGAGGATGAAGAAATCATAGCACCTACAAAATTTGCCTTGTTAGGGAACTACCCTAACCCATTTAATCCTGTGACAACACTACGGTTTGATCTTGACTACACTTCCAATGTGAGCGTTACCGTATTCAATATTCTGGGTAATGAAGTCATTACTCTACAGAATGGTCAATTGAATCCAGGTAGACATTCACTACAGTGGAATGCCTTAAACAGGCATGGGCAGAGGGTTCCATCAGGCCTTTATCTTTATAAAGTTGTCTCTGATGCTCGAGTTCTCACAGGCAAAATGCTCCTAATGAAGTAGTTTACTCTACCTCTTAGGGAAAAAAAAGGGAGGGAGTCGTTAGACTCCCTCCCCGAATTTATAACCTCATAAAATATTTCATTTTTTGAGGTTTTTTTTTACAGGTTTTCCAATATATATTAATAGAAAATATCCAAATTATTTGACTGGAAATCAGATAGCTTATGATTATAAAAAAGGAGTTCCCTCTTTATTTATAATAATTTTAGATGATATGTGGCTGTGTATCTGTCAAACTAGTGGACACATAAGTACCAAGTAGTATTTAATATGCCAATAATTATTTAGATATATTTAAGGGAATACACTTAAGAACTAGCTTCAAAAATATAAATTGATTAAGCTATTGAAATATCTAATAAACTTTAAAAATAGTTATGAAGAATAGAACTCCGTTATTTAATACTAAAACAGGGATAAAATTCTGATCTTAGCTAAGCTAAGATTCTATTTTTTATTTCTTAGTTTCTTATAAGCCAGCGCACCACCCAATACAGCC
>CAZLPW010000033.1:0-20921 GCA_964561495.1 uncultured bacterium | reverse complement strand
GACTTTATCTCCCAATTATATTTTTTATTTACATTTCCAGTCCTAAATAAAATATTACCAGAATTATTTGGAACATCTATATAATAAACGCCTGAAAGCTTTGCTCCTTTTTTATGGTCATGCCAACCAGTAGACTCTCCTGGTTTTGAAATATTAAACCAATATTCATTTAAATGATATCCCAAGTCTTTGCGAGGAACGATTACGGTTTTTCCATAAATATTTTTGCCTATCTGCCCAGCATGAAATAATATTTTTTCAAGGTTAGGTATTAGATCATGTGATATATATATATTTTCCCACCGACCATTAAAATAATGAGATCTGTTTTTTTTTAAATCAGAATTATATAGTGCATTTTTCATTACGAATCTTTCTTTATCAGAAACCTCTGGCGAAAAAATCCATTTTTTAATATTTGAATGGATGAACTTTTCCATCTACAGACTTTCCAACTCTAATCCTTTATAATATTTAATTACATCAAGATTCGCCAACCTATCTACTTCAGAAATACTATAGACTGCATCCTCCTGTCCAATAAACCAAAGCTTAACAAAACGACCATTTTTTAAAACTTTTTCAAGTCGATTAACCTGTCCTACCTTTAAATGTAAATTGATTTCTTCTATCGTTTTCCCAGGCTCCAATATGTCTACCTTTTGGTCTAGATTATGCACCTTCCAAACCATAAAATCTTTTTTATCATTCATTATAATAATTCTATCAAAAAATATCCAATCATCACCTCGATATTTTAGATTTAAACTTGCTTTTTTTTGCTTTTTGCTATGTGTTACAGTAACCATGCACCGATCAAATATTTTGGAATAAAATTTGTATTTATGGTATATCTTATTAAGATCTGTTTCTTTATCTTTTTGTTTATAAAGAGGTATCCTTCTCCCGTTACTGTGGATGGGGATATAATCTTTAGGTATATTAAAAATACAGCTTGAAAAAAAAATTATTATTAGAATTGAAACGCTAAAATAAAATAGCCTCACCCTTTATCACCCTACCAGAATTTTAAAAATCTAAACTTCTAAAATAATATTTAAATTTTAATTCCTACTAGTTGCATTCCATGAGTGGTCACCATAGCGATCAAATAGACCTGCTATACCATCTCGATCTGAATCGGTACCAAAATAACCAGTTCGAATTCCAGCAACATTTGCTGTCTCTAGGAACCCACTTCCACCTGCACTTGTCCCCAAATAGATTGTTTGGCGGCCATTAGAATTATAGGTGCGTAGCTTACCTACACCATCTTCACCAGTACCAAAGAATGCTGTTTCAAAGCTGCCAGCTTTGAAGGTTGAAAAGAATCCATTCCCTGTTGATCCTGCCCCTAAATAAGTAGCTTGATTCCCAACAGCATCATTCGTTCGTAAAAATCCTACTCCATTACTGCCAGTGCCTAAATATGCTGTCTCTTTACCTTGCTCATTGTAGGTCGCAATATAGCCACCACTTCCATTGTCTCTAACTACAATAGAATTAACAACTATATCTCCTAGAGTCGTCCTCTGAGCCCCGATAAATAAAAACAAACTAGTTGTCAAACAAAATGCCGTAAAAAAACCTGTGAAATATTGTTTCATTTCAACCTCCTATTATTAATTTTCATTAGTCCACTTTTCCGCAACTAGAGAGGACTTCTAAATATAATAAAAACACTCAATCAAAAAAGCTACGCCCCTTTGTGAGCCTGTTTTATAAAAGTCTTATTTTTTACTGGTTGTTATTTTGGTATTTTCAAGTCTATGTGACTTGTTGTGGTCGTTTAATATAATTACTGATTATATCCAACATCAAGATAAGAAAATTTAGTTTTATGATTCCGTTATTGTAGTAAGGGATAAGTCTTTTGGGAGCTAGCATTTACAATAGCAAGCCAGGTAGTAGCTATCATTGATGCTATGAAATAGAAACCTAAAAATAAATCTATATTTAAATAGATATTCTCTATAAAAAATAATTCATTTTTCCAATAAATTGCATATATACCAATCATATTCTTAATTACTTCAAAAAAGATTGCAATTCGATTCCGATCCATTAACTCAGTATATGTATAAATAGAAATAAAAATAAATAGACCAAAGAAATAAAGATCATTCACACTAAAATATTTTTTATTCGATATTAAAAAGGATATAGAAAAAAGCATAAAAATTAGTTGTATTATACAAAAGATTTTCATGTATAGAGAAGCTTCTGTGCTATATTTTTTAAAATCATAAGGGTCCTTAATTTTATTAACTGGGTAACTTTCCTCAACATCTTTAGGGCGCCAACCTGTTGGCATAAACCAAATCCGAATCTTATCAAAAACAGACTCAGTTCTCCAAGCGTCCTGTAAAAGCATCCAAAAATGTTGGTAGTTAATTCTAAGTGGATTCCAAGTATTAACCTGGCGGGTAACACCATATACTGGCTTAACATCTGGCAATTCTTCCTGAAAAGTCCCAAACAGCCTATCCCAAATAATAAATATTTGAGAAAGATTCTTATCAACATACTCTGGATTGATTGCATGATGAACTCTATGATGGGAAGGGGTCACTATAATTTTTTCTAAAAACCCCATTTTACCTATATATGTTGTATGGTACCAAAATTGAGCATAAAGATGTAAAGGACCTAGTATAAGTATAACCATATAGGGAACACCCAAAATTGCTGCAGGAATCAATAAGAATGTATACAAAGCAAAAATGCTTGATACAGGCTGCCTTAAAGCACACGCAAGATTAAAATACTCGCTGCTATGGTGCACAACATGCCTATTCCATAATATATTAATATGATGATTCCAACGATGAGACCAGTAACCCTGAAAATCAATTACAATAAATGCAATTACATAAGTCAACCAAGTTTCCTGAATACGTATTATTGCTAAATGCTCCACCAGCCAACTGTAACTGAGTATACCTATACCAAGCCCAATTATATCTTTTGTAACATTTGTTAATCCCGAGCTTAAGCTAGAAATAATATCAATAATATGGAGCCTATTATCTTTTTTTAAGATACTATATACATAGTCGAGCAAGACAAAAAAAGAAAATATTGGAATTGCAATAAGCAATATATGGCCAGAAAACTTCAAAAATCGCTAGTCCTTAATAATCTATTTAAATTAACTCTCATCCTTGGTTATTTGATAATTAAAATAACCAATAATAAAAAAACCTATAATTAAACTAAAAACAATAAACTTTTGCGCTAACACATCAGCGATTAATGTTTCAGAAAATAATATTTTATTCAATTGAAAATCAGAAAATAGTATATAAGAACCTGTAGCAATTGATAAAATCAAATAACCAACGCCCAAAAATTTAGTTTTTGGATTTATCTTGAAATATGAAATTGCATATAAAACTGATGCCCCAAAGAAAAATCTAAAAATCCATTCTGCGAACATTACATGATCATCAAAATTTATATCAGATGGAGTTAACCCAACACCTACAATAGATATTGTAGCGCAAAGAGCAAAAAAGGTGGCCAACCTAAATATATTTAAACTGGGTTTAAATTTTTCCTTGATAAAGTAATAATTATGATAAAAAAATAAAAAAAAGGACGACCCTAACAAAAAAAAGGCAAGAATAAACACAACCATAACACTAGTATTATCTTGACCATTAACCGAAATATATCTCCCCAAATCACTAATATAATTCTCTGAAAACGTATAACCAGAAGCATTAAAATTAGCTCGAGTCCCACCAGAATAGATTGACATAGAAAAAACAAGCATCGCAACGAACAATAGCAAAGCAATTATTGGTATAATTGTAAGAATTTGCCTTGAATTAAAAAACTTATTCCACATTATTCATAATCTTTTCATGCAACCTAAATTTAACCAAATCTATATTCTAAAATTAATTTTTAAAAATTCGAGGAAAAAATATTGGTGTTATCCTTTTATAGGTTTGATATTTTTTATTATCACCCCATTTTTTATCTGCGTAGGCCTCTAAAATAGGAACCCCACTACCTTTTGTAAGAAGAAAATAAACGAAAACTGGTGACATTAGACTAAACATTTGCCACCCTTTAAGGACAGGAAAAGCAATAATTGCAATTCCCAGCCAAAGCACAACCTCACCAAAATAATTTGGATGTCTGCTTAATGACCAAAGACCATAAGAAATAAACTTTCCTTTATTTTTTTTATCACTATTAAACTTCTTTTTTTGTTGATCAGCAATTGATTCAAATGAAAAACCAAAAATCCAAATAATTAATCCTAGATAGAATAATGGTCCATCTGCAATTATTAAATTAGAGGTAATTGCAGTTATAGCCGCCAAAGAAGTAAAAAATATCCACAAACCCTGATAAGTCCACGTCCGTAAAAATAAAGGAAAGGAATACTTCCACTCTTTAAATCTGCGATCTTCTCCTTTTATTAAAACACGATGAAATAAAAATGTCCCCAATCTAATTGCCCATAAAAGCACCAATAAAAATAAAATAAACGAACGAATATCTAAGCCTGCATGGTTTAAGGTAGAAACCCTCCAATAAAATGATAATCCAACTACTATTATATAAGTTAAACTTCCTGTTAGATCATAATAATGCTCAGTATGATAAAAATATGATGGTAAAAAAATGACCCATTGGATAAAAAAAATAATTATAAGACATAAAAAAATGATTGGGATCCCATTTATTTGAATACCTCCTTGGGAGCAACATAGAGCCACCAGACAAGATATACAAAAAGAAATAACTGAGGAAATATATGCAGAAATATCATTATTCATTAAAAACCTCATCAAAATTAATTTTCTGATTATTATTAAGCCTTATTAACAAAGAATCATATATCGATTGATTGATTTTTCCTGTGTATAGAGCCTGTTTTATGTGAAGCATATTTTGATTATATCTAATCTTTTTTTCTCTTTCACTTTCTGGCTTAGCCCTGTTTTTCCCAATACAAGAAAAAGATAATATTATAATAATTAAAAAAAAAATTTTGCGCATAATTCTAACAATAATTTATTTGAACAAACTTTAATCTAAAAAATTATTGGATTGGGTCATAATGTTTCGAAAACTATATTTACTGCGTGCTAATTAATAAAGCACCAAAAATTGCAAGTGCAACTGCACCCCATTTTCTTTTGGACATTTTTTCATCTAAAAATAAAGCTGCCATTATCATAATAAATATCGTAGATAATTGATTGTAAATAGCTGCTCTTCCTGGAAGAGTATATTTAAACCCTGCCAACCAAAAAATAACTGAAAGATAGGTACCTAAAAAAGCTCCAGCTATAACAAAATAATTATTCATTCCTTTAAAAACAGTTTGGATAATATAGTTTTTCCCTTTCCAAAAATTTAATATTAAGATTGTTGAAACCAGTGCAGAACCAAAACGAACTAGTGCAATTTCGATTACTGAATGAGATAACATTATAGGTTTTACCAATAGAACTGAGTAAGCAGTCAAAATCTGCGCAATTATACCATAAAAAACACCAGACATAAATATTTTGTTATTTTTTATCTTTTCTACTTTTTTAGTCCCAAAAACTATTGCAATAATAATAAATCCTCCTCCTAAGATCATTTTCATAGAAATAATATCATTATACATATAGTAAGATAAAAAAAATACTGCTGGAGAATAACTAGTTGAAATAATTGCACTTAAACCAGAGCCAATCTTTTTTAGTGAATATAAAAATAACAAATCACCTACGACTATACCAACTAAACCACTATACATCAGTAATAGGAACTCACTCATAGAAAATTCGGGGAGCCCACTACCTATTATAAAGAGAGTTAAAGAAAATCCCATAACACCGATTGCATTTTTTAATAGATTAATTTGCATCGCCCCTAAGCGGCGCCCAGATAAATCGAAAAGTATAACTGCAGAAGACCAACAAAAAGCAGTTAACAATGCATACATATCCCCAGAGTTAAAATTTATTTTCATTTGTTATAATTCATTTTACAATACACAAGTTCTGTTCGCCAATTAAACAATTCTTTTTCTAAATAATCCTAAAAATAAAATTATTAAAAAATATGCTAGTATATTGATAGGAAAAAAATGGCTAAAAAAAATAAAAATCATCATACATTATCTGGTTCTGACATAATTCATGACCCTTTGCTTAATAAGGGAACTGGGTTTTCCAAAGCAGAAAGAGAGCATTTAGGATTAACTGGTCTATTGCCTCCAAGAATACTTACTTTAGATGAACAAAAGAAAAAAATCATGGAGGTGTTTGAAAAAAAACCATCTGATCTGGAAAAATATATATATATGATAGCTCTTCAAGATAGAAATGAAACGTTATTTTATAGAGTAGTATTCGACTATATAGATACTATGATGCCTATTATCTATACCCCAACCGTTGGTGAAGCATGTCAAGAATATGATCATATATTTCGAAGACCTCGTGGTTTATATATATCCATTGAAGACTCAGAAAAAATAGATCAACTGCTTCAAAATTGGCCACAAAATCAAGTGGATATAATTGTAGTAACTGATGGGGAACGTATATTAGGTCTCGGAGATTTAGGTGTAAATGGAATGGGTATCCCCGTTGGGAAATTATCATTATATACAGTATGCGCGGGTATCCACCCCAAAAGATGTCTTCCTATTACTCTTGATGTAGGAACCAACAATGAAAATCTTTTAAAGAGCCCAACCTATTTAGGGATAAATAAAAATCGAGTTAAAGGTCCTGATTATGATTCTTTTATTGAAAAATTTATGACATCAATAAAAAAAAAGTTCCCGACTGCCGTAATTCAATTCGAAGACTTTGCCAATAAAAATGCATCAAGATTATTAAAAAAATATCAACCTAACTACCGTATGTTCAACGATGATATTCAAGGTACGGCTGCTGTCGCTCTAGCTGGTATTATTACTAGTATGAAAATAACCAACCAATTATTAAAAAATCAGGTGCTACTTTTTTATGGTGCTGGTACAGCTGGTATTGGAATTGGAAATTTATTTGTAGATGCTCTGATAGAATTAGGTATAAAAAAACAAGAGGCTCAAAAAAAATGCTGGTTTGTTGATAGTAAAGGCCTTGTTGTTAACCAACGAAAAGAACTACAATATGAAAAACAAAAATATGCTCACAAATATCCTCATTTAACAGATCTAACTGATATAATAAAAAAAGTTAAACCTACAATACTAATAGGAACTTCTGGACAGGGACAAAAATTTACTCAGCCTGTAATTACCGCACTCAGCAAAATAAATAAACGCCCTATAGTATTTGCTTTATCCAATCCAACATCTAATTCTGAGTGTACCGCTGAACAAGCTTATAATTGGAGCTCTGGCAAAGCTGTTTTTGCGAGCGGGAGTCCCTTTGAACCAGTAAATTTTAAAAAAGAAACTATAAATCCAAGCCAAGGTAACAATGTCTATATATTCCCTGGTGTTGGTCTTGGGTCTCTATTAACAGGCACAGAACAAATACCAAAATCATTCTTTCTTACAGCTGCAAGGACTCTTTCAAACATTGTATCACCTTCAGAATTAGAACGAGGCCTTCTATACCCGCCACTAAAAAGAATTAGACAAGTATCTATCGCTATTGCAGTTGCAATTGTAAAAAATGCAAAATCAGAAGGGCTCATAAAAATAAATATACCCGATGATATAAAAAGTCATATAAAAAATTATATGTATTCACCTAAATATGATTAGGTAACTAAAAAAATATTCTATAAAAGGGGAAATAGCTTAAAATAAATTTCTCTGCTTACCCAGGCATCTGTCGCTGCATATTCCATTTGTTTAATTGAAAGATTATCTACACTCCAATTGGTTGTTCTGCTACTTTTTGATATTCTAAACTTTAATAATAGCGCTGCTAAATTACGCAATCCATAATTTTTCAAATCTCTTTCTTGTGCAATCTCGCCCAAATCAATAAAACCTCGAGATTCAAATGTAACCATTTTTTGCAAGTCCTTAATATCATGATCAACAGCAACGCCACACTTAGTTAATAAATGATTAGAAAGAAGTTTTATTAATTCTGCTTCAAACCCGCATTTTTTTAGCTGAAAAATAAAGACCGATTTTTCTCCAGCTAGTTGAACCAAAGATGGTAAAAAAAATTGCCCTTTTTTAAAAGATGGCCTAGTCTCGGTATCAAAACCAAGTACAGTCTCTTGCTTTAAAATATTACATGCATTTTCAAGTTCTTTTTTTGTACGGACAATCTGTATATCGCCTTCAAAATATTTAAGCGGCAAATCATTGATGTACTCATTAGTTAGCTTAGAATAATTATTATCTTGTTTCATTTTCCCGCTTAATATTTATTAATTTAATTAACTATATCTAAAATGAATAATCAATATTAATTCGAGCAATCAGTGTACTTTTTGTTTCTTTATTAATTACTTTTGAACGGTAATCAGCTTGAGAGTTTATATTAAAACCATCAGAAATTTTCCAATTCAAGCCAAGTTTAATTCCAATCCAACTCATATCTATTATTCCATTACCCAAATTAATATTTAAACCACTATTAATTTTAAAACCCTTTTCAAAAAAAGAATATTCTCCATTAATACCGCTAGTAAAAAAGCTTTGTTTCCCAATTTTGCCTGGACCTGTACTTAACCGACTACTATTTAAAACAAAATTTATGCTTGTTTTAAGAGGAATCTTATAACGCGTAGAAATAGTGACATTAGCTACATTAGATAAAAGGCTCGGGCTAATAAATAAAGTATCACGGTCAGAAAATTTATCTTCTTTATTAACCATTACATAGGTTGCATTTAGATTATGATCCCACTTCTTCTCAAAACGATAACTTAAATTCAGTATAATGTTTTTTGTTTCGGTTTTCTCTCTATTATCTGAAAAAGTACTATCAGTAAGTTGGATTATTTTATCAATGCCATTATTTCTATCAATTAAACGATAGGTAAAATTGAAATTTGGAATTCTGGGTCCTGGAAGAAAATTAACACCTATTGAAGTTGAATTTTGAGACTCTATGTTTTCTATACTACTAAGAATATCATCATCCTGATGCTTATAGCCAATAGTCAATAATAATCTGTTTCTAAAAAGCTTTAATTTATCGGTAATAGACATTTCCCTTTTATTTTTAATCAAATAAGGATTTGCTAATGAATTGAATTCTGGACCTACTTGAGTATACTCCATAACAAAATAGTTTTTGAAAAAATTAATTATTGTTTTGCCTCTATAAGCTAGGGAAGGCATTGATAATATTGCCTGATCTATTGGCAATGGCGCTAAAGTATCAAAAGCATTCATATCTATTGGTACAAGCGGAGAAAGATTTGGGTTGATTATAAGCCAATCCGAATAATCTGCTGGATCTGGAAAGTTTTGAAGATTAATTCCTAGAATAGTACTGTCTACTTGATCATCAATCAGTGTGTCCATAGCCGCAAGAGTAAGTGGCCCACCCCAAATGTTATTATTAGTCATACTAAAAGCAACCTCACCTTCTATTAATATCCTTTTGTTGGCTAAATAAATACCAACATCAGACCCAATAACTAAGTTGTCTTTTGGAGTTATTCCGCTCCAGTTTTCGCCACTTTTGAATTCTCCATTAGATCCAAGCTCATTTACTAAATATGTAGATCCAGCAGTTAACCCGCTAACTGAACCAAATGAACTCGGATTATATACAATGCTGGCACCATCAAGTTTTGTTTTTATACTAGAAGTATCATCACGAGCTTTTAATAAATTCAGACCCCATTGAAAATGTTTCCCGCGACCGATAGCAAATCGACCAACAGTAAGATTTTGTTCAAAAGTATATCCAGTACGCTTAAGGGAAAGAAATTTTCTTCCATTTTCCTTGGTATCAACTGAATAAGTATAGGCATTTTCTGGATCGCCTTGGACAGCTCTGTTAATTTTACCTTTGACCATTTGAAAATTGAGAAAACCATATTTCATATAAATATCAAACCCTCTAATCCGTTTCCCATTTAAAGTAAAAAAAGATATTCTAGGGTTTGTATCTCCAAAATTAATTTTAGCATAATCCTTAAAATTGAGTCCCAAATTAAAAATATTTCTAGCTTGGTAGAGTTTGCTCTCTTGAGTCGTTAACTTAATATTTGATTTAAAACTTAATCCCTGAGCCATTCTACCTTTAGTTTCAAAAGCAACGTGGCTAATATTTAGCGACTGCTCATTTATTTGCTCAACACTACTCCCAGATCTTATACGACCCGAATATTCGGAAGTCAGTTCTTTCTCTCCTGAAATATAAAAAGACCACATTTTAGGTCTCATCCGACTACCTAGAATTAATGTTATCCGGTGTTTCCCTGGTAATAAGTCATCAACCAAACAGCTTAACATATCCTTATCAATAAAGGCCTTGCTGGATATTTCTTTTCCATCAACTGAAAGATGAATTTCACTCGGTATAATCTCATCAATTTGATAAAAAGATACTGCTATTAAGACTTCTCTATTTGAAATCTCTTCATTAGGATTTGGACTCATAATTATAATATTGTCCTGAGATTGCGCTACACATACTATTATTGTAAAAATAAAAAAAAGCTTTTTCATCTTACAAAATCAAACTATCTATATTTAATAATAATTTCCTTAATATTCCCATCTGAATCTTCAACTTCAAACCGTAGTTCTTGCGCAGGTATTTCTACTTCAGCCTCTTCAAAGCCTTCCATATCTTCTGTAGTTGTTTCTCCAACTTCTAAAGATCCTTGAGGGGTTGAAACAGCAGTTTCACCCTCAGAAACTTCCATAGATTCTCCTGTGATAGAGTTTGTCACCTCGATAAGACCTTCAAGCGATGTAAAAGAATCACCATTTGAAGGGTCAGAAGTAATAGCTAATTCAGTCCCCTTTACAGAAGCAACAGAGGTTGGTGTCGCAATACGAAACTCTTTACCTTTTTGTTTAGAAATATTTGCAGTTATTTTGCCATAACTTATATCAAGCGATTTACTAATTCCTTTTTTTGACCTTTCTCCAATGATAACTAAATCAGAATTACTTAACATTTTAATTACTGATTTATCATCTAAATACATTATCGCAGCAAAAGAGTCTTTATCTGTCATTATCTTATCTTTATCATTAAGAGGTTTACCTGGCTTAAGCGGTATCTTGTTTTTATCTTGAGATGAGACAAGTGACACTTTGCCCTTAATCTTAATTGCTATCGCCACTTTTGAGGAACTAGATAGGAGGTTAAAAAATAATAATATTATCAGAAATTTTTTCATTCAGATACTTCTACAGAAAGTATTTCAAGAGCTCTAAAATTTTCATTGCCGTCTTCATCTAGTATAGAAACACCCATTGATATTAGGTTCTGTACAAAAGAAATATCCACAGCATCTCCATTTAAAGTAATATTACCGTTTGCTACTGAACCTTCGGCCTGTCCACCAGATCCAAAAATTTGATCTGACATATCATCACCTATAAGGCTACGGAGGAGCATGTCTGTTGGGCTAAGATTATTTTGGACTGATTGAGATTCTGGAGAAGAAAAATCTTTGATCTTAAAAACGAGTATATTACTTAAAAGTTCTTCTGTGCCCGATGTCGTTATGAGATCTTTCTTGACTTGCCAAACATATATTTTCCCAGGCTCGAGATCCCCTGCATCAGTAGGATATTGAAAAGTGGTGGCACCGAAACCAACTGATTCATATCCTTGGGCCTGATTTAAAGGCAATCTTGTAACAGACTCAATAGCCTGATCTATTGATGAGTGTTCTTGTGGATTATACTCTGCAACCCGAATAAAATACTCGCAATCGCTTGCGATATTGCATGGATCCGATTCCCACTGAAATATGGGAAAAGATGTGTAGACTTCATTAATTAATGTATCCGCCAATGACCCTCCAGGGGTTATAAGTTGATGCATGCTTGGATTAGAAATATTTAATATATCTTCCTCAATGATTTGTTGCCCATCTTCAGTCGTAATTATAATACGGAAGGTATATATTCCATCTGGGAGTCTACCCGTCTGAACAATGGCATTAAACATTTCTTCCATCTCTTCTGCATCAATTTTCTCTGTTATACCTATACTCAATGAAAGAGGTTGCCCTGAATCATCAAAAATCTGATCTGTTGAAAGATTAAGATCCATATTAGATAAACGAACTGGAGCAGTAATAGGCAAAGGTTCGATTGTTTCTACCTTTGCAAGCGTCTGATTATTTACACCTAAGGCATCAGAATCAATAATAATTTCAAACTCAACATTAATATTCACAGTTTCAGGAGCACTTGATTCTCGGCGAAGTTCAGCCAAAAAAATTGGCATATTCGATTCTCCAGTATTTATATCAAACATGCTAAGATAATATGTCACATATGGAGTCCATGTCACATCAACCTCAACCTGAGAAAATAAAATATTAAAAAAAACTAAGAATGTTAAAACTGATTTTTTCATTTTAAACGCTTATCTAATATTGATAATAAAAAATTAATACTCCTTTGTTTCAGATATCTGACCTTTCATGTGGCAGGGCTTTAGCGGCTTTGAATGACTTTCTGCACATTCAACAGTACAATTAAAATATGTTTCCTCTAAGTTTTTTTTACCTTGTTCATTATAATATGTCCATGTTCCTATTTGCAAACCTTGATCATACAGACCCTCATATTTTTTATTTCCGTTTGGATACCAACCTTCCCAATTACCATGCTCTTGTCCTCTTTCATATCCACCAGTGAACTTCTTTTTACCATCTTGATTCCATCCCGTCCAAATGCCAGATTTATAGCCACGTTTTATTGGGCCTTCTTCCTTTTTTTTACCGTTGCGGTGTAATAAAAAGCCAGGACCATTATATACTTTTTGGTTGTAATAGAAAAACGAGCTATAATCATCATTTGTAATCCACTGCCCTCCCCTATCAAACAATTTCTCATCCATATTAACAGGATCGCTTGAACAACTAATAAGAAATATTAAAAGTAGTAAAAAAAATTTCATTTTTAACCCCTATGATTTAATAAAACTATCAATATTTGATTTCTCAATTGTATTTGTTTATAAACAACTTATTTCATCTGGATAGGTAAAGCAGGTACATTCAAAACCAGATAAATCCCAGCACTTTACTCCAACGTTTCTATCACTCTTATATGTAACCTTATATTTAACTCTCCCATTTTCATACCATCTAATGAGAACACCTTCTTTTTTGTCTTTTACAAATGTCTTTTGCTCAACCTTAATTCCATTTAACCAACTTGTCCAGGTACCGTCTTTTCTTTCCATTTTATAATATCCCTCTACAACTTTGTCACCATATATATCCCACTCCAAAAAAAGACCATGCTTTTTCCCATTAAAATAAAAAGTCTCTTTCTTTTTCTTTGACCAACTACTCTTTTCAAAATATTCGATTCGATTTTCATACCCATTGAAAACGCCATCTTTATAATATCTTTCAGATATTACATTGCCATAGCTATCCATTTCAAAAACCAAACCAGAAAAAGCTTCTTTTGAAACAGGGGAAAAAAGGACTCCATTTTTTGCTATCATACTTTCAAGGTTCCATTGTTCTATTTTAGGTATTACAAAATTACCTTTCTCATCAAAGCCCTGTCCTCGAGGAACACTAAGAAATATAGATAGTAGTAATAGTTGATATTTCATTAGGGTAATTTTAATACAAAGTCTTACTAATTGGAAACATTACCAAAATCAAAAAAATATTTAATTTATATAGTAAAACAAATTTGTTATTTTATAAAATAAGGACAACTATTCTTTTGGTGTTTAGATTTATTCTTTTATTAATTGGCATATCCTACTCACAAAATATTTTTATTTGTGATAGTTTAACAAAGACACCCCTTGGATCAGTAAATATTTATACCAGCACTTATGGTATTACTACAGATAGTAATGGTTTTTGCCAAATAAACCTATTTAAGCCTGAAGATCTTATTACAATTTCTTATATCGGATATGAAAAGAAAATATTATTAAAGTCTTCTATTATAGATACTATGTTTTTGAATACAATTTCTATACCCCAGGAACTTGTTTCAGTATTAGGAATAAACACTAAGAAAAGAAGAAAATGGTTTACCAAACTAGAAAGAGATGTAATAAGAGTTTACCCATATGCTAAAATGACAGCAAAATTAATAAAAAACTATTCAACTGTTCTTGATAGCGTTAACAACCTTTCTTTTTTTACAAAAAGAAAAGAAAAAAAAATCATATTCAAAAAAATTGAATCCCAGCTTATTTCTAGATACGGTAAGAGAGTAACAAAATTAAAACGTAGCCAAGGTAGAATTTTAATTAGATTGATAGATAGAGAGACTGGTTACACATCCTACGAAATAATAAAAGAATTCAGAGGGCTATTTCCAGCTGGATTTTGGCAAATAACAGCACGATTTTTTAGCCATAATCTAAAATCAAGATACAACCCATATAAAGGAGAGGATAAAATGATTGAACATATAATCAAAACAATATTCCCAAAAAATCCTCAAAGGAATAACAGATTTAATCTACAGGAAAATTAAAATAAGTTTCTGGGAAGGGTTCTTCAATAAAATTATAATGCCACCATTCTTTATAATAATTTTTAAACCCATGCTTCTCCATCAAAGACTTCAATAAGAGCCTGTTCGCACGTTGCTGAGGTGTAACAATTACACTATTTGTGTGAGAAATCTTATGAAAACAATCATAACTAGATCCCATATCTAAACTATTATCACGTTGACTCCCAGAATTTCCTTTTGAACAATCCCATTGGTTTTCTATTTTAAAAGATTCCTGTTTAGATGGAGGAAAAGAAATTATTGTTAAGTCGATAGCACTGCCTCTAGTATGACTTGATTTAGTTGCTATATAAACTTTCTCCAATAATTCTCTTTTTGTTAATGTAGGATAAAATTCTTTTTTTGTTAACGTATCAGTTTCGTCATTTGCCCACCGCAAAAAATGGTCTACTGCTATTTGAGGTCTATATGCGTCATAAATTTTTAGACCAAGACCCATAGCTTGTAAATCATTTTGAACTTTTTTTAATGCCTCAGCCATATTCTGGGTTACGATACATTTATTATTTTTGTAACCGTCCACATTTCTTCCAAGAAAATTAAAACTGGAATTATATCTTAGCTCTATAACAACATTTGGTATAAAATCATCTAAATAAACAAAATTATTTGGCAAACTACTTTTGTTTGAAAAAACAAATGAGAAGATTATAAAAGTAAACAAAATTCTTTTTACATTACATGCACTCATTTTTCTAATATAACAATTTTTGATTTATAATATATTTATGCAAATTATCATCTGGAATTATTATATAATTACGTGATAATAAATTAGCTTAATCTCAAGTAATTTATAAACTGGACAATGGAACAATCAACCTTATTGCTTAATATAGGATATTTTCTAACTTTTATTGCATTGGCAATAAAAGAAATCCTTTGGCTAAGAACAACGCTTACAGCTGCGCAAATATGTTTATTTTTATATCATTTCATTTATTCTGGCACAAAATCGGCAGCTTTCTGGACAGCTATTTTCGTAGTTGTGAACGTTTATATGATTATAAAAATTTATTTAGAGAGAAGACCGAAATTAATTCCTGAAGAAATTCGAGATTTATATGATGATATTTTTAGTCAATTATCATCAAGAGAATTTCTATACTTTTGGAATATGGGTACCATAAAATCTAAAAATAGTGAATTCCTCATTCGTTCTGGAGAAAAACAAAATAATCTACTCCTTGTCCTTTCAGGAAAAGCAAATGTTGAGGTAAATGGAAAACCCATTGCCACTTTGGACAGAGGAGCTTTTGTGGCCGAAATAAGTTTTTTATCTGGAGAACCTGCTTCAGCGGATGTTAACGCATGTGGAGAACTTATTTTTATTTCTTGGAAAAGTGAGCGCTTAAAAAATTTACAGCATGAAAATCCAAATTTCTGGATGAAACTCCAGCATGCACTATCAGAAGATTTAATAAAAAAGGTTAAACCACAAGCAAAAAAAGAATCGCAAATCGAAGATTAATTCATTATTTATTATTAGCCTACAATCCTTCGACCATGGTAGAATTTTGCGCCTATTCTATCATGTAATTTCATAAAATTATCTTTAGTTATTTTCCCACATGCAAAAATATTAAATCTATTTTTAAATTTTTCTATGATTTTCCTAATAACCGATACACCTTCCTCTGCACTCTCACTTGCTCCTGAAGTAAGAACACTATTTATCTGATTTATTTTTGATAGAGTATCTAATCCTTTTATAATATTGTTTGTTACATCTATGGCTTTATGAAATGTCACTTCCATAGGGTAGGCTCTATGGGCTAAGAGTTGTGTTGCCAAAATATCAATTTCATTTTTTTTTGTAACACAGCCTAAGGTAACCTTATTAACACCTATAGATTTACATTTTTGTATTTCAAAAACCATTTGAGAGATCTCCATTTCATTATATGAAAAATTTCCACCGCGACACCTGATCATAACTTTAACAGGTATTTTTATAGAATGAAGAACTCTTTTAATTATATCAAAATCAGGAGTTAGGCCATCAAGATCAAGCCGACTACATAACTCGATCTGGTCGGCTCCATCTAATTCTGCTTTGATTGCCTCTTCAACTGTTTCAACACAAGCTTCTTTTATTATCATATGGTATATTAAAATTTAAAATTGAAAGAAGTATTCTGGGTCTTAATTCAATGCCCTTTTAATTCTTCCAAAAGAATATAGAACATTTTAATTGAATGTTCACGATCAATACCAAATCTATTCAAACAATAATTATAAATTATATCTTCTACATATTCTTCGTACTCTTCTTCAGTATATAAATCCAATATTGTTTCTAAATATTCTTTTAATTGAAACCTTTGCTCTTCGGTAAACTTCATCTTTATTGTTTTAATCTAATTTCCTTATACAGTTATGGATTTAACTTTGATAATTCCAAAAGAACTATCAAAAGTTATTCAACAGTTTTGATTCACTTAACTAAAATTTAAAAAAGTAACAATACATAAAGGTTCAAAAATAATTTTGGTTTATTTATTTTAAATTCAGTTTTTTAGATTTTAATTATATTACATAATTTTACGCATCAATTTTGCCAATATGACATATGATTTGTCTTGGTACCATTTTTGAGACATAATTCAAAACTATTAAAAAAACTTAGAGGTTAAAAGTGTCGCAGCATACATTCCAAACAGAGGTTAATCAACTACTTGAGCTCATAATACACTCACTTTATTCACAAAAGGAAATCTTTCTTCGGGAACTTATTTCAAACTCTTCAGATGCCCTTGACAAGATGAGATATATTACTTTAACGAAGGATGAGTTTAAGTCATCTAATTTTGATCCAAAAATCCAAATTAGTTTTAAAGATGGCGATAACCCAACTATTACAATTTCAGATACGGGTATCGGAATGAGCAAAAAAGACCTCCAAGATAATCTAGGAACTATAGCACGATCTGGAACCAAAAATTTCCTTTCAAAGCTTTCAGGTGATGCGAAAAAAGATTCTAACCTTATTGGTCAATTTGGTGTTGGATTTTATTCATCGTTTATGGTTGCAGATAAAGTGGAAGTCTCAACTAAAAAAGCTGGGAATAAGGAGGCCTGGAAATGGACTAGTGACGGCAAAACTGGTTATGATTTATCAAAGGATATAAAAAAAGAGGCTGGGACAAGTATTACTCTCCATTTAAATGAAAACGGTAAGGAATTTGCTAGCCGCTGGCAGATTGAGAGTCTAATAAAAAAATATTCCGACCATATAGATTTCCCAATCAATCTTACCTACGATGATATTGAATATGATGATGAAGGTAAAGAAAAGAGTCGCAAACCAAAAACAGAACAAATAAATAAAGCAAAAGCATTTTGGACTAGATCAAAAAATGATTTAAAGAAAAAAGATTATACAGAATTTTATAAATCATTTTCAAATGATTCAGACGACCCTCTTGATTTTATACATTTTAAAGCCGAAGGAAATCTTGAGTTTACAATCCTTTTTTATTTACCTAAAAAAGCTCCATTTGATATATACCGCGCGGATTACCAATCAGGAGTAAAGCTTTATGTAAATCGTGTTTTTATTACAGATGATGATAAAGAATTATTACCTACTTGGCTACGCTTTATAAAAGGAATAATTGACTCATCAGATTTACCTTTAAACGTAAGCCGAGAAATACTGCAACAAAATCGTATTATGAATAAGATTAAATCAAACGCAGTAAAAAAAATCATTGATAAACTAAACTCCATAGCAAAAAATAATGATAAATATATAGAATTCTACTCGGAGTTTGGCAGACTTATAAAAGAAGGAGTATATCAAGATTTTGAACATAAAGACTCTCTGACTGAACTGCTTAGATTTAAGTCTACAAAAAAGGATGGCTATGTATCGCTAAAAGACTATGTCAATAGAATGGAGATTGAACAAAAATCAATTTATTATATCACTGGGCATAATGAAGTCTCTTTGGGCGACTCTCCTTTACTAGAGATGTATGAAGAGAAAAATATTGAGGTACTCATATTAGATGACGAGATAGATGAGATTGTTATTTCCTCCATACCTAAGTATGATGATAAAGAACTTAAATCAGTAAATCGTAGTGGCGCAGCTGATGAAATTTCAGATAAAACAGATAAGAAAAAAATTAAAGAAATGGAACCCCTAATTAAAAAAATAAAAAAGGTTCTTGGTGATAAAGTGAAAGATGTTAGAATCTCTAAACGCTTAAGTGACTCTCCATCGTGTCTAGTTGCTGATGAAAATGATCCAACAGCGCAGATGCAGGAAATTATGAAATCAATGGGGCAACCTAATCTTCCAGATATAAAACCAATCCTAGAAATCAATGCAAACAATAAAATTATAAAAAAACTTAAGGGCATGAAAAAAGGTAAATCTTTTGATGATATTTCTATATTACTTTTTGAACAAGCACTTATCCAAGAAGGCGGAAAATTAGAAAATCCATCTGAGTTTGTTAACCGTTTGAATTCAGTGATGGAAAAATCATTCTAGCGATTTAATAAAGTTAAATCTGTGAGAAACTATTTTAGAACCCTTTTCCCTCGTTTGTAAAATTTTTCTGAAGAAATAGTCCCATCATTTTTCCAGGATTTCCATTTGCCATGTGGCTGTCCATTTTTCCATTTACGTTCACTCGATTTTTTACCGTCTTTATAATATTCAATATTTAAACCATTCTTCTTCCCGTTTCTATATTTTACTATTGATTTTTGCTTTCCATTTTCATGCCAGTACGTAAAAAGGCCTTGCTCTTTACCTGCTTTAAAGGATCCATCTGATTTTATTTGCCCATCCTCATACCATTGTTTATGCGTTCCATGTTTTTTTCTATTTAAATAATTTTCTTCTGTTTTGACTTTGCCATTCTCATGATATGTCCACTTTATTATGCCTGATGAAACACCTAGAATGTATTTCTGCTCAGAACGCTTTTTCCCGCTAGAATACCAGTCAACAAAAAGGCCTTCTTCTTTACCACTGAGATAATTTCTCTCATATTTTTGGTTGCCATTTTGATACCATTCTTTTTGAGTCCCATGCTTTTTACCATCATAAAATGAGCCCTCTAATTTTAATGAATCATTCTCAAAATATTTCCATACTTTATTTTCTCCAAGTTTACCATCGGTATAATTACCCTCAGACTTGCGTAAACCATTTTCGTAATATGTTGTAAACAGCCCATGTTCTTTTCCATCCTTATAGTTTCCTATTGATTTTTTATTTCCATTCTCAAAGCTTAGCAAGACTTCACCATTCCATATTTTACCGTCCTTTGTTTCTTTTTTTATTGAACCATCTGGTGAATAATGAATTTTTAATTTATCATTTAAACTCAGACTCTCTAAATCACCCGTAGAATAATAAGTAAATCTCTTGCTGTATATCTGTTCATTCATAATAAAAAGCTCTTCATTAACCAATTGCGTTTTCTCATTCCAAACAGTCCACAACCCATTTTTCAATCCTTGAATGTACTCCCCCTCCGATTTCATCTCTGAATTAGGATGCCAACTAGAATAGAGACCATTAATTTTACCATCTATATAGGATGACTCAGATTCCTTTTGTCCGTTATCATACCAGGTAATTAGTACCTCATTATCCGAATTATCCTTAAATATTTTTTGAGATTTAGTTCTATTATTTTGGTGATATTCCCAAACAATATTTTCTACAATATTGCCATCTAGATATATACTTTGTGATTTTTTCTGGGTATTCTCTAACCAAACAGTGTACAATCCATCCAAGACACCATTATTATAATTAAACTCAGTCTTTTTCTGCCCATTTTCATACCACTGGGTTGAAAATCCATGTAGCTGATTGTCTTCATAATTTTCTGAAAATTGTTTTACCCCATTATCATAGTATCCATATCTGGTAGAAATAGTTTGATCTATCCCTTCATTTTCAAAAATAATAACTACTTTTTTTATTCCATTGTTGTGTCTTTCGATTACAACTTCTTGTTTATTAGAATTTTGCCCTTTAACTATATTTATGATCAAGGAAAGAAAAAAAATATTTTTACCATTAAATATTAAATGAAGTAATAAAAAATATCTTAAATGTTTTTTTGGCATAAGTTTTTCTGAAAAGATTATCAGCTGACTACAAATCTAATAATAACTAAACAAATTATAAAACGTCTCAGAGGCTTATATTTAATAATTAATTGTTTAATATTTGTATAAAAATAAATAAACGATACACATGGCTCTGTCACATCCTGTTACAGAGTAAACACAAAAGTGA
>CAZLPW010000032.1:2521-21443 GCA_964561495.1 uncultured bacterium | reverse complement strand
TGATATTATTCCCAGCTAATCAAAAACATGCGGTAGATGTGAACAAAAGTTCAAGAGATAGGATTTCATTGGGTTTTAACCTTTATACATTGCCAATAAAAGAAATAGATCAAGATGATGATGGGTATGCTTTTTCAAAATACTATGGATAAATAATTTGTATGCATTAACTACAAATAAATGGTTGCGGGTTATCACATTATGTGTTCTCTATTTTGCGCAAGGTTTTCCATGGGGTTTTATGACAACCGCCCTTATCTCTTTTTTAGCTTCAAAAGGATTGACAATGGTCCAGTCAGGGCAACTGACTGCGATGGCCTACTTACCTTGGACCTTTAAACTTTTTTGGGGACCATTGATTGACTCATTTACTTTTATAAAAATGGGAAGAAGAAGACCTTGGATTCTATTTGCTCAATTGGGGATGATAATTACGTTGATTATGATGGCGTCAATGCGAGATATCTCAGAAAATATTATTGTGCTAGGCTGGATGTTTTTTTTCCATAATTGTTTTGCATCGTTGCAAGATGTGAGTTGCGATGCTCTAGCTGTTGATATTTTATTACCAGAGGAACAGGGAAAAGTAAATGGAGCAATGTGGGGCGCAAAAGTGATAGGAACGGGGTTAGGAGCGGGAGTAATGGGAACCCTGTTAGTGATTAAGGGCCTAACATTTGCAATTATGTTACAAGCATTTGTTATGATAGTAGTGGTTTTGTTCCCACTGGTTATTCTTGAAAGACCAAATGAAATAAGGTTTCCTTGGAGTAAAGGGAAAAAGATTAAGAAGATAAAAAAGAATAGCTTAATTAACCCTATTAAGGTTTTTAGAACTCTTGTGTTTGCATTCTCCAAAAAACCATCATTTTTTGGAGGAGTTTTTATTTTAACAGCAGCAATAAATCAGGGGTTAAATAGCGGAATATTACCAGTTTATTATAATAAAAATTTTGGTTGGGAGTCTGATTTCTACTCTCAAATAGTTGGAGGACCAGCAATGATGTTAGAATTTCTTGCGGCCCTGTTAGGAGGATTTTTAGCAGATAAATATGGTAGAAGAAAAATATTCTTTTTAGGGTGGGGTGGTTTTTCAATTTTTGCAGGTTTATTAGGATTTATGATTATAGCATATGAAAATGTACCTTATTGGTTTCAAATGGGATTTTTAGTTATTTCCCCTAGTTTAATAGCAATAGGAACAGTCTCTATGTTTGCTTTGACGATGGCTTTATCGTGGTCAAGTGCATCAGCGACAATGTTTACATCATATATGGCTATATCAAATTTATCAGTAGTTATTGGAACAAACCTGATAGGTCCATTGACATCTGTATTTAATATGGGTGAATTATATATATTTATGATGTTGATAGGTTTGTTACCAGGTGTCCTTTTGAAAAAAATGGATCCTAGACCAATATTAGTTTTGAAAGAAACAGATTCCTGAGAACTTGGAAAGTTATGTAGGAAAAAAAGGAGGATAGGGTAACATATCTAAAATATACAAGGTAATGTCATTCATATGAATGTTTTTAAGATATAATATATAGATTTGGTTTTCAAGTTTTTTTGTAGACTGTAAGCCTTTTTTATAATAAAAATAAACAAAATTTAAAATAATATTTATAGAATTGTAAAATAGAAAATATTTTACAATAGCTCTTGTAATAAGTTTTATCGACAGTAAAAATAATATTAATTGGTATGTAGGTAATTTTTGGAGAAACTATTACATGCCTTGCGTAAAAATTTTAAGAAGGCGATTGTAATAATAACAATTGATATATCGTATTATTTATATATCTGTAAATATAGGATTATAAATTAAAATAAAGAGACAAGGTCAATCGTATAAAGAATAACAGATAAAGAAAATATTTATAACCCGGGCAAAAATTATTTTTTTTACGTAAAATTGATTAAAAGGAAAATTAAATAATAGAAATACTATAAAAAAATGAGAGCAGATTCCATTTTCTAATAATATTTTGTTAAAATATTATTAAATAGTCCTGAATGCTAAATATAATATTTAAATGATAAAAATGATTTTATGGTAAATATCAAGAAATAATCTTTTTATAATTAAAAATTAGATTTATCGATTATTTTTTTAAATTTCATTAAAAACATAACATTAATGACTAATAATATTTATATATAATTACTATATGGTAGTTGAATTAAAAATTAAAATATTAGTGAATGGTAGTTATAATTAAAAAGTGATAATATATTTAAATTGTTAATAATTCATAAAAATATTTCTGATTGTATTATTTAACAATTAATATAAAAAACTCTCATAAAAACAAAAAATAAGCTACAAATAATAGCATTAAATCAATTGAATATTCAGATTACGTTATCTGATAAATCAAATCCGGGCAAAAATTTATTAATTATATAAATTATTTGTATTAAGGCGGGCATTTAATGAATTAAATTAATAATTGACCCGGGCATCCACAAAAATTTTCTATATTTTTATATTTTTGTTTTTTGTATTTATTTTAATCAATGTATTTATATAATCTGATTAAAATATATCCATAATATTTTTAAGTTGTAATTGTAACTGGATATTAAAAATACCTTCCATAATTTTTTTAAAATTAAATGTATAAATAATTTTACAGTTATATTTAATTATTATTTTTAAAATTAATATTTAGTAGAAATAAATAATTTACAAATATAAAAATAAAAACATCACCGACGAAAAAAAAAAAAAATACAAACCAAAAATGATTATGTAAAAAACTATTTAAAAATATTTAATTTATATAAAAAAAATACAAGTAATCCTTGTAAAATATCATTTAAAACTTATAAATTTACAAAATTACTTTTTACCTAGGTAATACAGATGCGGAAACAAAAATCAATGACTAAAATGTCATTTGCAAAAAAATATTTGGGTACTTGTTTAACCCCTTCCACATAACACACCTATGCAGGTACCCAAAAAACAATTAATTATAAACGATAATAAGACTTTTAAGGCAATAAAAAAGCCTATTGCCAATAGAATTCTTAATTGTTTTTATGATAAGCCTCTTACTGCTCCTCAAATAGCAGATGCCATTAAATTTCCTAAGGATAAAATTCATTATCATATTAAAAAATTAATTTCCTTAAAAATAATAAATATAAATGGTTCTGAGATGGTTATGGGGATTGAACAAAAAAAGTTTTATCCTTCGGCCTACAAAATCATCTTTAATGAAGATACAATTTTTAACTTTAATAAATACTTAAAAAAAGAACAAAAATCAAATATCAATGAAGAAGCAAAACAAATAAAAAAATCTATAAATAATATCAATAAAAATTTTTCACCAAAAAATCTTAAAGAAGAAAAAGATAATAAAAATAGAATTAAAAAAATTTCTAATAATCAACAAAATTTAAACGAATCTGAATTTCCCAGGTTTCTTATTGAAAGAAGAAGGATTCTTGATAGAAGGTACACCAAAGATCAGAGAATACTATACGATAGGAGACTTAAACAAAACGTCGACTTTGACAAAGAAGAACGAAGAAAAAATAAAACCCAGCGGATGGGTTTTGAAAGAAGAGAAGATGTAAACCGTAGGAACAAAATTGAACGCAGAAATAAAAAGGTTAAAATTCCAGTTCAAGAAAACCCAGTCTCAAATGACTTGTCCTATAATAATTCTATTAAATCTAGATTTTTAAATAATACTTATTTACATCTTAATGGGATAACCCATGCTATGACATTTGTTCATACTGGGAATAAGGTAACATTTATGCAAGCTAGACTTGGCTATGAAGGCTTTAAAATTCTAAGGCTACAAAAATTTAGTCTTCCATTTCAAAAAAATAATCAAACAATTAAAAACCTACCTGAATTAATAAATAATGTTTACAACCAATTTATTAGTAAAAAAAATCAGAAAAAGCTATACCTTGCTATTCATTCTGATGGCTACCACTACGAAATGACCTATGTAAATGTTAAGGATAACAAAAAGAAATTTCGTGAATTTTTGCAAGAGGTAATGGAAAAATCATATGGTTTAAATCATGATAAAAGTTATTCAACTTTTAATTTTAACCATAAAAAAGAAAATAGTGCAGTTATCTGCTATTCCAAAAACAAGGAAATCATTACAAGAGATTATGAAATTTTATTAGATGCGGGTATACAGCCAAGATATAATACCTCACTCCCTGTTATAATGCATAATCTATACAGATATTATAAAACTAATGCCGACTCTGGTCATGTTTTTATTATATATATTGGCTACTATAAAACTCACTTCGTTGTTTTACAAAATAACTTATTGGTTGACTCTTGTGATTTTTCTTTAGGACTTGAGCATTTCGTTGATACTGTTTCTAAAGTACAAACTGAGGGAGAATTTTTTATTGAAGATAAAAAACAAAAAATCAGAGATTTTCTTGAGCTATATGGGTTTGCTAATGAAGATGATTTACCTAGTCAGTTAGAGTTCATTTCTTGGTCAGAGGCGCAGGACTCTATATATAAGGTGTGGAAAGAATTTAAAAAATCTTTAATTCGATCTAATAAGAGATTATCAAACATAAGAGAGAATAGGGATCACAAATTATTATTAATCGACGAAATTTTTATAGGTGGACCAGGGAGTCACATAAAAAACTTAGATACTAGAGTTAGCGAGGCTCTAAATAAAAAAGTAAAGAAGCTTGATAATCTAAATACTGCCTCAATGGAAATTAGTAAAGACAACCGCCCAAATCTTTTATCACGCTTTAAAGAAAAGAACATTTTAAAAAAACAGAATAAATCAAAGAGTTATGTTCAAGAATTAAAAATAAAGATAACAGGGCATAAAAGGGCAATAGAGACAGCAAATAGTAAAGAAAGTATTAAATATAGACTTGCAAGATATGAGATTGAAAAGAACTCCAAGCAGAAAAAAATTAAAGAAAACACCAAAAATCTAATAGTAAATGCGAGTGAATTTAAATTAATAAAAGATGAATATGAGAAGACTCAGAATACCCTGACTAGTGATTTGAAATTAATATTAAATAGTCTTGAAGAAATAAGTGGTTCCCTTATAGAAATGTATAAAGAAAAAGATTACTTGGTGAGACATATTTCAAAGACAGAGTTTGAGACTGATCGTTTTCAAAAGAAAAGAAAAGAAGCAGATTTAAAACTAAAAGGAGATTATTCTACAAAACTAAAAGATTCTGCGAGTAAAAGGATAGAACTATCAGAGAAAAAAGATCTCTATGAAAGAGAAGTAATTGAGCTGCAAGAAGAAGTCCTTGAAAAGCAAGAGAGATTACATGTTTTAAATCAGCAGCTAGATACAGGACATGATGATGTAGCAGTTTTAGAATATCTGCTTGAGACTGTGGCGAATTTGAGTAATTCAATATCTAAATCTCTATTGATAAGATTAAAGGAAGTAGGGGATTTGAAAAAAATTGATAGTAAAAAATTGGAAAAGGCTGGTTATCTGATGATAATAAATAAACAAAGGCTATCGGGAATAAAAAAGAATTTTTCAAAAATGATTGATACTTCAAAATATCAGGACAGCGGCAAATACATTGACGGAGAGAATGGTTATGAGATTCGGAAAAAACTAATTACTGTTCTTGATAAAGTACTTCAAATGCCAATTAATCTTGAAAATATAAAGAGTACAACAAGTAAACTGATTGCGGCGAATGGGGAACGAAAAGAATTAATCAAAAAAAGAGAATTCTTAATAGATAAACTAGAATCTAAAAAGAAAAGCAAATCTAAATTAAAAAAGGAATTAATTGATTTAGAAAAGGATCACGAGGGATTGGTTGAAAAAGAAGAAATTCTTGTGGAAGCCCGTAAGTTGATAATGCTTTCAATTGATAAAGTTGACTCTTTATTAAATACTCTTAATGAAAAAACTGTATTAGAGAAAGAAAGAGAATCATATAAAAATAAAATTTTTAAAAATGATGAAAAACTAATTGAGGTACAATCAAAAATAAAACAGAGTAAGGGCGAAATAAAAAACTTAAAAGCAAAGATGGCAGAAGTAACAAAGATAAGCCGGGGTAAAATAGGGAAGTTATTATTAAGCCAAAAAGATCATCAAAAAAACGGATCAAGGATAAAGGTTGATATAACTGCAAGAGGGGAAGAGGCAAAAGAGATTCATTTAAAGCTTATAGATTTAACACACCTAAATGAAAAATTAATAGAGCAAAACAGGATAAGGAAAAAAGAAAAAACCGAATTTTTAAAATCTGAAAAACAAATGTTGAAAGACATTGAGCGAAACAAACAAAAGCTAAATAAGTCTCTGGCTAAAGAGCTTAAAAAGTATAAAAAAGAGAAGTCGCAGATAATTTCAATTTCGGAGAAAAAAATAAATCTTAATAAAAATACTTTAAAAAAAGAATTAATTGATTTTAGGAAAAAGAAAGATTCTGTCAAAGATTTGTGGAATAAGTTCAAGCTTTCAGCAGATGGGGCAAGAAAGATTAATAAGTTGAAATTGGAAAGAGACAAATCAAAAAGAAATTTATCAGAAATAAAAAAGAAAAAATCTCCTCTTATTAAAGATACAAAGAAACAAATTTTTGATATCTCTAAAGCATTAGAAAAAACCAAAGTTTTGCAAAAGAAATTTGATGATTTAGAAGATCAAAAAATTGAACAGGATGATTTAATCGCAGATGAAAAACAGGCATTGCAATATGAAATAGAGACAATCAGAGAGAGAATAGAATACAAAAAATCTGAAGGATATTTGTTAATAATGCAAGAAGGGCTATCGCGATTCCAAAATAGTCCAGATGCTTTGGAGTCAGCAAGGTCAATGGCAAAAGATAGTATCAAAATAGATGAAGATGAGATCAATGCAATCGAAAGAGTACTTAATAGTGATAATAAAAAATACAAATCATTTATTATTAAATATAATAAACAAAAAACAAAGCTTGTTGGTTTGCTCAAACCGTTAAAATCTAGAGAAACATTTAACAGAAAAAAGCTCATATCATTAAAGAAAAAATTAGAAAAATCGGAATCTTCGATTAAAAAGCTAGAAGAAAAATTTTATAAGGTAGATGATATTTTCAGGGAAAATAAATCAAATTATGAAACCTTTGAAGATAGTGTTAAATCAAAGCTGAATGATATCAATTCAAATATTTCCTTAATTAAAAAAGAAAGTGAAAAAGAAAATGACCTGATATCAGAAAATCTGAATGAAAAAATAAATATTTTAGATGAAAAGTATAGTAGTGAAAAGGGCCAGACTAATATATTAATTGAAAAGTTAGATTTAAAAGTGAATCAAGAGATACTTGAACAAAAAATTAAACTTGATGAGCAACTCAAGACTGATGAATTAGAAATTGCTGCTGTAAAAAAAGAAATTGAAACCCTAAAAGAAGAGCAAAAATCTGCACATAAAGGGATAGCTGCATTAAGAAAGGCTCTTGAAAAGATCAATATTGAACTTCCCCAATTAGACTCGAAAATTCAGCAACTGGAAGAGCTAACAGACAAAAATGATTTAGAATTAAATCAAGAACTAGAGGAATGCTCCGATGAATTAGCTGAGAATTTAAAGGAGGAAAAAGAATTACAAGAAGATAGCGGTTTATTCTATAGCCAAATAAATCAATTAACCAAAGAAATAACAGAAAGAGAGGAAGAGTCTGTTGAAATTGAAAATATAATTTTTCAGATGAATCAAGATGAGAAGAGCCCTTTTCGAAAGTTGACTATATCAAACAAAAAACAAAAAAACTCAATCCGAGAATTCCTAAGAAGTGATAGTCTTAATAACCTGAGTCTAAAGCAACTTTTAACAAAAAATGAAAAAGAAATTAAGAAAACCACATCTGAAAAAATGCAGCTAGAAGAAAAAGAACTAACAGGGAAAAATATTTTGGAAGATTTTTCATCAGAAATTAAAAAAGCTGAAGATGACCTGGCGGAAACTGCAAATCGTCTAAGCAATAATAAAAGGATCCATGATGATATATCACTCACCCAGATAGAGTTATTAAACATTTTTGAAGAATATAAAACAATGCACCCATCTATAAAAATTATGCTCGAAGATCGTATCCAAATTTTATATTCTTTGATTGATCATAAAAATAAAGAACGCCAAGAAAGTGAGCTGGAGTTACCAGAGGGAGAAGCGGAATTAAAGAAAAAGAAATCAGACATTGCAATAATTGAGAGAGATCTAAATAAAATTAATGAAGAAATGAAGCAGGTTCTAGAGTATTCATTATACGAGCAAGAAAATGATAATGAGGCAGTTGAGATGGATCTGGGGAGGTCAAAGTATAAACTCGAGAGTTACATTGATCTTGCAGAAATGAAAGCCCGATCTGAAGGATTATTCCAAGAAATTATAAATGCAGAAGAAGAAGTTGCCTCTTTGCAAAAGCAAAAATTATCTATTAAACATGTAATGAATGAATCAGATAAAATTAGTCAAAAGAAAATAAAGAGGATGGAAGAAATATGTGCATCTCTTGAAAATGATATTAATAAGGACAAATCAGAATTAGAAAAATTAGAAAAAACAATATCAGAACTAAAAGATCACACCGAAAATTTTGGAGAAAGAATTGAAAACTTAGAAGAAGATTTGCAGCATTTCAGAGAAGAGCAATCGGAGCAGGAAATGCTATTAAAAGATTATGATAGATCCCTAACTGAGATATATAATAGTATGGGGGAAAACGGGAAGTCATACAAGAAAAAAGCTTGGACAAACTCTATTGAATTAGACTATATGGCAAACTTGGGCTTGCTTATGGCCCCTAAAGAGCAGTTTAATCTTATGCCTAAAGATCACAAAGATGATTTTTGGTATTATCCAATAAATAAGATTTTACAGAACGCGTTGGTTGTGATGATATTTCTATTTTCTTTAACGGCCTTTACCCAACGAAATAAGTTGGGGCCATTGAAAGAAGTTTTGCCAAAGAAAAATGATGAGATCATGCTTTTGGAACTAAGTAAAAATTATCTTTATTCACTTAAAGATAGAGACGATCGTACCAATTTTTATCAAAAATTTATCAAAGATAATAAAACGCTTTCTGAGAACATGATTTTTTCTCTTAAATATCTTAGTAATAAAATTCCAAAAAATTTTAATATAACAAAAATGGATGTCGAGAGGAATATTGAAAAACAGTCACGGCTTAATGATTCAGATTTAAACCAAAAAGAATTTGATAAAGAAAATCATCTAACTGTTTCCATATCAGGCTTTGTTAATAACGGTATGAAGCAGGCGGGAAATGACTTAAAACTATTTAAGGAAGATTTAAAAAATGATAACCTGTTTAAAATTGTAGAAGTCGTGCCTGGGAAAGCTGAAAATAAATGGAAATCTTATTTCAAAATTAATTTGTTTTTGTAAGGCACAATGAAAAATAAATCAAAATTTAAAATTCTTTTTTTAATTACAGTTTCTATAGTTGTGATTTATTGCTGGGATATATACAGGGTAATAGGAGACATTAATTATAATGCAAAACAAATAGACGTACAAAATTATAAACTAAGCCAGGCTGATATTATAAGAGAAAAAATAGAAAAATTTCAGCGCTTATTTTTAAAAAAGAAAAAAGAAATGGTTTCTCATGGAATAACTGGGAGTCAATTAGCTGAAGAAGTTAAGCTACTAAAATCTCAAGCAAACTTGAGTGGTGTCCAAATTGATAATATTGAGGTACATAGCTTAGATACATTTCCTTTCTATTTTGGCTTATCTGAGGCTGATAGGATACCTCTAGAGCGTCATATAATTAGTGTTGAAGCGAAAGGAAAATTCTTAAAAATTGGCGCCCTTATTGAAGAAATACATAACAAAAGTGATCATCTTGAAATTGGAGAGTGTTTGTTTGCTTTGGATGAGGACGATCCTAAAGGGGTTATTGCATCCTTGAAATATTATACATACACAGAGAGTAGACCATGATAAGGATAATGATGATGTGTTGTTTAGCTTTTGGCTTTCTATTGGCCGTGATTTTAGGTTTCTCAATTGAGCTAATGATAGAAGATTTAGAAGTGTCCAAAACTGATAGCCTGTTGATTGCAAATAAAATAATTGCAATAGAAGACAATAAAAAAGACCAAGAAGGCACATCTTTACTGCCTCTTAGGGCAGAAAATTGGGGCAAAGATTTTTTTTACAATCGAAGCAATGCCTATGAAAGTTGGTTCAAATTGACTGGTATTACACGCTTTGAGAATGGTTATAAAGCAATGATTAATGAAAATATCCTCATTGAAGGAGATCGCATTAGAGGGTTTACATTAAAAAGAATTGATGCAAACCAGGTGATTTTAAAACGGGGAAAATATCGAGTAACCCTTAAACTGGAAAAATAAATGAAAAATAAAATATATCATTCCCAGTTGGCTCTAATCTTGTTCATATGTTCATCTATCTGGGCCAAAGAAATACCTGAGTTATTAGACATTTACACAACAGAAAAGGATGAGTCTTATATGCTTGTTATGGAGTTCAGTAATTCGAATATTGAATATATTACGACAGAGACGTTTGCGCCTCCTTCTATATCTTTATTATTTAAAAAAGTAAAATGGGATAGAAAAAACTTTTCTAATAAAAGTTCTCAAAGCCCATTGTATCAGTATGGAGTATCTATTCCTAGAAATAACAATCAAAAAGAAATTGATGATCAGCTAAGGGTAAAATTGAGTTTTACACGCGTTCCTAAATATGAAATTGTACAAAGCCCACCAAGGAAAAAGAACAGGAAATATAAACTGAAAATAGTTTGGGAGAAGTCAAAACAAAAAAAAGCTATCCCTAAATATATGTTTCCCTCCAATAGACTTCCTGAGTCAAGGATAAGTCTGAATTTTCAAGGAGCAAAATTAATGAACGTAGTTAGAATGTTGACTTCGCAAGATAATCTTAACCTTGTTGTTGGTGAAGACCTTAAAGGTTCAGTGACATTAAACCTTAATGATGTATCATTAGAGACTGCTTTAGATGCTATTCTTCATGTGAATAATTATGAGTGGTTTATGCAGGATAATGTGATCGTTGTTCAGCCAATAAAAAATCCTGAACAGACTATGAGTGGAGAGCTCGCGACAAGAATTTTTAGATTAAACTATTCAAACGGTCAAACCGTTTCAGCTGCGGTAAAAGAGGCTCTGACACCAAGAGGGAAATTAAAGGCACTTAGCTCATCTGCCTATCCTGATAGTGGCCTGGGAGATAAGGATATATTGATGGTTACAGATTTACCTACAAATTTTGATTTGATTGAAGGTGTTATAAGGATGATAGATATAGAAAGTGAACAAATTAATATCGCTGTAAAGTTTATTGAGACTACTTTAAAACATAATGAGACTATAGGTATTAATTGGAATCTTAGGGAGTCGATGAACCTTATAGATAACGTAAAAGCTGATTCAAGTCAAATACTAAATGTTGCTGATCTTATAGTCGGAGATCAAGCGCTTAACTTTGCAACGCTTAGTGCTCCAGTAGTATCAGCGATGTTAGACCTTCTAGCTAATGATGGAGACACAAAATTATTGCAAGAGCCTCAGGTAACAACAATGAATAATTCTCTTGCAAATATTGTTGTAGGGACAAGAATCCCCGTACTAGTGCCTCAGGGGAAAGGTAGTGTTTTTGGTACAAATCCGTACACCTATGAAGAACAAAACATAAACGTATCACTTGATGTTTTACCCAGAGTAAATAAACAAAAAGTTATTTCAATGAAAATTGATGCAATTGTAGAATCGATTATTGGATATATTGGTTCAGAGCAGCGCCCAATGGTGTCTACAAGATCAACCAGTACAAATGTACGTGTTCAGAATGGAGAAACATTGTTAATAGGGGGGTTAATATTTGATACAGACAACGAAGATGTTTCAAAGATACCATTCTTAGGTGATTTGCCATTAATAAGAAAATTATTTAATTATAGGAACACAACTAGGGAACAGCGAGAGCTTTTAATTTTTATAACTCCGACTGTTGTTTCTTCATCAATTTAAAATAAACGAGGGCAAGTCCATGTTAAAAACTTTTATTAAAACATTCTATTTTCTCTTTGTGTTAAATATGAGCCCTCTATTTTCTCAGGGGGGCTTATTATACTATGGGGATTCAAGGCCTAAGGCAGATGCAGGTCCTGATATAGACGCTGTTTCCTATGATATTATTAAACTGGATGGTTCAAAATCTTATATAGCTGATGGCTCAGAATTGAAATATGAGTGGAAATTCGCACCTGGTCTAGTTAGATATGATCACGATGAATTCGACTTGGAACTTACATCCAAGCCTTATGGAAGAGACCAGCAATTTTTAAAAAGTGTAAAAACATATAAGCCCATTTTAGAGATAACACTTGCGAACAACCCTCCAGGAACTAAGTTAGAGGTAATTTTAAAGGTTGAAGATCGCATAGGATTTGATGCTCAGGATACAATGTATATAGAATATATTGGACAGATTGTAGATCAGCCAAATTTGGTGCCGTTAGATACAGCCTATAACGCTAATGAAGATTTTTCAGAAGCATCAGAAAAGATTGAAGAAGAAATTAGTTTTTTGCTTGGTTCATTGATTAAAGATGAATTGGATCCTATTAATGTAAACATAATTAATACAATTATTATTGATCAGATAAACTATCTTGGTTATCAATTCCCAGTCTACCTCAATCAGAGCCTAAAGAATAATTCAGCAAATAAAAATTATAATAATCAGTGTTTTACTGATTCCTGTATCGCAATGAATGCCCAGTATAATGGGAATTCACATGTTTTATCCTGGAGCATTAATGCAGATGGAAACCTATTACTGCGAGCCTTCGCTAGCGAAAATTATAGTGATTGGATTGACCAGACAGCTATCAAAGCACCATTTGCTAAGATTGAAGATTCGGGGATTTATGGATTGGATCCTTCAATAAGGTCTGCTGTTAATAGGGTCTTTACAAATAAAACCTTTTTCAGAGAGCTTTCATTATTTAATAGATTAAAAAGAAGAGGCAATGAGGCGAGCCAGTTTTTAGGTCGTCATCCCTTTGTTTTTGGTCTAATGGTTGCTGCAACGACATACTTTGTGATTCCAGAGCAAGAATCACAGAAAACTACACCACCACCACCACCAAGTTTTCCGCACTAATGGTTAAATATTTAAAACAATTTCAAATCTATGTGCTAGAGCACAGAAGGAGATTATTATGAAAAAATACCCATTCTTATTTGTTTTAATTTTTGCAATTATTTTTGGTCAAAAAAGAAATGCCCAAAAACATTTTGTTAGCAAAAATCAAACGATCAATTTCACAGCATTAAAAACCAATGCTGCTGGTGCAACGGTTCCGCGGCTCGTTTCTTATCAGGGCTTGTTATCAAAATCGGATGGGAGCCCAATTTCTGATGGTAATTATGAGATAAAGTTTCGGTTGTTTAGCTCACTAGAGGGAGGTGATCCAGTATGGGTTGAAACTCAAATGGTAAGTCTGCAAAATGGAATTTTGAGTGCTATACTTGGAAAAACTGAAGAATTTGAATTTATTCCTGAGGCTGCTTATCTTGATCTTACAGTCGATGGGGTAACACTATCTCCAAGAATACAAATGACATCTGTTTTGTATTCTATTTTATCAGATACCTCATCTTTTGCAAGGACGGCTAACTATGATGATTTAAATAATTTACCTGATCTTGAAGGCACCTATCAAAAAATTGATACAAGCCTTACAGATTTAGTAGAAGATGGTATCCTGTCCTCAGATAAAATTGAGTTTGGAATAACGTCAGCTGGTGATAGTGGGCAAACATGGATATCTGATGGAGTTGGCTCTGGTGCTTGGGGAAGACCTAGTGAGATTACTGCTGATAATATTATTTCTGGAAGTGGAGATATTGATCTTATTACATCTCAGGGAGATGTTAATATAGTTCCCGGGTCATGGGCTGGGGCTTCTATTATTTTGGATAGTACAATCACTTTGAAGGGATCAAACCTTGGTCACATTAATAATCCAGATCTAATGGACCTGGGTCAAGACACAATTAAGGTTGACGGTACCATCATTGCAAATAGTTTTGGTGGGACTCATGATGATTTGGAAACAATATCTAATCTTCAGCAAGGTGATGGTAATTTTATTGTTTCAGATGGCTCCACATGGACGGTAGAGAGTGACTCGCTTGCTCGCAGTTCTCTTGGTCTGGGCAGTATGGCTCTCCAAGATAGTGGCAGTATCAATATTGGAACAGGTAATTTTACTGATATAAATGTTGGTTCGGTTAGTATTGGGTCTGAGGTTATAACATCTTCAACCAATAGGATTTCATTTAATGATGAAGATCTTATTACCTCAGGGAGTGTATTGGCTGGTGCTTCAACTTTTGGGAGTGACTCCTATATAGGGACTTTGAATTTAAAAGATGGCTCTATCACAGATTTTAATGGCGCTATTTCGTTTGAAGATGAAAACCTTTCAACTACTGGAAATATTACCGTGGGTTCAACAAATATATCTTCAGGTGTTATTAATGATACGAGTGGCACCATATCATTCGGCGATGAGGATATTTTGACATCAGGAACCTTAACTGTAGGAAATACGGTTTTATCTGATGGTATTATAACAAGTTCAACTGGTGCTATATCATTTGAAGATGAGGATATCACTACAACAGGTTCTCTTAATGCAGGTACGACTAGTCTTTCAAGCGGGTCAACTATAGGGAATCTAACCTTAGCTGATGGGAGTTTGACAAGCGCCAGTGGGGCAATTTCATTTGGTGATGAAAACCTAACAACTACTGGTAGGATAAATACTGGTGTTGCGACTATGAGCCCAGGCTCTTCGGTAGGAAATATTACAATAAGTGATGGGTCCATAGCTTCTTCATCTGATACTATCAACTTTGGGAATGATAATTTGACAACAAGTGGTAGTATTACTGCAACCACATTTGTTGGGGATGGTGCAAGCCTTACAGGAATTAATGCTACTATAGTTGATACATTGACAGGTAATGCACCTATAGTTTTGGAGGGATCTTCTATCAATGATTTTGAAACAACTTTAAACGCAATAGACCCAACAGAAGACCGAACAATTAGTTTTCCAAATGAAAGTGGGACTGTTCTAACTACTGGCTCGGGTGTATCAGACGCGTATGTTGCAAATAACTTAACGATAAATAATGGTACAATAGACTCAAGCCCCATTGGCTCAAATAGCACATCCTCAGGTGCTTTTACTAATTTATCTGGAACCGAAGTAATAGCGTCTACAAGTGTAAATATAACAGGATCTGGTGGATTGATATTAGAGAATGATGAAACCATTACAAACTCATCTGATGGGGATATTTTAATTACAGCTGATACAACCTCAGTCAGCGGTGATTTAACGGTTCAAGGGAATGATATTACATTCGGGAATGAGGAAAAAATATCAAATGAGTTAGATGGAACCGTAAGCGTAACAGCGGATTCTTTTTCTTTATCTGGAGATCTGAAGATTGCTGGGAACGATATTCTTTTTGGTAATCAAGAAAGTATCTCCAATAGTATTGATGGTACCATCCAGGTCGCTGTAGATGGCAATTCGCAATTAAGTTTTGCAGATGGTGCTATTGTTCCAGAGACTGATGATGATATCGACCTAGGCACTTCTGCAAAAAAGTTTAAGAATTTATACATTAATGGAACAGCTTTTGCTGATCAGGTTGATATAGATGGTGGTAGCATTGACGCAATCAGCTTGGGCTCTAATAATGCAATTAGCGAAGCAACAGTTGATTTTGTGAAGATTGATGGAACCTATATAGGACATATTAATGATGAAGATCTTATTACATTAGGGGCTGGTGAAGTAACTGTAACAGGAGACGTTAACGCTACGCAGTTTTTTGGAGACGGCTCAAACTTAACAGGAATTGAGGCAACTACGATTGGTACTCTAACGGGTGCAGAGCCTCTGATACTCGAAGGAGATACAGACGATTCTTATGAAACAACGTTGGCAGTAACAGACCCTACTTCTGATAGGACAATTACTTTTCCTAATGAGAGCGGGACTGTTCTTTTGACAAATACTAGCGGCTCAATAAATACTACACCAATTGGAGATAGCTCTCCATCGACAGGTGCGTTTACTACACTATCTGGTACAGAGATTACTGCTTCATCAAAAGTAGATATAACTGGGGCAGCTGGTTTGATTTTGGAAAATGATGAGACCATAACAAACACAACTGATGGGACGATTTTAATAAATGCCAATACTACTTCGCTTAGTGGAGGCCTTGGTGTCACAGGGAATATATCTGGTACAGAGATTACTGCTTCATCAAAAGTAGATATAACTGGGGCAGCTGGTTTGATTTTGGAAAATGATGAGACCATAACAAATTCTGTCGATGGAACAGTGTTAATTAATGGGATTGTTAAGGGGGGTACAGGAAGTGCAGATGGTATATTCTCTTCTAATGGTGATAATGATGTAATACTAAAGACTGGGAATAGCACAACTGGTTCCATTACAATCACTGATGGCCCGAACGGAAATATTGCTATTTTACCACAGGGGTCGGGTGAGGTTGATATAACAAAAGTCGATATTGATTCAGGAACGATTGATGATTTGGTTGTTGGAACAAGTCTGTCCATAGGAGATGATGATTCAATCATTCTAGGTACAGATAATGATATCACATTGAAATATGATGAAGCAAATAACAACGCACTAGAAATATTCGCTAATCGAGATGGTGCAGATTTAGGAATTATATTAAAATCAGATGAGGGTGATGACCCAGGTGATGCCTGGAAACTAAATGTAGCAGATAATGGAGTTCTTAGTTTTGGGAATGATAAAAATGATGCAGATACCTATGTCTCGCACCTTACGGTTACTCCAAATTCTACATCAAGTAATTCTACAGTTGCTATCGCAGGAAATTTAACAACAGGTGGTAATCTAACTGTAACAGGAGTAGCTAACTTAGATGTATTAGAGCTAGGTTCGGACAACATAACCTTGCCAACATCGGACGGATCCGCAAATCAGGTACTAAAAACAAATGGAAGCGGAACTCTATCATGGACAAATGTTACTGCCAATAGTATAGGAATTTTATCTGGTGGAACTCCGTTAGTATTTGAGGGGGCGAGTGCAGATGAGAATGAAATCTCAATTGCAGTTACGGACCCTACTGATGATAGAACAATTACCTTTCCTAACACGAGCGGCACTTTAATTACAACTGGGAATGCGACAGACTTAACGCTAATGATAGAAGGAACCACAGATGATGCATACGAAACTACACTAGCGGCAGTTGATCCGACGGCTGATCGCACTATTACCTTTCCAAATGTTGATGGCACAGTAATTACGACAGGCAATTCAACATCACTTACCTCGGCAACTAATTTATCATCAGTTGGTACAATAACTACAGGTACTTGGAATGCGACTTCAATTTCTGATGGAAAAATAGATAATGATTTAACTATATCAGGAGGAACAATTAATAATAGCGCGATAGGCGCAAGCTCTGCTTCAACTGGTGCTTTTACAACAATTACAGCCAGCACGAGTTTAGATGTGACGGGTTCTTCAGGGATAATACTAGAGAATGATGAGACAATTACAAATGCCGATAACGGTAGTGTTGTAATTAATGGGGTTGTAAAGGCGGGTACTGGAAGCGAGGCAGGTGTGTTTTCTTCTAACAGTGATCATGATCTAGTCCTTCAGACTGGAAATTCAACTACAGGAGCTATTACAATAACAGATGGAGCAAATGGAAATATTGCGATAACACCTAATGGTACAGGTGAGGTTGATATTAGTAAAGTGGATATTGACTCTGGAACTATTGATGCGGTTGCCCTTGGTACAAGTAGTGCAGTAACAAAAGCTGTGGTAGATAATATTTCAATAGACAATGCAACTATTGGTCACACCAGTGACGCAGACCTATTAACATTTGCCAATGGGATTGTCACTGTTGATGGTGCTATTATATCTGGAGATGTTAAACCATCAACAAGCAATTCAAAGGACTTAGGTACATCATCTGAACAGTATAAAGATTTATATATTGATGGAGTTGCATATGCAGACGCACTTGGTTTTGGCACTGTTGCAATGACTCTTCCAACAAGTGATGGTTCATCTAACCAGATTTTACAAACCAACGGTAGTGGTTCATTATCATGGACGGATGTTAATGCAAACAGTGTCGGCGTTTTAACAGGATCAACGCCTCTTGTTTTTGAAGGAGATACTGGAGATGATTATGAGATGACACTTACCATTACGGATCCAACAGCAGATCGAACTCTTACGGTTCCAGACGAATCAGGAACAATTGTTTTAAATGTTAATGGTACTGCTAAAACTGGAACAGGAAGTGGAGCAGGTGTTTTTTCATCTGAAGGTAATCATGATGTAACGCTTCAAACGGGGAACTCTACTACAGGATCAATTACAATAACGGATGGTTCGAATGGGAATATATCCATCACACCTAATGGGACTGGTGAGGTAGATATCAGTAAAGTAGATATTGATGGTGGCGCTGTTGACGGAACAGTCATTGGTGCAAACTCTGCAGCAGCAGGGGCATTTACAACTTTAAATGGTGCGTCTATTATTGCAAGTACAAGCGTAGATGTTACTGGGTCTGCTGGTGTTATTTTAGAGAATGATGAAACGATAACAAACTCAACTGATGGTACAGTAGTTATTAATGGTATTGTAAAAGGTGGTACTGGGAGCGCAGCTGGAGTCTTTGCATCAAGTGGAGACCAAGACCTGACGCTTCAAACGGGGAACTCTACTACAGGATCAATTACAATAACGGATGGTTCGA
>CAZLPW010000032.1:0-2421 GCA_964561495.1 uncultured bacterium | reverse complement strand
TGATGGTGGCGCTGTTGACGGAACAGTCATTGGTGCAAACTCTGCAGCAGCAGGGACATTTTCGGGTATAACTGGTCCGATAGGAGCAAGTTCAGCATCTTCAGGTGCTTTTACAACTTTGTCTGCTAGCGGAGCTGGAGACTTAAATGGAGATGTAAATTTGAGTGGAACAGTATCGCTTGATGGTTCTGCGAATGAGCTTAGGTTTTATGAGGGTGGCAACTATGTAGGGTTTGAGGCACCAAGTTTAAGTGCTGACAAAATTTGGGTATTACCAGATTCTGATGGTTCCTCTAATCAGGTTTTACAAACTAATGGGAGTGGAACATTATCGTGGGCGACTATTACTGCTACCAGCGTAGGAACCTTATCAGGTGGCACTCCTCTAGTTTTTGAAGGTGCAACAGCTGACGCTTATGAAACATCTTTTGCAATAACAGATCCAAGCTCCTCTGATAAGACTATTACCTTTCCTGATGCTACAGGAACGGTAATTACAACGGGTAATTCAGGATCATTAACGTCAGCCGCAAATTTAGCAACCGTGGGGACAGTTACATCAGGTACCTGGCGAGCGACAGCGATAGCAGATGATAAAGTTGCTGATGACTTGACCATTTCAGGTGGATCAGTTGATGGAAGTCCAATAGGGTCAAGCTCGGCTTCATCTGGTGCTTTTACAACAATAACTGCAAGTACAAGCTTGGATGTGACAGGTTCTACAGGAATAATACTAGAAAATGATGAAACAATTACCAATGCCAATGATGGGACTGTCCTAATCACCGCAACAACAACCAAAGTTAGTGGAGACCTGACAGTGACAGGGAATGATATTGTTTTTGATAATAATGAGAGCATCTCTAACCAAACTGATGGTACAGTTATTATAAACGGCATAGTTAAGGGAGGTACAGGTAGTGCTGCAGGAGTGTTTACCTCAAATGGTGATCAGGATGTAACCTTACAGACTGGTAACTCTACTACGGGTTCTATTACCATAACGGATGGATCAAATGGAAATATCGCTATTACACCTAACGGTTCGGGCAGTGTGGTCGTAAGTAAAGCAGATATTAACTCCGGTGCAATTGATGCAACTGCCATAGGTGCTGGTACACCTTCGTCAGGTGCTTTTACAACCCTATCTGCTAGTGGTAATGTAGATCTTAACTCTGGTGCAATCGATGGTACTGCCATAGGAGCAAGTTCAGCATCAACAGGCGCTTTTTCCACGCTCTCTGCTAGTGGCGCGGGTGATTTAAATAATACAGTTAATATTAGTGGAACTGTATCACTTGACGGATCCGCTAATGAACTTAGGTTTTATGAAGGAGCAAATTATGTAGGGTTTGAGGCACCAAGTTTAAGTGCTGATAAAATATGGGTACTCCCTGATTCTGATGGCTCATCGAATCAAGTTTTGAAAACTGATGGAAGTGGAAATTTATCTTGGACAGCGGTAAGCGCTACTCAGACCACAGTTACTGATAATGAAAGCACATCAGAAAACAATTTAATTACATTCGTTGCGGATGCAGGTACATCAACTGGAGCGCATGCGCTAGAGATGGATGGTGATCTTTATTATACTCCATCAACAGGAGCGCTTACGGCAACAGGGGGTGCTTTTGCGACTGTTACTGCAAGCACTAGCTTAGATGTGACTGGCTCTGCTGGAGTTATATTAGAGAATGATGAGACCATTACTAATTCAAGTAATGGTACCGTTGTGATAGATGGAATTTTAAAGGTTGGGACTGGTAGTGCCGTTGGTCAGTTTGTATCAAATGGGAATCAGGATGTAACCCTAAAGACGGGGAACGGCACCACTGGCTCTATCACGATTGCTAATGGATCGAATGGTGATATTTCTGTTACCCCTAATGGCTCAGGGAGTGTTGTTGTGAGTAAAGCAGATATTAACTCAGGCGCGATTGATGGTACCGCCATAGGTGCGGGGACGCCTTCAACTGGTGCTTTTTCAACGCTCTCTGCCAGTGGTAATGTAGACCTTAATGCTGGCGCAATCGATGGTACTGCCATAGGAGCGAGTTCGGCATCAACAGGGGCTTTTACAACAATTACAGCAAGCACTAGCTTAGATGTGACTGGCTCTGCTGGAGTTATATTAGAGAATGATGAGACCATTACTAATTCAAGTAATGGTACGGTTATTATTAATGGCATAGTTAAAGGAGGTACAGGAAGTGCTGCAGGAGTATTTGCCTCAAATGGAGATCAGGATCTGACCTTACAGACAGGTAATTCTACTACGGGTTCTATAACAATAACAGATGGGTCGAATGGAAATATTGCGATAACTCCAAATGGTACGGGTGAGGTAGATATAAGTAAGGTAGATATTGACGCAGGTGCGATTGATGGGACAGTCATTGGTGCAACCTCTGCGGCGGCAGG
>CAZLPW010000031.1:0-21478 GCA_964561495.1 uncultured bacterium | reverse complement strand
CTGAGGCACCCACGCCTAATGGTAATCCTGTCAATCCTCCAATTCCAAACATAGGGAGGAAGGATAATGCAAAAAGCATTGGCGTGTTGAATCGTATTGAGCCACCCCAGAGAGAAATAAAAAATGATGTTAAAATCACTACTGAGGGAATGGATATAATCATTGTAGTAAACTGAAAAAATGCACTCATTGTTGTTCCCATACCAGTCAGAAACATATGGTGCGCCCATACGATAAAAGACATAAACCCTAAAAAAACAGCAGCATAGATCAATGATTTATAGCCCCATAATGATTTCCTAGTGTTATTTGCTAATACTTCAGAAACAATTCCCATTGCAGGTAGAATAAGAACATACACTTCTGGATGAGCTAAAAACCAGAAAAGATGCTGCCATAGAAGAGGAGAACCAGAACCATAAACATCAACCACATTACCTGCATAGACTAGGCCACTCGGAAGAAAAAAACTAGTTCCAGCGACCCTGTCCATTAATTGTAAAACAGCTGCAGCTTCTAGAGGAGGGAATGCTAATATTAGTAAGAAAGAAGTCACAAACTGATACCATGTAAAAATAGGAAGTTTAAACCAGGATAACCCAGGCGCTCTAAGTTGAACTATAGTTACAATTATATTCATTGATCCTAGCAGCGATGAAGTAATTAGAAATATCATACCAATCAGCCATATTGTCTGGCCTGATTCAAATATGGATAAGGGTGGATAGGAAGTCCAACCCGCGCGAGCTGCCCCTTCAGGAGTAAAAAAACTAGCAAACATGATTACGCCACCGACAAAATATGACCAATAGCTAGCAGCATTTAATTTTGGAAAGGCCATATCAGGTGCACCAATCTGAAGTGGGACTAGATAATTACCAAATGCACCAACAGCAAGAGGAACTACACCTAAGAATATCATTATAGTACCATGCATAGCTCCAAGCGAATTATATATCTCGGGCATTAGAATACCAGTCTCACCCAGAAGAAGTTTACCTACAAAAGGTACAGGCGTCTCAGGATATGCGAGTTGCCATCTCATAACAAGCATTAGGCAAAATCCAAAAAATAAAAACAGTAAAGATGTTATACCATATTGTAGACCAATGACTTTATGATCAACAGAAAAGATATACTTTTGTAGGAAATTTTCTTCGTGGTGGGAATTTTTTGACAAAACTTTTTTAGGTTTAATTAAAATTAATCAATTTGGAGATCATAATTTTTTTCAAAAACATCTGTATTTAACATTCTGATAGCATCCCAAGTCATTTTTGTACAGACTCGAGCACATACTTGGCAACCAGTACATTCGTTAAATCTAACCTGTACTGGTGGAATAACAGGAAAACTATATTTATCTTCTGCAACAGATTCAATACAATCTACTGGGCAGAAAGGAACACACGCTTGACAGCCAGTACAGTTATCCTCATCAACAACAGCTACCATTTTTGGTCGCCTTTTTTTTACATTAGGCGAATCAGGTAACTCAGGGATTCCTTTCAAATAATTGTATACAGCCATTAATAAAAACTCTTATTAATTAAGAAAAATAATGAACAGAATTTAAACATTTATCGACAAGGAGAAAGCATTGATTTTATTTAAGGATATATTTTTCTATGATCCAGCCAGAGGCGAATAATATACCACCTGCGAATAATAGTTTTGGGTCCATTAATCCTGGGAATTTTACTGCGAAACCGACTGCGATCATAAACATACCTAATAATTCCAAAGCTTTTGCAGCGTAATACACTATGTTTTATTAATTATCTAGGTTTCTAATTAATTCAATCTGATCTCTAAAAGAATTATTTTTGATTTTCAGAGTCCAAATATGGTGTATCATAGCAATTGGGAAAAGATATCCATGTAAATATGCTGTGGGTAGTTTATTATCTGCTACACCTCCGTAAATAAATATGATACTAAATAGCAATAAGGTAAGCATTAGTTGAGGAAATAATTTCATTTTTAATTTTCGTTCTTTTTCCCAGAGTTCTTTGCTCCCAAGATTTTTTTTAATTGCCTCTTTTATTGATTTTCCAGTTGCGATAAAAAAATACATAACTAATGTTTCCGTGATGATAAAAATCATCATTGAAAAAAGAGCAAATTCGACGTGATTTGCACCAATGATTTTTAGCTTAAGGTACCCACTAATGCCTGATAATGCTAAATTAATAATATTAACTAACATCAGTAAGTAACATATGATCATAAATATATACATTTTATCAAATCCAATAATGAGGTTTCAATATTTGGAAAATTTTATACTTAAAAGTAGCTAACTAAGTTGGTAAATTTACGTGAAAATTTTATCTAATTAGGAAGGAAAGATATGGTTTTATATAAAAAAATTATAGCGTTGGCAGTGTTGTTGCTCTTTATCTCGTATTCTATGGCTGGTTCTTTAAAGGGGAATGTCAAATTTGATGGGAAGGGGCCAAGAAGCAAAAAGCTAAGAATGGACGCGGATCCTGTTTGTGGTTCTTCTCATTCAGGGCCAGTTTTTTCAGAGAGTTTTAAAATGTCTGATAATGGTTCTTTGGCTGAGTGTATAGTATACCTAAAGAACATTTCCTATGATGGGGCAGTTCCAAAAGACCCTGTAGTTTTAGATCAAAAAGGGTGTATCTATGTACCTCACGTATTTGGTATGATGGCAGGACAAGAACTTTTGATTAAAAACAGTGATGCGACTCTTCATAATATTCATAGTATGCCAAAGGTAAATAAAGAGTTTAACTTTGCTATGCCAAAAGTTTTAAAAGAGAAAAAAGCTTCGTTTTCAAAAGCAGAGCCAAATCCCTTTTATATTAAGTGTGACGTTCATCCGTGGATGAAAAGTTGGGTCCTGGTATCTGATAATCCATATTTTGCAATAACCGATAGCAATGGAAACTATAGTATCGATAAAATTCCTGCGGGCACATATGAGGTTATTTGTTGGCAAGAAAAGTTTAAGAAGAGTCCTCTTACAGCCACCGTGAAAATAGGAGAAGGAGAAACAAAAAAAGATTTTACTTTTTCTAGACCTAAACCCAAAAAATAGTAATTTTTATTATTAAAAAAGGCGAAGAAAAACTTCGCCTTTTTTGTTTTAAGAATGAAATTTTATGAAATCAAATCTTATATTGATTTTTTTTATTTTTTTTGGATGTAAAAAATCTAAAAATAGTTATCCTGTGATAGGCGTTGTAACTAACCTTAATATTGATGAAAGAGTGATTGTTGTTGATCATGATTCAATACCAAACCTTATGATGCCAATGGTAATGCCTTTCAACTTAATTAATGAATCTGATATTGCAGATATATCAGTTGGGGATAGCATTCAATTTGAGTTTGTGATGAATGACACATTTCCATACGCTGAAAATTTTATTTCCTTTGGAAAATCTTTTAAAGCTCTAGATACAAATTGGATTGTAGAAGAAGATAATTTTGATTTAAAAAGTATTGGCTCAATAATTAGTGATGTGAATTTTTTAAAATTAGATAGTACCAAAGTTAATCTATCTGATTCTGATGGAAAATATAGGTTTATTTCATTTTTATTTTCTAGGTGTCCGATGCCAAATATGTGTCCTGCATTAGTTATAAAGAATGAATACCTTGCTAAAAATTTAAAAGGTATTGATTTTATAATGATTAGTTTTGATTATCTTTATGATACTCCTAGTCTATTGAATGATTTTTATGGTTCGTCAGTTTCAGTTTATCCAAACTGGGATATTTGGTCTAGCTATAATAATATGAACTCAATTTTTATGTTAACAAAGCAGGTCGGATGTGAATTTTGGGGTATTGAGGATAATAATATTGGACATAATTTGCGATCAATTTTAATTGGACCTGATCGAGAACTAATATTTAGTTGGAAAGGAGATAAGTGGAAAGCAGAGGATGTTAAAAACGAAATAAGTAGTTTTGTGATAGAAAATAATTAGTACTACCAATCATCGTCTCCCCAATCATCTTCTTCCTCTTCGTCTGAATCAAAATTATAGCCATTTTTTTCAAAATAGTCTTTTACTAAATCAGATATATCAGTCGGACCTTTAATATTCCATAAATAGTCACGGATTCCATCAAGCATGGCGTCTTGGTTACCAGATAATTCTACTAATTCTTTACCCCATGTTTCATCAGCGTTATCAACAGAAAGTATGTCCTCAGTTGGCAAATAGACAGCAGGCATCTTTGTCCCAGGCATGATATCTTGAGGATTTTTTAGCCATTCTTTTACCCAGTCAGGGTTTAAACGTTCTTTAGTAAGTGAAAGATTAGGAGCCCATGTAGATGCTGCCTGCTTTGGAAACTCATTTCCATAGAAATGGCAATTATTACAAGCGCCAAACTCGTGGAGCTTTTCGCCAGCATGATACTCTGTTGTATTTTCATCAACTAAATGTTCTGATCTATATAATCGTTTGGTTTGGTCAATTAATTGAAAATATTGAATTATTTTATCCCAATCTTCATTACTGATTTGATGAAAACTAGGCATTCTCACCTGCAAATTCGGTCGAATTATACTTGGATTTTCAAGGAATGTGAGGAGCCAATCAGGATTCACCTTTTTTCCTTCAGTATTTAGATTCGGAGGTGCATATTCAGGAGCTCCCATAGTATTTACAAGCTGTCCACCTTTATTCTCAATTAAGTGGCAACCTTGGCAGTTATACTTTTTTACTAGCCTGTGCCCTTCTTTAAATACATCAGGCTTTTTTAAATGTGCCAAAAGTGGTTCCCCAACTTTTTCTGAGTTAAAAGATAAAACAGCGGTAGTAACTGCCTCTATTTCTTCTTCCGAATAATGAAAATTAGGCATTCTTAATAAATCGAGAGGGACACTTTCTTTTCCACGATCATAAATTCGAGGTGATTTCAATTTGTTTTCAATCCAGGCGTGTACACTGTGGTCTATATCATGAAAAAGACCGAAATCAAATTTGCTTACAGGTTTAGAACCTTCATAGGTTAATTCAACTCCAATTGGCTTTGCGTCTTCAAACCCATCAATATTATGGCAGCCGTAACAGCCATAATGGCGAATACTTTTTTCACCAACTAGTAGCATTTTTTCTTTTTGATTCATTTTGTTTAGTTTTTCTTCGGCATATTTATCGGGGTTTACTTTTTTTAGCCAATCCAGAGCTACTATATCTAAATATTCTGATTCTGCAACTGGAGGATCTGTTTTTTCAAATTCGATATTTTTAGATTTTAATAGATAGGCTGTAATATCTTTTGCCTGTTCAGGCTCCAGCCTCAAATTAGGCATTCTGGTCGTTGGCATATATTCATGAGGATCCATCAACCATTCGTAGAGCCATTTAGCGGACACCTTAGATCCTAGTCCTATTAGGTTAGGGCCTTGCAATTTTGTAAGATTATAATAGGAATTAATTTTTGGAGAATTTTTGGGATCTTCTTCTGAAATGTGACACCCCATACAACCCAGATTTGTATATAACAGTTCTCCATTCTCAGAATCACCAATGTATTTTGATTCATTACTTTTATTAGTAATAGCCTTTTCATTATATAAGTATTCGGTTATTGCAGTAATTTCTGCATTATTTCTTTTTGTCACAATCGGATCTTCTTGATTAGCCTGTTCAAAAATTGCAGGCATTCTTGTATTGTATCTGAAATGTCTTGGGTTTTTGATCCAATTTTTAACCCATTTTTTATCTAATTTTTCGTTAACCTTTCTCAGATCAGGACCCGCCATCCCTACGCTTTCCCAGTTAGCATTATAGTGGCAACCGTTACAGCCTGAATTATTAATTAATGAAAGCCCAAAATTTAATTTTTCAGCGCCAGCGAGATCGCTTGTGTTGGTGTGACATTTAAAGCATCCTGCCTGAGTGTATTTTGTAGGATACATTGGTTGAAGCCAATGATGTATTTTTTCCCAGTCATATTCCTTTTTCCATCTTTTTTTATCTTGAGGCGTATTAGGAGTATGAGAAGATGATATAAAGGATGTTCCTCTTCCTCGACCTGCATGGCAACCTGTACAACCGAAATTGTCCATTGGGTGCGGTGAGGCTGAAGTTATGTAAAGATCTAAATTGGGATGTGCTGTATAAGGTTGGGGAGCATCGATGAAATCTGGATTATCAATTCCCAGATGACAGCTTGTACAGCGATCAACTTGGGGAACAGCTGCAAAATTAACATCATATTTTACGTCTTTTACAACTATTTGTTTAACCTTGTAGTATGGTGCCATAAAGTCTAAAATAGGTAGGTCCCTGATAAAGTCACCTATCTTATTTTGCAATGACATTTTATTTCGATCTAAAAGGTTTAGTTGATTATTAGCTAATTCAACTTGCTTAAGAAAGGTTTCCAGTTCTTTTTGCTTTTCTTTTACATTTGATTTGATATTTCTAACTTGATCTTCTATAGAAGCTATTTCGACTTCAGTCTTTTGTTTCGCAAGTTTATATTCATAAAGTTTAGCATTTTCTTTTTCATACCGTTCATTTAGTTTGGATAATTTTGTTGAGTCTCCGCCGTGTGCATTTTCAGCTTCGATAAGGTATTTTGTAACATCTACCTCTGCTTTATATGCTTGAAAGGTCATATTGTTTTCAACATAGTAACGGTCTTTTAATTTTTGGAGAATATTCTCCAAATTTTCTAGTTCGTCTGTATTTTTTTCAAATTCAATTTGAGCTGATTCTACTTGTGATTCATAAAACTCACGATCATTTTTTACTTGTTCTAACTCTTTTAATAACTTTTTTTCAACAACAGCTGTTTCAAGTTTTCTGAATTCTTTTTGATAATCTTTGAATTCATCATCATTATCATCAATAAACATCCAGATCATACACACCAAAAAAATTAAGGAGGAAATGGCGAACCATTTATTTAGTAGGTTTATATCCCAATATCTTTCGTCGTTTTTAAACATTTCTATTTATAAATATTATTATATATTTAAGAACCATTCTGGAATTGATACAATATACTTCAGGTTGAATGCCCACCTTAAATACATTTTAATAGGAAGGCCTAGCATTGATAAACCAAATAGCATAAGCGTAGCATATCTGATAGGACCTATCTCTTCAAAATAATTTTTTAACCAGGTTTGGGCAAGGATCAATGGCAACAAAAACATATAAAAAAACATTACAATAAATCCCATGAATTCTCGAATTATCGGGTTTGTCGGAAGACCTGTACTAAGAAGCTTAACCCAAAAAAACTCAGATAAATTAACATTATTTAGAGCCTCTAATTTATGAGGATCCCAATACTCAAACGGTCCAAAAAAATTCCAATTTGGCCCTCGGAAGAATGTTCCGATAATAATGAGGTATAACCACAAAACTACCCAGCCATACATAAAAATAAATATACCAATTCTTCTTTCTTTAAAAGAATAATATCCCGTCCCATTTTTATTAACATCTATATATGGGATAGCACACATTCCAATTATAATAAACATAGGAAAAATAATTCCAGCTATCCAAGGGTCAAAATAAACTAACATTTCTTGAAGTCCTAAAAAATACCAAGGTGCTTTGGATGGATTAGGTGTCGCGGCTGGATTTGCAGGTTCTTCTAAAGGGGCAGGAACTAGAATAGACCATACAATCAGGAATACCATGAAAAGAATTAGAGCAATAAATTCAATGTAAACAAGATCAGGCCATACTAAAACCTTATCATCAGGGTCATTATATTCTTCTGGTTTTAGTCCTTTTTCTAGCCTTTCATCATTGATATATGCTTTATGCATGGCGAGCCATGTAAAATACCACATAGTATACACCATAAGTACGATGGGAAAATTATCTGCTTTAGTCAGAGTAATATTGAAGTTTGGATCAAAATATCCTACTACAAAAAAGAATGTAATCAAAATCAGAGCTATAATGTTACCCGTCTGAGACCACATTTTATATATTTTTAATTTACGATTTATTTTATCAAACCAGTCAGTTGGAGGAAAGATGAATGGGAACGAAACAGTTAGCAGAGTAAAGCTAATCGTTGGAGCAGATAAAAAATCAACCGATGTTTTAAATAATTCAATCATATTTAATCATTTATTTTTATAATGGTCCTGATATACCGCCATCTTTTCGAATTCTCCAAAAATGAACTGCCATGAATATCATCATTATGAAAGGAACAGCTATGCAATGAAGAACATAAAAACGAAGCAATGTTGCTTCTCCTACAAACCTACCCCCGAGTAAGGCAAATCGGACATCAGAAGCAGTATGAATTAGATTGATATCGCCTATAGCTAATAGTGAAGCTCCAGGTCCCTCACTTCCAATAAAGGGATGAGCTCTTGCCATATTAGATCCAACAGTAACCGCCCAGATTGCTAATTGATCCCAAGGGAGCAAATATCCAGTGAAAGAAAGAAACATGGTCATAGTCATGAGTAGAACACCTACGCCCCAGTTAAATTCTCGAGGTGGTTTATAAGATCCTGTCATAAAGACACGCAACATATGAAGCCATACTATTAATACCATAGCATGCGCGCCCCATCTATGAAGTTCCCGCATGATACCAAGAGGAACCTGTTCTGTTAGATCCATAACATCCGTAAAGGCATATTCTACAGTCGGCCTATAATAAAACATCAGCAGTATTCCTGTAATGGTAAGTACAACAAACAAGAAGAATGAGAGCCCTCCCATACACCATGTATATCCTAGTTTTATAGCATGTTTTGGTAAGCGAGCTGGGTGAAGATGTAAGAAAACACTCCCAAGGATTGCATGCATTCTTTGTCTTCTTGTGTGTGGAATCCCAGACCTTATAATAGATTTCCAAACCTGAGATTCGCCTAAAATTTCAATAATTGATTTTTTCTTTTTTTCCATAATTTACAATTAAACTATTAGTGATGATTCATCTGGCCAGATGCCATTTTCCCATTTGTACATTTTATTTTTATCAACTAATAATTGACCATCACTAGCGATTGAGATACTATACCTTTCTAGAGGTCTAGGAGCAGGCCCCTCAAAATGAACTCCCGTCATTCTAAAACCACTCCCATGACATGGACATTTAAACTTACTCTCTGTTGAAAGCCAGTTTGGTGTACATCCAAGATGCGTGCAAACTGTAGATAAAGCAAAAATAGATTCTTCATCTCTAACAATCCAAACATTAAACTCTTTTTTAAAACGAGTGTCGACTGAGTTTGGACTGAAATCTTCGGGAAAACCAATTTTAAAAGATTGTGGTGGCTCAAAAAGTACATTAGGGTATAAGAACCTAATTATAACTGTAAAGAATCCTCCAGTCGCTCCTACAAAGCCTAACCAGCCTAGAGTTAGCCAACTGAAAAAGCTCCTACGATTTATATCAGTTCCATTTTTATCTGCAGTTGATTTTCCTACAGATGCGGGTGCTGTTGTTTTTTCTTCTGCCATAATTATATCGAAATGTTATATGTTGATTCCAAAGTTTTGATAGCTGCATTACGAATTTTTAAATTTTTGTCTGATTCAGCAAGAGAAACTAATTTAGTTTTTAATTTTTTATCCTGCAAAATTGATGATACTTCTATTGCTACCATTATTGCTTTTGTTCTTTCCCGTTCATCAACTTCTGGAAACCCATTGAGATATTCTCTGTCCAAAAGGCTTTCTATAATATATAAACCAGAATTATTGCCCATCTTAGCGAGGCCAATTGCAGCATCCCATCGAATATTAGGCTCCTCATCTTCGAGTAGATTTATTAAATGGGAGGTGGCTTTATCATCGCCAATTAGACCCAGAGAAATAGTTGCAGCTAATTTTTCTTGTGTGTTTTTACAGTTATCAGCAATAAATAATAGTTTTTCGGTGCCAATTTTTGACTTTATCATACCCATAGCCTGTATTGCGGCAATTCGAGATTCTATATTTTCATCTTCAAGTCCTTCCAAGATAGTTTGATCATAAAAACTATCTCCAGTCATTCCCATTGCCAATGCAAGATAAGAACGAACGAGGGGATCATCATGGATAGAGTGTTTATATATTGAAACCATTTGATTTTTAAATGATATATCTTTAGGTATTCTATCTGGAGTATTCAAAAGTTTTGATAGTTCAAAAGCTGACTGCCAGCGCTTTGAAGCTGATCCTATTTTAACTTGATTTAATAATTCTGATGCGTCGTTAGTTTCATATGTTATAAACTTAAAGAGCAAAAAAAAGGTTGCCCCAAAAATAGCGATCATGAATGGAATTAAAAAAAAGGAGTAGAACAGAGTATAAATTCTACTTGATTCACTATTATTAATGGTATTCTCGCTCATATGAAATTAATCCCCAGAATTTCAGGAATGGAATTTATTGAAATTTTATGTCTATAAAAGGGTATAAAATTAAATAGCATGAAAAATCCCAGTTATATTTTTTTTAGCCTATCTATTTCAGATTTCATATGCTTGCTAAGTCGCTTAAGCTTCCGTACATCTTTTTGTAATTTTATTTGTTTTCCAACTGTAATTATTACAAATATCAGAATTAAAATTAAAATATAGTTTAGTGTTTCCATTGCTCATTCTGAATTTTCGCCATCTTTTTTCAGTTGCCAGCCTAACAGGATTGGGAAAAAAAACAGTATAAAGCAACCAAACAAGAGTATGCCTATAACCCATTCTAGGTTTATCATAAGCCATTCTAGTGTTAGCCAGTCAAGCATATATTATAGATACCAAACTACCAGTGTTACATAAACTAGAAGTAGGATAGTGCATACTATCATAGAAATAGCCTGAGTCATTGTAATACTTATTTTTTGTTCCTTGGACATAAAATTATTTTTTTGCTCTCTTTTCTTTAACTATAGCAGCCTTAATCTTCCCTCTAATAACTTTATTATCAAGGCTATTAATTTCATCCATATCTCCATCAATACCTTTTGCAATTAGTCGCTTCATCATTGACTCTTCCGATTCCGATTCAGATTCTTGAGAGACTTTATTTGTTATTGAATCTAGACTAGGCATTGGAGGCTTTTCAGCTTTGCCTCGCTTAATTTTTACCATCATTGCCTTGGCTTTTGCACGGATAACTTTATCATTGTGGTTGTTAACTGTGTCCATATCACCATCAAGTCCTTTGTTCACAAGATAAGAAATCATTTCATCTTTAGATAAAGAGTCTATTCCTCCTCCAGTTGTTGCAGGTGTATTAGAAATATCTGGCATAGGAGGTCTTTCGGCTTTACCCCGTTTTATTTTTATCATCATTGCTTTAGCCTTACCCCGTGCAACTTTATCATTGTGGTTGTTAACTGTGTCCATATCACCATCAAGTCCTTTATTTACCAAATAAAAAACAATGTTTTCTTTCGATAGTGAAGAGATACCACCGCCTTTAACATCAACAGAATCTTTTGATGAACCATCTGATGAATCTTTACTATTATCAGGTTTATTAATTAGGGGAGTAATTTTTTCTAACTTTAAAAGTGATTTTGACTTTTCTTTCCAATTGAACTCAGAAAGAAAAGAAAAGAAACCCGATGATTTTCTATTTAGTGTTACCCAAACCCCAGTATCGGATTCTTCCATAGTAAAGTGAATATATTCTATATAAAGTGGTGTAGTTTGAAAGGTAAAACCAAACGATTGTTCTTTTTCTATAGTCATAACTCGGCACTTAAAGTATGGTGCTAGTGTTTTTGGCCTAATTTTAAAAAATTCTCCAGGTTTCAATTTAAATTTGTCTAAAGAATAGCGATGAACATACCGTTCAGTATCTAAAACTGGTAGCGCACGCTGTATTCCATGAAGCCAAACATTATACATTTCAATAGAAGTCAGCATAGTCCACATTATTTCTTTAGAGGTTAAAAAATGATGTTTAACTTGACTCTCACCCTTAAACGGGGACCAAAATGACCAACGTTCTCCTATCCCTTTGTCAGGCACTTTAGGTGTTATTCTTTTTACCTCAGATTGTTTTACACCATCAATTTCTAGATCGGTAATGGAATAATGCCCGAATTGATTATTAGAGAATTCCAGTTCATATTTTGTTGGATAGAAATAAATTTTTTTTAACGTTCCAACTTCGCCAGTTGATTTAACCGTACATTTTGTACCAAGTTCAATTCTATTTAGTGCCATGATTAATATTTATAGTCAAAAAAGCTAATAATAGTAGGTTATATATTAATAAAAATGTTTAATAGATTTTACCACAAAAGTTTTGATTACAAATATTATATTTTGCATTGAAATTTTCACTGAAACATTTATGGTGTCATTAGTTTTTTAATTACTGAATATTATGATAATTTTTTTATATATATGCTGAACAAGATTCTACAAATTATAATAGGTTTAACTTTATTTATCTCATGTAATAATACTTTAAAGGAAGAGTTGCCGATAATTAAAGACTCTCCGAGTTTTCAGCTAACTGATCAAGATAATGTCCTATTTACAGATCAAGAATTTGTTGGGAAAATCACAGTTCTTGATTTTATGTTTACCAGATGCATGGGACCATGTCCAATTATGTCAAATAATATGAAAAATTTATATGAAGAATATAGAGCAATTGACAGGGTCCAATTCGTTTCAATAACAGTTGATCCCCAAAACGATAATCAGAAAAGTTTAAAAGATTATTCAAAAAATCAAGGCGTTGATGATCTCCGGTGGAAATTTTTAACGGGAGATATTAATAATATAAAGAGTATCAGCCAGGATGGGTTTTTACTTTTTGCTGATAATTTGCCCGCAGGACATTCAATTAAGTTTATTTTGATTGATAGTAAAAAAAGAATTAGAAAGTATTACAATGGGATGGATTTAAATGAAATACAAATATTGAAAAAAGATATTGAAAGGTTATTGGCTTTATAATTAATTGATGAAAACATTATCGATGCCAGCAAAAACAAAAAGTCTAGCTTATCTAGAATTAACAAAACCACGAATTACTTGGATGATTCTAGTATCTACTGCTTTAGGCTTTTTTTTAGGATCTAAACCTAGTTTTGATATTGGTATGCTCTTCTGGACGTTATTTGGCTCTGGTCTAGTTTCAGCTGGAGCAGGTGCTCTTAATCATTTTGCTGAAGAAGACTCTGATAGGCTTATGGAAAGGACACGCTTTCGACCCATTCATACTGGAATTATATGTTCTGAGGATGTGATGTACTTTGGCATAGCATTAATTCTATTAGGAACGATTTTACTATATTTTTTTGTAAATATAATAGTTACAACTCTAGCTCTAGTAACTGCATTGCTATATCTGTTTATCTACACTCCTCTTAAAAAAATCACATGGCTTAATACTACTATTGGTGCAATTCCAGGGGCTCTTCCGCCAGTAGGTGGTTGGGCAGCTGCGAGTGGAAGACTTGATCCAGAATCATGGATCTTATTTTTTATTTTATTTTTTTGGCAGCATCCTCATTTTTTTGCTATTGCTTTGATGTATAGAGATGATTACAAAAAAGCGAATCTTCAAATGCTCCCTTCTATAGAAGAAACAAGCTCCAGAACAAACAGACAAATCGTTTGGCACCTTTTTTTATTAATTCCAGCATCATTAATACCTTTTTACATAGGCTTATTAGGGGAAATGTATTTATTTGGGGCAGCAATTCTTGGATTAATTTATTTATTATCAGGGCTCTTAATGATAAAAAGCTATACATTAAAAAGTGCTAGAACTTTATTGCGTGTATCTGTGATATATCTGCCAGCTCTATTTTTGATAATAATTTTTGACATTTTTTCTTCAATATGAATAAAAATGAACAGTTCTGGATAAGGATAATATATATTGTTTCTGCAATAGTGAGCTTAGCAGTTGGGTTCTTAATTCTAGGCCCTAGACCCGAAGGAATAAACTCAGGTGATCTGGATGTCTCATTCCTTCCAACTTTGAATGCTATTTTGAATACATTAACTACAGTACTTCTTTTGTATGGATATTATTTAATAAGAAAGAAACAACGTGCTAGACATCGAAATATTATGCTGACTGCCTTTGGAACATCTACAGCGTTCCTTGTAAGCTATATCATTTATCATTGGTATAAGAGTGGTCCCAAATTATATAATGGTGAATTCCCATCTATTTATTATTTTGTATTGCTATCACATATTATACTTGCCACAATTATTATTCCACTTGCTCTTTTAAGTTTATACAGGGGTTGGACATCAGAGATTAGTAAGCATAAAAAAATTGCAGCTATAACTTTACCGATTTGGTTGTACGTATCAGTAACAGGGGTCATTATTTATATAATGCTATATCTATAGTTTTTTTACAAGCCCTCCATAATGTTCATCTATTAAGAATCCTTGTTTATAAAAAAAATTTTCAAGATAAAAACCAACAGTAATAATTTTAATTCCTTGAAATCTCATGCGTTCATAATATTCTGATAATAATCTTTGACTCAGTGATAAATTTTGGTTTTGTTCGTTTATGACTACCCATTCAAGATGAACTCGATCAGAAGCAACATTTTTCCAGTATAAACCTCCAGCCAATCTATTTCTAAAATTAAAAAGCAATAAAAATTCATGTTGGTGTGTAAAAGTACTAGCTAATAATGCTTCTGATAACAGACTATGAAATTTGGCGATTTCTTTTGGATGAAATGGCGGTCGAATATGGTAAATCTGACCGTTTTTAGCTTCCGTTTGGAATACTAGATTTAATTGCTCATCTTCTCCAAGAGAGACTGGAACAAGTTCGACATAGTCAGCAGAGCTAACGTGCGGGAATAGCATCCTGGCAAGAAAAAACTTATGATCATCTGTTAAATCTATGTTCTCTTGCATTTCTTGAACATAATCGTGGATGTTAAAGGGATTAATATCTCGGTTACGTAATAGTTTAATTATATTTTGAAAAGCTGTAATTAATTTATCTCCTGCATCTTTAAAACAAGTCATCATAAAAAACCGAACTCGTGTTTCTGGATATTCTTCTAATAAATCATCTAAACGATAGTCTTGGTAGAGCTCTTGCAAAATTGAAGCCCGTGCTTGTTTTGTAGCTTTGGGATTTAAATCGAGCCATCGTTGAAATCTAAGTGATGCGAAAACAACTGGTTTTGTTAATACTCCAAATTTTTCAAGCTCTTCTAAATAACGTGCTATCCTTTTATCATCACAGTTAAGTTGTTTATATTGTTTTTTTACTTTACGAATTTTTAATTCTTTCTCTAACCGTTTTAGTACGATTTCACCCTTTTTTACCTTTAAAGCTTGGATTGTTGCTGTAAAAATAACTTCCCAGTCTGACATTCTTTTCAGGCCAATATAGTTTTTTTCTGACTTTTCAATATATTCAGTAAATAAATCAATAAAATAATCTGATAGAGATTCAATTTTTTTTCTTGTTGTAATTGATGTTATTCTAGTCCCTGTAGCATAATCATGCCTAGGAATAATTAGATTATCTGTATTTGGTGGCTGAATAATATATTTCAAATTGGTCCTACTCCAGAATTCTTGATAGGCTTGGATACCATTCCAGATATAATGCAACCAACGCATCTGCCAGCGATCTTTTTTGTTTTCATTTATAATTTCGCTTCGGTTTCTTTCCAAGAATTCAGTTACAGTTTCTTCTGAAATAAATTCTTCAGTATACAGGTTGTATTCTGGCCAATATCCTCCAAAGTTTTCTACCAAGGGTTTATCCTTAAATCCAGAGCCCATGGTAATCAACCACTTGACTTCTTCTTCAATAAATTCTCTATCAAGATTTGTATTTATATTTAACAGCATATTATGAGTCCCCTGACGGCGGGTTCTAATTAATACCCTGAAAACATTTTTACCATACTCTGAACCAAAACGAGTAATCCAAATTCCTTTATCAGGGATATCTTGTAGTTGGATTAAGCAGTTAGAACAAAGTAAAAAAACAGATTCTCTGATTAATGAAGTTTCTTCTATTGCTTTTTTTATTAAAGCCTGAAAGTTTGAGTGAACATTTTCATCAAATACAATAACATCTTTCCATCCATACTCGCGTCCTTTTTCTTGATCTACAGTTAATTTTGTAGAAGGGCCTATCCAATCCCGGAAGCCATTAGTCAATGCATAATAGGCTTTTTGAGCAGTTGAGTATAATGGTTTTGGGACATCAGAAACTTGCCACCATATTAATTCTGAACGAGCCCATATATAGCGAGTAGGATGATAAACACCAAAGTCGGATACCATTAATAGAAGAATCTGAATAAAATTAATCTCTTTTCGTTCCAGCACATCTATTGAAGCATGTGCATCTTTTAAATATTGAATTAATGATTTGTAATGGTCGTCAGTTGTTCTTCTAATATCAAAAGAAAATGAACTAGAGCTATTATAATTTATTATTTCACTATAAATAGATTTTATCTGATTAATAAAAAATTCGCCAGACATCATTGGACCTATTGATTCAATTAATTTGTGTCGAAACTTAATATCGGGATGCATTTGATGTGCCAGGCAGGACTCTAAAATTACTCCAGACCAATTTTGATTATCTGAATCAACAATTTTTACTAATGATTCATAAAAAGATTCATCTGATCGAAGAAATTTTCTAATAGTAATGTGTAACTGCCTTAACAAATTATCTCTTGAGTGATAATTAAGGGTTTTTGTGTTTTTATCAATAGAACTAAAAGTACCAAACTTTATTTTCATTGCTGAATAGGGTTCAATATCCTTTAGTCTAAAGATTATATCACCTGTGAAATCTGAAAAAGGAATATTTCCAACCCAGAGTACTGGAGATTGAATCAGGGCGCCTATATCAAGAATATCACTGTCTATATTGTATTGAAAATCGCCAAGGAAGATTTGGTTTTTTTCCCAAATTAGCTTAATACTTTTAGATCTACTTTGTGCCGATATAATTTCCCCATCCCATTTAACATCTGTCCTGGTTGCGCCTATTTCCCTGATTAACCAATTAGGAATTCTAATTTCTTTAGCACCTAAATGTAATGAGATATAATTACGTTCATACATTGGTTCGATAGTATCACTAAAATTTTCTAAAATTTTATTACGTCGGAAAGTGTTTTTAGATGTTACTTCGCCATGATTTTCAGAAAAATCACGATTGATTATTGCAAAATTGACAATCCTTTCATATGGTGGCAAAAAATTATTTACTGATAGAATCATCGCATTAAAAAGGCTTCTGATTTCTTTATTGGAGGCGTCAGCTAAATTTATGCTAGAGCTTTCTTTATCAGGGTAGATTAATACAGTATTAAACTCTTTCCCATCACCAACAAGGAAAATTGATTTTACGGACTCAAAATCTTGAAACATATTTTCGATTTTTTGAGGAGCGATTGTTTGCCCTCGGCTATTTTTATAGATATCTTTTTTCCTGTCAACAAAAAAATAATGACCATCTCGTTCTTCAAAAATATCACCTGTATAAAACCAACCATTTTTAAAATCATCAGAGTCTGATTCATTAAAATAATTGTTAGTTACATAAGATCCGCTTAAACATAATTCTCCATCTTTTTCAATTTTGAGTTTTATTCCTGGAAGAGCTTTTCCAACTGAATTTCCCACATAATCATCGGTTGGAGTCATAGTAATACCTCCAGTCGCTTCTGTCATTCCATATCCACTTAATAGGTTTATGTCATTGTTTTGGAAAAAAGAAAATATATCTGGGTCTAAGTAACCAGCCGCTGATAATCCTAATTTTAATTTTTCCCCAGTTAATTCTTTTATTTTTAGTTTAATTTGTTTTGATTCAGTCCTATCTAAATCAATCCCTTCTTCAATTGTTTCATATAGCTGGACCCACCTTTTGGGAATGCTTATAAAAATTGTTGGCGAAACAAGTTGAAAATCTTTTAATAGGGAATTAAATGCTGGTGACTCTGCGAAGACATATGTAGAACCCCAAAAAATACTACCCATCATTTCAAAAAAACGACCAAAAGTGTGAAATAGTGGAAGATATGAAAGGAACGTATCACTGCTATTAATCTCAGGTAGTGCAATTGCTCTAGCAAAACGTTTTGATATCATATTAATGTGATTAAAGGGTATACCTTTGGGATTTGCAGTTGTTCCAGAGGTGTACATAATAGTTGCTATCCAATCCATAGATACTATACCAAGCCTATCGATTATATTAAATTTTTTACCAGAATCAAAAAAGGAGTCCCAGTCTAAAACATTTCCATTTAAAATTTCGGGATCATCAAATGCAATTAATTGAATTTGGTGTTTTGAAGCTACGCCATTCCAAAGACGATTTGCTGTACCGCCACCAATAAATAAATGAGAAATATTAGATTCTTCAATTACATAGTTTAAATGTTCAGATGTAAAATTTAATGGAATAGGGATTATTCTAATCCCAAATGAAAGGCAAGCGAGATCAATCAATATACCTTTATAGCGATTATTTGTTAATAATCCGACAACTGGTGTTTTATCAGATTTTTCGAAAAATAAGATTGATTCAGCGACTTTAATTATATCATTCCAAAACTTTTGATATGTTCTATCAATAATATTGTTACCTTTTATCGATTTAAATGCGATTTTATTGTAATAGAGCATTGCAGATTTTTCTATCATATATCCTACATGAAAATTTGATGAATGAATTAATTCTACTATAATTCTAATCCAAGATTCTTGAAGGTTGTTTGAGTAAATAGCTTTCAAGATTTTTGAGTTTTTTAAATCAGGTAAAAATGTATGAATATCTTCCTTTGTAAAATCCTGTTTCTCAATCAAATTAATTAGTTCAATTATTTGGCTTTTTGATATATTTTCTTTATCAGAAAGTGTTTTTAATTGTTTAATGTAATTTTGCAGATGCTGGGTCATATAATAAATTTATCCATTGGTATGAATCTCTACTAATCTAATTGTTAAAAATAATTTAAGAGATGTACATTTATGTTTAATAACAAGCAAAAAGTTATCTATTAGGATTCAATGAAAGAAAAAGATAAAATAAGATATTTAGAAGAACAAATTCATCGTCTAAGTGAAATAGGGATGGCTCTTTCATCTGAAAAAAACACTGACCGTCTTTTTGAGATGATTTTAGATGAAGCGAGCAGGATTACTAATGCTGATGGTAGAACACTGTATACAATCGATGAAAATGGAAATTTAAAATTTGAGATTTTAAGTTCTGAGACTATGAAACAAAAAATGGGTGGGACTTCAGGAGTTGAAATACCTTATTATCCCGTAAAACTATATCTTGATGATAAAAGACCTAATAATTCTAATATTTCAGCATATGTTGCTTTGACTGGGAAAACTGTTAACATCAAGGATGCATATGAAACTGAAAAAGGGTTTGACTTTTCTGGTACAAAAGCATTTGATAAAAAATATAATTATAGGTCTAAATCATTTTTGACGGTACCATTAAAAAATCATGAAAATGAAATCATTGGAGTGATGCAACTGCTTAATGCTCGGGATGAAAATAATAATATAATTAGTTTTACAGCAGATATGCAGGAACAAGTTGAGTCTTTAAGTTCTCAGGGAGCTGTAGCATTAACTAATAAGAGGTTAGTTGAAGAATTAAAAACTCTTTTTGAAGCATTTATTAAACTTATTGCGACAGCGATTGATAAAAAGTCTGAATATACGGGTGGCCATTGTGAAAGAGTTCCAATAATTACAATGATGCTTGCCGAAGCAGTTGAAAAGGTCACTACTGGGAAATATAAAGATTTTTCAATGAATTCTGACCAGAGATATGAACTTTATATTGCTTCGTGGTTGCATGATTGTGGGAAGGTTGCGACCCCGCCACATATTGTTGATAAGGCTACAAAATTAGAGACAATTTTTGATAGAATTGAATTGGTTAAATATCGGATGGAGATAATGAAAAGAGATGCTGAAATTGAATTTTTAAAAAGAAAGTTGAAGGGACTGAAAATAAATGAGTTTGATAGAGAATACATAAATAAGATTAAAAAAATTGATGATAATATGAAATTTTTAGAATCTGTGAATTATGGTGGCGAATTTATGCTTCCTGAAAAGCAAAATAGAGTAAAAAAGATAGCAGACGAAATTATTCAATTTGAAGGAAAAGAAATAAATGTTTTATCAGAAGAGGAGGTTCGGAACCTTAATATTCAAAAAGGGACGCTTTTACCTGAAGAACGAGAGATTATAAATGACCATATTGTTATTACTATAGAGATGTTGGAAAAATTACCTTACCCCAAACAATTAAAAAATGTCCCCGAATTTGCTGGGGGGCATCATGAAAAATTAGATGGAACAGGGTATCCGAAAGGGTTAAAATCTGATGAAATGTCTACTCAAGCAAAAATTATGGCAATAGCCGATATATTTGAAGCATTAACTGCTGCTGACAGACCATATAAAGATGGTAAAAAATTATCTCAAGCTATGCGAATAATGGGTTTTATGAAAAACGATTTACATATAGATCAAGATCTTTTTGAAATTTTTGTTAAATCAAAAATACATAAAAATTATGCCAAAAAGTATTTGTCTGAATCCCAGATGGATAAAGTAGATGAAGAGGCTATATTAGCATGATATATCTAAATAGACTGAATAGAGATGAATTGAAAGAAGAATTATTTAGGCTGATGGATGAGGTTTTGTCAATTTTGAAAAAACAGGATGATGTGGATGAATTTTTGGCAAATACTAATCTGTTTGATGAATGGGAATCAATCTTACCAGATAGTGAGTTCCCTATCTTTATTATTTCTGTTTTAAATAATATTCGCAGAGATATTATTATTGACTCCATCTTAGATTCTGTATTATCTGATGGCAAAGATACTATTGAAAAAAAAGATATTCCAAAAGACCAGTTAAAGGGTTTGCTAGAGCATCCTTTTTGTTAAAAAATAAAATTATTTATTTGATATATAAATGACAGCTGATATAATAATAGTATTATCAATACTTGCTGCAGGTTTTATTCTTTTTATTGCTGAAATCTTTACTATTGATGTAACTGCAGTCCTTTTATTATCTGTATTAATGGGGCTAGGTTTATTGAAGCCAGAGGAGGCAATCGCAGGTTTGTCCAATCCAGCGGTTATAACTATAGCTTTATTATTTGTTCTAAGTCATGCTCTTCAAAAAACGAGAGTTTTAGAATATCTTTTAGTTAAGATAAATCGTATTTCTTCTTTCTCAAAAAATTTGGCAAATATTCTTTATTTTGCGGCAATTGGTTTTGCTTCTGCTTTAGTAAATAATACGGCTGTTGTTGCGATATTCATTCCGATAACAATTCGCATGGCTCAGAGGTATGGTATTAGTCCTTCAAAATTATTAATACCTCTAAGTTATTCTGCAATTTTAGGAGGGACTTTAACTTTAGTAGGGACATCAACAAATTTATTAGTTAATTCTATTTATATAAATAGTGGTGCGGTTGAAGCACTAGGGATGTTTGAATTAACAAAATAT
>CAZLPW010000030.1:0-22098 GCA_964561495.1 uncultured bacterium | reverse complement strand
GTGTAATTGATAATGAAAATAAACTTTGGTTTGGATCCTATACCGGAATTTCCATTTACGATGGTCAGGAAATAATAAATATTAACCAGCATGATGGTTTACCTCAAAACCCGATATTGCAAATCTTTCAAGATAATAAAAATCGAATTTGGGCCGCTGCTGCTCATCCTCAATGGAGAAATGATGGAGGGCTGACATTATTTAAAGATGATAAAATTGAAAAAGTTTTTTCTGAACAAGATGGGCTTAATGGTAAAAGTGTTACTGCAATTGGCCAAGATGTTAACGGAAATATCCTTATTGGTGGAAATGGTGGATTTACAATTTATGATGGTAAAAACTTCAAGACATTCAATGGAAACGATGGTATTCCATTTGGATATGTTAACACTATAATGGTAGAAGGTACGAATATCTGGTTAGGTACCCTAGATGGACTGGTATTGTACAATGGTAAAAAGTTTAGAGTATATAATTCTGACGATGGTCTAAGTAACCAGTGGATAAATTGTATTAGAAAAGGACCAAACGGAAAAATATGGATAGGGACACGTGCTGGATTATCTATTTTTGATGGTACAAAATTTTCTGTCCTTTGGTATAAACATGGTCTTGCAAATAATCAAATAAATGATGTTTATTTTGATAAATCAGGCAATGCGATCATCAGTACAGGCAACGGTGTCTTTAGATACAATGGAAAAACATTTGTAAGGCTAGACCCTAAATCTGCTGGATATAATTTTGAATTAAACGCTGGAATGGAGATTAATCGATCAAAGGATGGTATATACTGGTTTACCGATTGGAGTGGATCTGGTGTTGTAAAGTACGATCCTAGATCGATCATTAATACAACTGAGGCAGATAGCTTCCCTAATATAGCTATCAATGATATAAAAGTAGATAAAAATAGAAATCTTTGGATAGCTACAAATGGTCGAGGTCTTATACAATTAATTGATGGAAAAATAAAAAATCAATTTAAAATTGAAGATGGTCTTAGAAATAATACTATAACAAGTCTTGATATTGATGTTTATGGAAATATTTGGATGGCTACTAGCGCTGGTCTTTCAAAATATGATGGAAGGAAAATTAAAACATTTACCAAAGAAGATGGATTGCCAACAAATGAGATTAAAGCATTATTTGCTGATGATAGGGGATTTATTTGGTTTACCTCCTTTTATGGTTTAACAAGGTTTGATGGTTCGGAATCAATTACCTACGATGAAGAACAGGGATTAACAAAAGAGCGAGTCTGGGGTGTTGATATAGCAAAGGGCGGACCAAAAGATGTGATAGTATTAGGAATTCAAAACTATGGTATATCTATCTTTGATGGTAAAAGATTTACTAACTATACGCCAGAGAGTGGTCTACAGGATAATAGAATTACATGCGTTGATATTGATTCTGAAGGAAACATATGGTTGGGAACAGATGGCTCTGGAGTGGTGAAATTTGATGGGGATGTCTTTACCCAATATACAAGAAAGGATGGTGTCGCAAATCCAGAAGTGTGGAATATGTATATAGACGACTATGATAGAGTATGGATAGGAACATATGGAGGTGGCGTAGGAGTTTTTGATGGAGAAACATGGGGCACACTTGATTCAAGAGATGGTTTAGTAGGTAATGGAATTTCTTCTTTAACAAGTTTTGGTAATAGTGTCTATTGGTTTGGATCGGGTGATGGAAAAGGAATCTCAGAATATAGACCAAGTTCATCACCTGGATTTGTACGGGTCAAGGAGATAGTAACATCTAATAACAGATATAAAATAGGTAAAAATTTAAGTCAGGTGGCTAAATCAGTTACTGATAACCGACTTAATTTTATTGTAAATGCTGCGAACTATAATACACACAAAGATAAGCAAAAATTTAGATATCGAATTAAAGAGATATCTGATGAGTGGAGTAAACCATCCACAGAGCCTGTTTTTGAATGGGTCCCTAATAACGCGGGTGATTTTACTTTTGAGGTTCAGTCCATTGATAGAGATTTAAACTATTCTAATCCCGCAAGTGCATCATTTACTGTAATTTACCCGTGGTACAAAGAGCCAAAGACAGCAGTCCCTTTCTGGGGTGTTATACTACTAATTATTTCCTTATCAGGGTATTCAACAAATAATTACATAAAGCAAAGACAGGTCTCCTTACAGCTAAGAGAAGAGGCAGCGGAAAAAGATCGAATAGCAAGAGAAAATTTAGAAGAAAAAAATACACAATTACAGGAATCGCAAAAAGCTGCTGAAGCAGCAAACGAGGCAAAAAGTACTTTCTTAGCAAATATGAGCCATGAGCTACGAACGCCTTTAAATGCAATTATAGGATATAGCGAGATGTTAATTGAAGATGCGGAAGACGAAAATGAAGATTTTGTTCCAGATCTAGAAAAAATACACGGATCGGGAAAACATTTATTAGGTCTTATTAATGATATTCTGGACCTTTCTAAAGTCGAATCTGGGAAAATGGAGTTATTTTTAGAAGAATTTGATTTGTTAAATGCTCTTAATGAAGTGAAATCCACAGTAAAGCCGTTAGTCGAAAATAATAAAAATAAATTGGAAATTGATTTCAATTGCAAAAATAATTCTATCAAGTCTGACGTAACAAAGATTAGGCAAATTTTATTAAATCTTTTAAGTAATGCATCGAAGTTTACAAAGGAGGGAGTCATAACGGTAATTGTTGATGACTTAGATGACAAGAATATTCAGTTTAAGGTAAAAGATTCTGGCATTGGTATGACCAAGGATCAGGTTGATAAGGTTTTCAAACCTTTTACTCAGGCAGATGAAAAGACGACTAGAAAATTCGGTGGTACTGGGCTTGGTCTAACAATAACTAAAATGTTTACGGAAATGATGGGCGGAAGAATAGAATTGGAATCTAAAGTAGGTACCGGGACAACTTTTATTGTAACGCTACCTAGAATTGTTGAGGATAAAAAGGTAAAAGAAAAAAAATCAGATGAAAAAAATATAAAAGATGGTTTTAAGATTTTGGTTGTTGATGATGATGAAAATGCACAAGATATGATGAAAAGGTTCCTGGAAAAGAAAAATTATGTTGTGATTCAAGCAATGTCTGGTGAAGAAGGCTTAAACCTTGCTGCAAAGGAGAACCCTGATTTAATAACATTAGACGTCATGATGCCTGAAATGGATGGTTGGGAGGTCCTTACAGCACTCCAGAATAATGAAAAAACAAAAAACATTCCAACGATAATGCTTACAATGGCAGATGAACCTGACCTGGGTTTTTCGTTAGGTGCAACTGATTACCTAACTAAACCAGTAAACTGGGAGGAATTATCTGGGGTCCTAAGTAAACATCAGATAGAAGCAGATTCTCAGGCAATCCTAATTGTTGAGGATGATGAGACGACAAGGACAATGATGAGAAAGAGTTTAGAATCAAACGATTTTAAAGTTAGGGAAGCAGTAAATGGTAAAGAGGGACTTGATAAAGTTGAAAAATCAAAACCAGGATTAATTATCCTCGATTTAATGATGCCTGAAATGGATGGGTTTGAATTTTCAGAAGAGCTGAGGAAAAATAAGGATTGGATTGATATCCCAGTGGTTGTTGTGACCGCAAAAGACCTAACAAAAGAAGATCACGAGCGCTTGAAAGGAAATGTGGAGGCAATAATGCAAAAAGGATCTTACAGCAAAAAGGAATTACTATCTGAAGTTGGGACCAGAATTGAACTATTAAAGAGCAGGGGTTAATTATGTCAAAAATACTAATTGTTGAAGACAATGAAATGAATCGAGATATGCTTTCCAGGAGATTAGAAAGAAAGGGGTTTGATGTTGTTATGGCAGAGGATGGGCAAAAGGGAGTTGACATGGCCAAGAGCGAGAGCCCTGACTTAATTCTAATGGATTTGGGTTTGCCAATAATTGACGGCTGGGAGGCTACGAACCAAATTAAAAAGGATGATAATACAAAGGACATTCCAATCATCGTTTTGACTGCTCATGCAATGTCTGGAGACCGAGAAAAGGCACTTGATGCTGGTGCAGATGAGTATGATACAAAGCCTGTTGAATTCAAGAGGCTACTAGGAAAAATTAAATCTTTCATATCATAAAATGATATCTTCCATGTTTAATTAAATATGGTCTTAGATAAAAGAACTAAAAAAGCTTTTTTAAGTAAAGCCCGTCACAATCTGAAAAACCCTGTTAATGCAATCTTGGGATATAGCGAAATGCTTATTGAAGATTGCGAAGACGAGGGATTAACTGCTATTATTAATGATATAACTAAATTAAATCACGCAGGAAGAGAAATTCTTTCTCAAATTGAAACTTGTCTTTCAGATAATAAATTACTAGATCCAAATAAAACAATAATGGAATTGGGTCGAGAGATTGAGATTCAAATTAGAACGCCCTTGAACACCGTTGTTGGGCTGGCAGAATTATTACAAGAAAATAATTCTGAGCAAAATAATGTATTAGAAAATTTTAATGATGACCTAGGTAAAATAATTACTTCTGCAAAGATGCTGTCAGATGAAATTCAAAACGTAATCCATTTTAAAACATCAGACACAGAAGAGATCAGGCAGAATTCATTAAATACTGGGCATTTGACAATGATTAAGGATGTTATTGATAGTATTGAGCCAATTAATCCTGATGAAGTAAAAGATAGATCTATTGGAGCTATTTTAGTTGTTGATGATAATCCAAATAATACTGAATTATTACAAAAACGTTTAGAAAAGCAGGGTCATAAAGTAAGAGTGGCAAATAATGGGAGGGAGGCTTTAGTTGAAATAATGACAAACGCAGATAACTTAGATTTGGTTTTACTTGATATTGTAATGCCAGAAATGAATGGTTACGAGGTGCTGAAGTTTATTAAAAATGATAAAAGATTTTATTATTTACCAGTTATAATGATCTCTTCAATGGATGATCCAGATAGTATTTATAGGTGTATTGATATTGGAGCGGATGACTATATCCAAAAACCTTTCGAGCAAGCCATTCTAGATGCTAGAATTTCAAACTGTATTGAAAAAAAACAATTACGAGATAAAGAAAAAGATTTAATAATTCAGCTAGAAAAGGAGCGAGAAAAATCTGACAATCTTCTTTTTAATATTCTTCCAAAAGATATCGCAGATAGACTAAAACTAGGCCAAACTAATATCGCTGATAAGCATCATGATTTAACAGTTGTATTTGCAGATATTGTTAACTTTACACCGCAGGCAAAAGCGATGGATCCCGAAGATATTGTTTCAACTTTAAATAATATTTTTACAGAATTTGATTTTTTAGCACAACGATTCGGTCTAGAAAAAATTAAAACCATTGGTGACAGTTATTTTGCTGTTGCTGGGTTAAATGGAGAAAAGACAAAAAGCGCAATAGATACTGTATTTTTTGGAATTGAAATTTTAAATACAATGAAAATTATAAATAAATCAAATAAAATGATGGATCTTAATCTAAGGGTTGGAATTCATTCGGGTTCAGCTGTTAGCGGCGTTATAGGAAAAAAGAAATTTGCCTTTGATATATGGGGTTCAACTATAAATTTTGCCAACCGACTTGAAACAACTAGCCCTGTAGGAAAGATTCATATATCTGAAGAAACCAAAAGATTAATAAAAAAAGAAAGTAGATTTGAAATTGAGCCTTTAAAAAAAATCGATATCAAAGGAATAGGGGAGGTGCAAACCTTTATTGTGTCTTAAATATTTGGTAATTGCCAATTATACATAATATATATTATGTGCCAAAAATAAATATCTCTAAATAGAAAGGTTCTTTCTAAATAAAGAGAATTTCTCGGCTTCACCCATAATAATAATAATATCCTCTTTGTTTAAAATTATAGTTTCATCTGGTTTTAAAATATAATTTCCGCTTTGTTCTATAATTCCTACTATTTCAATTCCATATTTACCCTTTAGATCAATATCGGAAATTGTAAGATCAATATATTTTTCAAGGTTTTTCATAGAAATTTCATTAACGCTTATATCTAAATTTCCAATACTTGGGGTTTTAATCGAAACTGAGTCTTCTAATTTGGGACTAGATAAAATTTCAGCCATTCTGTGGCCACCTGAAACGTATGGATTAATAACTCTGTTTGCTCCCGCCCGAATTAATTTGTTTTTGTTCTCTTCTCTTGCGCATCGACTTATAATATGGATATCGGGATTGTATGTACGAATTGACAATGTGACAAATAAATTATCTCTATCATTGTTTAGTACAACGGCAGCTCCAAGTGCTGAACTAAAATTTGCTAACTTTAATGCATCCTCATTTGTAGCGTCGTTATGAATAACCAAGATACCCTCAGCTCTTAGTTTTTCTGCTTTTTCATCATCTTTTTCAATCAAAAGGTAATTTAAATTTTTTTCGGAAAATTCTTTCGCAATTATTGCTCCCATCCTTCCATAGCCACAAATGATAAAATGTTCTGAGATATCTTTAATCTTATTCATCATAATCCTTTTTTTGTATAATTCAATTTGAATTAATTCTTTGCCAAATACTTTTAATATTGCACCAATTCCAGTAACACCAAAAATAATTACTAAAATAGCCCATAGTTTGGCTTCCTGGCTCATAGGATGAACCTCACCATAACCAACAGTGGCTAAGGTTATTATAGTCATGTAAATACTATCAAAAACGCTCCATTCGGGCCGTCCTATATAATAAAAGCCAGCTGAGCCAATGGAAACAATCCCAATAAAATATATAATTACATATGATTTTTTCATATTTTAATTAACCTGATACATCATAAAATAAGATTAAAATGGTTATAAAAAAAAAGGCCATCAAAATTATTTTAATGGCCTTTTTTAAGAATTAAATAAAAGAATATGTCATTCTTCTTGTTCTTCTTCGGCTGCTTCTGCCTTTTCTTTTTGAATTAGAGACAAGTCTTCTATCTCTTTTAATCTTTTATCTATCGTTGAAACAAGATCCTGTACATCAGATATATTTCTTTTTAATCTTTTAATGTTTCCTCTTATTTCAATACCTAGGTCTTCAATATCATTTCTTACTTCTTTAAAATTTTTATCAGTACTTCTCATATAATTATCAAGCGTGTAGCTTACATCATCAATTAAAGAAGCAAGAGAGTCTGTATTAGATTTAATTAGCTCATTGTTTTCTATGATATCATTTTGAGCTTTTCTAATATGCTTTCCTCTTCCAATAAATCTTAGGTTATACTGTCGAAGACTATCTGTAAAAGGATCTTCAATTTTTTCTTCGTGTCGAATGTCTGCTGAATTAAGTTTATCCATTCGGATATTCATTTTATCATTTTCAAATTTTAGAAACACTCCGCCACCAATAAGAATCAGTAAAATAAAATATACAACCTTATCTTTAATATTCATCTATTCTCCTTAAGAAATTTTACCTTTTATTTGAAAATTTACAAAAATTATATTTAATTGAATTTTTGAATTAACACAAAGAATTGTAAGAATCTAAAGTCCTTCTAGTTTTTTCTCCCACGCACTAAGGCCATCATTATCCTTAATGCTTTCTTCTTCTTTCGATTCTTTAGGTTTAACTACTACATTTCCATCAATTAAATCATGCAGCATTTTATTCTTTTTGTCTGCATTTAATTTAATATCGTTCATTACGGATTCAATTTCTTCATTAAAATCCATAATAGTTCTTTCCATCCTTGTGACAAGCTCATCGGTTAGAAAAGAGCCATAAACAGCGTTGATACCTTCGACAATATCATCGAGTTTTTCGTTGAGATAGCTTATTCTATCATCCTGACTACTAAAATCAATACTCATAACAGATTCTAAAAGTATGTTTAATTAATATATAAATACAACCAAATTTCACAATTCGTATAACATTGGTCAATATTGAATCTTTTTATGGCCAATGGTTACTTTTTTGGAAACCTAGACTGTCAAATTTAGCTTCAATTTTGCTAAAAACCCTTCTTTGTAATCTATAGGGTAATCTTTCTAGAGTTTGTGTTTCCATTATTTCATTTGGATCGCCCATACCAGATGTCGGAACATCAAGTTTTCCCATTCCGCTCAAGGTTATTCGATCAGTTACATGGGCTATAATGGAGAATTGGTATTCATTTTTCCCCCAATTAAATTTTTTAAACTTAGTATGTAAAAACCTGTCTTCTGGCGCATATTCTTTTATTGAGTAGCCTTCCCCTTCCAAAATATCTCTTATGTTTTTTAAAACAATTTTTGAGTCTAGGTTATATTCATAATGCCTGACCATTCTAGGAGGATTTGGGCAAAAAGAAAAATTGATAGCATTAAAAAATAAAGATAGAAATAATAAGTAACGCAAATTTATTTTAGTACAACCCCCATCCTATCCCATCTTGGTTGCCAGTTTTTTAGATTTATTGAAAAATAGCAAAAAACAGCTTCTCCTAAAATAAAATTTTCTGGACCATATCCCCAGTATCTTGAATCTAAGCTATCATCTCTATTATCACCCATTGCCCAATAATAATTTTGCTTAGTTGTGTATTCGGAAAGTTCATTTATAGAGACTCCATTAATAAATAAATATTTAAAATGTTCACTACTTATGTGCTTTGACCAGGGTGTTATTAGATCTCCTGAGGGAAAATATTTATCGTATATATTATTGTCTCCTTTCCTCCGTGAAATATCGTGGGGATCCTGTAAAGTAAATGTATAGGATACATCTCCATTAATGAGTTTTGCTGAATTTCCTTCCATTAAAATTATTGGAAGTAAAAACCTCCAATTTGTATCATCATGAATGGGGAAAGCATCTCCCTTTTTCGGGATATATATTGGGCCAGTATTATCTTTATTAATATTTGTCTCAGAGCTTAAAAATAAGTCAGGTTGTCGGTATGACTTTGGCATTACAGGCGTAATAAATTTTGGTTTATAATCAGGTTTTAAAAGATCCCCATTTAAAAAAACTTTTTTTTCTGAAATAAAAATAGTATCACCTGGACCTGCTAGACATCTTTTTACATATTTAACATATTTATCTCTAGGGTATTTAAAAATAAAAATGTCATTCTTTTTAGGAATTTTGAATTTTGGAAATTTTATATAAGGAATAAAGAATCCAATATCTGTATAGGGAATACCTATCCAATCAGGTGTCCTCATTCCGTACACAAATCTGCTCCCTACTAAAAAATCTCCTGTCATAATAGTATTTTCCATGCTTCCTGTTGGAACTATATATGCCTCCACAAGAGTCACTTTTACGGTAAGAACTATTGTGACAATAATTGCAATAGCTCTTAGTTCAGTTAAAAATTTATTTTTCATATAACATTATTATTAATAAGAATATCTAAACATAGACATTCGCTATTCTATTTATATCAGGAGGTCCATTATTAATATTTATATAAATTCTATCGATTTGGTGGTCAAATTTAGGGAAAAATTTATCCTTAATTTCTTTAAATATATATTTATTACCTGATAGAAATATTTTTTTAAAATTGCTTACTTCGGATTCAAAATTTTTATCATGACTTGAAAAGACTTCAGTGAAAATAACTTTATTATTAGATAAACTTATTATATCTATTTTTGTATTTGTTTTTATATATAAATAATTCAAAGCCAAAACTTTATGATCATTATCGATTAAATATAGTCCTGCTAATTTTTTTGCAAGCCAGTTGGTTTTATTATTTTCAATTATCCATTTTAATGTAGATATATTTTTTTTTACAGGTTTAAAAGAATTTCTATGTATTGGAGTTGATTTGTGTTTTTTTAGTGCTCTTAAATGGTTTTCTGTTCCATATCCCTTATTATTCTGAAAATCGTATTCTGGAAAAATATATGAAAAATCTGTCATTAGTCTATCTCTTGTAACTTTTGCGATAATTGATGCTGCCATTATGCAATCAATTAAAGTATCTCCTTTTACAATTCCCTTATTAGGTATATCTACTTTTTCTAGAGACTCACCATCTACAAATATTTTTTCTGGTTTAGTAGATAGATTTTTTATCGCAATTCTCATAGAGCGAAAGGTTGCCTCTCGAATATTTATCTTATCAATTATTTTTGGAGAACAGCTTCCAATGCCAATACTAATTGAATTTTCTTTTATTTTGTTATATATAGATTCTCTTTTTTTAAGAGATAATTGTTTGGAGTCTTTTAAGCCATCTATTTTTTTATTTTTATCTAAAATAACAGAAGCTGATACAACTGGCCCAGCCAAACAACCTCTTCCAACTTCATCTACGCCTGCAATTAATTCTTTATCCATTTAGTTTTATTTCTAATAAATTGAAATGTATTCGATAAGGTATAAATTAATAGCATTCTATAATCAGAGATAATTATAATTTGTTCAATCTGGTTGGCTATTACGAAATATTTATAATAAATAAAATCAAAATATATGAAAGGATAGTTGGAAATGAAGCGCAAAACACTTGGACTGGTTTCTTTTGGTATAATTGTTTTTATTTTATATGCCTTTGGTATAGAAATATTTGTAAGTGTATGGTCCTTCCCAAGTAATAGATCTGTCCCTATAATGGTGATAGCATTGGTAGGGACTGGAATATATGCTACAATTAGGCTTGGATTTCCTCAATTAAATTATATTCGCCATGGAATAAATGTTACTCGTGGTATTTATGATAACCCTAATGATGAGGGCGATTTAAACCACTTTAGAGCTTTAACAACTGCGTTATCAGCAACTGTTGGTATTGGGAATATTGCAGGCGTTGCAACTGCAATATATTATGGAGGGCCAGGCGCGCTTTTTTGGATGTGGGTCACGGCATTTTTTGGAACCACATTAAAATATGCGGAGTGTACTTTGGCAATGAAATATCGAGAAATGGATGCAACTGGACAAACTGCAGGCGGACCAATGTACACCATAGAAAACGGTTTAGGAAAGAATTGGAAATGGATGGCAGCTGCCTTTGCCTCTTTCGCCGTCATATGCTCATTTGCCACAGGAAACGCAATACAGTCTTTTACCGTCTCTGATCAAATCTATTCAGAATTTAAAAATATAATTGAGGATGTAAATCACCCCTTATTGTTTAAGCATCAAATATTTTCAGATTACAGTGTTTCATTTTTGCAAATAATTACGGGCTTGTTAATGTCTTTTATTGTTGGGGTGGTAATTATTGGAGGCATAAAAAGGATTGGGGCTATTACAGGTTTTTTAGCACCAATAATGGCCCTTATATACGTATTCTCTGCGTCTGCTATTATAATTTCCAATTATAAAGTTATTCCAGAAAGTCTTGCTATGATAATTTCAATGGCATTTAATCCTCCAGCTACTATAGCTGGCACAGGTGGGGGAATAATGCTTACAATTATTTGGGGTATTAAACGCGGTCTTTATTCAAATGAAGCAGGCCAAGGTTCAGCCGCGATAGCTCATTCTACAGCAAAGACCAATTATCCTATAAGAGAAGGCGCGGTAGCGATGTTAGGTCCATATATAGATACTCTAATTATTTGCACAATGACAGGTTTAGTTATAATCTCAACTGGAGCATGGAAACATACGCAATTTTATGTAAATATTACTGCTCCCACGGTTGAAGCAGCTAAAATTGCAATCGAAAATAAAGTCTACAATGGTATGGAACTCTACAATGCTAGTCTGTTAACCTCTTATGCTTTTGACAAGGGATTAAGTTTTATTTTTGATTTTGGTGATAAAATAGTAACTATTTCAGTCTTATTATTTGCCATTTCAACTGCTATTGCATGGTCTTTCTATGGTAATCGGGCTGCTGTATATCTTTTTGGTGAAAAAGCGATCACACCTTATTTGTGGGTATATGTTTTTTTTGTATTTATTGGCGGAATAGCTAAACTGGAAGCGGTTTGGGATTTTGGCGATGCTGCTCTTGGGATTATGACTTTTCCAAACTTGATTTCAATTGTATTATTGACTGGGGTATTAAAAAAGATGACCAAAGATTATTTTTCAATTGAGCATGAAGACTTCAGAGATAGATAAGTTTTTGGACGTGGCTCTAGAAGCTGCTCTAGCATCTAGTGATATCATAATGAATTCTCTAGATGCGCCCAAATTAAAAAATTATAAAGGACAGGCTGATTTAGTTACCAAGACAGATCATCATTCTGAAAGGGCAATAAAGACTATTATAAGTTCAGCCTTTCCAAATCACTCTTTTCTGGCTGAAGAATCAGGGGAAGATATTAATAATTCAGATTATTTATGGATAATTGATCCTCTAGATGGAACGACCAATTTTTATCATGGGTACCCGTCATTTTCTGTTTCAATAGCTTTATACCATCTAAATAAACCAGTTTTAGGCATAGTTTTGGAAATGCCAAACCTAAAAATGTATTCTGGAATAGTTGGTAAGGGGGCATTTTGCGAAGGGAAACTTATTAAATGCTCTAAAACAGAGTTTTTAGATGAAAGTTTACTTATAACTGGCTTTGCCTATAAACATGATGAGATATGGGCTAAAAACATGGAATTATTTAAATATTTTACTAATGCTACTCATGGAGTACGTAGATTGGGAGCAGCATCTGTAGATATATGTCACGTTGCTTCAGGAAAAGCAGATGGCTATTGGGAGTTTAGGCTTAAACCCTGGGATACTGCCGCAGCTATAATCATTGCTAAGGAAGCTGGAGCAATAATATCTCAGGTTAATGGAGAAGAGTATAGCATTTATGAGAACAATATCTTGGTGGCAAATCCAAAAATATATGACCAAATGAAAAAATCAATAATTTATTATTCCAATTGATCTAAAAATTGACTTTGTGACCATAAACCTTCTATGGATTGTATTAGCCCAGTTTTTTTATCCGTTTTTATATATTCCATTCGATAAAATTCAAATATCGGACCATCTTTAATTTTTATGCCATTCCATTTATAATATACCATTGAGATGTTCCTTTTTGACAAAATTTGAATAATATTTAAATCAAATTCATACCATAATTTGTCATATTCAGAAATATTATATAAAAAGGACGATATTTTATCTTCTAGTTGAATAGGAATTAGTTTAGCCGTTTGCATAGTAAAAGTGCTATCCCCAAATTTAGTCATTATCATTTTAATAGTTGAATTAACTGGACCCAAAATTGGAAGATGAATATCATTAATCTGCTTATTTTCAATCTCATGAATGGTATCCCCAATCCCAAACAAAGAAGTAGATAACGAGTCTTTTCTATTAATATTTCCTGTTACAATGAGGCTTCCATTTTCATTTTTGGTCGTAAGATTTAATCCTACGTATGGTATATTTTTGTACAAAAAACTTTCAGACACCATTTTTTTGATAGTAGTAGTATCTCCAGAATACCTGGCATATAAAAAGTCTTCTATAATTTTTTCAGTTTTTGATTTTGAAAAAATTAGATTAATTAATAGTAAAAATAGGGTAATATTTTTCATTTATATAGCCCAGTATGCCCGGGAGGATTCGAACCTCCGACCTTTGGAACCGGAATCCAACGCTCTATCCAGCTGAGCTACGGGCACATCAATTATCCTTCTTGACGAGAAACCCGCTTTAATCTGCGGGTTTTTTGTTGTAATAAATTTCATCTCAAATCGCATAAATACGCACCTTTTTGCATACTGTTTGGCTATATTTAGCTAATTAAAATCTTGCTTCAGCTGATAAATTTAGGTAATAATATATATAATCAATATTACTTTACTTAAACAGAAGCATCTTTTTAAGTTGTATAAACTCCGATGACTGAATCATAGATATACATCCTGATAATAATGAAGGATCATAAGATTTCGATCATTACAGGAAGATGATCTGAAATATGTTTTTTATTATTTAATCTTTCATCAATATGTCTATAGGAAACTACTTTAACATTTTTAGTAAAAATATAATCAATTCGATTATCTATAGTCAGCATCAAATCAAAACCATTAAATGTACCTTTGGGTCCTTCTAAGTTTTTTAAAGAAACCCTTAACGGATCCGTAAATTCTTTTTCTAATAATTTAATAGGATCACTATCAGGAATTGAGTTTAAATCTCCCATGAGGATTACTGGAAGTGATTCCGTGTTTATTTCTTTAATCTTCTTTATGATTAATTCTGATGATTCTTTTCTCGAAATAATACCTGAATGATCAAAATGAGTATTAAATACCCAGAATTTTTTTCCAGAAATTTTATTCTCAAATAGACCATATGTACATATTCTTTCAAGTGCAGCATCCCAACCAACTGATACAATATCAGGCGTCTCAGAAAGCCAAAATGTTGAATTGGTTCCTATTTTAAATCGTGTAGTATCAAAATAAATTGCACAAAACTCGCCTTTTATTTTACCATCATCTCTCCCCACACCAACATAATCGTATTTAACTAAAACACTGTCAATGAAATTCACTTGGTTTAGTAATCCTTCTTGTATACCGAAAATAGAAGGATTGTAGTCATTTAATAATTGACAAAGTTTATTTTTTCTTAATAACCAACTATTTTCAATATCCCAGTTATTATCGTATCGAATATTATAAGAAATAAGAAAATGAGAGCCCGTATAGGTTTGCCCCCAAATCAGACCAGTAAAAATTATTATTGTTAAATAGTTAGGCAGAATAAGTTTCCGCTGCATAGACGGTGTTTTCTACTAGCATTGCTATTGTCATCGGTCCAATCCCGCCTGGAACTGGTGTGGCGCCCGAAGCGAATCTTGATATTGAATTCCATTCGAAATCACCAACAATCTTATATCCTTTTGAATTATTTGAATTGATTTTATTTATACCAACATCAATTAAAATTGCACCTTTTTTAATTTCTTTTGATGTAAAGAATTCACTTTTTCCAATTGCAGAAATAAGAACATCAGCTTTTTTAGTGTAATTAGAAATATCCTTTGTTCCAGAGTGACAGATTGTAGTGGTACCATTAAGCATTTTTCCATAAGAGCTTGTTAAAATCGAGATAGGCCTACCAACCAGATTACTTCGCCCAACTACCACAACGTGTTTTCTTTTTAAAGAGATATTATAAAACTCTAGTAACCTTATTATTCCTTTAGGGGTGCAGGGGATAAATCTAGGTGTCCCAATAGAAAGTAAGCCCGCATTTTCAGGATGAAATCCATCAACATCCTTTTTTGGATTGATCGAATTAATTATATTATTTTTATCAATATGTCTTGGTAAAGGTAGCTGAACTAGGATACCATGATATTTTTTATCATTATTTAGTTCATAAATAATTTCCATCAATTCCTTTTCAGAGATTGAATTATTAACATTTATTGTATTCGAATGGAGATTAAGGTCTTTGAATTTTTTTGTTTTAGATCTTACATAAATTTTAGAAGCTGGATCATTGCCGACAAGCACAACCGCAAGCCCTGGGACTATATTTTTAGATTTCAATCTAGATATTTTCTGAATTAGCTGGGTATATACGTGTTCGCTTACCTCTATGCCAGATAGTATTTTTAATGCCATTAAAAATAAAAATTATTTTCTAGAGTTTATCGTCAATTAATTCAATAAGAGAAGAAATTTTCTGTTCAACAGATTTGAAATCAATATCGACAGATTGCTTGGCGTTAAACAGCTCATCGGTTATATTCATTGCAGCTAGTATTGCGATTCTAGTTGAAGATTGTGTTGAATCGAATCCCGATTGAACCTCCTTCATCCTTTCATCGACATATTTCCCAATTTTCTTTATATAATCAGGATCGGCTGGTGCTTTTACAGAATATTCCTGTCCAAAAATATAAATTTTAACTTGGTTAGAATTTTCAGCCATGATGCTACTTCTCGAGGTCGTCTAGTGTTTTAATTAAACTCTTAACGCGGTCTTCTATTTCAGATAGTTTTTTCGAATTCATCAAATTTTTATTTGATCCAATATTTTTTTCACGTTCACGGTCCAGCGAGGAAGCCATCTCCCTAATTTTAAGTTCTAGTTCGTTTAATAATTCCATATCCTTCACGCTCGTAATTTAGCACTAAATTTGTTATCTGCAATATTTATAATCTCATTAATAATAGAATTTACATCCTTATCTTCAAGTGTTTTTGAAGGATGCTGAAAAAAGATTGAAAAAGTAATACTTTTTTTATCTTTTCCTATTGCCTGTTCATCAAAAAATAAATTAACGGGATTAACTTTTAGAACGTATCTGCCACCAATTTTAAAAATTAAATTAATAATATTTCCAGCTTCTAAATTTTCATTCATAACTAAATTTAAATCACGTTGGACAATAGGATAAGAATTTATTTTTGTGAATTCTTTTTTCTTTATGATCATTTCTTTTATCGGGCTAATATTTAGTTCAAACCCATAGATTGTGGTTAGATCTAATTTTAATTTTTTTATCCATTTTGAGCTTACTTCTCCTAAGTAGCCAACCTCGTGATTATTTATAATAATTTTTCTAGCAGATAGGAATGCAGTGTGGTTTTCTTTTTCAAATTTTAGATTCATATTTAACTTTTTTCTAAATATAGAAACAATAATTCCCTTAAGATTTAAAATGTTTTCCTTTTTTTCTTTGCTAGTTATAGAAGTATTTTTTTCGTTTCCATGTATTATGCCTGCTATAGTTTTATTTTCTACATATTTATTATCTAATGACGAATTGATATAGTGAATTTGTCCTATTTCAAATAATCTAAAATTCATATTTCCATGTTTAATGTTATAATCGGCTGATTTTAGAAGTCCAGGAAGTAAAGATGTACGCAGGTTAGACATTTCTATATTTAAAGGATTTAACATTGAGACAGGTACTTTTTCTGTCAAGTCTGCTACCATTCCATTATCTAAAGAGTTTAAAAATAATTGATGGAAACCAAATGCACAAAAAGAATTCTTGATGGGGTCTAAATAGGATTCTGGATCTGGATTACCGTATTGTAGTACTCCATTTAACGAAGTATTGCTTGGTATGGAGCTTATTCCATAAATCCTAACAATTTCTTCAATTAAATCAATTTCACGGTTAATATCTGGCCTAAATGATGGGATTGTGCATTTGTATATGTCATTTTTTAATTTATAAGCTATTTTTAAACCGCTTAAAATTGTTTCAATTTTTTGTTTTTCAATTGTACAGCCTAAAACTGAAATAATTTCTGAATATCTTAAGGATATTTTTATTTGACTAATTGGATTCGGATGGTAATCTATAACTTCGGAAATCAGCTCCCCTCCGCAAACTTCTTCCAATAAAGAAACTACACGCCAAAAAGCCTTTAAACAGCCATTAGGATCCGCTCCTCTTTCGAATCTTTTGGATGCATCTGTTGTTAGAGAAAGATTCTTTGATCCTTTTCTAATTGTGATTGGATTAAAATATGCACTCTCAACAAACACCTCGAATGTTTGTTCGCTTACTGCTGAATTTTCTCCACCCATTACACCAGCCAATGCTATTGGATGTTTCCCATCTGTAATGACCAGATGATCGTTATTTAATTTAAAATTCTGTCCATCCAGTGTAGTAATAGGTTCGTTCTTTTTTGCTCTTCGAATTAGTATTTTTTTATTGAGTATTTTATTATAATCGAATATATGTGTTGGATGTCCCATCTCAAGCAATACATAGTTAGATATATCCACAACATTATTAATACTCCTATGACCAGCCGATTTTAATTTTTGAACTAACCAGTCTGGACTAGGGCCAACCTTAATATTTTTAATAATTCCACCAATGTATCGAGGGCAATCTTCAATATTTTCTGAGGAAATTGGTATCTTGAATCCATCAGAAGGTAAAACAGTTTTTTTTTCTTCTAGATTTTTAAGTTTTCTTTCAGTTGCGCATGCAATATCTCTTGCAACGCCATAATGAGAAAATGCATCAGCTCTATTAGGAGTTATATCTAATTCTAATGAATGAAATTTATATCCGTATGAAGATTTAAAGTCATCGCCTAATTTCAAATTATCAGGAAGAACCATAATCCCCTCGTGCTCATCTGAAATCCTTAACTCCCGTTCAGAGCATATCATTCCATTTGATTCTACACCACGAATTTTGACCTTTTTTATTTTGAAGTTACCAGGTAGGACGCTACCAATTTTAGCGAAAGGAACTAATTGCCCAGGCTCTACATTTGGGGCTCCACATATGACCTGATGTATGGTGTCGCCATCATTTACCATGCAAATTTTTAATTTATCCGCGTTCGGATGTTTTTCTGCTGACTCAACATTAGCAATGATAACACCAGGTGTTTCAACGTTTGTATCAGTCGTTTCTGCTTCTAAGCCAATATTTGATAAAATATCTGAAAGCTCCTGAGGGCTTTCATTTATATTAACAAAATCCTGTAACCATTCTAAAGAAATAATCATATAAATTGTTTTGAAAAGCGGACGTCTCCGCTATAAAAATTCCGAATATCATCGATCCCATATTTAAGCATAGAAATTCTTTCAACACCCATACCGAATGCATATCCATTCCATTTTCTTGTGTCATATCCCACATTATTTAGGACAGCGGGATCTACCATTCCGCAGCCTAAAATTTCCATCCATTGTTTTCTGTCGTTATCCCAAATATCTACTTCCGCACTGGGTTCTGTAAAAGGGAAAAAAGATGGCCTAAATCTCATCTTCCTTTTTAGCCCAAACATTTGTTTGACAAAGTACTCTAAGCAACCTTTAAGATCAGCCATAGAAACCTTTTTATTAATGTAAATCCCTTCAACCTGATGGAATAAGCAATAACTTTTATAGCCTATTGCTTCATTTCGGTAAACTCTTCCAGGTACAATATACCTTAAAGGCGGATCCTTTTTTTCCATTAAATGAATCTGGACATTGGATGTGTGAGTCCTTAATACGGTATTTTGATCAACAAAAAAGGTATCTTGCATATCACGGGCAGGATGATGCTCAGGTATGTTTAATGCTGAAAAATTATGATAGTCATCATCAATTTCTGGACCGTATGCCAAATGGAAACCTATAGATTTGAAAATATCTTTTATCTCAGTAAGGGTTTGGTCTAAAATATGAAGAGAGCCTAATCTTGGCTCGTTACCAGGCAAAGTAAAGTCTTGTTGATTTTTTTGAAAATCATTACTCTCATCATTTATTTTTGAAATTTCAAGCTCAAATAGGTCTGTAATTTCATTTTTAAAATGATTTAATTTTTTGCCTAATTTTGGTTTTTCTTCGTTGGTCGCTTTGCCCAGTAGTACAAAAAGTTCTGAAATAAATCCCTTCCTACCAAGATATTTTGATCTCAGATTTTCAATTTCTTTTTTATCTTGGGGAAATGAATCGATATCAGTTAGAAAATTTCTCCTAACTATATCAATTTTTTCTTCAATTGGCAATTTAGTTTTTGACTATGCTTACCAGTTCAGAAAAAGCGTTCTGATGGTTCACAACTAATTCTGATAGAATTTTTCGATTTAATTCAATATTATTATCTTTTAATCCTTTAATAAAATCAGAGTATGAAATTCCATTAAGTCTACATCCAGCGTTAATTCGAGTTATCCACAGTCTTCTTAGTTGTCTTTTCCTTTGCCTTCTATCTCTATAGGCATACAGACCCGCCTTAATAACTGCATCCTTAGCAGCCTTAAAAGTTCTACTTCTTGCACCAAAATATCCTTTGGCTTGTTTTATAATTTTCCTATGGCGCCTATGCCTAGGCACAGAACTATTAGCTCTTGGCATTTTTTATAATCTCCATTAGTTAAATTCCTAACATCGCTTTTACTAATTTAGAATCACCAGATTTTAGAATTCCGCTTTGTCTCATTTTCCTTTTGACTTTATTTGATCTTCTAATAAGCATATGTCGATGATTTGCCTTATTCCTTTTGATTCGGCCTGATCCAGTGACCTTAAATCTTTTTGCTGCACCTCGTCTGGTTTTCATTTTTGGCATTTTAATATCTCCTATTTGGCATTCAAAATTACAGACATTCTTCTTCCCTCCAATGGAATGTCTTTTTCAATTTCTGCAACCTCTTCTAATTCCTGAAACACTCGTTCCATAACATCACGACCCAAATCGATACGGGACATTTCACGGCCTCTAAACATTAAAGTAATTTTCAATTTAGCGCCATCGGCCAGAAATTTCTTTCCCTGATTAAGTTTTGTCATTAGATCATGTTCATCAATTGTAGGTCGAAGTCGAATCTCCTTGACTTTAATTACATGTTGTCTTTTTCTGCTTTGTTGTTGTTTTTTCTTTTTTTCATATTTTAATTTTCCATAGTCAACAATCTTACAAACTGGTGGTGAACCATCTGGTGCAATTTCAATTAAATCTAGTCCCGCATCAAATGTTCGTTTTAATGCATCCTCAAGAGTAACGATACCTAATTGTTCACCCCTTTCAGATATTAATCGTACTTTATCCGCCTGTATCTCTTTGTTAACTCTTTGTTTCTGTTTCTTTGCTATGAGGAAGCCTCCTGTTATTTATTTCGTTTTTAATTTCTTTTATAAAAGAATTTAAATCTGTTGAGCCTGTGTCTCCTATAAATCGTTTTCTAACGGTGATTTTATTTTCAGCAGCTTCTTTTTCACCGACTATTAACATGATATTAATCTTTGCAAGCTCAGCATTTCTTATTTTTGATCCAATTTTGTCTGCTCTATTATCAACATAGGTTCTAATAAAAGTGTCTTTTAGTTTTTCATTTATTTCATTTGCGTAATCTTTTACTTTATCAGAAACAGGGAGAACAGCTACCTGAATCGGTGTAAGCCAAAGCGGGAAATTACCTCCAAAATGTTCAATAAGAAATCCTATAAATCTTTCATGTGTTCCTAATGGTGCTCTATGAATACATAGTGGTACCTGATTTATTCCATCTTCATCTACATATCCTAATTTAAATTTTGCGGGGACTGCAAAATCCACTTGATTGGTAGCTAGCGTAAATTCTTTACCTATTGCGCTCCACACTTGCACATCTATTTTAGGCCCATAGAAGGCTGCCTCGCCTGGAACTTCTTCAAATTTTATTCCACCTTCAATTAAGGCGTCTCTTACCCATTTTTCAGTTTCTAGCCAAAGCTTCGGTTCATTTACATATTTTTTACCAAGTCCATCATTGCTGTGCAGACTAAGTCTCATAGTATATTTTTTTATACCAAAAATCTCAAAATACTTTAGATACATATTACATACTGAAAGGAATTCTTCTTTGAACTGATGTTCGGTGCAATATATATGTGCATCATTCATTTGAAGGCTTCGGACCCTCATAAGTCCAAATAATTGGCCAGATTTTTCATATCTATAGCAGGTGCCATATTCTGATAGTCTTATTGGCAAATCTCTATAACTTTTTGGAGATGATGCATAAATCTTGTGATGGTGTGGACAATTCATAGGTTTAACATAGTACTCAGATCCATCTATATCCATTGCTGGATACATAGAGTCTTTGTAATGTTCAAGATGGCCAGATTTTTCATATAAAATACCTTTTGTAAGATGTGGCGTTCTTACGATATCATATCCTGCTTTATATTCAGTTTCTTTGGCTAATTTTTCGAGTTCTTCAACAATAATTGCACCATTTGGCAACCATAGCGGAAGCCCTGGACCTATTTCATCGTCAAATGTGAAAAGTTTTAATTCTTTCCCAAGTTTTCTATGGTCTCTTTTTTTTGCCTCTTCTAGGTTGTGGAGATGAGTTTTTAATGCACCTTTAGTTGAGAACACTGTACCGTAAACTCTTTGTAGCATTTTGTTATTTTCATTTCCTCTCCAGTATGCACCTGAGGTTGATAATAATTTAAAATATTTTATTTTAGAAGTATTTGATACATGAGGTCCTCTGCAAAGATCCGTAAAATCAGATTGTTTGTACATGGTAATTGTATCATCAGGATTTATTTGTTCAATAATTTCTAACTTATAAGACTCACCAAGTTCTCTAAATATTTCTGCTGCCTCGGAGGTAGAAACCTCATGCCTAATAATTTCCTGATTTTGTTTAGTTAGCTCTTTCATCTTTTGTTCAATTTTTGCAAGAATATCTTCTGAAAAGGTTTCATCAAGATCAAAAT
>CAZLPW010000029.1:0-22254 GCA_964561495.1 uncultured bacterium | reverse complement strand
TTCTTCTTCGTTAGGAAATGCATTAATATCAATGGACAAGGGTGATTTTGAAAATGCTAAATTTCAATTTGAAACATTGCTCAATGATCATTCGGGTTCTAGTGGGATTGAAGTTGTTCATTATTATCTTGGTAAGATTGAATACGATCAAGGTGAATATCAAGTTGCAAAAGAATATCTTGAAGAATTTATGAATTCTGGGTATTCTGTTGATATTTTAACATCTGGTGCAGTTATTATGATCTCTGATATATTATCTCAATCTAACAATTATATGGGCGCTATTGATATTATTGATGATGGAATAGAAAAATCTAATGATCATTATATAATACAAAGATTAAAAGTTGAAAAAGCAAAATTATTTATTAAATCTGGTGAAAATCCCATTGGATTAGGTTTATTAGACCAACTAAAACAATCTGAAGATATTTCCGCTAGCCTAAAATCTGATATTGAAGAAATTATTGGTACTTATGGTATCTAATTTTTTTATTTACAAACAGATCTATATTGTTTAATCAATATAATAGATTTAACTTTACGCGATGAAAAGTGGGTTGAAAGACCCACTTTTTTTTATCTTATGAAAAGTATTGAAAAAATAATAAAAAGTATTTTGCCTGATGGAATCTGGCTTTTAGAGTTGCAATTGAAAAAAGAATCTGGTTTTGTTCGTTTAATTATAGATGGAGATAAACCTGTTACCATACATGATACTGCGATAATAACTAAAAGAGTAAAAAAAATCGAGGAAATAAACAAATTCTTCGTAAATGGTTACCGCCTAGAGGTCACGACCCCAGGTTTAGATAAAAAATTAGTACACTCCTTTCAGTATAAAAAATTTCTTTCTAAAAAATTAGAAATTATATCAAATAACGAAGAAGATAAACATTTTTTGGATGCAAAACTTATTGAGGTTGATGATGCTGGAATTAAGATTAATGATAGCGGAAGCTATTTCTCTTTAAAGTATAATGAAATTTTATCTGCTAAGCCTAAAATTGAATTTTAATTATTTTTTGATGGAGGTTTTATGATTAATAAAGATTTGATTGAAGTATTTTCTGAAATTGCAAGGGAAAAAAATGTTGAAAGATCTCAACTTGCTTCAATTTTAGAAGAATTATTCTTATATGTAATAGAAAAAGAATATGGTGACTCATCAAATTATAGCTGTATTGTAAACATTGATAAAGGTGAAATTGAAATATATGCAGAAAAAACTATTGTTGATGAAGTAGACGATTACAAGGTTGAAATAACCCTTGAAGATGCCATAAAAAAAGAACCAGATGCTGCTGAAGATTTAGAAGTAGGCGATATTTTTGTTGAGGTAATAGACCCAAGGCTCTTTGGTAGGAGGTTGGTCGTAACCGCAAAACAGTTTTTTGCTCAAAGACTTAGAGATGTTGAAAGAAATTATATTTACGATGATTATTCTAATCGTATTGGTGAAATTGTTATTGGAGTTGTTCATCAAATACAACGTGATAGTATTTACATCAATATTGAACAGGCAGAGCTTAGGATGCCAAAAAATGAGCAAATTCATTCGGAAAGATACAGAAGGGGCGACACTGTTCGGTGTGTTATTAAGTCAGTAGAAATTACACCGAAAGGCCCTGATATAGTTGTATCAAGGAGTGATAACCACTTTTTATTTAAACTGTTTGAAATGGAAGTTCCAGAAATAGAAGATGGTATAATTGAGATTACATCAATAGCTAGGAATCCAGGTTCTCGCGCAAAAATTATAGTTAAATCAAATGATAGAAGAATTGATCCAGTTGGAGCATGCGTTGGTATGAGAGGCAGTAGAATTCAATCTATTGTCCGAGAGTTGAATAATGAAAAAATTGATATTGTAAACATGAGTGACCAACCAGAAATCTTAATAAGCAGGGCTCTCTCCCCAGCTAAGCCATTACAATTATATATAGATGATGAAAGAAATAATTGTATTGCGCTATTCGAAGATGAAAATCTTGATTCTGCTATAGGTAGAAATGGTACCAATATTAATCTAGCATCAAAAATAACCAACTATGTTATTGACGCATATGGTGTAAATCAATATTCAAGAATGCAAGATGATCAAAAAAAGCTTCTTAGTGAGATTGATGGGGTTGATCTAAAAATTGTAGAAATTCTTTCATCAGAAGGTATATCGGTTGTTTCAGATTTGTTAGATGCTGATCCCACAAATCTAATAAATATAGCAGGTATAAAAGATGAGGAGCTAGATATATTGTATGATTCCGTTCAGTTGTTTATTGAACGTAAAGTAGAAGAAGAAAATCCAGACGACTTATACAATGAAGACTTAGATTTAGATCAAGAGACTAGTAAATTAAATATTAACTCTGATTCTGATGATATAGATCCTGATTCAGAAGAATAAGAAAAAAGATTGTGATATTTAAAAGATAATGGCAAAAACAAGAATATTTCAAATAGCAAAAGATCTTAATATATCCCATACTGAGATTTTATCTTTTTTGAAAGTAAAAGATATTAAAATTTCAAGTCACATGTCTCCTGTTGATGAAAAGACTTATCAAATTATTCTTGAAGAATTTTCAAAAGAAAAAGAAGTAGTTGATAGGTATAGAAAAGAACAAGTAAGAAAAGAGATTCATGATACAAGATTAAAAGAGAGACAGAGTACAGGACAAAAGCTTGAACTCTTATCACTTGAAAAACAAAGAAAGCTTGAAAAAGAAGAGAAGTTAAAAAAGAAAAATCTTGATAATGAAAGGCTGCTAAATAAAAAAAACCAGATCGAAAAAAATAAACAAGATGCTGTTATTGATTACAAAGAAACAACAAAGGATATAAATAAAAAATCAAAAGTCGATTCTGATGATAATAAAAACGAAGTTGAGAATAAGGCCAAAGGAATAAGTAAAAAATTCAAAAGAAGCAGAAAACTTCGAACTATAGATATTAAAAATATTCAAACTGAGATTGGTAAGGGAACAATAAGAAAGCAAGACCAAAATAAAACTAAAAGTTCTGGATCCTCTGGAGCTCCAAAATCAGTCAAAAACAAGGTCAAAGGTATTTTGGCCAAAATGGAAACGAAAACTAAAAAGAAAACTTATAAAAAAATAAAAAAAGTTGAGGAAAAGCAACCAGAAGATTCAGGGAAAAAACCTGATATTAAAGTAGCTGAATTTTCAAGCGTTGAAGAATTATCTAAAATTTTAGAAATAACTCCTAGTGCAATTATTCAAACATGCATTGAGCTTGGAATGCTAGTTACAAAAAACCAAAGACTTGATTGGGACTTAATTGAATTGTTAGTTGATAATTATGGATATGTTGCAGAGAAAGTTACTAATGCTGGAGACGATTTGCTTTCGTTTGATGATAGCGAAGATGATATTAAAAATGCTAAACCAAGAGCGGCAATCGTAACAGTGATGGGTCATGTAGATCACGGTAAAACCAGTCTTCTGGATTATATTAGAAATACTAATGTTGCGAGTGCTGAATCGGGTGGAATAACTCAACATATCGGTGCTTATAAAGTTATATATAACGAAAATAATTTGACCTTTTTAGATACACCAGGGCATGAGGCTTTCACTGCAATGAGGGCAAGGGGCGCACAGGTTACTGATATAGTAGTTTTGGTAGTATCTGCGGATGATTCCGTTATGCCTCAAACTATAGAGGCTATTAATCATACTAAAGCCGCTGAGGTACCTATGATAATAGCAATAAATAAAATGGATAGACCTGGCGCAGATGCAGAAAAGGTAAGGCGTGAATTATCTGACCAGGGTGTCTTAACGGAAAGCTGGGGTGGAAAAATTCAAGATGTTGAGATTAGTGCAAAAACTGGATTAGGAATTGATGAATTGATGGATAGTCTTTTGTTAGAAGCTGAAATTCTTGATTTAAAGGCAAACAGGGATTGTAATGCTATGGGTACAATAATTGATTCAAGGTTGGATCGAGGCTTGGGTCCTGTTGGGACGGTTTTAGTTCAAAAAGGAACATTGAAAATTGGTGATCCTTTTATGTGTAATGATTATTCTGGTAAGGTGAAATCTATAGTAAATGATAATGGTTTAAAATTAAAAATAGCTTTGCCATCAGATGCGGTCCAAATACAAGGATTTGAGCAGGTACCTCAGGCTGCCGATATTTTTGCTGTTGTTGATAATGAAAAAAGTTTAAAGAGAATTTCTTCTGATAGGCAAAGGATCAGTCGAGAGATAGATCAAAAGAAAATTTCTTTTTCATTAGATCATATGTCTTCATTGATTAAAGAAGGAAGTATAAAAATTTTACCAGTCGTTATTAAAGGTGACGTTGATGGCTCAATAGAAGCTTTAGCTGAGACCTTAGAAAAGCTAAACACTAAGGAAGTTGCAATCCGTGTTATCCATAAAGCAGTAGGGATGATAACTGAGTCCGATGTTTTACTTGCAGAAGCTTCTAAGGCGGTAATTATAGGTTTTCATGTTCAGGTTACATCCAACGCTAGACTTCAGGCGAAGCAAGCAGGTGTAGATATTCGAAATTATACTGTTATTTATAATGCTGTTGAAGAAATTAAAATGGCGCTTGAAGGCTTATTGGAACCTGATATGGTAGAAAGTAGCCTAGGAAAGGCTGAGGTTCTAACTCAATTTAAAATTCCGAAGATAGGATTTATAGCTGGTTGTAAGGTTGTTGAAGGCTATGTAATTAGAAACAGCAAAGCAAGGATTGTTCGTGATGGAGAAACTATATTTGAAGGTTTGGTTAATTCCTTGAAAAGGCATAAAGATGACGCTCGTGAAGTCAAAGAAGGTTTGGAGTGCGGGATTGGAGTAGATGGAATTAAAAAATTTAACGAAGGTGATATAATTGAGATTTATGAAATAAAAGAGGTAAAAAGAACCTTAGGTTAAAATTGAACAAGAATAAACCTTATAGTCGCTTAGAAAGGATCAATAATCAGATTCGTAGTATAATTGGCGCTGCTTTTATAAAAAAAATACCTTCCTCTGATCATGGTTTATTAACGATTTCAAAAGTAAAAGTAACAGCAGATTTAAGAAAAGCTGATATATATTATACTGTTTTTAAACCAGAAAAGTCTATAGATGAATTAAACATAGCAATTAATAAAAAAAGAAAATACTTCAGAAAAATACTTAGTACTGAGATGAAAATTAAAAATATTCCTGAATTATTTTTTATTTATGATGATAGTTTAAATTATGAATATCAATTAAATAAAATTTTTAAAAAAATTAAAAAATAAGTGATTCTAAATATATATAAGCCAAAAGGTTGGACCTCTTTTGATGTAGTAAAAAAGATAAGAAATATTATCAATACAAAAGTTGGACATGGCGGTACGCTTGATCCATTTGCCGAAGGTGTCTTGATTATTGGGACAGGTGTAGACACAAAAAGTCTGGCTAAAATTTCCAATGCAGAAAAGTCTTATATTGCAACACTCGTATTGGGTGAAGCGACTGACACCCTTGATATCGAAGGAAACTATAATATTAGAAAAAAAATTCCAAAACTATCTGAAAGCAAAATCAAAAATGTATTGAAAAGTTTTATTGGGGAAAATTGTCAAATTCCACCAATGTATTCAGCAAAAAAAATAAATGGGGTTAGGTTATATAAGTTAGCAAGAAAAAATATTATTATTGAACGAAAACCTATAATTGTTAAAATATTTTCAATAAAATTTTTGGCATATAATAAACCTGAATTAAAGTTTGCAGTTTCTTGTTCCAAAGGAACCTATATAAGAGTGTTGGGAAGTGATATTGCTGATAAACTTGGAACTGTAGGTTATCTAAATAAATTAATAAGAACAAATGTCGGGAAATATAAGATTAAAAATTCTATGAAGATTGAAGATATAAAAGATCAATGCAAATCATAAGAAAGCTAAAGGAATTAAAGGTAATTAAATCATCTGTTATCACTTTGGGCTCTTACGATGGATTACATATTGGACATTTAAATATTTTAAAAAAAACTATTTCACATTCAAAAAAAATGAATTCCCCTTCAATTTTAATTACTTTTGATCCTCATCCAAAAAAAATATTGGTTCCAGATAATAATGATGGTTTTTTATTATCATCTTTTGAAGACAAGATGGATCTTATTAAAAAAATAGGTATTGATTATGTTTTTATAATTACATTTACTAAAAATTTCTCCAAGACTACTGCTGATACATTTATGGATGATATTATAAAAAAAAGATTCAATCCAAAGGCAATTATTGTAGGATATAATCACCATTTTGGTTTTAACAGAACTGGGGATTCTGATTTTTTAAAAAATTATTGTATTTCCAATGATATTGAACTGGAAATTGTTAAACCTATTGAAAATCACTCTAAAATTATTTCTAGTAGTTATATAAGAACTTTAATTAGATCGGGCAAAGTTGATTCTGTTAAATCTTTTCTTGGGCGTTCTTATGGTTTTAACGGTATTATTTGCAAGGGATCTGGTAGAGGCTCTAAATTAAATTTTCCAACTGCTAATATATTACCAATAGAGAAAATGCAAATAATGCCTGAAAGTGGAGTATATTTTGTTTCGATAAGCATTATTGGACTTGAATTGCATGGAATGTGTAACTTCGGGACTAGACCCACCTTTGAAGAACAAGATCTTATTATGGAAGTTAATATTTTTCATAAGTTTAGTGATGATCTCTATGGGAAAAATATAAGGATAAAATTTTTAAAGAAAATTAGAGAGGAAGTAACTTTCACTTCCTCGAAAGAATTAAAAAATCAATTAACTAAGGATAAGAATTTGTGTTTATCCTTGCGAAAAGAATACGAGTAGGAGATTAGAATGTCTATTTCTAAGGAAGAAAAAAAAGAAATTATTACAAAACTTGGAAAAAATGATGATGATTCTGGGTCTACTGAGGTCCAAATTGGTATAATGACCCATAGAATAAGAGCTTTAACAGATCATTTAAAAGCCAACAAAAAAGATCGTCATACTAGGAGAGGATTAGTTAGATTAGTTTCAAAAAGAAAAAAATTGTTAAAATACCTAATTAAAACTAATCCGACCTCTTATGTGAAATTAATTAAAGAATTAGGAATCCGTGGGTAAATAAATTTTATAAGAAAGAAAGAGAATAATGATAATTAAAGAACGTGAAATCGCAGGAAAAATGATGCGATTAGAAACAGGTAAAGTAGCTAGGCAGAGCAATGGTTCGGTTATGGTTACATATGGTGAAACGATAATATTAGCAGCTGTTAATTCAGCAAAAGAAGAAAAAGAAGGAATAGATTTTTTTCCATTGCAAGTGGAATATAGAGAAAAGCATTATGCTGGCGGAAAAATTCCAGGAGGATTTTTCAAAAGAGAAGCTAGGCCAGGGGAGCATGAGGTATTAACTAGTAGGCTCACTGATAGACCGTTACGCCCTCTATTTCCAAAAGGCTTTAAAAAAGAAACTCAGGTTATAATAACTGTTCTTCAAAGTGACGGTCAAAATATGGCAGATGTTTTAGCATCTGTAGGAGCATCAGCTGCTCTTATGACTTCCACTGTACCATGGAGTGGCCCAATAGCTTCAGTAAGAGTTGGAAGAATTAATGAAAATTTTATAATTAATCCGACAAGGGAAGAGCAATTAGAATCTGATATGGAGCTTATAGTATCAGGAAATAGTGAAACTATTGTAATGGTTGAAGGTGAGGCAAGTGAGGCATCTGAAGAGACTATTCTAGAAGGCTTAAAATCTGCTCACGATACTATACAGGAAATAATTGAATTACAAATTGAATTAATAAATGAAATTAAAGTTGAAAAAGATGATTTTGAGATTCAGGAGCCGGATAAAGATTTAGTTTCTGATATAGAATCAAAAATTGGCAATGAAATAGTTAAAATAGTTTCTGTTATTGATAAGCAAAAAAGAAATGATGAAAAAGCAAACTTAATATCCAGTACAATTGATAGCCTTTTAGAAAAATATCCTGATAATGAAGCTACAATAAAAAGTATAATTGAGGATAAATTTAAATATCAATTTAGAGAAGCTATTCTATCTGGAAAAAAACGAAGTGATGGTAGAGATACAGAAGATATAAGAGAAATAACTATTGATCCAAATTTTTTATCTCGTGCACACGGATCTGCTTTATTTACCAGAGGTGAAACACAGGCTCTTGTTGTTACAACGCTTGGCTCAAAAAGCAGTGAACTTATTATGGATACAATGGATGAGGATTATAAGAAAAATTATTATCTTCATTACAATTTTCCACCGTACTGCGTTGGTGAGGTTGGTAGAATTGGTTTTACTAGTAGACGTGAGATAGGACACGGAAACTTAGCACAGAGTGCAATAAAGCCAGTTTTGCCTAATTATGATGATTTTCCTTATACAATAAGGATTGTTTCTGAGATAATGGAATCAAATGGGTCGTCATCCATGGCCTCTGTCTGCGGTGGGTCTCTTTCTTTGATGAGTGCGGGTGCTAATCTTAAAAGTCATGTAGCTGGAATAGCAATGGGTCTTATTACGGATGGAGAAAGAAATGCTATCTTAAGTGATATACTTGGGATGGAGGACCATTTAGGAGATATGGATTTCAAAGTAGCTGGAACTGATGAAGGTATAACTGCAATTCAGCTTGATTTGAAGATAGCTGGAATTTCATTTGATTTGCTTGAGAAGGCTTTATCTCAAGCTAAAACGGGTAGATTGCATATTTTAGATAAGATGAATACCGCTTTACCAAAGGCAAACGAAATTAGTCCTTATGCTCCTAGAATAATTTCTGTAAGTATTAATCCAGAAAAAATTGGTGCTTTAATTGGTCCTGGAGGTAAAAATATTAAAAAAATTATTGAAGACACAGAATGCGAAGTTAACGTTGATGATAATGGTCTTGTTACTATTTCTGGAAGTAATACGGAAAAGTGCAATGGCGCTATTGAAATGGTCAAAGCTATTACCTTTGAACCAGAAGTTGGTATGGAATTCGATTCCAAGGTTTCCCGTATAATGAATTTTGGAGCGTTTGTAGAGTTTGCACCAGGAAGAGAAGGACTTGTTCATATATCTGAGCTTGAATATAGAAGAGTTGAAAAAGTTGAAGATATTTTATCAGTAGGAGATTCTGTCAAGGTAAAGCTTATCAAAATTGATGATCAAGGTCGACTTGATTTTAGCAGAAAAGCTTTATTAGAAAAGCCTGAAGGATGGGAAGAACGCAAACCTAGAAATAATAGGAATTTTAAAAAGGGAAACAATAAGCATTTTTCAAAGAAGAATTAACAGTATCTTTTTTAAATAATATAACTTATGTTTCTTTATTTAATTCTATTAACCTGGTCAGATGAAACCAAGAATTTCAAGCCACTATATAAATAGGAAACCTTCCTCAATAAGAACCGCCCAAATTTCCTTTAAAGAAAGACCCGATAGAAATTTTATTAAACCTATAAACCTTGCCATAGGTAATGTATCATTACCTATGCATCCAGCAATGATTAAGAGAATGGAAAACCTTAGGAGTAAAAGTTCACCCTTTGCTGATGGCGTTTTGAGATATACCTCCTCTTCTGGTAATGAAGAAACTATAAAAGCTTTTTTAAATATTATTTCATATGAGGGAGTTAAAGCTTCTAATATCAATTGCCTTATTACTGATGGTGGCTCTCAGGCTATGGAGATTATGCTTTTAGGCGTATGTGGAACTTCAAGAAAAAAACCAATTATGTTATTAGATCCAGCATATACGAACTACCTAGAATTTTCAAAAAGACTTTCTATACCTACCGTATCAGTTACAAGATATATTGATAAAAACGGTGATTTTAATACTTTAAATTTTGAAAAAATTGATTCTTTGATAAAATCAAAAAAACCAAACGGATTGGTTGTTATTCCATATGATAATCCAACGGGGCAATTTATTAATCAACAGGATTTGATAAAACTTGCATCTATATGCGTCAGAAATAAAATCTGGCTAATTAGCGACGAGGCTTATAGGCAACTTTATTATAATGGTAATTCATCTTCTACAATTTGGAAAATCACTCAAAAGGAAGTTCCCAATATTGATGGTTTTAGGATTAGTATTGAGTCTGCGTCTAAAGTATGGAATGCCTGCGGATTGCGCATCGGAGGTATGTTAACTGATAATAAAACATTCTACAATAAATCTGTTTATGAGTATACAGCTAATCTTTGCGCCAATGCTATAGGGCAATATGTATTTGGTGCATTGGCTGAAATTTCCCATAATGATATAAGACTATGGTATTCAAAACAAAGGAATTACTATTTACCCTTAATGAATTCAATAAGAGATTCAATTATTAAAAAAATCCCAGGCGTGCTTGTTAGTAAACCTTCAGCTGCAATCTATTTAATTATTGATTTTAAAAATATATGCGGTCCTGAATTTGATTCAAATGATTTTATTAAATACTGTGCCGAAAAAGGATGCGTTAAATATAATAAGATCAATTATACATTATTTTTTGCACCGCTTAATGAATTTTATTCGGGCGATAAAAAAGTAAAAACTCAGATAAGAATCGCTATTGTAGAGGAACCAAAAATTTTAAAATTAGCTCCAATAATCTTATCAAAATTATTTAATAAATATCTAAAACTAATTTCCTAAAATTCTTGAATAATGGAACCTTATTAATTAATTTAAAGTATAACTTTAACTATGAGACCATGTCGGAGATTAAACCAAAAATAAAAAAATTATATTACTCAATCGGAGAAGTAAGTAAGTTGACAAATCTTAAAGCCTATGTTCTTCGATATTGGGAAAGCGAATTTAATCAACTTAATCCCCCTAAAAATAGGGCTGGCAACAGAACATATAGGCAAAGAGATATAGATATAATAATAAAGATTAAAGACTTATTATATGAAAAGAAATATACAATTGAAGGCGCAAAAAAAAGTTTATCAAATAAATCTGATATAAAGAAAAAAGAAATAAGCGCTAGCTCGGAATTTATTAATCTAGAAAAAGAAAAATTATTTACTATAAAATCAGAGCTGAAAAAAATCTTAAAAATTATTAGTGAATAAATTATCGGAGCGTGGCGCAGCCCGGTAGCGCACCACAATGGGGTTGTGGGGGTCGCAGGTTCAAATCCTGTCGCTCCGACTTCTAATTAGTATGTCATCTATTTTTTTTGTTATCATTTAAAGCTACTAATAAAAGTTTAATATCATTTTTGGATAATAACTCTAAACAATTAGTTTTTAAATATTTTTTCAAAATTGATATTTTAACATTATTTACATGGAACATTTGTTCTTTAAAATAAGTACCAAAAAAATATAAATTCTTTACTCTAGACATGTACATTTTTATAATAACAATATCACTAATTGTATTAGTTTACATATCCTTTTTAATTAAAGTTCCAAAGGTATCTGTCCCATTGGTAATAGTTTATTTTTTCTTTATAATAAATTATTTAATAAGTGGCTTAAATGAATTAAAAAAAGAGGATTCTTCGAATTTTCTTGATAAAGACCAAATTATAGAACAAAAAAATATTATTAGCGATAATAATATGTTCAAAAATAATGTTGAGCCTAGACCTTTAGTTATTCCCAAAATTGATGTTAAGAAAAAGAAGGAAATAAATAAAAAAGTTGAAGAAAAGATAACTAAAATGGATTCTAAAAGTAAATTACCATCAAAACCATATGCTACGACACTCACGATGCGAGATATGCAAATATGCAGGAGTGTTAAAAATAGAAATCCAATAGGAACCGATACATATTTTGAAAATACTGTTGATTCCTTATTTTGTTATACCAGAGTGCAAAACACAGGGGGTAAACAGGAACTAACCCATATTTGGTTTTTTGAAGATCAGAAAATTGGAACGGTTAGATATAATATAAAAACGTCTAATATATATCGTTCCTGGACAAGGAAAACTATTTTATCACACCAAATAGGAACCTGGCGTGTCGAGGTTCAAGATACTGCAGGAGTTGTTATAGGATCTGAATTTTTTTATATAACCAAATCTGATAATCAATAAATAAATTTGAAAATAATTTTTATTTTACTCTTTGGATTTCTTTTATCCTGTGGGAAGATAGCTAAACAGGAAGCAATAGAAATGAATTGGAGTAAGTTTAATCTCGACTTGCCAAAAGGGATTCAAATATTTGAGGGGATTAATAACGAGATTCCTCTTAGAGCGTGGGCAGCTGTTATTGATGTATCTAATCCAAATATAAAAGTCAAAATATTATCCTCCAATGATTTTGATAGGTGTGAGACTCCACAACAATTTTTAAATAATAATGATAATGCTAGAGTAGTTATTAATGGAGGATATTTTATTAGAGATAAAAATCCCACAAAACATGTTGGTCTATTAAAAACTAATGGAAAACTTGAGGAGGCTGCTAGTCATAGCGTTTATAGGGATGGCATAAGGTATTATGTAAATAGGGGTGCGTTTGGAATACTGAATAATGGGAATGTTGATATTTCATGGTGTTCAACAAAAAACGATTCGATTTTTTCTTGGGATAGCCCTTTAGAAAATAGACCAGGATATCCAATTGACTCTTTATCATTTGAAGATTCAAAATTTTGGGATGTGGCTAATGCTTTACATGCTGGCCCAGTCCTAATAGATAACAAAAAAATTAAAGTTACGGTAGAAGAAGAGGTTTTCTTTAATACCCCCGTTGCAGGTGTACAGCCTAGGTCCGCTATTGGCTATACACCTGATAATAAAATCATAATGATGGTAGTTGATGGCAGACAGAAAATTAGCAGAGGTGTTTATTTGGAAGAACTTGCAATTCTAATGGATCAGTTTAACTGCTTAGAGGCTTTGAATCTAGATGGTGGAGGTTCGAGTGCAATTGTCGCTGATGACCGATTAATAAATCGGCCTGCAGGAAGAAGCTCACAAAGAGAAATAATGTCAGCAATAGGTGTCTTTTACAAAAATTAAATGTATTCCTAAAAACTAAATGCTTTGAATTTTTTAATCAATATAAACGAGGGGCGATCATGGGAAAAGTAAGAAAACTTATTAATGGCGATTCCGTTGAGGAATTGGAAAAGTCTATTAAGCTAATTATAAAGACTAAATGTCCAAAAAAATGGATAATTGAAGACTTGGAGACTGGCCAAAGATACAGAGCCAATGGAAAAACTGAAATAGGCACTATGTTTGATTTAATTAAGCCTGAATAATATTTAATAATATGATTTTTTATTGATATATGATTCAAAAAAAGTATAAATATCGATTCTTTTTACTAATTTATTTATTGTTATTTGCCCAGCCAATACTTGGTCAGGCGGAATTATTTGATTTTGAACATGGTGGATTAAATCGACAATATTATCTATATGTACCTGACTCAATATGCCATGAGGATCCTTTGGTCTTTGTTTTTCATGGATTTACAAGTTCAGCCTCTTCAATTATGAACTATTCTGGAATGAATGATATTGCTGAAAATAATAATTTTGTCGTTTGCTATCCGCAGGGCACAACTGATAACAATGGAAATACATTTTTTAATGTTGGATATGATTTTCATCAAAATCAAAATGTTGATGACGTTGGCTTTATTACAGAATTGGCTAATTATCTTCAATCACAATATAACCTGAGTCCTATTAATACCTTTGCCACGGGTATGTCTAATGGGGCCGAATTATGCTATCTAATGGCATGTCAAAACTCTAATCTTTTCAGATCTATCGTTCCTGTTGCTGGAACAATGATGGATTGGTTTTTTGAAACATGCCAACCAGATAACCCTACGCCAGTATTAGAGATCCATGGTACTAATGATCAAGTAACATGGTGGGAAGGAGATCCAAATAATATTGATGGTTGGGGTCCCTATATCGGTGTTGATGAAATTATTCAATTTTGGAGCGGTATTAATTTATGCGATTCATTGGAGTTGGATACTTTACCTAATATATCTGTTTCAGATGGAAGTTATATAATATCAGAAAAAAATATAGATTGTCTTAATAATAATGAAGTCTGGCTGTACAAGGTTGTTAATGGAGGTCATGACTGGCCAGGCTCATATGGCAATATGGATATTAATTCCAGTTTAACTATATGGGAGTTTTTTGAAAAATCTATACTTGACTATATAATTGGGGATGTTGACTTCGATAATAAAATTAGTGTCTATGATATCCTTTTGGTATCCGATCATATAACAAATAACTCAACCTATATTGAATATTTAATGGACCTCAACAGCGATCAGATTATCGATTTTCATGACGTCTTATCTATTATAGTCTATATATTAAATAACTAGATAATATATACAATATCTTTATATTAGATACATATATACTATTAATAATAACATTATAAGGATAATAAATGAGATATTTAAAAATTCTACTCTTGGGGCTTATTCTTTTGGCATTTTCGTGTGAAGATGCCGCTGAGGAGGTTGATTGTGCAGCGAAGTCTACTGAACTATTGGCATCGCTTGAGGCTTTTAATTCAGATCCTTCAAACACGACCAACTGCGAGGCTCTAAAAACCCAGGCCGAAGAATTTATGAACAATAGCTGCGACACAACAGGAATCGGAGACCTTTCATTCATTGTAGACTCACTAAACTGCGCTACAATGGCCTGTTCAGCGCCTCTAGGCAATCTTTTTCTCTACGGCTTTCAAATGGCCTTCGCAGAAGATTCTGCAACGTATTGCGCATATTTTGATTCTACTTTAATGGCCGCTGATCAGCTTATAGCAGGGGACTGTTGGGGTGCGGATAGCACATCATATTACACCGCATATTATGATTCTGTTGAGTCAGCTGGTTGTGATTGGTTTAGTCTAGAAGTATCTGATATTGTTGGACACTGGTCCAGTATTGAGATTGGTATCTATTCAGATGGGGAGACATGTTCTGGTGATACAATGTGGTGGCCTGATATATGTGAAGATAATATGAATGGCGATAACTTAGACTACACTGATCAAGAATCCTGCGAAGAAAATGGTGGTTATTGGCAAACATCTGAAGGTGAGTTCAACTTATGGTTCAATGAAGATATGACAGTAACTGAGAACGATTGTACTTGCGAAGATGAATATGGAAATGAATATGATAACTGCGATTGGGATGATGTAGATGATTTATATAGTGATCCAACAGGGTGTGTTTCTTATGGCGGTCGCTACGAAAGTGAAACTATAGGTACTTTTGAGATTGAAGATGATGAAATTTTTCTAACTCCTTTAGATCTTGATGATTGGGAAGGGCCAAATCCACTTGTTTTTACATTAGAAGATGGTGTTTTATCTTTTGATTTAGGACCAAATCCAGGACAATGTGAGTGCGAAGATGAATATGGTAATGAGGTTGATGGCTGTGACTGGGATGAGCAAGATGAGGGGACATGCGAAAGTAGTGGCGGAAGTTGGGAGGATGGGATGTGTTTTATCATTCTATCAGAAAAATCTCAACCTTAAACAAATTTTAAAAAATTACATTGTAAAAGGCCTCGCTATTGCGAGGCCTTTTTGGTTTATAAATTATACATACCTAGATTTTAATATGATGAAAAGAAAAAATTATATTTTATGCCTGTTTACTTTATTGATACATATAGGCTGTGCAACATTTATAGCTAGGGACATATCTAAACCAATTAAATATGCGCAGATGGAAAACATTACTGTGAATGATATTAATATGTATTATTACACCTTAGGCAATTCCCAAAACCCTTCCCTTATTTTCTTACACGGTAGCCTTGCCTTTTCAGAGTTGTATAAAAAAATCATTACTTCATTGTCAGATAATTATTTTGTAATCGCTATCGATATGAGAGGACACGGAAGAACTGAAATAGGTGATAAAACCTTTTCTTATTATACGATGGCAAATGATATTGTATCCTTTGCTGATATAATGGGTATAACTGAATTTTATTCTGTGGGACATAGTATGGGAGGTGTTATAGTCTTGTCAATATGTAAATACTTTCCAGAAAAAATTATAAAAGGAGCATCAATAGCTTCTTTATATCATTTTGAGGGTCTTGATTTTGATAATAATAATCGATACAGATTTTATACCTCTGATGGATTTAAAGATATAAATGACAATATGACCCTAAAAGTATTCAATGAGTCTTATGAGTTTATTGATCAAAAAGATAAGTTTAATAATATGAAAACTATGATGGTCCAATTGGGAGCTAGCGCATATCCTTCATTTACAAAATCCGATCTAAGTAATATTAACACACCTATACTGGTTGTTGTGGCTGATAAAGATGGTTTAATTATGCCATCTCACACGAAAAGCATGGCAAGGATGCTACCTGAATCAGATATCTTAGTTGTCCCCGAAGCTACCCACAGTAATGTTTTGAGAAAAACAAAAAATGTTAAAATGGTATCAGATAAAATAATTTCTTTTTTCAATTAAATTTTTCTTTAAATATTTCACCGTATTAATAGTGCTTATTTTTTAATTTTTTCAAAATGAAGAAAAGTTATTTATTTATTTCTGTCATATTTATTGTTTTTTCTTATTCTCAAGATTCTGTTCAAACTATTAAAAACATCTCTGACGCGGCAATTGTTTACAAGGACACATTGGTTTTATTTACTAATTTTGATAATTATAATGTCGATTCCACAATCGTTAATAAATTATCAAAAAAATTTTATGCTACCTTAAACTCATTTAATGGCTACAAGGTTATACCAGATACGGCTTTAGATAGTATTTTTGGAAAAAAAAATATCTCAAGAGATAGTTGCTATGATGATTGTTTACTTGAGACTGCGTTAGAATTGGAAGCTAAATACATTATTGAATGCAGAATTGGGAAAACTGAAAAAAATATCACCTCCTATACACTAGATACAGATTTTTTTAGAGTAGACGATGGTATAATCGTTTCTAGCTCAACATATAAAGTTGAGAACGAAATAGAAGATTTATTTGATGGAGTTCAGATGATAATAAGTGAAATACTTAAAAAGAAAAAATCTACAGTCTTAATAAGAAATAAAGCTAAAAATGTTTACAATGTGAGTTTTGATAAAATCTTTATAGATGATTTGGATTTTCAAAGATCAATTTTTAATAATCCTCTTCCAATTAGCTTATTTTTTTTACAGAATAATATTTTAATTATAGAATTGTTTATAGGTCAAAAAAGGAATGAAGTTGATTTTTCAAAAAGAGATGAACTCGAGATTAGAATCTACCCGCATTTTAAAAAAATTAAATACAGCCCTAATTCTAGCTATAGCCTTGTAATTAAAGAGGATGGTTTTCTAAAGAATGTATCTAAATATGAAATTAAATTTTTGAATGGCCGTTTGATAGAAATAAAATTTATTTTACTGACAACACATACTTAGAAGTATCTCAGGACCCTGGTTTTCCTGAAAATAAAAAATATCCGATTCATAAATATTTACACAGGTATAAAAAGTCATATTGTCTTTCTTTAAAGTCTGATTTGAGCGAACCGTGGAAGTATAAAGGTGTAGAGTTTTATGCTTTTACGCAGGCTGCAGAATGGAATAAACCTGTATATAAATTTTTACATAAAATTGATAGCGTATTTTTATATGCAATTGATAGTCTAAACTCTGATGTTTGGGAGAAAAAAGAAACAGCCTTTTATGCTTTAAATGATTCTATTTCTGGATCAATTCCTATTTATCGTTTCTATCATAAAATTGATAATGATTACTATTACACTTCTAAAGGTTCTATAGGCGAAGGTTGGAACAATATAGGATTAGAATTTTACGCTTTCCCTGATAAATAATTGATTAATATTGTGTTATGATATTGAGATGTAAATTAATTTTTGTTTTATTATTTTGCCCAAACTTTATTTTATCTGATGCTGGTGATCTAATTAGTTTTAATCAAAGAAACTCTTTTACTATTGAGACCATAGAGCTGTTGCTAGATAATTTTGGGCCTTTTGCCCCATCGCCAATTTATTCAATAGAAGTTTACGATGTTGAATATGAATCACACAATTCCGATGGATCTATTGATACTCTTTCTGGCTTAATAAGTATACCTCAGGACCCGACAAAATCATTCCCCATAGCTGTATACAATCACGGAACTATAATTTTAGATAGCCAAGCTCCATCAAGAACTGGTATGTCTATTGAAAATTTTGAAATTCTTTTAGCCGGTTTGGTAACAACGCCGAGTGGCTTTATTACACTATTCCCTGATTATAAGGGAATAGGCGATCCTAGTTTTCATCCTTATATAATTGCAGAGCCTCATACTTTATCAGTCGTTAATATGCTGAGATCAGTAAAAAAATTAAATCAACAAATAGATACTACAAATTTATTTCAATTTAATAGTCAAATCTTTTTATTGGGCTATTCAGATGGCGGATATGCGACCCTTGCATCACAAAGAGGGATAGAACTATCTTATCAAAATGAATTTCAAATAACTGCCTCTTTTCCAATGGCAGGACCCTATGATCTTTCAGGAACTATGGTAGATTATTTTCTTTCAAGTCCAGAATATTCGCAGCCCTATTATGTTCCATATGTATTAACTAGTCACTTATGGTACTACCAAGGACTTAATGTTGATTTTGATCAGTATTTTGAACCATTTTGGGCAGATACTTTAGCATCTCTATTCGATGGGTTACACTCAGGTGGGGAAATTAATGCATTTATGCCTGAAGACCCTTTAGATATTATTTTGCCTGATGTTTTAGAAGACTTTATTAACAATGAGGATAATATATTTAATCAGACATTTCAAGAAAATACGCTTCTTGATTGGATTCCCAATAGTCCAACTTACATATATCATGGGATAGGCGATGATATAGTACCCTATCAAAATGCGCAGGTCGCATATCAAAATTTTATTGATAATGGTGCAGAAAACATTGAACTAATTTTATTTCCTGAAATGCTAGGTGGACATGCTCAACTAGCTCCAGTGTGTCTTGTATCAGGTTTCAACACAATGTTAACATATCAAAAGATAAATGACAAAGGCGATATTGATGAAAACGAAATAATTGATTTTGAAGATTTATTTTTATTAGAAAGTTTTATTTACTCAGATTTTAATAGTTCATCTTATACGTTTTGGGCTATGGATATGGACTTTGATTATAGAATAAGTATTTTTGATTTATTAATTCTTAGTGATGTGATAGAAATTTGATTTATTTATCAAAAAGGAGCTTTGATTGTCCTATTACTTAGTCAAATTAATTCTTTCTGCAGTTATTATTGTTTTTATCTCTGAAATATCTAAGTCAAATACTTTTTTTGGTTCTCTATTTGCATCTATACCAACAATATCTTTATTAGCTATAATTTGGTTGTTTTATGATACAGGCGACATATCAAAAATTAGACAATTATCGATCGGTATTTTTTGGCTTACGCTTCCTTCTCTGGTTTTTTTTATAACATTTCCAATATTTTTAAAAAATGGTTTTAATTTTATTTTGAGTATTGTCCTCTCTATTGTTTTAACGATTGTAAGCTATAAAATATTCATAATCATTCTCAAAAAATTTAAAATCAACCTTTAGTTGAATTTTGAATTGATTGTTTATAAAGAAAGTATCGTTTTAATCCATAAAAATAATTAACATCTGTCGTGGCTGAAACAGAAATCTCTAACTTAAAAAGACACAATAAGGAAAAATTAAAAAAATGTCCTAAATGTGGATGTGTTTGGGAGATACATCATCAAAGTAAAACTATTTTAAGTTACCCTGACTTTCCATCGTATGGCCTTCCAAAAGAAATCTGTGGGAAATGTAAGAAAGAAGAATAATTATTAGGCTAATTGGTTATTTTTTTTAAAAATAATATATAAACTGGGAATTTTACATTTAATGAAAATTATAATTAAAAAATTCTTAATTTATACTACCTATTGTTATTAAATGAAAAAGTTATTATACCAATTAATTTTATTTTCTTTATGCATCGCACAGAAGTCCGTTGTCCTTGATAATTTTATACTTAACGGTGATAAATATATTGGTCGAAGTTTAGATGGGAAAAGACATGGCTTTGGAACTTATTACTATCCAAATGGCGATATTTATAATGGTGAATGGATAAACGATAAAAGACAGGGAAAGGGGGAGATAACCATTGCCAGATCAGGTGATCACTATATTGGCGAATTCCAAAATAATTATTTTCATGGGAACGGAAAAATGACATTCAATAATGGTGAGATTTATGAGGGAGAATGGGAAAATGGTAAAATGAATGGTAGTGGAAGTTTTACTTATTTAAACGGTGACAAATACGAAGGAGAATATAAAAATGGTCAAAAAGATGGAATAGGATCTTTCTATTATTTTAATAAGGATCACTACAAAGGTGAATGGAGCAATGATATAAAAGATGGAAAGGGTGTTTTTGTTTTTATTAATGGCGATCGATATGAAGGAGAATATAGAAACGGAAAAATGTCAGGAAATGGATCTTACATATTTCAGAATGGAGAAAAGTATGTAGGTCAGTGGAAAAATGGTAAATTTGATGGAAAAGGTACTTTTATCTATTCTTCAGGAAATAAATATGAAGGCGGCTGGAAAAACGATCGAAAATTTGGTGAAGGTCAGTATACATACAAAAATGGTGAAATATACTCTGGACGGTGGGTAGATGATTATAGGACTGGGAAAGGGATATATACATATTCTAATGGTGACATATATGATGGATATTTTTATAAAGGGAAATTAACTGGTCAAGGTAAATATACATTTGTAAATAAAAACGTATACAATGGTGGGTGGAAAGAAGATATGAAATCTGGGAATGGTATTTTGACGTATATTAATGGTGATAAGTATGATGGAGAATGGAAAAACAATATGATGCACGGGCAAGGTGTTTTTACACATAATAAGGGTGATTTTTATAATGGAACCTGGAAGAATAATAAAAAATCAGGATACGGCGTCTATACATATTCAAATGGGGATATTTATGAAGGATTATTTGTAGAGGATACCCTTGAAGGATACGGAACACTTACTTATTCTAATGGAAATAGGTACATAGGTAACTGGATAAATAACAAAAGAAGCGGCCAGGGAAACATGACCTATGCTAATGGTGATGTCTATACTGGTCAGTGGAAAGTAGGAAAAATTAATGGACATGGAATAATAAAATACGCTTCTGGAGATGTTTATAATGGGAATTGGCTTGATGAGCTAAGACATGGCTTGGGGACTTATATTTATTCTAGCGGTGAAAAATATATAGGAAACTGGCGGAATGGCATAAAAGAAGGGCAAGGGTCCTATATTTATAAAAACTTGAATAAATATATAGGTGAGTGGCAAGAAGATAATAGATTTGGGCAAGGGACATATTTATTTCCAAATGGCGATAAGTATGGTGGAAAATGGGAAAAAGGCGTTTGGGCAAAAGAAGGAATATTTGACTATGCTAATGGAGACAGGTACATAGGTGATATAAAGAACGCAAAGAAAGAAGGTAAAGGTACTTACATTTATAAAAATAATGATAAATATGAGGGTGAATATCAGAATGATAAAAAGCACGGCCTTGGTATTTTTACCTATTCAAATGGGGATGAATATTCTGGAGAATGGATTGATGATAATATTGAAGGAGAAGGTATTTTTACCTATTCGAATGGAAATCGATATGATGGAGCACTTATTGATGGCAAACCGCATGGGCAAGGTGTTTTAACGTTCCATGATGGAGAGGAATATAAAGGTGAATGGGAAAATGGATTGTATAGTGGCATAGGTTCTTACACATACCTTAACGGGAATAACTATACTGGAAGTTGGAAAAATGGAATGAGAGAAGGAGAAGGTTCGATTTCGTATTTTTCTAATGGTAATAAATACGATGGCGAATGGAAAAAAGGTTTAAGGAACGGTGTTGGCACTTTTAGTTATACTAATGGAGATAGTTATACTGGTGAATGGAAGAATGGAAATAGAACTGGAGAGGGTACTTTTAAATATGCTAATGGTAATAATTACAAAGGTGAGTATTTAAACGGAAAGAGGCACGGCAAAGGCACATTCAATTATTCTAACGGTGATAAGTACTTTGGCTCGTGGAAAAATGGCAAAAGAGATGGACCAGGTATTTTTAGTTATTCTAATGGAGAACAAAAAGAGGGTCAATGGAGGCAAAATAAATTTTTATATCAAGGTGATT
>CAZLPW010000028.1:14061-23072 GCA_964561495.1 uncultured bacterium | reverse complement strand
TATGCAAAAGCAGAACATGGCACGCGATGGCAAGAGATGGCCTTTTTTTTAATTCATTTGGAAAACTACATCCAAAATACAGCACCCCCAATAATGCACTTATTGGCCAAGGAATCTGGGCAAGTGTCTTGCTCTGTTTCTCAATTGTTTCAACTTATTTTCAGTCAGGATTGAATAGTAATAATGCCTATGAAACTATCATTGATTTTTTTTCTGCTACTAGCACAGTCTTCAATTTGCTCACCTTTGGATCTATATATTTTTTGAGAAAAAAATGGCCTAATAAAAACAGACCATACAGGGCATTATTTTATCCCTGGAGTATGGTTATTGTAATAAGTCTATATATTTCTTTTTTAGTTATTACACTCATTACAGCATTCATACCTTCAATTATAGGTTTTATTTTAACTTTAAGCGGAACCTTTTTTTATTTTTCACGTATTAAAAAATAGTAAATACGATTGTTATTCCATTTGAAATGCAATTATGGTAAAAACTATATTCTTATATGCACAAATATAAATTAAAAATATTAATTAGTATTTTAGTAATAAATACATTAATCGCTAAAACTCCAAAAGATTTAAATCATATTCCCCACGCTATATGGGACTCTGAAAAATCGAATATTGGGACTGCAAAAATCTGGTTCCAAGATTGGTCAGATTATGAAAGACTTCATATAAGTGCAATAAAAGATTCATTTGATTTTGAACCTCATCCATATGCAGTTACCACATTTGAAAAAAAGTATAAAAATGCGATTCAATATAAAGGATCAAATTACATTCAACTAATTGGGAATATTACTTGGAAAAATGGTCAAAATTGGGAAGAAGGTCAACTTAATAATTTTGACTGGCTGGTTGACCGTGATCAAAATTGGACTTATAGAAATAAAACTTTAAGTGGATCTGCTATGATTGATTCAGGGAAATTGCATCTTAATATAAAAGACGTAAACGAATTAATAATTGAGTTGAAAGCAGAATTTAGACCATACAAATGAAAACATGGCGAAAGTCTGGATTCATTTTTAAATATTTTACCATAATATTTTTTAAGTGGACAATTGTTATATTTTTTCTTATTTCAATCATAGTTAGCCCAATTTTTCTTTACAATACATTAATCAAATAAGCTGAAATTTATATTTTTTTCTAAAATAATTATAAATCAAATACATCACCATCAATAGATAGAGACAACTCTTGAGCCTGATTAATAAATTGATTGACCGTTAGTTCTTTTAAAAATACTAAACCATGTGTTGCCCTTATCCGCGGATGTTTATGCTGATACCAAAAATCACGCCCCAAAACAAGTTCCATTATGCCATGTTGTTCTACCCACGTTTTTTGCACTAGATCACAGAAAGGACCATCCAGTAAATAGCTTGGAAATGATGCTCCCTTTTGACTGTTATAGCATGTCATAAATGTATCTCTTAATGTTGCCATTGAATTCAATGAAACTGGAATCATAATATCTGCTTCCTCTGGACTGAAACGGTACCAGACATTCCTATATCCCCATATTTTTATTTTACTAACGTCAGACTCTTTTTTCAAAATACGCAATGATTCAGCTATAGCCTGAAGGACTTTATAATGCGTATCAGGGCCACTACCTTCTGGATCTAGAGCTAGAGTTATTACAGATGGCTTTATTTCTCTTAACAAACCTAAAATGGGTTCCACATCTCTTTCTAATTCAGGCATATCAGAAAAAATATCACCCTTATAGAATCCCAATCGCAAGTGTCTTACATCCTTTACTCTTACTCCATAGTGTGACCAAACTAACTCCTCTTCAAATTCTCTGATCATACCTTTTACTTCTTGTATATCTTCTTTATTTTTTTCTCCACTATAACATTCATTTAAATATTTTATGATTTCTTTTATCTTATTCTGTAATTCTATTTTTGATTTTACTCCATATACTTCAATAATTATTCTAACAACACGGTGGCTTAGACCTCTAGATTGGCCTCTTTTATCTCTTGATGCAACTCGATCCAAATAATGATATATATCTTTATCTTTCTTCTTTAAATAGCCTGATTGAAAAAAATCAGGATATTCAATCATCTGTATTTTCCCATCGGATAAAAAATTGATTGTTGTGCCTAATATATCGATTAAAAACTGATTCGTAACAGATGTAAAACCAGAGGTCAGGTTAGCAAAAATATGATAATTATCAGGATCTCGTACGAGATGGCTCACATGTGGCAAATAACCAAGCATAATATCATCATGATGAGGACCCGTATGCAAAAATGTTTCACCTGAATATAGTTTAATAGCTTTATCTATTTTCTTTTTCATAGAATTAAGGAAACGTGGAAGAGTATTATCATCTAAAGAGGGTATTTTTGAACAAATAGGATCTTTAATCAAATCATCTTTGGTAAGCCAATGACCAAATTTATTTAGTCGTTTGCTTAAGCCTATAATTTCACGCTCTATTTTCTTTTTACTCCAATTAGTTATAGATAATTCTTTATTAACTACATCTGTTAATTTTGAAGAAGCTCCTTCAGTTAAGTAAAATCTCGCTCCCTTTAACCTTGTAAGTACAGATGCAGGGTATTGAATATCTGGTGCTGACTCAATTGAATCTCTAACTATTTCTGATTTAGCATCTCCAGCTGCAATAATTAATGCAATTGCATCAGATTTATAGGTTATAGTTTGAAGCCCAATTGATATAACTAGTCTTGATCTAGCAATATTTATTCCCCCAAGATCTGATGCTGCAGCAGCTTGTGTTTCAAAATTTGTCTCCAACAATCTAGTCGTAGAGTTATGATCAGAACCTTTTATATTAAACGCAATATGACCATCAGGGCCAATGCCTCCAAGAAAAAATCCAATGCCGCCTAGATTCCGAATTTTTTCCTCATAATCTGAACACCACTGATCAGTTTTATAAATAAAGTTCTTTTGATATTTTTCGTTCTTACTCTCTGGATCTCTATATCTAAGTGAGAGATCAACTTTACGATTTTGAAAGATATTCTCTATATTTTCAATGTCAGTTTTTAAAATATCTTCGCAATTTATAAGAAGACAATTGTTTTTATTTAAGCCAAATCCTTTTACATAATAGTTTAATATATAATCATAAAAACTGTTTTTTTGAATAGGATTAATAGGAAAAAATTCATCAATTTGCACAAATACAAGATTACTTAAATCTGGTTTTTTTGTGACCTCTAATCCATTTTCCTTACATAAACTACGTATCTTGGGATTATTCCAATTATTAAGAATTTTTTGGGTCCATTTTATAAAATACTCAGGAGTCTTTCCAGTCGGAAGACTTATAACACCCTCTGGATTAATAGAAACCCATTCAAGAAATCTTAGTGATGTTAGTAAACCTAGTTTAGGTAATGTATCTACGACAACATAAGGTATTTTTGTTGTGCTCTCATATTTGGAACGTTCAATAAATACTTTTTCTACCATTTTAATACTATAAAATTAATCATTATCTATTAACACTCATTAATAAGTTATCATGATTAAAAGTTTCTGTTTTATTATTGGGCCATCTAACACGGATGTAACTTAATTCTGATTTTTTTTTATCTCTTCCGTAGAAAACGATTGGAGATGATTGTGAAAGATAACTTGCGCTTGAAACAACCTCATATGATTGAACAAAACCATCATCAAAATGAAGCCAAACTCTAGTACCAAAATAGTTTTTCTTTTCAGAAAAATTATTAAATCTTATTGAACCCATTTCTGATTTCATTTTATTCATAAATACTTTAGGCCTTCCATTATTTACGCCTACAACAAAGTCTGGTCTATTATCATTATTAAAATCATTTATGGTAAGACTGGTTGCATCATCTGGGACAATAAGCCCACTATTTTGGGGACTTAGAACAGAAAATTTTCCCCCACCGATACCTAACAAAAGAATACTTAAACCTCCATCCATATAACCTGTCTCAGGCTGGGGACCAAAAAAATTTTGGACTAGATATATATCTTGATGTCCATCTCCATTTATATCACATACTGCTGTACCAAAAACTGGACTTGATTGTACCAACCTTGGTAATGATTCAAATTTAAAAACTACATTTCCATTATCATCAGTATTATTAAAAATAATACCCGATTCAAGACTGTTAACCTCAAATTTTTGAGCATTATTTAACAATGCTTCTGTATAGATTCCACTTAAGGGTGTGATAGCGAATTTATGATATGTTGGTAATTTTTCTTTTATCATTGGCATTGCTCCACTTGAGCATCCCAAACCTCTATGAGGTAGACAAATTCCATTTTCAAATTTGGCCTCAACAATACGTTTAACTCCATTTCCTTCAAAATCGCCAAAGTATAATATTTCAGGCTTCTCTTTCGTCGCCATATATTTAGTGTTTAGACCAATATTTCCAACTACATAGTCAAAATCGCCATCTAAATCAAAGTCCCCTGAGTTAATACTGTTATACCATCCAAACCTATCTCCTAATCCTGATGCATCTGTAAAATCAATTAGTCTTCCTTGCTTATTTTGAAAATATTTTATTGGCCCCCAATCATAGGCTACCAGAAGATCAATTTGACCATCATTATTTACATCAGAAAAAATAGCACTAGTTACCATACCAGATAAATTCTCTTGAGATATAAACCGATCGGTAGCCTCAATATATTTAGTGCCATCAAAGGATAATATATAGGATTCAGCTGGCTCAGGATATTTTCCTGGAACTAATCTGGCACCCACAAATAACTCTAACATATTATCATTATTTAAATCAGCTGCAATTACTATACTTCCACTTTTACGAATATCTGGCAAATATCCAGTTCTTGCTTTTTTATAATTCCCCAAACCATCATTCAAATAAATACGATCATTTAATACTGAATCACCTTCGCTACACTCTACGCCACCACTAACCACATATAGATCAAGATCATCGTCATCATCAGAGTCAAAAAACATCGCTCCCATATCTTCTGAATAAATATCCAGGTTAAATGACTTTTGTTTTGTTTCTCTAAAATCCCCATTACCATTATTTAAATATAATTGACCCAAATATCCCGAAGCTCCTCCAATAAAAAAGTCATCATCACCATCGCCATCCACATCACCCCAGGCTATACCTGGACCAAGCTGGGATAATTTATTTGGCAATAACTTCTGTCTTTTAAAATCATCATATTCCTTTTCTCTTTGAAAGACACCAGATAAGATTTTCTTATCCAAATCAAACATTTTTTCTTGAGTATTAGAACTTTTTTCATCTTCTTTATTAGAATCATCCTCAGGCTCACTAATTGTATATATAAAACCAGAAGGCACATCATTCAACACTTGTTCTCGTCCCGAGGGCCAATAAACTGTGATTTTTTTAACAGAATTGATACTGCCGAGTCCAAAATGAGCGACTGGTTCACTAGAAGACATAAACCCTCTGCCTGAAGAAATATAACGCGTCATCACTAATGAATCGACACCCGTGGTTAAAACAACTTTTGCACCGATCCCATTTAAATTGGTTACCATGCCCTTGAGGGCAATAACTAAAGAGTTGCCAGTTATAAGATCATTCCGATACAATTGGATTGGCTCATTAAACCCATTAACAATTATATCAAGATCCCCATCTAGATCTAAATCACCTACTGTTGAACCCGTGCTAACACCATAATGCTTAAAGCCCCATTTTGAACTCATATTTTTAAAATTAAAATCACTAAAGTTTTTGTACACCTGATTCTCTAGTTTATATGGTTTTTCTTTTTCCCAAAGTTCTAATTCCTTTTCCGCTCCACCATTAGACTCCATCACAACACTCCTAATACTATCAATTATATCACCATTTAGAAAATCACGAGACATGCCATTAGTAAAATATACATCTTCGTATCCATCACTATCTAAATCGGCAAATCTAACAGTCCATGTCCAATCAGTTTTTGCCAATCCTGCTAAATAAGCTATTTCCATGAATCTATTTGTACCAGTATTGAGGAAAAGAGTATTTCGCATGTATTGAGGAGGTGTTGGGAAATTCAAAAACCAAGCATCACTATTAGGACCACTCATTGACCCCATAGATAATTTATCCCTATAGTGATTACTCCCAGCCATATCTGAAGCTAAAAAATCAAATTTTCCATCATTATTAATATCTGAAAAATCAGCACCCATTGAAAACCAAGGTGTATGCGGTAAAGCATCTGCAATTACATCAGTAAAAGTTATGTTACCCTCTTTATTGTAACCATTATTCTGAAATAAATGATCTGGTCCAATATAATCGTTAGCCACATATAAATCTGGTAATCCATCATTATTGTAATCCCACCATATTGCCGATAACCCATAATAAGGTTTACGACCAATACCAGACTCTATAGTTACATCAACAAATTTCTCTCCATCATTTCTAAATAAATAATCAAACTGGCCTGCAGGCACAAGCATTTGCATCCGTTTTGGAGGTTTTACAAAATATCCTAATTCATGCGATTCAGGATGAACAGTTAACGAACGATCTTTTTGCCTAATAAATTTGACCTTATCGATTGCACTAGCAGGTAATAATCTATTAGTTAGTAAGTATGCATCTAGATCTCCATCACAATCATAATCAGCAAAAGCCATTGACACACTTGCGCCACTAAAATTCAACCCAAATTCTTTTGCTTTTTCTGTAAACTTTGTATTTTCATTAATATACAAACGATTAGGTGAATCGAAACCACAAACATAAAGATCTAATAATCCATCATTATTAATATCAACGAATGTAGCACCAGTACTCCAAGCTTTATTATCAACTAGACCAAGCTTTTTTGTTACATCCTGAAATCTTAATCCCCCGAGATTTTTATACAAAACACCTCCATCCTTTTGCCTTGTAAGAAAAATATCAGGCAAACCATCGCTATTATAATCCCCAATTGCAACGCCAGATGCTATAAAAGAATTCTTTAGTTGGCTACGGTGATGGTTCTCAGGAGCAAAGTTATTTTGGAAAGCCAAGCCTGTGTAAACCGAGTCTAATAAAATAAAACTAGAATCTAAATTTCTATCGGAGTTTTTATCTTTAAACTTTCTCCAAGAAAGACCAGTGTTTTTTTGTTTAAGTGATGCCAGTCGATTAAGCGTTTTTTGAGTTTTATAACGGTCTAATTTGAGATTATCACAACTTGATAGATAAAAAAAGCAAACAGCAATTAATATTTTCAGGTTTAACATATAACTATTAAAAATATTTTATAGTAAAAAATGGGTTCATTATAGAATTAACATAATTAATTATAATTTTAAATTATATATACCTATAGATATTACTAACCTTTAATATTTCTAAAAAATCCTCTAACTATCTGACTTTATCTAGTTTTTGCAATATCTTTATTTGCCTCATTTTTGTATTAATTTCAATCATTGCTCCCATTGGAAGAGATATATTTCTTTTTATATGTCCTGCAGGAAAATTCTTGATAACTGGAATGTTCAGATTAATAAAATATTGATCTAAAACCTCGTCCATTTTAAAATCATCAGGTTCATCTGAGGGTTCATACTCTCTTCTTGTAAAACGACCTAGTATCGCTCCACTTAGGCTGTCAAGCTTTCCCGCTAATTTTAGCTCTTGTAAATACCGATCAATTCTATATGGTGCTTCGCCAACATCTTCAATAAATAAAATTTTATTTGATGTTATTATTTCAAAATCAGAACCCATCGTTGAACAAACTAATGATAAGTTTCCACCGACTAAACGACCTCTCGCTATTCCATGCGTTATAACTGTAGTCTCCAAGCTATCCACTATAAAATCGAAAGGAATTATATTAATCTGTCTAGTTTCAAGAAATTTCCAGAAATAATTACTTGCGATTGTATCTAACCCGCTAAAACTTCCTAAACCATACATGGGATTCGGTGTGTGAAATGTAACTAAACCAGATAATTGGTTTATGGCAATATGTAAAGCTGTTATATCACTATAGCCAATAAATATTTTTGGATTTTTCCTAATAATTTTATAATCCAGATTTTCTAATATTCTCGTAGAACCATAGCCACCAGTACCTGGAAAAATTGCTTTTATTTTTGGATCGATAAAAAAATTCATCAGCTCAGTCGCTCTTTGCATATCACTTCCAGCAAGGTAGCCATATCGTCTAAATAAAGAATCAGAAATAATAACCTCATAACCTCGTTGTTCTATACGTTCTTTTGCTAACAGTATTCTATCTTGATCTAGGTAGGATGCTGGAGCACAAAAAGCAATTGTATCTCCAATCTCTAGTATAGGTGCATAAACCACTTCATTATCAAAACCAGCCAATATACTAATCCAAAAACTGAATAGATATATTTTTAAAAATTCAATAACTCGTTTCATTAGAATTCATTTAGCCCATAGATTTATAAATCAGTTTAAACCTATTTTTATTCGATTAACAATTACAATATCTTGAGTTTAAAACTTTTTTATTATTCTAATCTTATAACCATTCCCCTTCTTTTTAATTCATTATCATGGGGAATAAACAACCATGAGTTTAGGAGCACTTGGGTTATTACATGGGACCATATTGATCAAAACAAAAACCAAATACAGAATATAAATACTATTAGAAAAATTATGAGTAACCATTCAATAGCAAATATGAATGCGGTAATCTTTCAAGTCAGACAAGGCGGGACTGCATACTATGAATCTGATTATGAGCCTTGGGGATATTACGCAGGATATAATCATCCAGGATATGACCCATTAGAGATAGCGATTGAAGAGGCACATAATAACGGTCTAGAGCTCCACGCATGGTTTAATGTTTTTCAAACTTCTAGCACTTTTGAAGGATCTCCAGCAAAGGAGCATCCAGAATGGATATGCAGAGATCAAAATGGTAACCCTATGACTAGCTATAGATCACTTTCACCTGGATTAAAAGAAGTAAGAGACTATACCTTGAAAGTTGCAATGGAAATTG
>CAZLPW010000028.1:0-14047 GCA_964561495.1 uncultured bacterium | reverse complement strand
ATGATATTGATGGGCTCCATCTTGATTACATAAGATGGAATGAACATAGCAATTTAATTAGAGGTCAAAACATTATTGAAAAAGAATTACAACGGCTAGACGGATTTATAAATAATGAAGAACTAGATCAACTCAACAATCTATCTGGAAGATACCTCTATGATTATTTACACCCTTATTCTGCAGGCGTACCTTATGGTTTCGTATCTTGGGAGGAATGGTGGCGGTGGGGCGTAACAGAGTTTGTTAAGACTCTGCATGATTCAATCCAAGACGTTAAACCACATGTTAGACTTAGCGCGGCTGTTCTTGGAAAATATAATTGGTCGGGCTGGCAGGGATATGGCTCAGTTTTTCAAGATGCGGCCCTTTGGTATAATGAAGGCTATGTAGACCATCTAATGCCAATGCATTATCATTGGACTTCAAATGATCAATTTATAGGAATGCTTGAAAATAATTGTCCTGAATGCTGGAAATTATTCATATCACCTGGAATTAATTCCAATCGAATCTTTACTGTTGGACCTGGGTCATATATTCTCGAGGAAAATGATTTATGGAATAATCATGGCTCAATAATTAATTCTATTAGATCATTAGATTGGGTTGATGGATTTCAATTTTTTAGTTATGGAACATGGAGAGAAAAAAATTATTTCATTGAAGCTGGAAATTCATTTTTCAAAAACAAAACTAAAATAACCAAATGGTCTAGCTCTAATAATAAACCACTAGCTCCTACACTAGCAATTAATAATATCGACCCTTTTACTAAACAACTAACTACATACCAAAAAGAACAAAACGGCGATCCAAACTGGATTGTTTTATACAGAACTAGTAGTAGTCCAGACCCTTCATCTTCCGAAATAATAAATGTCCAATTTTCAAATAATATTTCTGTTTTTATTGATAGCCTAACAACTGCTGATACTTCTAAATCTCTAATTTATTTCTCAACCACAGCTAATCGAACTTGGAATGAGTCTGATATATCAAACTATGTTTTTTCCAATGGGGAGTCTATACCTGATTCTTATCAACTAGGACAAAACTATCCAAATCCATTTAATAATAAAACCTCAATCGAGTATAGTATATCAAATTATGGTTTAATAAAAATTCAGATATTTAATCTATTGGGTGTGAAAATTAAAACACTGGTAGATAAAATTCATATACCTGGTAATTATAAAATCTATTGGAATGGGCAAAATTATCTAGGTGAAAAACAACCCTCTGGAATTTATTTCTATATTTTAAACAATGAGGGGAAAATAAAAAATAAAAGAAAAATGATTTTTTTAAAATAGCACTAACTAGGACCTAATATCTCTAAGGCTTTATTTGCAACTATAGTTGAAATTATATTCACTGATACAGAAAGAAATATGTACCAGGTCCAAGCTAGGCCTAATCCCTTAAAAATAAATACAACTATAAAGCTTAATAATATTCCTATTACTAAGCTGACTGTTCTTAATTTTATTTTTAGTTTACTTAAAATAAAAAGACCCAGTAGGCCACCATAGGTAAATGAAGCGATTTCCAAACCTATAATCACAAGAGCTTTATCGCTTTCATCAAATAATAGAGCAATTGTCATTAACAATAAACCCCAAAATAAGCCTATAAATTGTGACTTCTTTATTGACCCAACTCCCTTTAACCAATCATTTACTGTTGATGATGTCAGAGAGTTAATTGAGGAACTAATTGTTGACATTGCTGCTGAGAGAATACCAGCTATTAATATTCCCTTTACACCAATAGGAAGATGATTAACAACAAATGTTGAAAATTCTCTGTCCTTTTCAATATAAATACCATCAAAATAAATAAATAATAAAGAACCAATAAAAAGAAAAAGTGCAAACTGTAAAAAGACAAACACACCGCTTCCTATCATCGCCTTCCTTGCAGAACTTAGATCTTTTGTAACCAAAACTCTTTGAACCATCATATAATCCGCTCCGTGCGATGCAAAAGAGAGAAAAACGCCTCCAATTATTGCGCTTACAAATAAAAAAGGATCACTAACCAAATCTCCTTGAAATTGAAAAAATTTTAGTTTATCAAATTCAATTAAAATTCCTGCAATTTTATCCAAAGGTTGATTAATATAGCTTAACAAATAAAAAATAGCTATCAGACCACCCGATATATAAAGAACAAACTGAAAGCCATCAATCCAAATCACTGTCCTTATCCCGCCAAGCAAAGAATAAATTAATGTCACACCACCTATCAAAAATACGGCGGCTGCTAAACTCCAGCCTGTTATAGCCTGTACAATTACTGCGGTTGCCAAGAACCTTACTCCATCTGCAAAAACACGCGTAATTAAAAAAATAAAAGAAGCAACTCTTTGTATATTTATCCCAAATGAGTTACCTAGTATTTCATATATAGATAAAACACCTTTTTTATAATACATTGGCAATAAAAAATAACTCACCAAAAACCGACCTATTATATAACCTATCGCGAGTTGCAAAAACAACCAATTCCCCCGATAGGCTACACCTGGAATACTTATAAATGTGAGGACAGATGTTTCTGTAGCTACAATAGAAAACATAGCCACTGGCCAGGGTATAGTTTTACCACCTAAAAAGTAGTCAGCATTTGATCTATTATATCTACTTTGGTACCAACCAAAACCTGTAAAACCTAAAAGAAATATAAAAAGGATTAGGTAATCAACAAGTTCAAACATTAACTGGTTTTATTTTACTGCAAGAGTATCGCTAATGAGGTTTAGCCATCTTTGTTTTAAAAAAAGACGAGGGTTTTTCCTTGTTATATTAAGCGATTCATAAACGCCAGAATGGATACGTTGTCTCCAATCAAAATAATTAGGTGTTTTATTCTCTCTTTTTGGATGAACAGAGTTAGTAAGAAGAATCACAAATAAATCATTATCTGGGTCTATCCAAAGAGACGTACCAGTATAACCTGTATGCCCATAGCTTTTATCGCTTAGGTATATTCCACCCGAAGCTTCACCAGAGGGGCTGTCCCAACCAAGACACCTGGAACTATTGGTGTCTACTATAGCTCGTGATGCAAACTGATTTACAGTACTTTTTTTAAAAATTCTTTTTTCACCATATATTCCACCATTTAACATCATCTGACAAAACACAGCTAGGTCTCTAGCACTTGAAAAGAGGCCAGCATGCCCCGCTACCCCGCCTAATTTGTGCGCATTTTCATCATGAACCTCACCACGGATAAGACCCTCTCTATAACCACTAACAATTTCCGTAGGGACAATCCGTTTTAACTTTTTAATAGACGGATTAAAAAATGTGGACTCCATGCCTAGTGGTTCAAATATATAATCAGAAACAAATATATCTAAAGATGTTCCAGTAATATACTCTACTATTTTTCCTAATAGAATCATACCAAGATCCGAATAAATAGTTTCATCCCCAGGTTGATATAACAATTTTGTACTGCATATATCATTAATTATTTCATTCTGTTCAATATCCATTAAATAATATTTTTTAAATGGCGGAAATCCGGCAGTATGAGTTAATAAATGCTTTATGGTAATAGCTTTTTTTTCATGAGCAAATTTGTCATCTGGCCTCAAAATATCGGGAAAAATCTCATGTGCTTTTGTATTCAGTTTTATTTCTTTTTGGTCAATTAAAATCATTATGGCAGCTGTAGTAGAAATGACCTTAGATAATGATGCTAAATCAAAAATATCTGATGGGCTCATCTGCCGTTTATTTGAATAGGTATGAAAACCATTCGAATTATGAAAAAAAACTTCCCCTGATTTTGATGCTAAAAGAACATTTCCAGGCCATGCGGAGTCTTGAATCGCTTCATCTAGGTATCGGTTTAGGCTAGTAATATCAGCTCCTATCTCATTTGGTAATATCCATTTTATTTTCTTTCCGTATTCAATTTCAGGTTTAGAATAAAACCAAATTGGTTTTTTTCGAATTTTTATTCCATCACCTTTTTCCGCAATCTCTGGTATTGAGATTGGTAACTCACCACTAATTGCCTCCCTACCCATGAGGGCATTCACAAAAGCTGATTGCATTAAACGATTACCCTTCCAAGAACAAATATAGTTTTTTATCTTTGGAAAGCCCTCTATCAAATATGGATTCCCATAGCTATTAAGGAGCAATTTATTTGTCTTTAATGATAGTTTATTCAATAATCTTTTCAAGTTTTTCGGTAAAGAAACTCTGTTTTTTCGAGAAGATGGAGTCACAAAAGCATTAACAATAATTGTAGAATTTCTGGGTATGCCCTTTAGAATTCCGTTAATAGTGTATCTTTCATCTGTTTCATCAAGGTTAAAAGAAATTAGATCTGCTCCTAACTCACGAATCGATTTAGTAGTGATCGATTCTTTAGAAGTGTTTTTACCATCGTAAAGATCAAATAAATATAATTTTTCTTTCTTTTTAATTTTTAAAGGAAAAAACTGCCCATCATTTTTTACAAGTGTTAAGGATTTTTTTGCTATTTCATTTGCAACTTTTTGTGATACACTATCCCTTAAAACATTTTGAGCATCTTCTAGTGTAATTAATCGATTATCATTTAAACCAATTTTTTCTTTTAGTCTTAATACCTTCAAAGCTGACTCATTTATCCTTGAGATTGGGATTATACCATCAACAACAAATTTTTCTATAATATCAATAGACTCTTTATAATCACCACTAATAATTATATAATCACATCCCGCTTTAATCGCTGAAACCAGTCCATAAAAATTCGAATACATTTTTGTTATAGCGCCCATGCTCATCGCATCAGTAACTATAACACCCTCAAAATTAAGACTGTCTTTTAAAATGTCAGTGACCCAAAACTTGGATAGGGTAGCTGGAATATCATAGTTAAATTGGAAATCTGAAGCATTCAGGTGGGCGACCATAACAGCATCAACACCATTTTGAACTGCCGAAGCAAACGGCTTTAATTCAGTTGACCACAAGCGTAAAGAATCACTAGGGATTTGTGCTAATCTTGTATGGCTATCTGTTTCTGTATCACCGTGTCCAGGAAAATGCTTAGCCGTAGCTAACATATTATTTTCCTGAAGTCCTCTTATATATTCGGAGGAAAAACTAGATACAATATCAGGATCCTCCCCAAAAGAACGAGTATTAATAATCGGGTTAAGTGGATTGTTATTTATATCAACTACTGGAGCAAAGTTCCAATGAATTCCAACAGATCTTCCTTCTTTTGCAACAATTTTTCCAGCCTCATACGCTAGCAACGAATCACCAGTTGCGGCTATACCCATAAAGGGAGGTAATTCTGTACCCTCAGGAAACCTTTGGTATAAACCATTCTCAATATCGGCATCAATTAAAATAGGAATCTTTGATAATAATTGTATTTTATTTAATAACGTAAGCGCGGTGCCTACGTCTCCATACCAAAAATGGATCCCTCCAATTCCATCGGATGAAACTAAGTCCATTACTCTATCCAAATTTTTATTAGAATTAGATAAAAATCTCATATTCATTCTGTAGACTAACATTTGAGAAATTTTCTGGCGCAGTGTCATTTTTTCTAGCGTGCTTTTAGCCCAGCTAGCATCTTCAGTATAGTTTTTTGAACAACCAAAGAAAAATAAAATGCTAATAAAAAAAATTCTGATAAAGATTGATTTCATTAAAGATGATTACATTTATAATTGAATGAAAGTCCTAATTATTTTTTCTGAAATAGAAGATGATATTAAGGTGGAATATTGATTTTTATTAATTAATTATATGTAAAAGAACTCATTTCAAGAATAATATTTTTCTATTATAATGATTATTTTTATAATTAAAGCCTACTAGATACACACCTGAACTGATTGATTGATTAATATTATCTTTTCCATTCCATATAAATTGATTTTTATTATCATTTAAATTTTCCCTCATAATTGTTTTTACTATACTACCATCCAATGAGTAAATATTAATAACATCAATTGATTTTATAGTACTAATCTTAATTACACATTGATCATTAAATGGATTAGGGAAAATATTAATATCAAAATCATTCGGAAGTATTTTTGAATCTACCAAATCATTGCTTAGGTAATATTGATCAATCGACTCAATTAATTCTTGAACTCCACTCACCATATCATAGCTTAAAGCCCAAATCATCATCCCTCCAAGATTCCTAGATTTTGCATAATTTGCTTTTTCGCCTATAGAAGAAGGATCATCAAATGATACTACCTCGGTATAATCAGGTTTTAGGAGATATGGGCATTTAGCATCACTGTCCCAATAATATTCATAGCCTAAATTAATTAGCCCTAATACCTCACTATACCTAAGATCAGTAACATTACCAGTAAACACCCCATTAATTTCACTTGCATTAAACTTTTTACCGTAAAAAGGTACTCCCAGATTAATTTGGTCTGGTGGAATACCTCTGGTATTTACTAGATAATTTATACCTGTATGAACAGACCCGTCATTATCATTGGGTGGAGACTGATAAAGCGGTGCGTTATGACCAGCATGACTTGACCAGCTACCATGAAAATCATAACCCATAAGACTAAACCAATCAAGGCTCTCTTTTAAAATTTCATACTCAAAGTGTTGCCCACTCCAATCACTAGGTCCCACTGCCATTGTAATCATGAGCTCTGGATTAATATTATCAAATTCAGCACGCATTTCTTGTACTAAAAGTGTCAGATTAGTTTTTTCATTAGCATTTGAAGGATACTCCCAGTCCAAGTCGATGCCATCGTATCCATAGGTATCAAAAATTTCTAGCAAATTATCTATGAACGCCTGCCTAGAGCCAGCACTCGCCACCATTTCAGGAAAACCTGCTGTATTTCCCCATCCTCCAAAAGCTAATAATAGCTTTCTATTATTTTGATGAACAACCTCAGCAATATTTTGATCCAACATTTGAGAATAATAATCTATTGACCCATCCTCATTAGGCCATGCAAAAGAATGAATTACGTGTGTAACAACAGAAAAATCAATTTGATTTACAGGGAATGATGCTTGGATCCACTGAGGATAATAGGCCACGACTCTTTTCCCCACCAAGCTAGTGTTAATTATAAATAAAATTAAAAATAATACTTTTTTCAACATCAAAATTTCTAAAGATTACCTAGCCAATATTAGTTCTAAAAAAGAAATTTTTATATTTTATAATTTGAGACAGAGAAGATAAAAAAACTTCATTTAACAACTACCTCATCAGCAAAAACCCAGGCCCTTCCACCTGATCCTGGATGCCAATCAGGGCAAACTGATACACTTTTTGCCTTGATTTTTATATACTGAATTTGATTAATCATTGACAAATCGATTCTAAAACTTTTTATTTCGTGTGCATAAGACATAGATAAATCATTATTAATTTGCTTTTGATCTTGAAAATTAGTCCTGTCTTTAGAAAATGAAAATTGAACATTTAATGGAAAAAATATCCAAGATCCCTGGTTTTGCAAAAAGCTGATCTCAACACTTTTTAAGTTCATTAGACTACCCATATCGATCAATACTTCTAAATCTTGTCCCTCATATCCTTGCCAGTTACCATCTAAGTAATCTAAGGAACCTCTTAAACCATTTACCAATGCACCATCACCTCCCCCTGAATATTTATCACTATAAGATTTAAATATTTTGATTTCTTGGCCAACAGCCAAATGATTTACATTAAGGTCTTTCTCATCTCTTTCAGGATCAAGCCGTCCTTCTGAGCGGACACCTTTGCCCTTTATTCTTTTTAACCTATCACCTAGCTCATTTCTGGCTTGATTCCCAATTTTAGTAAGTTGCATAACAATATCTGGATACTTTTTTGCTAAATTAATTGTCTCTCCAATATCGTCCTTCAAGTTATAAAGTTCAATTTCTGTCTCCCCCGTTGAGTACCTGCCTGGGTAACCATTTTTTCCTGGGTCAACGTCTAAATAAGATCTGTATTTATGTGGGAATATTAGTTTCCAATTGCCCTCCCTTACACCAATTAATTCACCTCCATAATAGTAATAAAACTGATCTCGAATAGGTTGATTTAAATTACCACCAACTAGTAAAGACTTCATGCTTACGCCATCAATCTTTTTCTTAGGCAAGTTCGCACCCGCAATATCAGCTATTGTTGGTAATATATCAATTGTTGATGCTAGTTGTTCATATTTACTATTAGGCAAAATCGTTCCTGACCATAACATAATCGCAGGCACTCTCGCTCCTCCTTCCCACATAGTGCCCTTACCCTCTCGAAGAGGAAACGCTGAACCTGCGTGGTTCCCATAGTTTAACCATGGCCCATTATCACTAGCAAAAATAACAAGAGTATTTTCATAAATCTCAAGTTCTTTTAGCGTGGTTAATATTTGACCAACAGACCAGTCTAGCTCTGAAATCACGTCTCCGTATATGCCCCTCTGAGTCTTACCCCTAAACTTATTTGAGACCCCTAAGGGTACGTGTGGCATTGAATGGGCTAAATACAATAAAAAAGGTTTGCTTTTGTTTTTAATTATAAAATTAACCGCTCTATTTGTATACCTAGTAGTTAATCGATCTTGATCCTGTAGAGTCCTAATTTCTTCTATTTTTTCATTCCCTTCAATTAAAGGTAAGTACGGGTAGTCCCAAAAACTTTTTTCTGTTTTTGGTGTCCCATCATAATTTACTGGCCACATATCATTCGAATATGGCAACCCAAAAAATTCATCAAAACCTTGCTGAAGGGGTAAAAATTCTTTGTGATGACCCAGATGCCATTTACCAAAAATACCAGTAGCATATCCTTCTGATTTTAATATTTCTGCTATAGTCTCTTCATCAGGATTCAGGCCAACTCTGGCGGTATGATTATATGCGCCTCTTACACTCACACGCTCTGAATAGCATCCAGTTAATAAAGCAGCCCTAGATGCGCTACATACAGACTGGGCTACATGAAAATCAGTAAAAACCATCCCTTCATTAGCCATTTTATCCAGATGAGGCGTATCAAAACCATTCGCACCAAAAACACCTAAATCTGAATAGCCCTGATCATCAGTAAGTATGATAATAATATTAGGTGGAGGTACTTTATAAAAGGAACAAGAAAAAAACACTAAAATAGATATTAGAATTAAAAAAAATTTCATATTATATATTTGAATTCAGTATACTTAATTAAAAGTTAAGCAACTTCTGACCTGAATAGATTAACAAACTATAAACTAAAATAAATTAAGGCATGAAATTTTTTGGAATAGAATCTTTTTTAATTGAGGGAAGTTCAATTAATCGCTCATTAAAAGATTCCCCGTATGATAGACTTCCTCTTGCCTCAAAAAATCTAGTTAGAAAGGAGATTTGGGACTTATCAAAAAATTCAGCGGGTATTTCAATAAAATTTATCACTAACTCCTCATCCATAACCGTTAAATGGCTATTACTAAATGATTTTATAATGCATCACATGCCAAACTCAGGTATTAAAGGCATTGATCTATATTGCAGATCCTCAAGGAGATGGCAATATGTTGGAACAGGCATACCTGAAGGGAAATCAAACGAGAAAACAATTATAAAAAATTTGTCAATAAAAAAAAGAGAGTTTAAACTTTATTTACCTCTATATGACGGAATAGAAAAACTCGAAATTGGAATCCAAAATCAGTCATCTATAGATAAGCCTCCAAAATCTACTAAAAAACCAATCGTGTTTTATGGAACAAGTATAACTCAAGGCGGCTGTGCATCAAGACCTGGATTAGCACATACAAATATTATTTCTCGAGAAACTGATATTGACTGTATTAACTTCGGTTTTAGTGGTAATGGTCGGATGGAAAAAACTATATCATCCATTTTAACAGAAATTGATGCACTATTCTATGTTATAGAGTGTCTAGCAAATATGACAAGAACCCAAGTAGCAAAAAACACGATGCCATTGGTAAAAATAATAAGAAAAAAGAATCCACTAACTCCAATCGTTTTTATTGAAAATATTATTTTTGAAAGTGGATACTTTAATAAAAAAATTAAAAATGAGATAGAAAAAAAGAACAATGAATTAAAAATACAATTTAATAAAATGATTAATGAAAATATTAAAAATATATTCTATATTTCACAAGAAGGTGCAATTGGGGAAGACCACGAGGGTACTGTTGATGGAGTACATTTTAATGATCTTGGCTTTATGAGGTATTCAGATTTTTTAATAAATAATTTTAAAAAAATGAAAATTTTATAATATTTACTATCATGAGGGCACCTAGAAAAAAGATTGCAATCGGTGGAATCAGCACAGAATGTAGTACCTATTCATCTTTAATTCAGAAAGAGCATGATTTCCAATCTATTGAAAATGATGCCATACTAGAATTGGTCGATTTCCCATTTGAAGATTATAATATTATTGTAAAACCAATTTTTTTCAAAAAATCAGTTCCAGGAGGTCCAATAGATCAAGATTTTTATATCAAGATAAGAAAGCAATTCTTAATTAGCCTTAAAAATGAATATCCACTTGATGGCGTAATGCTACTAATGCATGGTGCTATGTTTGTTAATGGCCTTGAAGACCCTGAAGGAGACTGGATAGAGGCAACTCGAAAAACTGTAGGTGAAGATTGCCTCATATCTGTTAGTTTTGACCTGCACGGGCAAGTCACCGATAGAATTGTGGAAAACATTGATTCCTTTTGTGCTTTTCGTACTGCACCCCATATTGATATTAAAGAAACATATTTTCGTTCGGCAAAAATTCTTTCAAAGGCATTGTCAGGAAGTGAAAAACCAAAAGTAGTGTGGTCCCCTATCCCCCTTCTAGTATCAGGAGAAATGTCTTCAACTTTTATAGAGCCTTGTAAAAGTCTATACCAATCACTAGATAATCTAGATAAAAAAAAAGGAATCCTAGACTCTAACCTAATGGTTGGATATGTTTGGGCAGACACAAAACGCGCAACAGCCTCTGCGGTTATCACTTGTACTGATAAAGAAAACGGTGCCATAATTTGTAACCAGCTAGCAAAATCATATTGGGAAAAACGATATGATCTCAAATTTGATATGCCCGCTGGAAACATAGATGATGCATTTAAATGGCTACCTAATACATTTTCAATAATCGCAGATAGTGGTGACAATCCTACTGCAGGCGGTATTGGTGATAGAGCAGATATCTTAGAATCAATTTTAAGAAAGAATCTTCAAAACGTAATTATCGCAGGTATAGCATCTCCAAATACATATAATAAATTAAATTCGGCAAATAAAGTAATCCCGTTTAATATTGGAGGAATGCTGGGTGGTGGTGGACCCAAGCTCAAACTTAAACCTGAGAGATTATATATAAAAAATAATTGCGCTATAGTTGATGTATCAGGAATTACATTAGTAATAACTAAATACAGACGTCCGTTTCATTATCTAAATGATTTTAAACAATTAAACATAAATATAAATGATTATAAACTCTTAGTGGTTAAATCTGGCTATTTATCATCTGAGCTCAAAGAAACAACCGCCAATACTTTTATGGTTCTATCAAATGGAGCAGTAAATCAAGATATAGATTCTCTTAAGAATCACAATAGGCCAGTGCCCACATTCCCATTTCAAAAAAAAATGACCTTTGAACCAAATACTAGAGTTAAGATCTAGAACAAATGATAGAGTTAATAAAAATCTCCTATTTAGTTCTTTCTCGCAGATTTAGCAGAACAAGCAAATTCGCATGCCCTGAATAAGGTGCAAGAACTGTATAAGGATTATCCTCACTCGGAAAATTCGTAAAATACTTGGTATTACATTGAGCATAATTGATGGCAGCATTAATAGGTAAAGCTGGAGCATGTTCAATAAACAAGTCCTGAAGTTCAAAAATAACTGATTCAATAATTTTATGATCGGAAACTTTTTCAAAAATGCTAAACAAAGAATCAGCCGATGGCAAACCAAAGCGGTGCCAATTTACGTCTGCTATTTCCCCAACAGGTCTTACATTTTCGTTAGACATCAGACCCTTAAACAAACGAAATGGATTTGTGCCACCCATATCGCCCCACCCAAAAGACATATCAAACTCTCCTCTTTGAAGACGGTTAATCCAAGTACCAAAATCAAAAGATTGGACCCTAACACTAATTCCAATTTCCCTTAGATTACTACTTAATATCTGTGCAGAGCGAATTTGATCGCTCCAACCAGAAACGCAAATTATTTCAAAAGATAACATGGCTCCATCAGGCGACAATCTATAACCTTTATCATTTTTGTAGTAACCAGCGCTATCCAATAACCTATTAGAAAGAACTGGATTGTATAATACCCAATTCTCTTTTTGATTTATATTTGGCGGATGCCAACTCTTATTATGTCCAGAAAGCCCTGTAACGTGTGCAGGTTTCATATAATTATACATTCCCACTTTTATCATCAATTCTCTATCTATAGCGTAACTAATAGCTTTTCTAATTTGTTTTTTACTAAAAAAATCTTTAGTCGTATTTAAATAAAGATAAGTTGAATAGCCTGTTGGACTAAACCAGTATTTATGATATCTCGGATTTTTTTCCACAAAAACTCTATCTATTGAAGGTATAAATATCCCTGTCCAATCTAGGTCACCATTTATAAGAGCCAAGGTTGCTGCTTCATTGCCTGAATAAGCATTAAAAACTAATTTATTAATCAGCGGTTTATTTTTATTCCAATAGTTCTGATTTTTTCCTAACTCAAAAATTTGTTTTTCAAACCTCAGGATCTCAGTAAAAGGTCCTGTTCCCACTGGGTTTGGATTAGAAAATTTTACTGGATCGCTTACTTCTTTCCAAATATGCTTAGGGACTATAGATCTATTAACAATATCATAAAAGCCTGGAACATATACACGTTTAAAATCAAACTCTACAATAGTATCATTAACAGCAACCACATTATCCAAATAATTCCATGAACCTCGAGTATCCAGAGCAGGATATTTTTTTATCAAATTATAAGTAAATGAAACATCTTCCGCAGTAAATGTTTGTCCATCAGACCAGAAGACTCCTGAGCGAGTCGTAATTTCTAAAGTTTTATTATTTTCGCTCCAATTATAATTTGTTCCTAGCCAGGGTAAATATTCTTGATTTAAAGAATTATAAATAAATAATGGTTCGTAAATACCAGACGACGTCGCCCATCTAGATAGACCCGATGGACTCAGTGGATTGAAATTCCTAACCCAGGAAGACTGGAACTCACCAAGAATAGATAAACCACTGTGAGAGCGAGTTATTTCAGATTTATCACAACTAACAAAAAAGAACATACAAAAAAAGATAAATAACCTATACATCAATTAAAAATCACGGCGTTTTTAAGGAAATGTTATTGGATAAAAGAAAAAACTTAAGCGAATCAAAAGACTATTTTTTTTTGTAGAACATATAGGTCTTTATATCGAATGCATTCAAAACAAGAGGGTAATATTTGTTTACTTCTATTTTATCAGAAGATTCATTCCATTCCATAAGATCACACTCTACGAGACTGCCTTGAAGATATAACCGCCCAATTGATTTTCTGCCGTACGTTTCAACAATTCTTATTATCCAGCAATCTTTTTTTTCAGCTTTCTTTATAACAGATAACTCTAATCCATCCCCTTCAAGAAAAATTTCACTATTTATATCGCTATACACCCCTTCAAACAGGATTGGCTTTTGGTTTAGCAACCTTGATTCACTGATTACATTTGACCGAATTAAATCGTCCTTATGTGGAAAAAAACTATAGATAAATTTATGCTGCCTGATATCGGCATCTGGATCAGGATTGCTAGGCGACCTCAATAAATTTAGATCTAAAATATTATCATGCACCATATATCCATACTTGCAATCATTCAACAGTGCGACACCGTAGTCATGAGATGATAAATCTGCATATTTATGTCCAACGACTTCAAATTTTGCTCTATCCCAAGAGGTGTTTTTGTGGGTATTCCTTTTTACATATCCATATTGAATATCAAAAGAGGCTCG
>CAZLPW010000027.1:224-23152 GCA_964561495.1 uncultured bacterium | reverse complement strand
ATTTGCTTGACTACCAACAGCAACAAAGAAAAATGGAGCCCTAATTAGTTTTGCTACAATTATTAATAGAACCGCATGAAAAGTAATCCAAACCGCTCCGATAATGAATAAACCTGGATTTTTAAATATAGAAAAAATATTCATTTTCATACCAATCGTAGCAACAAGAATATATAAAAATACACTTCCATATCTAGACGCGCCCACTCCCTCTAAATTTCTTAAACTAGTGAAAGAAAGTAAAAGAGCAATAGTTGTTACTAAAACAATTATCCAAAAAAAATTCGATGTGAGACTGAATTTTTCTAGCAATGGGTAATTAGACTTAATATATGGTGCTAAAAAATCGGAAATCTGGTGTGCTATGCCCGTAACACCAAAGCCTACTGCAAGTAGGATAAATACATCAGAAAGATTTGGAGTTCTAGTAATACCTGATCTAAAATTATCCATTTTCTGCTTTAATTTTTCAATAGATGAGCTATCAGAATCGAGCCATTTATCAATCTTAGGGCTTATTCCAATTCCGTATAGTAAAAAAGCCATCCAAATATTTGCAACAATGACATCAACCGTAATCATTGAAGAAAACAAAATATCACTAACAGAAAAAATTTCTTTCATAGCGGCCTGATTCGCACCACCTCCTATCCAGCTACCCGCGACAGTTGCAAGGCCTCGCCATACAGAGTCATAACCTATGCCACCTACTAAATCAGGGGAAATTTTTGCTACGATTAATATTGCCAAAGGACCACCTATTATTATACCAATAGTCGCAGTAAAAAACATAATTAAGGCCTTTGGTCCTAGCCTAAGAATTTCTTTTAGATCAATGCTAATAGTAAGCAAAACCAAGCTAGATGGTAATAAATATCGAGAGGAAACAAAATAAAGATTGGAATTTTCTCCAGATATTATTCCTAATGAATTAAAAATAGATGGAATAAAATAACATAATAACAATGAAGGTATTATAGAGTAAAACCTCTTCCAAAATGGACTTTTACTATTAGAAGTTTTAAAGACAAACGCTAAAATACTTATTAAAATTCCTAGGACAACCGCATCATTGGTAATTAATGGATCCGACATATTAATTTAATTCTATATAATTGTTTTGCTTCTATTATTTTTTTGTTCCTTTAATAGATTAATTGCATTATTAATTATAATAATAGCTTTATCTATTTCAGGTTCCAAATTAAATCTTCCTAGACTGAAGCGTATAGCTGAATGGGCTAATTCATTATCTCTCCCTATTGCTTTTATAACGTGAGATGGTTTCAAATTAGCACTGCTACATGCTGAACCAGTAGAACACGCCACACCCCTCATTTTCATAATAATACTTTCAGCGTTTAATCCAGGAAAACAAAGATTTAGATTATGTGGTAACCTTCTATCAAGGGACCCATTTAATATAACGTCTGGGTGACTATCCAAAATAGCATAGTACAATTTGTCTCTTAATATCTTAAGACGTTTATTTTCTTTTTTCTTTTCTTTTTCAGATATCTGTAGAGCCTTACCAAGACCAACTATCTGACTTACTGGTAAGGTTCCTGATCTAAAACCCCGTTCGTGTCCGCCGCCATCGATCTGCATTTTCAGTTTAATATTAGGATCTTTTTGACTCACATACAAAAAACCTATACCCTTAGGGCCATATATTTTATGCCCAGTTGCGGCCAAAAGATTAATATTCATATCTTTTACATCAATATCTAGCTTACCGAAGGACTGGCATGAATCAACTAGAAATAAAACACCTTTATCCCGACATATTAATCCTATTTCTTTGATTGATTGCACTGTCCCGATTTCATTATTTGCATGCATAATTGATACCAAAACTGTATTGTTCGTTATTTCATTCTTTACAGAATCTGGATCTAGAAATCCATCAGAGCCAACTGGTAAAATTGAGATTTTAACACCTCTTTTTTCAAGAGAAATGTATGTGTCTAAAACAGCTTTATGCTCAGTCTCTTGGGTAATGATATGGCATCCAGTATTTTCGTTCTGCTCTACGATCCCTTTTATTCCTAAATTGACTGCTTCAGTTGCACCACTAGTAAAAATAATTTCTCTTGGTTTGGCATTTAACACTTTTGAAATTTCATTTCTAGAGTATTCAACTGCTTGTTTCGCATCTTGACCATAAATATGATGACTGCTAGCTGCATTTCCAAATTTTTCTTTAAAATATGGCATCATTGATTCTAGAACGATTGGATCTAATGGTGTGGTGGCTTGATTATCTAAGTATATAGGATAAACCATCTACTAATTAATATATTAAATGATTAAAAACAAAATTTATTATTATTGTTCAATCTGGTCTCTCATATGCTTACCTGTCCCACTATTTGATAACATTACAATCTCAGATAAAATACTTAGAGCAATCTGTTCTGGAGTGGTCGCCTTAAAATCCAAACCAGTAGGTGAATAAAAGAACCTCATCTCTTCTTCATCTATACCATGATCTTTTAGGAAATCTTTTATTATTCCCGTTTTTTTAGCACTAGCAACAACGCCAACATAGCTAATACCTTTTTTTATTGCATCATATGTTACCTTATCATCATCTCTATGATGAGTTGCTAGAATAAAATAGTCAACAGGAAAATTAATATCCTCTATATCTACTGGATCTGTAATAATCATATCAGCATCAGAATAATATTCCTTTTCATTTTCATCAGTTTGAACAATTACTTTAAATTTCAAAATAGTTGCTATGCGGCAAAGAATTTCTACCACTCTACCTACACCACGTATAAATATAGTTTTATTTACTAATTGGGGCTCAACAATAACAGACATATATCCTCGACAGGGAATGCCCATGCCCATCTCATCACTATCAAGATCAATTTCAATGGTTTTTGGAGTACCTTCTTTTAGTGATTCCTTAGCCAAAGCAGCCACTCTATTTTCAATACATCCTCCTCCAATATAACCAATAATTCGTTTCCCATTAGCATCAAAAACTGCTTTGTCACCTACTTTTCCTGAAGAAGAACCATGAACTTGAAAAACAGATGCAATAGCATACGGAACTTCATCTTTTTCTAGAAGCGCTATAGCTTGAAACAGATCTTTATGTCTGGACATGGTTTGTTTTTTTCATTTGAGCCAAAAGATAGTCATCTCTGGTATCGCAATCAAGAATGACCTCATCTGAATCCACATTTACACTAATAGCTTCTTTCGAATATTTCTTTAAAACTTTTTTGCCACCTATATCGCCACTACCCTTTAATATATCAGGAAAATATTTCTTCGGGAATATCACGGGGTTTGCTTGTATCGACTTATACGATGGATGGACTATTCGTTGACCTTTATATTTTTTAAACTCATCTATTAAAAGATTTAATGTATTCTTTGTAATAAGGGGCATATCTCCTAGTATAATTATATTACCATCAACGCTCTCATCTAGTCTAGACATACCCTTGTAAATAGAACTCATCATACCACTCTTCCAATCTTTATTAAAAACAATATCATTTATTTCATCTGGAATACTTTTTTTGATTTTACGATGTTCATAGCCTGTTACTACAATAATTGGACTTAATTTTGTATTTAAAACAGTTCTGCAAACTAATTGAATAATAGGCCTATCATTTATTAATAGAAGTAATTTATTTGTTTTACCCATCCGCCTGGAAGAGCCCGCTGCTAGTATGGTTGCTGATATTTTCATGCAACGACTCTAAATCTTTTATTAGAATCTAATGAGAAGAATAAATCACTTAAATCTGTTAGACAGCTTAGGTTATGTATCGGTAAAAAGTTATCAACATATTTCATCATTATTTGAACGCCACCCGTAAGTGGCTCAAAATCTTGATAACCAAGATTCGGGTTTAACCAAATTAATCGATTACAACTTTTTTTTAATCTATCAAATTCTTGATTAAGAAGTTTTGAATTTCCAGTATCCCAACCATCAGTGATAATCAAAACAACAGCACCATTTCCAAGTACTCTTCTTGCCCAAAGAAGATTAAAATCTTTTATTGTTTCACCAATCTTAGTTCCGCCAGACCAATCTTTTACCAAACTATTTATTTTTTCAATAGAATCATTAACACTTTTTTCTTTAATAAATCGAGTGATTCTTGTTAATCTTGTACCAAAAGTAAAACCCTCGATTTTATTACCTTTTAAAGAAATCGTATGAAGAAAATGCAATAAAATTCTAGTGTAATGATCCATTGAACCGCTAATATCCATTAAAACAACTAAAGGTCTATCCCTTCTCTTCGGCTGTTTCCAATTTAGTTTAACAAAATCCTGAGATGGAAAAATATTATTTCTAATTGTATTTCTTATATCAAGTCTATAGGGTATTTTACCAGGTTTCAGCCGCCTTAATTTCCTTTTCGGCAGTTCCCATTTTCGATTATTAATAAATTTTTTAGCTTCTTCCAGCTCTGAATCTGAATAACCATCAAACCTCTTCTTTTTCAATTGTTCATTAGGACTATATAAATAAACATCATAAGTTTTTTCTGAATCATTTTCATCCTCATTATTACTATCTAATCCCTCAACATTTTTTTTGTATATATCTTTAATCTGCTCTTTCATTGATTTGATTTCAGCCTGCGCTAAACGTGATTGATATAAATTTCTTAAAATATCAGATACATTTTGAATTTTATCAGGATTCCGCCAGTATATATCAAATAACTGATCAAACAAAGGTAAGAGTTTGTAATTACTAATTAAGCATACTCTTAGTGCCTGACGAAAGTCTAATCGATTTGCAATTTCAATATGGCTACAAGCATTGATTGCATTCATAATTTCGCCTGAACCTACGGGACATCCTGCTTGTCTTAAAAAACGTCCAAATACAACCACAGCATCATCAAGCCTAGAAATAATTTTATTCAAGACAATTAAATAGGTATTTAGATTAAGTTTGCTTCAGCAAATGCTTTCTGAACAAGACCATCAGTGGTTTCACTATCCATACTTTCTATATCATCTTGATATTTTAAAAGAGTGCCTAAAGTATCTGTCGTTATTTCCTTAGATAACTTGGTTGTACCAAGTTTAATTAACGCTTTCGCCCAGTCTAATGTTTCTGCAATGCCTGGTATCTTATAAAGATCTTTTTGCCTGATTATTTGTACAAACGCTACAACCTGTTTCCCTAAAACTTCACTTACTTCTGGTATACGACGATTAACTATTTCAAATTCTTGTTTCGCTGTTGGATATCCTATCCAGTGATATAGGCATCTTCTTTTTAATGCATCATGTACCTCTCGAGTACGGTTCGACGTTATAACTACAATTGGAGGTTTATCAGATTGTATTGTTCCAATCTCAGGAATGGAAATCTGATAATCAGATAATATCTCTAATAAGAATGCTTCAAATTCTTCATCCGCTCTATCTAATTCATCAATAAGAAGCACGGGTGGAAGTTCACCTGGATAATCAATTGCCTTATATAGTGGTCTCTTAATTAGAAATTTCGATCCAAAAATTTCATCTGTTACTGTTTTTCTATCAATTTTTCCTTCCAATTCCATCATCCTGATCTGCAAAATTTGTCTAGAATAGTTCCATTCATAAATAGAATTGTGTACATCCAAACCTTCATAGCACTGCAAACGAATAAGATCAGTATTCATTATTTTTGATAGCACCTTTGCTATTTCTGTTTTACCAACCCCAGGCTCACCTTCTAAAAATATTGGTTTTTTCATTTTTAGAGCTAAAAATAAAGAAGTTGAGAGTCCCCTATCTGCTATATATTGATGTTTGTCTAGGTGCTTTTGTATGTCACCAACTTTATCAAAATTAATATCTGTCATATTTAATTAAACTAAAATTAGAATTCTTTTTATACAATATAAGACAAAGGCTCTAAGGCAAACTTGTTTTTGCAGCCACTACAACAAAAATAAAAAATACTCCCATCAAATTCATAAGCATCAGATACCTTTTTTGGATTTACAGACATACCACATACAGGATCTAATTCTTTTGTTTCCTCATTCATTTCAATAATTACTTGTTCCTTAATATCTAAAGAGTTTCTTTCCTCAATTAGTTCGGCTAAAACTGAAACAGCAATTTCCTCAGGAGTTTTTGCGCCAATATTCATTCCACCTGGAAATTTAATTTTTGAAATTTCATCCTTGTCTATTCCTTGCTTTTCTAATTGATCCAATAAGCTCGATGCTTTTTTTCTACTTATAATCAAAGACAAAAACTGTGGCTTTGATAAAATTGCAGATCTAAGGGCTTTAAGATCATTTTCTCCCTGAGTTGCTACCACCACCACACAAGAATCTGAGAAAGTTTTAAAGCTATTAAAAATCGTAACTGCATCTGCAAATTTTAAATCAGGATTTAATTCTGGTGAGCATATGCAACAATCATAATTTAAAAAATGACCCATGTTAGCAAGAGCATATGCAGTTGGAGTATTCCCATATATAATTAATTTTGTCATCGGTAAAACTGGTTCGATATGAAATTCAAGGATGCCTCCGCTTTCACAATTTAAAAAAACCTCTTTTTTATAAGTAAGACCACCATCAGAAATCTTATCAGGACTGAGCCTAAGAACAATTGACTTACCACTTTTTATACAATTTAGACCCTCATTAATCACTGCATTAATAGAACATCCACCCCCTATCCAACCTTCCATTGTACCATCTGAATGGATAATAGCTTTAGACATCGGCTTTGCAGAGGTGGGAGCGACAGTATTTATTACAGTTGCAATTGCAAATGGGGTCTTATTTTTTTCTAGCTCAGCAGCGCGTTTGATCCAGTTAAATTTCATAAGAAATAATTACTATTATTCGGTGTCTTTCCCACCTCTTATTTTATCCATTAATCTTCCAGAGACACCTTTCAAAGCCGCAGATGCAACTGCGACACCACTCAAACTATTTTCATCATCATTTTTTATTGTACTATCACTGTCATTGCCTTCAAGCTTTGATGATAAAGATTTCGTAAATTGTAAAAATAATTGATTTGAAACATCTTCTACCATTCGAGAACCAAATTGTGCTAGCATCCCCTGAATGGTAACTGTTGAATCGCCTACAACTTCGGTAGAACCATCTCCTTTATCAATAATTGAACCAATAAGTTCCATATTAGCACCACCTTTTCCTTTTGTATCTGTACCTTTCCCATCAATTTCAATAATTTGTTTTTCTTCATCTTTAGATCGAATAAATACTTCACCCCGATAGGTTGACTTTATTGGGCCAACCTTTACGACAAGCAAAACAGAGTGCTTATTATCACCTAAATCCTCAACATACTGTGCGCCAGGAATGCATGTTGAGACTTTTTTTACATCAGTCATAAAGTCCCAAACATCCCTAGAGGGCGCACTAACGCTAAATGTTTTCTCCAGTTTAACCTTCATTAGTCTACCTTTTATTTACGGTTTAAGCAGCATCTCCCTTATTATTAATAACTTTCCAAACCTTTTCAGGTGTTATTGGAATATCAATATGTTTAACACCTAAATGTGACAATGCATCAACAACGGCATTTACAATAGCAGGCGGAGCTCCTACCGTTGGTGACTCGCCTACACCTTTGGCCCCAATTGGATGATGTGGAGAGGGTGTTATTGTCTTATCTGTTTCCCAGTGAGGAGTTTCTACGGCAGTTGGAACCAAATATTCCATAAAACTACCGCCCGTTATATTACCCTCATCATCGTAACTGATTTCTTCAAAGAGAGCTGGTGCAAGCCCTTGAGTTAAGCCACCATGTATTTGACCCTCTACAATCATAGGATTAATAATATTCCCACAATCATCGACTGCCATGAATCTTCTGACTGAAACCTCACCAGTACCTGAATCAATATCTACAACTGCTATATAGCTACCAAATGGGAATGTGAGGTTTGGTGGATCATAATAATGAGTAGCCTCCAAACCAGCTTCTAAGCCTTGGGGATGATTAGTGTAAGCAGCAAAAGCAATATCTTGAATAGTTACGGCTTTATCTGGAACTCCTTTAACAGAAAATTTTCCGACTTCCCACTCTAAGTCTTCTTCAGATGTTTCAAGCAAATGAGCCGCAATTTTTTTTGCTTTTTCCTTTATTTTTCTGCATGCCATAGCAGCCGCAGCACCAGCCGTTGGTGTAGATCTACTAGCATAGGTACCTAAACCATACGGCGCAGTATCTGTGTCACCTTCTTCAACAGACACATCAGTATAAGGTATGCCTAATTCTTCAGCAATAATCTGTGCATAAGTAGTCTCATGTCCCTGACCTTGCGACTTTGTACCAAACCGAGCGATCGCTTTCCCAGTAGGGTGGATACGGATCTCAGAACTATCAAACATTTTAATACCTAGAATATCAAAATCTTTAGATGGCCCAGCACCAACAACTTCTGTGAATGAACATATCCCAATACCCATCAACTCTCCCTTTTCTCTCTTCTCTGCCTGTTCTTTCAATAAATCTTCATAGCCAATATTATCCATAGCCAATTTTAATGCTTTGTGATAGTCACCGCTGTCATACTCCCAGCCAGTTGGCGATTTGTATGGGAACGCATCTTTAGGTATAAAGTTTTTCATTCTTAATTCTGCTGCATCCATCATAATCTCATCCGCCACCAAATCAACCATTCTTTCTATAGCATGTACTGCTTCAGTAACCCGAAAAGAACACCTGTATGCAACTCCTCCAGGCGGCTTATTCGTGTAAACACCATCTACTTCAACAAAAGCATTTTTAAAGTTATAGGATCCAGTACAAATAGAAAACATACCTGCAGGATATTTTGATGGGTTAGCAGCCGCATCAGCATAACCATTATCAGCAAGAGTTTTTATTCTTAAACCATTTAAGGTACCATCCTTATCTGCTGCAATTTCACAATCCATGTGATAATCTCTTGCAAATGAATCTGCTTGCAAATTCTCTCTACGGTCTTCAATCCATTTAACTGGCAAACCCGTAACAACTGAGGCTGCTATAGCTATAACATATCCTGGATATACTGGAACCTTTCCTCCAAAACCACCTCCAATATCTGGAGATATTACTCTTATTTTATCTTCTTGGAGGCCTACATGTCCAGCAACCAATGCAAGAACTGTACGAATCGCATGGGGCGCTTGAGTAGTCATCCATACTGTGAGTTGACCAGTAGCCTTATCGAACTCAGAAACGCATCCACAGGTTTCAATCGAAGCAACATGAATTCGAGGTATATATATTTTTTCTTTTATTACCACATCAGAATTTTTAAAAACCTCCTCAGTCCCTTCTTTATCTCCTTCTTCCCAATGCCAAATATGGTTTGACTCTTGTCCCTCTTTATCATCTCTAATTATGGGAGCATCTGGATCTGTTGCTTTGTGAGGATCAACAACAACGGGCAATGGCTCGTATTCAACTTCTACTAATTCAATCCCATCAGCGGCACTATATCTGTCTGTTGCAATAACAGCTGCTACTTCCTGAGACTGATAGCAAACCTTATCTATCGGCAATACCATTTGAGTGTCTGACATCAGTGTCGGCATCATATGTAAATTATACTCTTTCAGTGTTTCTCCTGTTATCACGGCTGCAACGCCAGGGTGTGCTAGCGCTTTTTCAGTATTGATGCTTTTTATTTTTGCATGAGCGTATGGGCTCCTTACGATATCCATAAATACCATACCAGGACGAACAACATCGTCAACATAATTACCCTGACCTCGTATAAATCTTGCATCTTCTTTACGCTTTACAGAGTGGCCCATGCCACCGACTTCAAATGATGTTTTACACTTTGACATTATTCAACTCCTTTTGATTCAGATTCCTGAAGCTTGTTCGAAGCATAATTAACTGCTTTAACAATATTTTGATATCCAGTACAGCGGCATAAATTTCCCGATATACCACATCTGATTTCATCCTCTGTAGGCTTAGGGTTTTTGTCTAATAGGTGTTTTGCTGACATTATCATCCCTGGTGTGCAAAATCCACATTGTAAAGCATGCTCTTCAAAAAATGCTTCCTGAAGTGGATGCAGTGCCTCACCTTCCATACCTTCGATAGTCATAACATCTCTACCATCAGCCTGAACAGCAAAAACGGTACAAGCTTTTACAGCAGTTCCATCGAGCAATACAGTACATGCCCCACAATGAGTAGAATCACAACCAATGTGGGTGCCAGTGAGTGAACAATTATCTCTTATAAAGTGAACCAATAATAATCTGTCCTCTACTTCGCCTGTTTGAGGAGTTCCATTAATATTAACCGTTATTGATTTTGTTGCCATTTTAGTTGCCTCCCAATGCTCTGTTTTTTGCCTTCATTATAGCTCTCGTTGTCAAAGTCTTGACTACTGATCTCTTGTATTCTTCTGAACCACGATGGTCTCCGATAGGTTGAGACGCCTTAGCAGCTAAATCGCCTGCCATCTCAACACTACTTCCTGAAACATCAGTACCTACTAAAGCATTTTGAGCTTCAGTAGCACGAATTGGAGTTGGTCCAACATTAGTCAATCCTATTCCAGCAGAAACGCAATTGCCATTATCAAATTCTAAATTTATTGCACAAGCAGCAATAGCATAGTCACCAACTTTTCTTTCTAGCTTTAAATAATTCCCGCCTGATTGATTAACTGGAACAGGAATTTTCACTTCAGTTAAAATCTCATTTTCCTCTAAAGCCGTCCATAAAGGACCCAAGAAAAAATCATCTATAGCTATTTCTCTTTTAGTACCACCTGGCCCACAGGCAACTACAATCGCGTTGAGAGCAACCATGGTAGCGGGATGATCATTAGCAGGATCTCCATGAGCAATATTTCCTCCAAAAGTGGCAAGGTTTCGAACCAGTGGATCAGCTATCACTTCTGAGGTGTCTTTAAGGATTGGGTATTTTCTTGCAATTAAATCTGAAGACTCAAGAGCAGATTCAGTTACCATTGCCCCAATACATAGATATCCTTCCTCTTCCTTTATATAGTCAAGATCTGAAAGACGACTTATGTCAACCAAATGAGCTGGTTCAGCAAGTCTCCATTTCATCATCGGAATTAGGCTATGTCCACCAGCTAAAATCTTAGCATCATCACCTAATTCGCTAAGCAGATTTACGGCTTCTTCTAACGTGGACGGAGAGTGGTAATCAAAAACTCCAGGTATCATATCGTACTCCTTTTATATGATTTCCAGAAAGACAAAACAGAAAGTTAAGTCATCTGTTCAATTAGTATGCGGAACTGATTGAACTCTACTTGGTAGGCTCGGCATAAAGTAAACAAAAGATAATAAATAAAACAAGCTCAAAAGTTTGTCTAACCAAAACATAACGCACGTATATTTCAAAATATTACTGCATTAGCAGCAATTAAATTAAATAAAACATCTAGGCTATCTCTTTTATTTTTGATATTGCACGCTTTAGCATCACACCACAAAGATGCGAACGATATTTAGAAGAAGCTGCCAAATCACTCATCATATCCTGACCCTCTGTAACAACAGAGATAGCAGAATCTAAATCATTATTTGTTAGTTCAGATCCACTCAATAAAGATTCTGAATTCCTCGCGCGAAATGCATGGTCAGCGGCGCCTGTAATTCCAATTGATATCGATTCACATTTTGTACCACTCATCTCTAGTGCTACACCAACTCCTACCACTGCATATCGAGATGCAGGATTTGGAAATTTAACATAAGTACTAAATTGATAAGATGGAACTATAACCCCTGTAACAATTTCTTTATCGGATTTGGATGTTTCAAATAAACCTGTAAAAAAATCCTCAGCATTCACTTCTCTAACACCAGATGAACCAGCTAAACGTATAACTGCACCAAATGCAATCAATGCACCAGGGTAATCAGAACCTGGATCAGCATGAGCGATATTGCCACCTATAGTTCCTTTATTTCTGACCTGAGCATCACCAATCAAACCAGCACATTCGGATAAACCAGGACATATACTTTTTACTAATTCAGAAGAAGCGACTTCAGCATGTGTGACCAATCCTCCGATAGTGAGGCTACCGCTATCTTTACTAATTTCAGACATCCCAGAAACTTTCGAAATATCAATCAAGGTTTCAGGTTGAGCAAGTCTTAATTTCATTGCAGGCACTAGACTGTGTCCTCCTGCAATAAAGGATCCTCCGTTTCCAGCATCTTCTAACATTGAGAATGCTTCTTCTAATGTAGCGGCAACTTTGTAGTCAAATTTATATGATATCATAACAATCCCTCCCCTCTTATCAGTTATTATTATTATTTATTACTTCCCAGACTCTCTCAGAAGTCAACGGCATTTGTAAATCTTTAACACCAAATTCCGATAACGCATCAATAACCGCATTAACAACCGCAGGCGTGGATGCAATCGTGCCTGCTTCCCCAATTCCTTTAACACCCAAAGGATTATGCGGACAAGGTGTTACCGTATGATCCGTATCAAACATTGGAAGATTATCAGCCCTTGGCATAGTATAATCTAACATACTGCCATTTAATAACTGACCAGAGTCATCGTAGACAGCACCCTCTAAAAGCGCCTGCCCCACACCCTGTGCAATCCCACCGTGTACTTGCCCCTCAACTATCATAGGATTAATAATATTGCCACAATCATCAACAGCAACATATTTTACAATATTCACCTGACCCGTGTCTTTATCAACTTCAACGACGCATATATGCGTGCCAAACGGATAGACAAAATTTGCGGGATCATAAAAACTCGCAAAATCTAGACCAGGCTCTTCTCCTTCTGGATAATCATGCGGGACATAAGCGGTGAGGGCTACATCTCCAAAGGCAACAGATTTATCTGTGCCTTTAACTGTCCATGAACCTTTTGCAAATTCTAGATCATCTGGAGAGCATTCAAGCTTATGAGCAGCAATACGAGCCCCTTTCTCTTTTACTTTGTCTACGCTTTTCATTATTGCACTTCCACAAACAGCTAGACTCCTAGATCCATAGGTACCCATACCAAAGGGAACATTCTCTGTATCACCATGAATTACATTGACGTCTTCCATTCCAATACCAAATGAATCAGCAACAACTTGAGCAAAGGTTGTCTCATGCCCTTGACCATGCGAATGGGCTCCACTGTGTATGGTAACCTTACCCGTTGGATGCACACGTATGCTCGCAGCATCATAGAGTCCAACACGAGCTCCAAGTGAGCCTACAACCGCAGAAGGTGCAATACCGCAGGCTTCGATATATGTTGAAAATCCAATTCCCATCAGTCTTCCTTCAGCCTTGGCTTTTTCACGTTTAGACTTAAGACTATCATAGTCTGCAACCTCCAGAGCTTTATTCAAAGATCCTTCATAATTACCACTATCGTACTGGAGGGCAACTTGAGTCTGGTACCCAGGTTCATTAATCCCATCAAAAGGAGGAATAAAATTTCTTTTCCTAAATTCTGCAGGATCCATTCCAATCTCTCTAGCAGCAGTATCAATCAGTCTCTCAATAGAATAAGTTGCCTCAGGACGGCCAGCACCACGATAGGCATCAACAGGTACAGTATGAGTCACTACCGCTGTAACATCAACATGAACAGCAGGAGTAGTATACAAGCCCTGCATAAGAGTACCATGAAGATAAGTCGGAACGCATGTAGAAAAATTCGATAGATATGCACCCATTGCGGCATAAGTTTTAGTTCTTAGACCAATAATTTTCCCCTCTGCATCTAGAGCTAGTTTTGCATCGGTTACGTGATCTCTACCATGGCAATCTGTGATAAATGCTTCACTCCGATCAGAGGTCCACTTTACAGGACGCCCAATCTGTTTAGATGCCCAAAGAACTCCACACTCATCATTATATGCAAATATTTTACTTCCAAAACCACCACCGACATCTGGGGATATAACCCGTAGCTTATGCTCAGGTATACTCAGAACAAAAGCAGCAATAATCAAACGGGCCAAGTGAGGATTTTGGGAAGTGGTATAAAGCGTATATTTATCATCATTCGAATCGTAGTGTGCTAGCGCTGCCCTAGGCTCAATTGCATTAGGAATTAATTTTTGATTGTGGTACGATAGGCTAGTTATGTGATGAGCATTTTGAAAAGCATTATCTGTAGCATCCTTATCACCTAACTCCCAATCATATATTGTATTATTTGGCACATCATCATGTACAAGAGGAGCGCCATCCTGAGTGGCAGCCTTTGGGTCAACAACAGCCTCTAGAATATCATAATCAACGTCTACCATTTCAGCCGCATCTCTGGCTGTATATTTATCTTCTGCTATAACCAACGCCACAGCGTCTCCCACATGTCTAACTTTATCTGCAACTAAAATCGGATGTCCTGGTTCTTTCATGGTATCCCCATTTTTAAAATCAACTTGCCAACCACAGATAGAACCAACAATTCCAGCATCTGCTATATCTTTTCCAGTAAAGATTTTTACCACCCCTTTTATCGATTCAGCTGAGGAAGTATCAATACTATTTATTTTTGCGTGAGCATGAGGACTACGAACATAAACTGCGAAGGTTTGATTATTCATATTAAAATCATCGGTGTATTTACCCTCACCCTTGATAAAACGATTATCTTCTACGCGTTTTACTGGTTTTCCAATTAATTCACTCATATATTAACTCCTAACCTTTATCAGCGGCATATTTAACCGCTTTGACTATGTTTTGATAGCCTGTACAGCGACAGAAATTTCCATCTAATCCACAGCGAATTTCCTCCTCGCTCGGATTATTATTGTCATTCAGAAGATCAGCGGCAGTCATAATCATACCTGGAGTACAAAAACCACACTGCAGACCATGCTCTTCTTTAAAACCTTCTTGGAGTGGGTGTAAAGTTCCATCTTTGCACATCCCTTCAATCGTAGTGATACTAGTACCATCAGCCTGAACAGCAAACATGGTACATGATTTTACTGCTTTACCATCTATATGAATTGTGCAAGCCCCGCATGAACTAGTATCACAACCTACATGTGTGCCCGTCATTCCAAGCTTTTCTCTAATAAAATCAACTAAAAGAACACGAGTATCAACCTCCTGCTCATATTTAACACCGTTTACATTTAGTTTAACTAGATGTGCCATTCTGTACTCCTTTGGTTCTTAATTACTTGCTCTCTCAAGCATTTGGAATTACTTTATTTTTAAAATTTTCAAACCCCTGATCCATCAATTTTTTCCCTACTGCTTCAATTAAACGTTGACCAAATCGAGCAATGAGACCAGTAATATTTCCTTCAGCCGAAAATATAAATCGAGTGCCTAAATCTTGAGACTCAAGTTTAATTTCACCGACACCACCCATTGTCCCTTTTACGCTATCACCCTCAACTCGAAATTTGTATCCATCTGGAGCATTAATATCAAACATTTCCATTTTAGATTTAAAGTTACTCTGGATTGGACCGACCTTTACATTTATGTGGGCAGTATATTTATTCTTAGAAACAGGCTCTAGGTTATCGCAATTAGGGAGGATTTCTGAAAGAAGATGTGGATCAACTATAGCATCCCAAACACTCTCTTTATCAAGGTCCAGATAATATTCTTTCTGTAAAAAAATAGCCAAACACTGCTCCTCTCCCTTAAAACAGCACTCGGTATGTGGAAACGATTAAAATTACGCTATAATCGTATTAAAAAAGTAATTAAAGAAAATTTATTTGGCAATAATATTTAAAATTAAAGGTTAGACTATCCTACCTAACTATATCTAGAAGTAACTCAATGGTGGTTACACTTGCTTGGTATCCTCTCGCCTGAAAAAAGGATAGCCCATTTCCAAATAGGTACACGTTTCTTTAATTCTTTTATAAAATAATCCATGGCATGAATTGCTGCTTTGCGATGCTTAGACCATATTACAACATGAAGACTTGACTCACCAACAGGGACAGATCCTATTCTGTGATAGCAAAATAAATCAATAATCTTAAACTGTCTGGCTGTGTTCTCCGCTAAACTTTGAAGTTCATTATCAGCCATTCCTTCGTAGTATTCGTAATCAAGAGCTATAATCTTATTCCCATCTTCTTTATCTCTTACTCGACCATTAAAAACCAATTCAGCACCCTCATTTGTTCTAGAATTATCTGAAGGAAACGGGGACAATGGTCCTGATAAAATTTTAGTAATAACCATAGCTAGCCTCCCTGAACAGGTGGAATAAATGCCACCTCATCACCATTATGAAGTACAGTTGAACCATCACTATACTCTTGATTAACAGCTATTTGTAATCCAATCCCTTTAAGCTTTTCTCCAGTCTGTTTTCTTATAATTTTTTCTAAATCTGAAGCTGTTTGTCCATCATCTAATTCAACTGTAATCTCATCTGTATTTAGAGCATATTTAACTTGTGAAAAACATTTTAAAACTATTTTCATTTTATTTTATTATAATCCATTATGTTTATTCTATGAGATATAGAATCATAAATTAATAGTTTTCCAATTAATGCAGAATCCATTCCAATAATTAGTTTCACAGTTTCTAATGCCTGAATATTTCCTATAATTCCAGGTAACATACCTATAACTCCCGCATCTGAACATTTATCACGATTATTTGACTTTTTTGAAAATAGATCAAGGTAACCAGGACTGCCATTAAAATTAAATACCGAGACCTGACCTTCAAAGCGATATAACCCACCATAAACCATAGGTATTTTTAGATCTTTTGAAATTTTATCTATTTCTATCCTTGTTTTAATGTTATCTGTAGCATCAATAATTATATTAACATCTTCTAGAAGTTTCTTAGCATTATTGTTATCTAGCATAACAGGAACAGCTTCTAAATTTATTGTATCATATTTTTTTGACAGGCTTAATAGTGCAGCATCAGCTTTTTTTTGATTAATATCTTCTAAACCATACAATGGTTGTCGATGTAAGTTTGACAATTCAACAAGATCTCCATCAATCAACCTCAAGGAACCAATCCCACTAGCTGCCAAATTATTTGCTGCTGGACAACCTAGTCCTCCAAGACCGACAACTGCAACTTTGGAATTATTAAGCTTTTTTTGACCTTCTATTCCAATTTCAGGCAAAGCAATTTGTCTCGACCATCGACTAAAATCTTTTCTTTCAGTCTTAAAATTAGTCCAGGCTAATGCACCACCAAGAAGGCTGTAGGTATTTTCTAATTGATTGGAGTCAATAACTTCTTCTGTAATAACGCCAAATTGACAGATCAAAATATTTGGTCTATCAAATTGGATTGGTAAAGATTCCACAGATGATACAATTGTTCCTGAAATATTTATTGGTAATTCTTCTATCTGTTCTTCAGAACGTATATCAACAACTCTTATTTTTTTATTTTCTAGAATCCAATTTTGAAGTGTATCTGGGGTTATTATCATAATATTTTTTTCCAAGGAAGTAGCTTCACTAAAATATCCTCACCCTTTTGAATATGGCCTTGACCTGGATCAGCTTTAATAATGCAATTTGCATCTAGGGCAGAAGAAAGCATATGAGAGCCTAGTTTACTACTTGGGATACACATTAAATTTCTTTTTTTAATAAATAATTTTCCAAATAAAAAACGTGTTTTAATTGCTTCTCTTGGGAATGAAGATTCAAGTTTTGCGTTTATCCATTGATTATTTTCTACCATCATTAATCTATCAAAAACTGGCCAAACCCAAACCATAAAACCCAAAAAACTAGATACAGGGTTTCCAGGTAGTCCAAAAATCATCTTTCCAGATTTCGTACCAAAAAACAATGGCTTTCCTGGTTTTTGGGTTACCTTCCAAAAATGTTCCTCAACTCCAAGCTCCATAAAAACATCGCGAACATAATCATACTTACCCATAGAAACCCCACCAGATGAAATAATAATATCACAATTATTTAAAGCTTCAGATAAAAATATCCTTAATGATTCTGGAGAGTCATTAACTACTTCTTTCATCTCTACCTTAAACCCGCGTTGCCTTACTAATTCCGAAAAAATATACAAATTTGAATTGTAAATCTTTCCGTCTTTCAAAACATCGCCTGGCTCTATTAACTCGTCTCCAGTGGCAAAAATAGCAATTTTCGGCGTGCGATATGCTAATACTTTTCCATAGCCAAATGATGCCAAAATCCCAATTTCTGAAGCACTAATTAATTGATTCTTTTTAATTAGTGTATCACCAATTGAAATTTCCTCCCCCTTGTAGCGTATATTTTTTTCAGAAGGATACTCTACAAATATTTTTACTTCATCCTTATCTTCATAGCCACTTGTATCTTCCACTATCACAATTGCATCAGCACCCTTAGGTATGATTGCACCTGTCATACAACGAGTGCACTCGCCCTTCTCTATTCTTAAACCACCAGGATCACCACCAGCAGCTATGCCTCCTATAAGCTTTAGTTTAATAGGGCTTTTCTTAGAAGCACCTTTCGTATCAGAGGCTCGAACTGCAAAACCATCCATAGATGAATTATTAAATCGTGGCATATCAAAGGTTGCTTTTATTTCTTCAGCAAGTACTCTATTTCCTGATTCAATTATATCTACTAATTCAGTATCTAGTGTCTTAATATTTTTATTTACTATTGATTTTGCTTTATCAAAAGAAATCATTAAATAATTTTTCCAAAGATTAATTTTTTTATCATTTATTTTTTTTTATCAATAAAGTGAAAAAATTTATATTTAATGCCCTTCACCTTTCATCATATGAAAAGAGTGAAAAACTGTAGGTAATAATACGTCTAAACCATCACTCACTGCACTAGGGCTACCAGGAAGACAAACAACGATTGAATTATTAACCTTGCCAGCGCATAATCGAGATAAAGTAGCTGTTTTGACCTTTCCACGACCATATGCATGAAGAGCCTGCTCTAAACCAGGCAAACGAGATTCCAAAATATCTTCCACTATAGGTACCGTCAAGTCTCTAGGACCTAAACCTGTTCCCCCAGTCGTAATAATAAGACCTATTCCTTCTTTAATCCATTTAAGCAAGATTGTTTTTAAATTATCTGAGCCATCTGGAAGAATTAATCTTTCTTTGATCTTACAACCAAAGTCTTTAAGACCCGACTCTAAAATATCGCCTGATATATCATCCCGCTTTCCAGCATGAACTCCATCACTCATGGTGATAATACCAGCAGAAGGTCTGTAGACCACAGCATGACCAGATTTACCACCTTTTTTTGCAACTAAATTTATATCTTTAATTATAATATTTTTATCTACCGCTTTGCACATATCATAAATTGTTAACGCTGAAACAGAAACTGCCGTAAGAGCTTCCATTTCAACACCAGTAGCCTGTGTAGTTTTGACTTCAGATTTAATTACGATATGATCCTTCTCAATATCAAATTCAATATCAATATGAGAAAGATTTAATTGATGGCACATCGGTATTATTTCTGATGTTTTTTTTGCAGCCTGTATTCCTGCAATTTTTGCTGTACTAAAAACATCACCTTTTGGAAAAGATTCATTAGATATCTTGTCTATTGTTTTGGTATTCATAATAACCTTGGATATAGCACTTGCTATTCGTAGCGTCGGTAGTTTCCTTGTTATATCAACCATCCTAACATTTCCATCTTTATTTAAGTGTGTAAAATCAGACATCAATTTATCCTCCGATCTGGGTCATACTATTGCGACGATCTGCACCTGATTTTTGTGCTAACCAACCATTTTCCATCTTATCAAGCATAACATTTTTAATTAATTTTTTTATTAAACCATCATCACCATTATTTCTCAACAGTTCCCTCAGATCATGTTCTAAATTTGAAAAAAGACAGTTTAGAATTTTACCATCAGCCGTAATGCGAATTCGATTACATGCTCCACAAAGATTTCTTGAATATGCTGGTATAACAGCAATTTTCCCTAAGTATCCAGGTACCTGAAAAATAGAATGCTCTGTTTTAGTTCCAATAGCAGTTTCCATATTAGGATATATATTTTTTAATTCACTGATCATTTCTTTAAATCCATAGAATTTTCCAGTTTTCCAAATCTGCTTTGAGTCAAAAGGCATTAGCTCTATAAAACGGACAACAATACGTCTACTTTTAGTTAATTCCGCAAATGATAATAATTCATCATCATTGAAGTTGCGCATTAAAACTACATTTAATTTCACTTTAAGTGCTTTAGTACTTATTGCAGACTCTAAACCATTTATCACTTTTTCTAGACCGAATCTTCTAGTTATAAGCTTAAAATTTTCTGGTTTTAAGGTGTCCAAACTAATATTGACACCATTAAGACCTGATGAGACCAAACGATCCACCATTTTCTTTAAAAGAATCCCATTTGTTGTAAGATGAATGGACCTGATTTTTTCTTTAACTGATGTATATTCAATTAAATCAAATATATCTTTTCTTAGTAAAGGTTCTCCACCTGTAAATCTAATTTTTTTGATACCGAGACCAGATAAAATTGAAATAACACGTTTGATTTCAGTGTTAGATAATAAATCCCTATCAGGCTTAAAATTTATTCCCTCTTCTGGCATACAATATACGCAGCGAAGATTACATTTTTCATTCACTGCAATTCGTGCATAATCAAATAGTCGTCCAAAACGATCTACTATAATATCAGAAGCGTCTGAATATTTATCAGTTTTCAGTAATTTAATTAGTTCATCCATACTCATTCCAATTCATCTCAAGTTTGAGATTCGGGAGCAAATAAAACCGTTTCCAGATCTATCGTACCGGCCAATAGTCATATCCAAAGGGACTTAGACTATTTGGCTAAGAGTAACAGTCAATATAATGAGACCAAATACTATTTTCAATAATGAATATTAAAAAAATCATCTCAAACTATTTTTTGAAATCGCAGATGCAAATTCAGATATAAGCTGGTCAACACCATTTGATTGCAAATCTTTAAAAGATCCACTAATCGAAATTTCTGCCTCTTTAATTCCTGTATTTGCATTTATTAATTTGGCAGTTAATAAATATTGATTAGAAAAACGTTCTAATCTTCCAATAATTAATTTATAATTTCCAAACAAATGCCCCATTTGAATCGGCTTTATCTGAAACTTACCATCAAATGCAATTGTTTGCTGAATTAAATCATCTTCTCTTTTTTCCAGCGGAACTACATTATGAAAAGAGCTTTGGTTTATTTTAGATTTAATTTCATTTACAATAATATTGGAAAAATAGGGTTCGACTCCACTAAAATCGAATGACTTAACTGATATATAAACTTTCTGTGAAAATAAAAAACTTTGAAAATAAAGAGAAAAAATAAAGGCTGAACAATTAAGAATTTTGTGCACTTTATTTACAATCAACCTCCTGCTCAATACTATCAATAAAACCGCCACCACAGCGTACCGAGCCAACACATTCGACGCCTTTTTCACTCATACGATAAACATCACTTTCAATATTTTTTATATTATTTTGAATATCTAATAATATTTTATCAGTTTTATCATTTTTAGACATACCCATAAATAAAAACAAGGAAAAAGATATAATTATACCAGATACTAATCCATTTATAAAATTGAACATGGAATTTGCCCCTCCTCTTAAATTGCAAACTTTAGTTTAATCATAAAAAAAAGGCTCCTTTTAGGAGCCTTTTTAAAAAAAATAAATATTATGCTTTTTGTCTCTTTAATATTTTACCATTTTCATATGTAACTGTTTCTACGTGTGAACCTTCATTATTATATACCTTCCATATACCATCTCGCTGACCCATTTTTAAAATTCCTTCTTCTTTGACATATCCATTATTATGGTATGTAACAAATGAATTGATAACCTTAGTACTGTTTTGACTTATAACATCACCCCTAAAGAAATTTGTTTTTCTTAATAATTTTCCACGTTTGCTAAATAAAACCCACTCCCCATCTCTTTCGCCGCCTCTTTTCATCCCTTGCTCTTTAATTCGGCCATTGCTATGATAAGAAACAAATTGCTCTATAATATTGGGGTTCTGCTCAAAAATCAAATTTCCATTTTCAAAAATTGTAACCATAGTAGTGATGCCTTTTTTATCATATTGACGCCACTCACCCTGCTTTTTTCCATTTAAATATTTACCAGTCTCTTTAATTCTACCGTTTTTATGATAAGCAATATGGTCACCTTCTTTTAGCTTTTTTATCTGATTAGCAGCAGAAGAATCATCATCTTTTATTAAAATCCCATTAGAAAATAAAACAGACTTAATAATTTTTCCTTTTGGATTATAATAAGTGAAGATTCCATCCTTTTGCCCATCTAGTGTATTACCTTTTGTTTTTATCCTCCCATTGGAATGATACTCCAAAAACTCTTTGACTTTTTGTGGAATATTACTACTTATTTCCTTACCATAATCATAGATAACAATATTAGTTAAATCTCCATTTTTATCATAAAAATTCCACTCACCATCACGTTTCCCATTTTTAGTTTTTCCTTTTTCTTTCAACCTTCCATTATCATAAAATGTGGCAAACTCTTTGATTCTATCTGGACGCGATTTCTTATCTATTTTACCTTTTTTATAGGTTAAGATCTTTAAAAGTTTCCCATATTTATCATATTCCTTCCACTCGCCAGCTTTGAGACCTTCTTTATAATACCCTGATTTATGAACCCGTCCATTATCATGGTATGAAATAAACGGACCTTCACGAAGTTTTTTGCCTTCTAAACTTTTCTCCTTAATAGCAAGATTTTTAAAGAAAGTAGATATAGACTCTTCATTGGCTTCAAGATAAATATTCTGGCTACTACTGAATTCTCTTTTAATATTTGATAAATATAAATCAAAAAATTTATTTGATTCATTTTCGCTCATACTAATCCTCGCTTCATCTAATGATTTATTTATCTCTTTTATATAAAGTCGATAATT
>CAZLPW010000027.1:0-214 GCA_964561495.1 uncultured bacterium | reverse complement strand
TTTATTGCTAAGTCTAGACAGATCTGGTATAAGTCTTAGCAATAAACAATTAGATAATTTTTTAGTTGAGGATTCATACGGACTAATTTATTGTTTGCTTTTGCTGTAGCAAAAAACTTAGATGAAAAACTATCTAATTGTTTATTGCTAAGACTTATACCAGATCTGGCTAGACTTTTTTTAATTGTCTTAAAATAGACATCTAACAATTGAT
>CAZLPW010000026.1:0-23262 GCA_964561495.1 uncultured bacterium | reverse complement strand
TGAAAAGTTAATTGGTATATTTTCAATTAGAAGCGTTCCAGGAAGACCACCCTCGCCATCATCATCCCAAACATTTACCCAGCCAAAACCAAGATCAGAACCTATTGTATAAAAAGATGCTCTATAAACATCCACTGGATAATCATTCGGTGTAAACTTAACAGCTAAATAATTATTTGAGCCTGCATTTGTACTTGTCTCACTTGAGCCATCATCATATGACATCTCATAAATTGTTTGAGCCTCTGGATTGACACAAACAACTTCAGAAAAGTCACTTTCTGCACCATCAAAAACTCCAGTTATTTTATAGCAATACTCATTTCCAAAACTTATCAAATTATCTACATAGGCATTCTCAATAATCCCCGCTCCATTAAACATCAAGTTAAATGAGCCACCATTCATACTTCTGTATACGTTATATGCAGGATTTTGAAATCCTCCAGTTGTAGTAACATTTGCACGTATGCCGAATTCTCCATCTGGAATACTATACGTATTAGCTATATTTAGCCAGGTGTCCCATCCTCCAAGATTTGCCCAAGAATTTGTACTGGGGACAGCATCAGCGTCAATACCAACTCCAATTGTTGTGCTGGCCATAATACCAATAAAAAATGATCCTGGAAACTGCCAATTTACCTCAAACGTGTTCCAACCTGACTCAGTTGTAATCTCCTGCTCATACATCGGAGTACTAGCAGGACCAGTCGGAGTCATAACAAAACCATATAGAGTTGTTGGACCATATAGAGGTGTTGCACCATCACTCATACCGTAAACATTAACACTATTTAATACGATAGACTCTGTTCCATACGGCATTGGAAAATGAGTACCCATTACTGCCTGCCCTGAGGCCATATACATTGGCTGCTCAAATGTCCCATCATTAAATGAAATTTCATCATTATCATAAGACTCACTTGTAATTGGATCCCAATTAATTAAGATAGATCCATCAAAAATTTGGTCGCCACTAACATTTTGAACTATTGGCAAAAGATTTTGCGCTACCTTCCAAACGTGAATATCATCAATGTGTAAGCCAGTACCATTCCCACCATCATGGTTGTCATCTGCCCTTCCAGTAATCTTAAATCTAATATTGTGTCCTTGCATAGAGGTTAAATCCATATCCACATTACCCATCCAAGATTGAGGATCACCTGGTCCAAGAATCCCCCAGCCATCAGCACCAATGTGATAATCAAGTTCGCCATCACCATCATTGTCTACACCTTCGGGGTTCCCCCATTCGTATAAAATATCTTCCCATAATAAACCAGCAGGGGTCATTTCATCATTATCATCCGCGTTAGCCAAAAATACACTAACTCCACTAGCGTCGGCCACCTGAATGTCATCTAATTGCAGACCCGTAAGAGTATTATCATCTGGGGTTGCATAGGCAGGATCGGAACCGAACGCATAACGTATAATAACATCATCCCCAGAATAAGGACTGAGGTCAAAGGTCACTTGGTGCCAATCAGCCTGACCGCCCCAACCTGCTGCAAGATTCTCTAAGGATCCTCCACAATCATATTCTCCATCATTCCATATCCATCCAAAACCATAGTTAAAATCATAGGCATCATCACCAACTAATAAATTCCATGTCTGCCCACCATCATTTGATATACGCACATTAGCAGCATCCCAACCATCCGTACAAGAGCCATCTACAGAGGCACCAGCAGGGCTTTCTATACCCCATTTCATCATTGTTGTTAAAGTATAGCCAGTTGACCCAATTGAAATCTCTGGTGTATCTAAAAACTGTACCCAATCATTTAAATAACCACCGCCCTCAACTCCACAATAATAGGAGTTTCCATCATAAGCGTTCCATGTTCCACTGTTCCACGGAATATTATCAATATCCGCAACCGAAAGCGAATAGTAATCATCTAAATAACCTGAATCAGGATCAGTTCCATTAAAATCTGGAAGATCACAAAAAACTGCGAAACTAAAATGAAGACTCTCAAACGTTGGATCAACAGATGGAAGTAAGTAAGCGGGCGAAATCACGCTCTCATATGCATCAAAATTATCATCATCAAACCTAAGACTTGTTGATGGGCTATAGTAATCACCACTTGTAAACTCCCAACCATTCGAAAGCTCCCAGCCACTCAGATCTCCCTCAAAATCTTCAACAAATACTGTTGTTGTATCATCTCTTGAAGTGCGAGATAATGATTGATCAGTTTGCCCTGAAACAGTTACAATAGAGATTGGAATATTTTGAACCTCTCTATTCTGAAAATCTTTTCTATTTATATCTTTTCCGTAAAGAAATTGTAATACAAAAATCATTGAAAATAGAATTCGCATTTATTGCCCCCTCCTAATTATTATTAATGTTAAACAGAACGAGCCTCCGATAAACAAAGGCTCGTACCTATTTTTAAATTCTAAATATATAAATTATTTCATTAAAACAAGCTTCTCTGTTCTAGTAATACCATTTGCAACCATTGTGTAAAAATATACACCGCTTGATAACTGTTTAGCATCTAGGAGAAACTGGTGAGATCCAGCAGATTTTTTCTCATTGATCAAATTCTTAATATGAGTTCCACGAATATCATAAAGGTCTAGCGTGATTTGCGAATCTTTATTTATTTCATAATCAATATTTGTTAGCGGATTAAAAGGATTCGGATAGTTTTTCCCTAAGCTAAATTTTATTGGAAAACCTACTTGATCATCCAACGATACTGTAGCATCTGAACCTAAATCATTAGAATACACACCAGCATAAACCCACTGTTTGTAGTCTGCCCACTGTAGATCACCTGTAGTACTGCCGTATGCATAGTCAGGTATATTATAGTAGACACCAACAAAGTCATCGGTGGACTCATTTGATAGATGCACATGAATCTCTGGAGTTCGAGCACCTGCAGCGCCCAGAGTCTCTGTAATCTGTTCAGGCTCTGTCCAGGTCATTCCATTGTCAATTGATTTAGCTACAAAAAGATCTAGATCCGTAACAACCATAGCAGAATCAATTCCAGTACCAAGGTCGACATCATACTCGTAGTCAGATACCGCTGAAAGAGCATACCACATAACCTCACTACCTTCCTCAGAGCTAACTGTTATTCGAGGCACCAGAGACCACATAGTATAATACCAATCATCCACACCATCATGACTAGCAAATATTTCACCATTATACCAATCAGCTTGATACTCAAAAGAAAGATCGTGAACTAAAGTCGCTACCCAGTTGTCTACTCCCTCTGTAGGGTCTGGGCTATACAAATGATAGATACCACTTCCTGAGTTATCACCAAACCATAGGAATGTAGAATCAGCCTCTCCATCACCATCAGCATCATCGCAGCCACCATCAACATCTTCACATATAAATACAATATTATGAAGCAAAATATGAAGGCCTCCATTGTGATCTGTAACCATTCCAAAGTTATATCCAGCGAACCACATCCCTGGTGTAACATAATTATTAATTTGGTCACCGTTAGCTAAGGTATCATCAGCAAACTGTAAAGTGTCTCCATAGTGATATACGAACTCATTGCCTTCCTCCTGCCATACGGTAAATAATGAATCGCTAAGTCTCTGCTTTGCCTGGTCTGTTAAGAAAGTATAACCTGTATTCATAAACCCCTCATCATTGGTCCAATTGTCACCATAGTCAGTGGTCTTTTTAACGACAACACACTGGCCTGTAGTTTGAGGAGATTCTGTTAGAAGACTATCATTATGGTAGCCAGTTTGAACAAAGTATCCGACACCATCATTGTTTATACTGTGCACTGGGGTTGTACAATAATTTTCACCCAACCAAAATGTGGCATTAGCGGCAGCTCCAACAGTCATTAAATCATCTGCCACTTCAACCGGATCATTCATCAAAAAGTACCCGTTCGCATAAAAAGAGCTGGTAACAGAATAATGTTTTCCCGCAGGAGATGAGCCCCAGCCTGCGTAAATACCTGTAAACTTAGGAGAAGGAGCACCATTATTTATGATAACATTTCCATTCCATAGGTCAGCAGGATCGCACGGAAGACTGGCGCAACCATTATTCACGCTAAACGGCGTAACCCAATCAGAAAATTCAGCATCAATATCTGTGTCAGAGGAGTAGACTGGATATCCACCATAATTACCTCCTCCATAGGTTGGATCTGTGTATTCATTCCAAAGAGCGATAGGACGATCACTTCCTGCAAATGCTGCACTAGGGTATCTCCCTGTAGACTCAGTACTAGCGGTTGGAAGATCTCCATCACATAGCGTTCCTCCTGGATAGCACTCATTTAATTTTTGCTCGGTAAACCAGGCCTCACCATCTAAAAGATCATCATGGGAAATCTGAGCAGAACCAATATATCCAGAAGAGGCGTTCGCTCCCTGCCACTGCCTATATACTGCTAGCCAAAGGTTTTCATCCTCAGAATAAGACAAAGGACTTACATATATACCAAGCGAACCATACCCATTCTTAGATGAATCTATTAACGTGCTTGTAAATGAAGAGCTATACTCTTGCGAAACTATTATAGAAGATAATAAACATAATAACGCTATTTTTCTCATTTGCTTTCTCCAGATTAATTTATAGAAACAATTTAGATATAATTTTTATGAACAAAGAAGATAGTCTTTATTTACCTTTTAATGCAAGCTGATATAAAAAGAACTAGAACGCCAGCCCAATCGCAACCTGGTGGGTAACCTTTAGCACATCATAGTCTACAAATGCATAGTCCACATTCAAAGCCATCCTGCCCAATCGAATATTCAAACCTGTGCCCAAGCTCATACCAGCCGTGTCATGATTCAAGTGCATTCCAGTACGTAAAAAAGCCATCCCCCTCCATCCGTATTCTATGCCCATACTACCATATGTTGTATAATCATTTGGCTTAATCCCGTCCACACTTAAACGTAAGCTGTGTGTAGTGTTTTTAATAAAAGAACTCCCCGGACCGACAATCTCATTCTCCAATCCAAGACGAAAAACTAGAGGCAAAGGAAATTTATTCGTTATCTTACTTACCCGCTCATCCACATCAATCGTATCAGGCACTGTAATATGCAACGACTCTCCATTGTACTGAACCTCAGGTCCAAAATTGGTAATACTCATACCTAATATCGTTCCATAAATACCTGTATCAAAATTAGAGCCTAAGTCAAAAGAAACCGCATTCATACCAGCCTCGTATATCTTATCTCTAATATAATTAAGCGACATTCCCACCTTTAACCTATCCGTGAGCCGACGAGCGTAGGTCCCCCTAATAGCCATAGAAATGACACTGAATTTCTCTCCCGTACCATCAGGGTAATATTCATTGGTCACTTTCATCTCACCACTGTTCAAATAAAAAATGTGAAAACCAAAATAATCAGATGGAGATAACTTTGCACCAAATGTAAATACACCATGCTGAATCCCAGCTAGATAGTTAACCGATGAAAAATAAGCCTCTCTGCTCTCAATGAATGCGATGCTTGATGGATTATAAGGAATGCCCGATACACCACGACCACTAGCAACGAAAGAACCTCCCATACCAATCGCCCTGGCAGAGGTCTCTAACTTCAACCAATTAGCCGCAGATGTTGCAACCTTTGTTACAACCTCAGGTATGTCTCTATACTGAGCCTGCAGCAACCCCAAACTAAATAACAACATGTAAACGTATCTCATCATCGTATTATCGCAAATTTACCAATTTCTTCTTTTTTATTTTCTGTCTCAACAATATAAATGTAAAGACCAGGCCCAACTAAAGCGCCCTGCCCATTTGTCAAATCCCACCATTTGTTACTATCATACTGGCTCTCATGTGGGAATGAGGTTACCAACTCACCTGCAACAGTGTATATTGTTATCTGGCACTTTTGAGGCAACCTGGTAAACCTAATCCTTCTTTCTGAACTAGTTTCATTAAACCTAGAGCGCACCATATAAGGATTAGGCACAACACTAATAACAGAAAGAGTCGAATCAACAATATCATTTACCTGACCTAATATTCTCATATCAGACTCCCACTTGTCGCCATCAACAAAGAATTTTTGAGGCTTAATAATGAGCTGTAGCCCCTCAAAAGGGCCCCAAGGATAGGCAGGAAGCCAAGGATTATCACGGTCAGTAGTCCTGGGCTCAGGGGCAGTACCAAAAGGGACCTCAGCCTCCGCGCGCCATAGCATCTGCTTATAGTTTACAGTATCTCCTGAAAAATATTCTTTATTCGGATTAAAATTAGTACTATTCGTATTAAAACCCTGCCTCCCCCATATCCAATTAAGTTGCAACTGATAGTTTGATGCTTCAATCCAGGTTCCCGCAACTTTTAGAGAATCATACCTCAACTTAATTACCTCATTCCGTGTCCAGGTAAAATCACTTGCACCATTTTCAAAGTCTAGAGGGTTGCTATTATTATACCCGTAATCGTTAGAGGTAAGCCCGACCTTTTTTCCTGTCCAAAGGTTAGTAATTCGAAAGGGGATACCCATAATCCCACTACCATTAGCATTAGTAACATTTATTGTATCACCTATCGGCTCATCAAAAAATTCAATCTTATAATCAAAATTAAGTCTTCTATTATAGCTAGTAATATTTGTATATGAAAAATCAACATCTAGAGCAAAGCCAAAAAGGAACTGAACTAAGCTATCCACCTCAGGACTGCTTACATAGGTTCCGTCTTCATCTAAAAACTTAACCGACCATGCCAAGGTATCCGTACTCAGTGTCGGCACAGAAGAAACATTAAGAGGAAGCGCATTCTCGTAGCGAAACCTAATTCCTTTAAACTGATCACTCCAACGACCAACTGGTGAAATGATATCATACACTGGAACTGTATATGTATCACCATTCAATATTGATCCAGGAAGATCGATGATTGAATCACGCTGATACAAAGAGAGCTCATTCTCATAAAATAATTTTGTATTTAACGGTATACCCGATTCACCAATCTCATAGGCATATATAAGGGGATCTTCACATGCCATCTCGTCTACGGCCTGTGATCCTTGGTTAGCCTGTATCTCATACATCAGTCTTGAATTAATTATTTTTGTTCGATCAACAATAAAATAATCTCTATCCCCAGTACCTATGTTATTGGAGTCTGAGGTAAATAAGGCCTCTATATCTTTTTCATCAGGAAAACTAATATTACTTGCTGTATAGCCAGGATTTACAGTTATAAAATTTTTCTCTCCCCTTATGCCCTTTAACGATTCAAGACTAGGGTAACCACGTTCAGGGTTATTATCATAGCGCAAGAATGGAGCATCTCTTCTTTGAATCTCACCCGCTTGATCATCAGCTATAAAAGGATCTGGCTCGCCGTAATAAGCAAGCAAATCTGGCCCTAAAAACTTCCCAGGATTAAGGCTAGACCATGTAGTTTCAGCATCAAAAAAATCAGTAGAATCTAACTCATTATATGAAATAGAAAATGGAGTCAGACCCATATCATAGGCCGTGACAGTATAGGTGTACTCAACTCCGTCAACTACATTGGAGTCGATAAAAGAATATGAAATACCCGTATTCGAGCCAAGACTAAATCTAGGGGACAGAGGATCTAGGCCAGAGATTGACTCTCCTCTATTTAACTCATCTCCGCTACATGAGCCACTGGAATAAATGCAATGATTAATATCAGTTTGGTAAGAAAAATCAAACTGAGCATAAGGCAGCCAACCAACAAGCTTTCCATTGAAATCGTATAGCCTATCATCTGGACCACCCCATGTTTCGCCACCATCTGTAGAGCGATAGAGCCTGTATCCTTCAAAATCAAAGTACCCTGTTAAAGAGTCAGAAGATTGCTCAGAGGACGCATCCCAAGATACAAGCACTCTATTATGGTCTGCGACAGCGAAAACTTCAGGAGCATCAGGAGCAGTAAAATTACTAAAAATAACACGAACCGAATCAATATCCAGTGCTCCCTCTGAATCCATAACACGAAGCAGATAACTATACTCTGAGTATCTACTATCTAAATCTTGATCAACTACTTCAACAGTAGGATCATTAGTTATAAAACCAGTCGGCGAAATCCACTCGTACAACAGAGAGGAACCGTCTGGATCCAACGAACCCCCAGCATTAAGCGTTACAGATCTAGGGTCATACTTTGGAACTCTTATATCCTCCCCCGCATCAGCAACAGGACAAATATTTGCCTCCACTGTAATTATCAAAGTATCAATATCACTACAGTATCCATCATTAACCTCAAGAGAAACCCTATAGTTAGTAGCCTCAGAAAGATCAGTTGGACTAAAAACTCTAGCGATAGGCAGTGAAGAGTCCAATAGATCAAGACCATCAATCGACACCCACTGATAGGAAAGTTCATTTCTCTCTGCGTCATACGATCGGGAACCATCTAACTCAAATTCAAACTTGCAGGTTGATATATCTTCACCAGCATCAGCGATAGGAGCATCATTATCCAGATAATTGATTCTTATGATATCGCTAACGGAATGATTTCCATCGGAAACTGTTAACAAAAAGGAAAATATTTTATCCCCTTCAACACTAGGAAAATTAAACGCTGCCATTACCTCAGAGGCGCTTTCTATATTAGAGTCATAACCATTTAGTGAACTCCAAGAATATGTAAGCTGATCATTCTCAGGGTCTTCAGTTTCAGATCCATCCAATAAAATATTTGGATTGCAACCTCTACTGATCTGCTTATCATCACCCGCTTCAACAGTGGGACACATATTTGCAAAACAAGATACAACTATAGTGTCCCTGTCTTCACATGAGCCGCTATTATCCCAGACTCTTAGCTCAATCCTAAAGCTAGCATCAACCTCAAGATTATCTGGATATTTAAAGTAGGGGTCTACCTCATCTGATTGAGATGAGCTAATAGAAATTCCATCATCCAAAACAGTCCACTCATAGTTTGCTGAACCATTTTCGACATAAGATTGACTCCCATCAAGATAAACTCGATATTGACTACCTTCACCAGTGCAGACAGATGTATCAGCCCCCGCGCTAGCAAAACAGGTTTGCGATTTAAGCTTACTTGGCAATAACAAAATTATACCCAGTATAGCTATTAAAATTTCTTTACTCACTAGAACGCCAGCCCAATCGCAACCTGGTGGGTAACCTTTAGCACATCATAGTCTACAAATGCATAGTCCACATTCAAAGCCATCCTGCCCAATCGAATATTCAAACCTGTGCCCAAGCTCATACCAGCCGTGTCATGATTCAAGTGCATTCCAGTACGTAAAAAAGCCATCCCCCTCCATCCGTATTCTATGCCCATACTACCATATGTTGTATAATCATTTGGCTTAATCCCGTCCACACTTAAACGTAAGCTGTGTGTAGTGTTTTTAATAAAAGAACTCCCCGGACCGACAATCTCATTCTCCAATCCAAGACGAAAAACTAGAGGCAAAGGAAATTTATTCGTTATCTTACTTACCCGCTCATCCACATCAATCGTATCAGGCACTGTAATATGCAACGACTCTCCATTGTACTGAACCTCAGGTCCAAAATTGGTAATACTCATACCTAATATCGTTCCATAAATACCTGTATCAAAATTAGAGCCTAAGTCAAAAGAAACCGCATTCATACCAGCCTCGTATATCTTATCTCTAATATAATTAAGCGACATTCCCACCTTTAACCTATCCGTGAGCCGACGAGCGTAGGTCCCCCTAATAGCCATAGAAATGACACTGAATTTCTCTCCCGTACCATCAGGGTAATATTCATTGGTCACTTTCATCTCACCACTGTTCAAATAAAAAATGTGAAAACCAAAATAATCAGATGGAGATAACTTTGCACCAAATGTAAATACACCATGCTGAATCCCAGCTAGATAGTTAACCGATGAAAAATAAGCCTCTCTGCTCTCAATGAATGCGATGCTTGATGGATTATAAGGAATGCCCGATACACCACGACCACTAGCAACGAAAGAACCTCCCATACCAATCGCCCTGGCAGAGGTCTCTAACTTCAACCAATTAGCCGCAGATGTTGCAACCTTTGTTACAACCTCAGGTATGTCTCTATACTGAGCCTGCAGCAACCCCAAACTAAATAACAACATGTAAACGTATCTCATCATCGTATTATCGCAAATTTACCAACAGAGGAGTCTAGGGTTTTTCCGTCATCATCTTTTTGAGCAACATAAAAAATATATAAACCTGGCGAGACCTCTTGATTATTCACCGTTCTCATATCCCACCAAGCATTTCCAGTTTCGATATCATTATGCTCAACCTTATTCACATATTCACCAGAAACAGTATATATTTTAATCTCACACCTTTGAGGGAGATTAGTAAAACGAATTCTTCTTTGAAACTCTGTCTCAGAGAATCCTGAGCGAACAATATAGGGATTAGGGACCACGCCAACACTATCAACATTATCTTTTGGTTGGGCACCTGGATAAACCTGTACAAAATTCTTATCTAAGACAGTAGTGCCTTTTGAATTTTCTATTGAAGCGTAGCCCTCAGGATCAGCCCACTGATCTGGGTTGGAATAATTAGTATCAATTTTAGTCTCGTACTGCCCATTCCCAATGTCAACATAATTAACTCTGAAAGGAGGCTCAACTCCCATATCATAGGAGACCACACTGTAGGTATACTGAATACCATTGGTAACACTATTATCTTCATACATATAGTGCATAGTATCCCCTTTAATAATAACAGGCTCATCTAGACGAATATCTTCTAAGCCTGTATCGTCACCTAAACTAAACCAAGGATAATAAGGGTCTTGCCCTTTAATTGAGTGCCCTCGCTGCATCTTCGGATTATCTGAGCACGTAGTAGGGTCACTGCTGTATACACAATGAAGTGAATCTTCAATAGCTGAAAGATCATACTGCACATAAGGCCTCCAACCAGCGAAAATTCCATCAGTATCATAGATCTTATCCGCGGCACCTCCCCATGACTGCCCACCATCAATACTCCTATATATTTTGTAGCCCTCAAAGTCTGCATAGCCGGTGACAACATCACGTGATTTTTCCGCTATATTATTCCAGTATAATTTGGTTTTACCTTTATCTGTAACGGCATGAACCACAGGCCTGGTAGGAGGAGTAAAGCCCTGGTATCTTGAGTTGTACATAACCTGAGCAAACTTTGCATTATTAATAAGATCGCTCTCATTCTGCCCAAAGATAATACAAAAAGAAAAAGGAACCTCTCTACCTACTGGCAAATTAAATGGTCCACAACTTAAAATTAAAACACAGTCAAGCCCTGAGGGGTCACGGAGGTATACAGCCTCCTGCTTTAAGCCAATAACAGAATCAAAATGAGGATTCAACTCACTGCTAAGGTCTGTACCTGGATTATCAGTATGGAAGTGCCAGTTTTTTTCACCCTCGCTCAGATTAGAAGTATCGCCAACCATGAGCTTATACAATATCTCTTCTTTATTTTTGGCAACAGGGCATCCTTCATACCCCGCATAGCAGCTGCTACTATTTGACTCTGGGCCAACCACACCAGGTCTCTGGTACCAATCAACCCAATGCCAGTCTGTCATTTTTAGAGGCTCACCAGGAAAAATGTCCACGGACCCATCCTGATCAAGATCAACTGGATCTGTAGCCTTTGGTGAGTCAAGAAGCTGAGTGGCAACAATACCAAACTCATTACCAGGGCTCGGAACCGATTCAGTATCCAAAGGATAGCCACCAACACCAGATATGCCGTCATGATCACCGATCATAGCCATACTTATAGACATCCTCTCATTGTTAACCTCAAAAAACTCCCAATAATATTTCATGAAATCATCATCATTAGTATGTAGAGCTCCGTTGTACCCGTTCCAGTCACCCATAAGAACATCTGCGTCCATATAAAAACCTAAGGCCATTCCACTATAATCAAAGCCCTCACCACCATTAAGCTTTGTTCCATCTGGCATAATCATAGCCTCACCACATTCCTGCTCCAGGCCCGAATCTTCAACAGGCTCACCATACTGATCAAGGGCTTGGCCATTCTCATTTTCTGCACACCAATCACCACTTTCATTTCGCACCTTTACAGTTACAAACATAATATCCTCTGCGTAAGAGACACCATAAGAGTGAGCCTCTGCCATCACCCTAAGACCCATTGGGTACCCAGTCTGCATATATTCATTGTTTGTGTTTACATTATTTGCTCTATGAGCCCAGCGATCATCAAACTCCATGTACACATCCATATCAGAAATGAATCTACCTGGAACAGTCTCCCAGCAATTAGGATCCTTTCGAGACTGCGAACATCCAGGCAAAGAAATATTATAATCCTGTGACCACCAACCAGGCCAAAAGTGTTCTTCCTCTCAAGTACTTTCATTAAGCCTAGTTGGCCAAGTATCAGAATAAGCAGAGTGAGCTAAAACTGGATAAGTGTCACCATCATCTGTCCAAGGAGTCTCCCCAAAAACATCCCCAGCAGTGGTCTCTGTCTGATGGGAATTAACCCTAGACATATTCGCAGCGTGCCAATCAGTTTTATAATCAGTATTTATAAAATGAGACTCCGCGCTATTGGCGCCGTAGTAGGCATAATCGTCATCACTGGTCCATTCTTCAAGGTCTGGACCATAATCATAGAAGTCAAACTGCTCTTCTCTGCTAATAAGCCTTGGGCGCAGGGCCCAAGGATAAATTAATCCAACCCTGGCAGAAGAAGTATTTGGATCAGAATCTGAAAAAGTGCTGATATAAATCTTCTTTTCATCATTATCAAACATAAACTGCTTATCTGTTGTAAAACTCTCGACTGAAAAAACCTCTTTGTCAGGAGCATACACCCCGTCATCCTCTCCCAATTCAAAAAGAATACCTCTGTATAGTGTATCACCAGAAGAAGGAAACCATCCTAGATATGCGTCCTGCGAGGACCACACACTATATACAGCTATCCCGTCCTCATCAATAACAGTTTCTAAATTCTCCCAAGAAAAGTTTGAGGAGCTATTGTAACCAGGAACTGCAGCAATAAACGACACGGCAGGCAGATATGAATAATCTCGCCAAATACCAGAGGGATGATTATCCCAGTTTATAAAACTTCCATAATTAGTGATTGCATTTTTTACTAGACCTTGATCTAAATAACCAACCGCACGATCATTCATAGGATTTGTGGGGAAAGGATTATCTCCTATTTTAGCAACCGATTTCTGGCGATATGGGTCTTGTGCAGTTGGATGCTTACTATAAAATTTTCTATCAGCAGGAATCAGCACACATAGCAAAGCAAATCCAGAAATAATAAAATTGGTAATTCTAATCATTCGAAATCAAACCTTATAAAAAAGTTCATTTGTCTAGGATTAGCAGACCGCCAAGGACGATCATAATAAGCGCTCGATTTATCAGCATATACGCCTACTCCGTTAGGGTCAGTGCCTGGCAAACCAACCTGATTAGTATAGTAAACACCTGGATCATCTGGCAAACCAGTTAAAGGATAGACGTCTATTGGGTATCGAATATCAAGCAAGTTGTAAATATTTAAGCCAATATAAAAATCATGTCCCATATAATCAAAATTCTTTGAAAATGACATATTAAGCTGCTTTGAGGCTGGGCCTCGCTTAGAATTAGGATTTCTTGCATCCTCCTCAGGATCTTTGCCCTTGAAAATTAATGGCGTATAAGGATAACCGCTTGTATACATCGCAGACAAAGAAGTATTTATACCGAATGGAAGCGTAGTATATAACCAAAATGTGATATCATGTGGACGATCGTAGTATGGTAAAAATTCTTGGCTCGGTGCATCTACGTATTGCCCGCTGATACTCTGCCATGCATATTCACTATTTGTTTTAGCTATAGATCCAGTATATTGAAACTCAGATGAGAAACTCCTTCCTCGATATTTTAAAGTTAAATCTATGCCCCTGGCAGATCCGTAGTCACCATTCTGGGCCACCTGATATTTATATACACCAGACCTCATAAAATTAAATCTCTGCATCTGATCCATGTCTTTAGCCCAAGCCATAATTGAATAAGACCAACTCTCGCCCACCTGAACATTAAATCCTGCCATATACTCCTGAGTCCGTTCCGCTCCGATGGTTGAATTACCAGCCTGTGTATTTCCACCTCCCTGCTCAAACAACTCCTCAGGGTTTTCCATTTTACTAGAGTTTAAATAAACTGTCGCAAACCGAACGGTTTGATAGTATAAACCATAGTTAAAAGTGAATGTAGATTTATCTGTAATTACATGGCTAAACCCAATTCGAGGACTAATTTTATAAAACCACTTGGAGTCTTTCAAAAATACTTTCTGCCTTGGGAGACCCGCCGCGTCAGAGGCCTCCTCACCATTGTCCCATTTGTCATTATTATTAAGATCTGAATAAAACCAAGGCCTACCTGGGCTATAATTGTTTAGCGTATCAGACCAAATCTGGCCATTATAATCGACCGCATCTAGCCTCACACCCCAATTAATTACCATCCAAGGAACCTCAAAGGTATTCTGAAAATATGTTGACACCTCTACAGGCTCTCTGTATCGATCCCATTTCCCATTACCATTGGCATCTGAAAACTGTTCACCTGGATCCCACCTTCCATTCTCCTCTCCTTCATCTGCCTCTGTATATCCTTCATCCCCTAACACTAAACTATCAGGCCCAGTATCCTGCCAATATTCAGCAAAAGAGGCTGTGTACGCTGCTGCACCTAGCCATGGCTCAGCAACCTCATAAAAATTAAGCCTATGAGATTTCCAATCTATACCCACCCTTAGCTTCCACTTATCTGTCAACTGAGATGTTATATCAAAACGATACTCATTAGTCTCAGCGCGTGAATCACTGTAAATATAATCGTGACCACCAAAAACAAATCCCTCATCCCATCCAACACCTGTTATTGGGTCAGGCATATAGTAGTAAGGATTAGGAGCGCCAGGTAAAAAGCTAGTGTTTATTGGGATTGAATAATAGCCTGGTACATTTTCCCATTCCTGCCAGATACTTTCATAATCCTGAAAATCAACATAGGACTCATACATCTCAGGCTCTAGCCAATAGCTCCCGTCTCTATAGTAAAGCTCCTTTATCATTTCTGGACCAGTCCAATCTCCACTATTATCAACATCATGAATATTTTTATCAAAAAAATCAATGCCAGGATCATATATACCGTTACCATTTCTATCTTCAAAATCTTCTGCCATCTCCCAACTATAAAGACCTGGAGTAGCGCCGTGATACCATCCACTTACAGGATCGACATTAGTATAACGAATCGTGTCACCATCTTCTCCAATCAGATATGGCACTACATAGGGATTATTAGGATCAGACATCTCTTTGTAACCAGCCTTATTTCTCCATTCAAACCAGTTAGGATACCCATCCCCATCATTATCACGCTGACGGACTCCTATAAATGTATCCTGCGTAAACTTCGCGTATCTTAGAGTATAAAAAGTCCTTGGCGTAAGCGAATGGTTAATAGAAGCCGTGTATCGATACGTATCTCTGAACAATTCATTTTTACCTTCGTCCCAATATGTATAGCGGGAGCTGAAGCTCTGCATATGATTTGCTACCTGCCAATATGTGGCATTGAACTTAAGATTATTTAATAATTTATAGCTCAGTTTCGCGAATACATCCCAGGTATTAGAAAACCCAAAACCCCTGTATCCTGCGACATCATCCCAGGGATAAACCAATGCTCTTTGGTTCATTGCAATTGTGTCAACATCCTGAGTAGTTAACTGATTTAAAAAGAATTTTTTCCCTTTATATACATTATCATCAAATTTATAAACCTCGTAATTATCCTCTGTAGTAAACTGACCAGAAATCCAAAAATTAAGTTTAGGGATACCTAAAACAGGTCCGCCAAGTCCGATATTATAATCGTCATAGCCACGAAGTAAATCATAATTTTCTGTTGCCAGATCTCTCCCCATTGCTGAGTTTATCATTGCCCCAACCTTGCTGGTCTCATACTTGAAATGATATTCAATCTCGTCCCTTCCAGTTGCTGTGTGCCAATTAGAAACAGCGGCTAAAGCGTCTCCGTATTCAGCGTTAAAACCACCAGGCTGCCAATCAAATTCACGAATCGCAAAAAGATTTAGCCTCGTGCCTGTGCCTTTACCACCGTGAATTGGATTTCGAACATACATTCCATCCATCATATATGCGACCTCACCAGTCCTGCCTCCCCTAACATGAATCTCTTCTAACCCTCTATCTTGATGACCTGGGATAGATTTAGTTTTACTCTCAATTTTGATCACACCAGACTGAAGCGTATACAATTCAGATAAATCTCTGATAGGCAGAGCCTTTATTGTCTCTTTGCTAACAGTAACTTTTTTAGAAGTAGTCCCCTTCTCAACAAGGGGCCGTGTACCTAAGACTTCTATCTCATCTCCTTCAACAACGGCCTCAGGAAGTTTAAAATTGAGCCACAAAGACTGATCCATTGTGACCGCAACTTCTTTAATTGTTTGCTTTTGGTAGCCAATCATTTGCACAGTAACATCATAGCTGCCGACAGGGACATTTAGTAATATATAATTCCCCTCCATATCCGCAGCAGCACCCATACCAAGCTCTGAAATAATTATATTTGCACCAGGCAATCCCATACCCTCGACATCTGTTACCCTACCCCGGATTGTCCCATCTGTTCCAGCAATAAGAATGACTGAACTAAAGATAGTAAAAAGAAAGATTAAATATCTTTTCATTTAATTAGCTCCCTTAGATCTATGGTGTTAATCCCAGTCTGGTTATTTAAAATAAATGGATCAAAGTTAAAATCAGGATTATTTGCAAGCTCTTTTAATTTAATTTCTGTCGCGGGATTCGTTAGTCTTCTAAAAGCACTGCCTTGCAAACCTACTCTTATCTCGGCAAGTTCAATTCGGCTAAGTCCAATCCACGCTTCATTATTTTCATCGGGCACCCCGTTATATGTTTGACCTCCGCTATAAGGATGTTCGGTCCAACGAACATCGACCTCACTTTTGACAACACCGTGTCCCTTGGCGAGCCATGTTTCTGTCCGCTGGCCAAACTCAACCCCTGAACCAATCATCGTCATGGTTATCAATCTAGTAACTTTAAAACAATCACTAAACGTAGTATCAACCGCGGGGCATTCAATTTCATCTAGGACAGTTGAACTATCCCTTAGACACAAAAAACCCGATACACCTAGATCATTGTACTTGTTTTTTGCAGCGGGGACCGTCACTTCTGAGTTATTTACTCTATATGATTTCTCAATAAAATATACCGCTACTGACGTCGTGTCATAGTATGAGGTGTCAACCCGCTCTCCATCACGCAATAAGCCATTATAAGTGTAATATAAGATCTCACTTTTAAGCTGGGACTCTTGCCAAAAACCATCTTCAATTTCGTTAGGTGTAAAATAAAAACCTTCAGGTAAAAAATATGATGGGTACACTACCTGATTCAGGTGATCTGATTCATAAAAAATATGATAATTATATTTACGCTCCTCAACACCTAAATTAGAGGACACCCACTCCGATTTAGTAATATAATAATCCTCTGGCTCTTTTTCATTTCCTAGTATATGGCCCACCTTTTTTCGAGTAAAAAGGGTCACCAATGAGTCAATATTACCAACATCTTTGTATTTAACATCCGTAAAATCAACTGACTCAATAATATTATCGTATATATTGCCCCAGCGATCAACTAGGTTATCATTTAAGTTTATTTCCATTTTTGGTATAGGATTATTCGGGTCAGACCAATCTACTAGCAAGTTATCAGGCCTGTCAGATAATAAGAATAACATTTTTTCCTGGACTCCATCACCATCAATATCCTGAAGTGTATACGATTCAGAATTGTCAAAAATACCATTGCCTCTATCAATAAACTCCTCTCCAGAATCATAAATCCCATTTATATTAGCATCAGTATAGGCCTCTTCGCCGTCCCACTTTTGATTGCAATTACGATCCTGATACGGTTCATTCAAATCATACAGGCTGTCCCCATCTATATCATACCAAATTTCCGCGACATCCCATATCCCATTTCCACTATCTTCAAATTCATAAACAACTCCATAAATACCGTCACCATTATAGTCAGAAATCGGCGTGTCAGTTCCCTCATCATAGATACCATTATTATTTTGGTCATCATACTCATATAGTATTTCATATTTACTGTCTAAATTGTAGTCTTGGATAATGTTTTCAGCAACATCCCACTGTCCATTATCATTACAATCAGTATTCTCTCTAAATACCAATGAGTCAGAACTTAATTGTTGCCGTATAAATTGAAACCCCGCTATAAACCTTACTGGATCAGAAGACATGAATACGTAATTAGTATCTTTCCACTCTGAAGAATCGACAAAAAGAATACCAGTATCGATATAAGGCGTATCTACTACAGCCCGATAAGCACTGACATCAAAGGTGTCAGCATAATAAATCATAGTATCCGATTGCACCCACTCTGAATTTCTCAGGCGATATCTCTGTTGTGAGGGCTCAGCCTCAAAATCCCATTCCAGACTTTCTAAATTTTTAAATTGACTGGATGATATCAAAATTGAATCGTTAACAACTTGGTTCTCTACAGATAGACTATCAATATAATGCCTTCTGGTATAGATAGCACTATCACTAGGTAATGGTTTCATAGATACTAAATAATCTGAAAATGTTTTATAAGACATAGAGGGCGGATCTTTGCGAAGAAAACTGAAATAAGATCCATAATCATATTGTAGAATGGAAGGCCGATACCTAAAAAATTTTGCTTCTACCTGATCCTCAAAGTTATAAAAATATTCTGTCACTAAACCATCCAATCCACTTCCAACAGATGACGAGCCGAGTGTGTTTTCTTTATCATCAGAAATAAGGTCTTCTGTTTCAACTGGTTTTTGACATTGAATTAAAAAAATAAACGTCACACTAGTTAATATGATAGTGTATATTTTTCTCATTTTTAAATAAATAAATCAGCTCCCACAAAAAACAAGGAAGCTAATTTAATGATTTAGTTATCAATATACATCTTGTTTATGATATTTTGGTTTTTATAATATGTGTCACTAAATATCATCTCAATATGATCAGCAAACTATTTAATTTTTTATTACTTTTCTTCCATCTATGCTACGGAAGCAATGCAAGTCCAAAAACATTTACCGTTACACAACCAAATGACCTAAAACTTGAAATAAACATAAGAGGAAATCACACACGAAGCTGGCATGAATATTTGGGCTGGTCAATTATAAAGAACGATGGTGGATGGTGGGTATATGCTAAAGAAGTTAAAGGGACCAAACTGATTGAAAGTAATCAAAGAATTGGCATTGATCCAAGTCCAGAAAGTAATATTTATCTTTCTAACATAAATAAACCTTTGATCCCCAGTGCGATAGATATAATTGATGATGCACCAATCCCAAATTTAAATTTTTCCAGAAGTGATACTTTTAAAATACCAATGATACTGGTTGATTTTAATGATTATACTGCGACCTTTGATCCAAGTAAGTTTGACAGTCTAATGAATTTTGAGGGGTACACACATCAAAACTACGAAAATACTGGTAGCTTCCGTGATTTTTATAAAGAAATGTCCTATGGCCAATTTATCGCTGATGTTTCCATTTCAAATTGGATAAGGGCAGAGCATAATCATGATTATTATGGGTATAATAATGGCTACGGTAGAGTCAGAAGACTAGTAAGAGATCTGGTTGACTCATTAGAAGCCCAAGGGTTTGATTGGTCAATATACGATAATGATGGAGACGGTTATGTAGATGCTCTGAACCTTGCCCACGCTGGACCTGGAGCTGAAGAAGGTGACCTAACAAATATTTGGTCACACAAATCAAGCCTTGGGAACTTATCAGTTACTTATGATGGCGTAACAATTAATAGTTATAATTTTAATCCAGAAAAACAAAATGGAGGCTTTGTTGCTATTGGTGTGCTTGCTCATGAGTTCGGGCACGCTCTAGGGTTACCAGACTTATACGATACCGATTACACATCTACTGGCTCTGGAAAACTCGCGCTAATGGCAAGCGGTTCTTGGGGAACTAGCGGAAACAGCCCTTGGTATCCAGCTACAATGATAGGCTGGTGTAAAAATGAATTAGGGTGGGTAGACATTCAAGAAATAGTGACTTCAGAACAGAATCTATCAATCCAACAGACTCATAGCAGTAATGTAGTTTACAAGGTTCAGCATCCAACAGTAAACGATGAATTCTGGTACATTGAAAACCGCCAAAAAGTTGGTTCGGATACCTTAATGCCTACACCAGGTTTGACTATCTGGCATATAAAAGAATCAATAGCATCATCTGGTTGGGCTCCAAATAATGACGAACCTTATTATGGAGTAGCCCTAGAACAGGCAGACGGTATGTTCTCACTTGAAAATAACGGACAAAGCAATGGAGGAGATGTGTTCCCTGGTAACACAAACAACAGGGAGTTTAGTCATAACACTGTCCCTAATACTAACAGTATGTATGATGAGATTTCAATGATTAGAATTAACAATATTTCTGATCCTTCTGAAATAATGACCTGTAATATTGAATTAAATGAAGTTATACTTGCTACCACAAATATTGGGCAAGGATCAGGAATTGTGAACCAAGAGGGCTCATTTAATATTTCCTTGAATAATGATCAACCGCTTGGCGAATTTGAGATAGAATTATTTTTTAACCCTAGTATCCTAACTGTATCTGATGCCAGTGCTTTAGGCAGAGCTAGCGCAGATTCAATAATAATTGATTTTAATCGAATAATTTTAGTTAATCCTATAATAGATCCAGGTGATGGAGATATATTAGATGTAACTGTTCAAATAAACTCTGGAATCCAATCAGATGTTATAATCTCAATGTTAAGCTATTATGCAGAAACAGATGGGGGAAACGAAATAGGAATAATATCTAATAATGATGGTCTATTTAGAATAACTGAGCTTGAACAAGTTTTTAGTATTGAAAATGGGTCTGGTACTATAAATGGCGGCACTTCTTTTTCAGTCTTTCTTGCAAATACTGTCCCTATACAAATGGGGGTTTTACAATTTTCACTAAGTCCAGATCTAATTTCTTTTATTGAAGAGCCATACGAAGATTTAAATAACGATGATGTTTTTAATCAAAATGAACCCTTTACCGATCTTAATCATGATGGAACCTGGACTCCTATAATTGAGAATCTAGACCTTTCAGATGATTGGGAACTAGAAATACAAGAATCAGGGTCAGATATTATTGTAGCCTTTACTAATTGGACATTTCCATTAGAATCAGGTTCACATTTTCTATTCAAAATTAATGGACTAACTGATTCTACAGCAGAATTAAATGATCAAATTCTTATAAATTTTAATACATTCCTGCTAATTGATGGTTGGGGAAACTCTGGCGTTCCATCAAATAATATTAGTGGATCTATTTTAATGGATCAAGTCCTAAACAATGTTAGTCATGCAATTCCAATTGAGTTTTCTTTAGAACAGGTCTATCCAAATCCATTTAACTCACACCTTACAATCTCTTTTAACGCCCCTTCAAATAATAATTCACCAGTCACTTTAAGGATGTTTGATATAAAAGGGAGAAATGTTACCACCCTCACAAATAAAATATACAAGGGTGGAAATCATCAAATACACTGGAACACAAACGATTTAAGTTCTGGAGTATATTTTATTGAGTTTAATGCAAAAAATATAAGAGAGCTAAATAAAATCACTTTCGTGAAATAAATTATTAAGCAGACTTACGCTTTTTGTTTTTTTTGAAAATTTTAGAAGAACCTTTCTGAATTGTTTGCTTAGTAATAATCACCTTCTCTACACCTACCATTTCAGGGATATCGTACATGATATCAAGCAACGCTTCTTCCATTATTGAGCGTAAAGCCCTAGCACCAGAATTTCTTTTTTTTGATAATTCTACAATTTCTTTAAGTGCAGATTCTTGAAATTCTAGCTTAACTCCTTCAATTAAAAATAGTTTTTCATATTGTTTTACCAAAGCATTTTTTGGTTCCTTTAGGATTCTTAACATCTCTGAATCTGATAAATTATCAAGAGCAGATAAAATAGGTAACCGACCAACTAACTCAGGTATCATGCCATACCTAATTAAATCTTCCTGTCTAATATTAGAAAAAGGATTTTCTACAGTATTCTGCTTATTTGTATATCTATTTTTTCCAAAACCAAAATCTGAATTACCCATACGGCCCTGAATAATTTCTTCAAGACCCGAAAAAGATCCTCCACAAATAAATAATATGTTCGAAGTATCAATGGGTATTAAGCTTTGCTCAGGGTGCTTCCTACCTCCTTTCGGCGGGACGGTGGAAATTGTGCCCTCTAAAATTTTCAGTAATGCCTGCTGAACCCCTTCACCACTAACATCTCTGGTGATTGAAGTACTTGAGCTTTTCCTGCCTATTTTGTCTATCTCATCAATATAAATAATTCCTTTTTCAGCTGCCTCTATATTAAAGTTTGCTACTTGCAATAATCTTACCAAAATATTTTCGACATCATCTCCGACATATCCAGCTTCAGTCAATGTGGTGGCATCGGCAATAGCGAATGGAACCGATAAAAATCGAGCAAGCGTTTCAGCAATTAAAGTTTTCCCAGTTCCAGTAGGCCCAATTAATAAAATATTACTCTTACTTATTTCAACATCAGATTGATAAGATTGATGAATTATTCTTTTGTAATGATTATATACTGATACTGCGATCGTTTTTTTTGCTTGTTCTTGACCAATTACATGAGTATCTAGATATGATTTTATCTTTGTTGGCTTTTGCAAACGCACTTTAAAACCTTCATTATTTGAATCAGAGCTTTTACTTAGCGAGAGTCCAAGCTCACTACTCTTCCTAGTTTTAAGACTCATTTTCTTTTAGTTTTCTTTTAGTCAAAATTGAATCAATAATACCATAGCTTTTTGCTTCCTCCGAATTCATAAAATTATTCCGGTCAGTGTCTAACTCAATTTTCCTGAGTGTTTGACCAGTGTTTTTAGCTAATATTTTATTTAGTTGTTTTTTCATTCTTAAAATTTCATCAGCCTGAATTTTAATATCTGTAGCTTGACCTTCAGCACCACCAAGCGGTTGATGAATCAT
>CAZLPW010000025.1:0-23355 GCA_964561495.1 uncultured bacterium | reverse complement strand
GTTAATAGTGTTAATAGATAAGTTTTCATTTTTCTGTTCTGCTTTAACAACTAAACCAGTTTCTGGATCAATTTCTTGAGGAATAGAGAAAGATGTAAAAAAAAATAAAATAATAAACGCCCTGATCATTTTAGGGTCTCCATTTTTATCTATTTAAAATGATAAGGGGAAAAAACAACTACTACCGCACTAAAAAAATTATTAAGCCATTGTCTTATAATCACCTTATAAAAGCCTGATTATTATATAGCTTATCTATTAGTTTTTTGTTAGGAAAAAATTTGATTTAAGTTAGGGGATTAGAGTCTACTCTACTTCAAATCCTCTATCTTTTATTTTTTGTTTTAATGCTAGATCGTTAAAACTATTACCAATCACTGTTACAAGGCCAGTTGAGATATCTACAAAGGTGCTATCAACACCATCAATACTATTAGCAGCATTTTCCACACTCTCTTTGCAATGGCTACAGGTCATCCCGATCACATTAAATGAGATACGCTTTTTTAAATTATTATCATTGTTAGAATCCTCACTAATCACCGAGCTCTTAAATCTGATTTGATCTATATATGAGTTGACAAGTATCAAAATAAATAAAATTGTAATGATGATTGATCCGTACCCATCAACACCATGAACATGAGAACTAGTTGAAGCTACGGGAAGAGTTATCGTAAAAAAAGAATCTAAAAACAATCCAAATAAAATTGCCAATGAAGAAATTAGAAAAATGTACTGGTACATCGTTTTTGAGCCTAATATATTTTTTACAACAATAATTGATGAGGCATTAGTCGCTGGACCTGCCATCAAAAAAATAAATACGGCTCCAGCTGAGACTCCCTTACCCATCAAAACCAAAGCAATTGGAATAGACGCTGTAGCACAAACATATACTGGCAATGAAATCAAAAGCATAGCGATATAGATTAAAAATTTATTTGATATAAAATATTCAGCAATAAAACCAGGTGGTAAAAAAACTGATATCAAAGCTGCTATAGAAAGTCCCTGAAATAATGGAACAACAATATCACTAGGCAGACTTATAAAGCCATACTCTAGTCCAGCCAACAACCTTTCTTTTATCGGTTTATTAATATCTTTTGAATTATCATTTTCATTGGAAATATGATGATGAGTTTCATCATCAAAACTATTTATTATCACACCGCTAATAAGACCAGAAATGAAAGCAGCTAGAGGTCGAAAAAAAGCAAATAAAGGTCCCAACATTCCGTAGGTTAAAATAATACTATCTATTCCTGTTTGTGGAGTGCTAACCAAAAAAGAAACGGTCGAGCCTTTTGATGCTCCAGATTCTCTGAGAGTAGCCGCGACAGGTATTACGCCACAGGAACATAGCGGAATTGGAACTCCAAAAGCTGTTGATTTAAAAATAGAAGAAAAATTTTTCTTTCCTATATGCTTCATAATCAGGTGACTATCAACAAAAATGGATATAAGACCAGAAAACACCATTCCCAATAGAAGAAAGGGCGCAACCTCTACACAGAGCGACCACATCTCACTTAAATAGAGCTCAATATAATTAAGAATTAATTTCAAAATATAATAATTACAAAGATATTAAAAAGCAAAATAGCAAAATATAATAGATATAAGCCAATAGGATTTTTTTAAATAATTAATTAAATACTATTACAAATTTGTTTTATCTTTTAGTCTCCAAGATGAAGAAAGATTTATACATCAATTCGCCACTTATTGAATCTCTACGGATGGGTCAGATAGTTGACTCCAGAGTCTGGCTTAAAATGGACTGTTTACAACCCAGCGGCTCTTTTAAACTAAGAGGAATAAGCCATGCCTGTAAAAAATACATTGATAAAGGAGCCAAAGAATTTATTTCTTCATCAGGTGGGAATGCTGGTATGGCAGTGGCCTATTCTGGAAGATTATTAAATACACCTGTAACGGTTGTTGTGCCAGAAACCACTAAGAAAATCGCTATCGATATGATCCAACGTGAAGGAGCAAATCTAATTGTACAAGGAAATAATTGGAACGAGGCCCACGATCATGCGAAAAGCCTGGTCACTGATCAAAATAAATATATTCATCCATTCGATGATCCATATCTGTGGGAAGGATACGCAGAAATAATAGATGAAATTCTAGAACAAGATATAGTCCCTGATACTATTGTATTATCAGTTGGTGGCGGTGGGCTTCTATGTGGCATAGCCGAAGGACTGAAAAAAAATAATTTAGAACGAACATCTATCCTTGCGATTGAAACAGAGGGAGCAAATTCACTACACAATTCATACACTCAAAACAAATATGTATCAATTGATAGTATAAATAGTATAGCAACATCGCTTGGCACAAAAAAGGTGGCCAGACATGCATATGATCTATCAAAGGAAAATAATATATTCTGTAAACTAGTCACCGATAAAGATGCTATTAAATCCGTAGATTTATTTTTGAATGACCACAGAGCATTAGTTGAGCCTGCGTGTGGGGCTAGTTTAGCTCCTATTTACAATAAAAGTAGTTTCTTTGATGATAAAAAAAATATTGTGGTTATTATATGTGGCGGTGTTGGAATAACTCCAGAACAATTAAATTTATGGAAAAAAGAATATTTATAATTTTTTAATATTACTAGGGATTTAAGTTTAAGATAATTTACCTTTTGAGGTTTTATATGAAAGTAAACAACATCACAATTTGTCTTTTTATAGCTGGATGTTTAGTTCTAAATCTCAATTCTTGCCAACAAAAAATATCTTCTACTGTATCTAACTCATTCCCATTAAATGAAACAACTATTTCAGAAATTCAGGCTGGATATGAAAATCGAAGATATACCGTCCGGGAAATCACAACATTATATCTGGATAGAATTGAAAAAATTGATTACGCTGGACCAGAGCTGAATTCACTAATAATAACAAATCCCGATGCCTTTAAAATAGCTGACTCCTTAGATCAATTAATAAAAGCTGGGAAAAATAATGGAGCCCTTTTTGGTATTCCTGTTGTTCTCAAGGATAATATTAATACAGCCGATAAAATGCCAACGACAGGGGGATCAAGAATATTAAAAGATTCTTATCCAAAAAAAGATAGCTGGGTCGCAAAAAAAATACGTGCCTCTGGGGGAATTATTATTGCCAAAGCTAATCTTAGTGAGTGGGCAAACTACCGAGCTTCTTTCTCATCTAGTGGTTGGAGCGGTATAGGCGGACAAACAAAAAACCCATATGTATTGGACAGAAACCCGTGCGGTTCAAGTTCAGGATCTGCAGTGGCTGTGTCTTCAAACTTATGTATAGTCTCCGTTGGAACTGAGACTTGGGGCTCAATAATTTGCCCATCAAACGCAAATGGGATCGTTGGAATAAAACCTACAGTAGGCCTCTGGAGTCGAACTGGCATATTGCCAATAAGCTACACCCAGGATACAGCTGGACCGATGGCAAGAACTGTGAAAGATGCTGCAACCTTGCTGGGAGCAGTTACTGGGATTGATAATTCAGACCAAAAATCAGTCAGTAGTCGAGGATATTATCATGAAGATTATACAAAATTTCTTAAAAAGTCTGGCCTTAGGGGAAAGAAAATAGGCTACTTAAAAACCGAAGAGGGGAAGCACTTCAAAGTGGATACCTTAATGCATAGAGCAGTTCGTTATATTCAAAGTCAGGGAGCCGAAGTAATAAACCTTGATAAAATCGTTGATGGCGCTCCATACCAAAATTCAATTGAAATTTTAGCTTATGAGTTCAAGGATGGACTGAAAAAATATTTTGATGATCTCGGTAGTGAATCTCCTTTCTCAAGTTTAAAAGATGCGATAGAAGCAACTTACAAGGATACTATCGAGATGAAATTTTTTGACCTTTCTAGGATGGAAAACGCACAGTCAAAGGCTTCTATTAAATCATCAGACTACAAGAAGTTTTTAAAAAACATGCTCACCGCTTACCAAGAAAATGGTATCGATAGAGTTATGGATAAATACCAACTAGATGCAATCATATCTCCTAGCGGAAGCCCAGCATGGAAAACAGATAAGATTAATGGAGATGGTGGCTTCTCACTCTCAACTTCTGTCTATGCAGCGCTCTCTGGTTATCCAAATATTAGTGTTCCAATGGGTTTTATAGGTGATGTCCCAGTTGGAGTCTCTTTTTTTGGAAGAAAATGGAGTGAACCTATTTTACTCGAGATAGCCTACGCATATGAACAAGGTACGATGCACAGATCTGCTCCTAAATTTTTAGTGTCAGACTAATAAAATAATTTATTTATTTATTTTAAGGTCCAGGCTGCTTGAATAGAATTTATTTTTCTTTATTTTCCCGTTTACTTTAGCTACTCTTACTGCATTACAAAAACCATCTTCTGCATGTGAATCACCATGATCATCGATGCTTGTTCCTTTAACATCAAATATTGATTCACCTATCTTTATAGCGAGGCTACATTTATTCTTATTTTTCATCCCAAAATTACACATTCCACAAGAAGCCAGAACATTACCCTCAATAATGCCATTCTTATTTATTTTTTCTACCAAAACATAGTCTTCAGTTTGACTAATCGGCTTTGATTTTGAAACATTACAAGAACCGCAACCCGCATAAACTATATTAATAGATAAAACTAGAATAGTAAAAGCAATTGATATCTGTTTTAACATAACTTGATCCTTTTTATATACTATACGAAAATCTACAAATCCTTATAAAAAAATGATCTAGTTATCTTTTTTAAATTCAAAAATAGAGGGGGCAGTTAAAACCTCAACATCGATCACTTTTCCATCATCAAAAATTGTTTTCTTTAGCGGCACACCATCAACAGTAAATTCGATAAAATTACCTACCCACTTACCATCCTGATAGAAACCTTCAAACTGTTTGTTACCATTTTCGTGGTAGCCTATTTCTATGGATGGTTTCCCAACTTCAATAACCTGTTTACGCTTGATTATACCATATTCGGTCCAGTATGTAGAGACCATTAGGTTAGCCCGCCACCTAGACTCCTGTATTTTTATACCATTTTCAGATCTGAGTGTATACCTGTTTAGTTTATTATTTTTCCAAAAACTTTCTGTCTTTGGCTTTCCGTTCTCATGCCAAGCTTTATGTAGTCCCTCACGTAAACCATTTTTAAAAAGACCCTCAGATTGAAAATTTCCATTTTCGTACCAAGATAAATGTAGGCCATATTTTATTGTATCTATAAAGCCACCTTCATATTTTTTATTTCCATTTCGATACCAACTTTTAAGAATGCCGTCCCTTTTGCCTCGCAGATAATTTTCCTCAGATGACTTTTGTCCATTCTCATGCCAATAAAACCAGCCTGATTCTTTTTTACCTTTCTTATACAAGCCCATACTCTCTTTGTTTCCATTAGAATACCAGGAGTTCCAGGTCCCATGTATTTCTCCTTGAATATAATGACATTCGATTCTTTTTTCTGCGTTATCATGCCAGTCTTTGTATTTTCCCTGAAGGACCTTGTTGTAATTGGCTTCCACAGATTTTACCCCATTCTCATACCAATAGCTCCACAATCCAATTCGGCGACCAACAACATAGGTTCCCTCTGAGAGTTTGTTCCCGTTTTCATGCCACTCTGTTGCTAGACCAGTTGATAGTCCATTAATATAGGTAACTTTACTTTTTGCTACGCCGTTCTCATACCAATCTTCCCAGACTCCAACCTTCCTGCTATTGGTAAGCTCTCCAAGAATAATCTTTTTGTCCGCATAAACTTTAAATACAGTTCCACTTATATTTTCATTTGAGAATTTTTGTTTCCAAATAGTGCTCTCTATATTTACCAAACTGTCTAGGTTATATTCATTCTTTGATAGCCCGACCGATAAAATTAAAAACCATAGGATTAATAAGTTTTTTATTTTCATTCTAATGAAATATAATAGATACAGTGTTATTACTGGTAGATATAAAGAAAATTATATTACAAAATTTCATGACTAATTAACGATTATTTTAAAAATATCATTTTTTTTGTTTTTCTCAATTTTCCTATTTGAATCGTATAAAAATAAATACCTCCTGCTAGTGGCATCCCTTTTTCATCAATGGCACTCCACCTAACAGTTTTTCTACCTGAACTTTGCTTGCCCTTAGCCAACGTAGCTATCCGCCTCCCCATTATACTATAAACATTAATCTCCACATTTGAATCTTCTTGTAAATCATAGTATATAGATGTAGAGGGATTAAACGGGTTAGGGTAATTTATTATTTTGGTTATTAACTCTGACTTATACTTCTTTATTGATACGAAGTTGCTATCGTTTCCATCAAGATAACCAACACCACATAGAATACTGTCTGGGGTACTGTGGTGACAATGATCAAAAGCATCACATGAACCTGGAGACAGCAAACTATCAGAGTATTCATGTGAATCATATTGGCCCCATGCTGGGGCAGACATCCAACAGGCGTCACAAAAATCATTGGCAATACTCTGATCAGATTCAATCGGCCATTCAAGTGTATCGCCTGGGGCAAAACAAAATCTACCAATAAGCTCTATGCAATCCTCACCACCAATATTGCCACTCTCATCCTGACAATCATCTCCGTACCAAATGGAACCCTCCACAGTTCCAGGACATGCGTCATTTCCAATAACATCCCAGAATGCATAGTTCCCAGCTGCTGCTACGGGAGTAGGACTTAAACAAGGCCAAGACGCAGTTACTCTAAACTTGCTTGCGTTCATACCACCATATTCCCAAGGGAAATAAATGCGATACCGTGAGCCGTCACTATCTTCAATTCCTGGAATTGTATCTACAGAAATGGTAATTATTTCTGAGGGGTGGCAGGGATTGGTTTCTCCATTACTACAGATGTAAATACAAGAGTCCACTACATCAGGACAGGTTCTTGATGAAAAATCAGAAATAATTTCTACATCACCATCAATTACTATTTGTTCGCTACCAATGAGTAAGGCATGAAAAAATAATAAAAAAAAAGTTATTTTTATTCTAAGCAAATACCGTATCCATATTATATACTTAAAATACCTATTAAGATAATTACCATGGAATAACTTCTCCATGCTGAAGAAATTTTCCATTTGGAAAATTGTTTTCTAAAGCAAAATCTATTATTCGGTCAGTGCTTTCTTTTACAGTCAAAGTCGCTGAGGATCCTCCCATATCAGTTTGTACCCAACCCGGACAAATTGCATTCACCTTAATGTTTTTTGATGACAATTCATTTGACATTACCTTTGATAAAGCGTTCAAAGCAGTTTTTGATAAACGATAAGCAATAGACCCAGATTCCATATCTTCTAACTGACCCATTCCGCTTGAAACATTAATAATTCTTCCACCATTTTTCATGAGCGGAATAACTGATCTACATACCCTGAGTACACCAAGTGTATTGGTGTTGAAAGTTTTTAAAATAGATGATTCTGAAGTATCAACAACATCAACATCATACTCCTTTAATAAAATACCAGCATTGTTAAATAATATATCTACTGTTGAAAGTTTATTTTTTAATTCGCCAACGGCAACCTCAATACTATTTGTATCATCAACATCCATCACTACATAGTCAGCATTCAAATTATTTAGCCCCTCTAAAGCCTGTTCACCTTTGGCTTTATCCCTGACAGAAAAAATGACATTGTTTGAACCACATAGGCCTTTTAAAAGTCCCAATCCGATACCGCGATTGCCACCAGTGATAAATATATTTTGATTACTTAGCACGTTTAATTTACCCTCCAGATTTTAGTATGAAATTTATCAGTAGGATCTATAATTAATAAATTAAAAAGTCTAATCCAATAGTTTATTATCTATTGAGCCATGTAGTCATGCCAGGTAACTATAAAAGGTTCTTTACTCCAGTGATATTTTTTTTTATCCTGGTTCAACTTATTAAAAAAAACCTCCCCAGTTTCTGTATCAAGCAAAAAGTATGCATCATTATTGGCCTGTTTTATTATCTGGTATCTACCAATCTCAGATGTGTGCTCATTAGCAGCAATAAACAACACAATTGAAAGGATAATAGCAGCACCAGTGACAATCCCTTGTAAAAATGTTTTCATAAAAAAACTCCTTTTTTAGATCTTAGTTAAATATAAAAAATGTTTTAAGCCTTACTAAAATTTTCCACTACTAATTTAATTTTCCGAAAAAAAGTCCTTTAATCCCAACATCCCAATAGACAAAAAAAGAGCCTTGTAGGCCATCTCATGAGCATTGATCAATGGCGCCAACCAGTGTGTCCCTCCGATCAGACTATAAGATAAGATTGGTAAAATAAAGATCAGTGCCAGGTTATATATATGGATAAAAGCTGGAAGGGTTCCTCTTAGAGTCGGATAAAAAAATATAATCGCCAGAAAATAGTACGCGCTAAACGGGAGGCTGATTCTAGTATCAATAAATCGATTGCTTTTAGACTCTATTTTTAAATCATCTTGGCTGTGGCCGATGGAAACATCATAGTCTAAAATACTCCAAGAATGAATCTCAGGGACAATTACATCGGACAATAGTATCTCTTGTATAGGTCTTATCAGACCGAAATAAAGAATTACAAAAACAAATAGTTTAGTTATTAATTCTACTGCCTTTTTAATGAGAAGCTTTCTCCACTTACATTAGTCCAAATGTACCATAGTGAAAGAACTATAGGGTAGAAAAAAACATAGGAACTGGCATCATGGGCAATATTCCAGTGTTCAGGAAAATTAGAATTAAAGATAGCAAAAAATGATATCCTCAATACATTTGTGATAAATAAAAGGACCACACCTAGAAGAAGCAATATAGTTCTTGGCTTCCATTTTCCTGGATAGGCAATAACAAAACCCGAGAATAGACCAATTAGTTGTAGGCCATTGCATCCATTATTGATTTGAACGGCTTTAGAGCCAACGCAACTTATGAGCCTCCCGCCGCTTTCTACTTCTACCCCAAATATACTTAGAAAACCCGCCGCTAGACTTACAGAGGATACACTTAAAAAAGTTTCAAATCGCCCATCAGGTAAAATATATAAATCATAAAAGAGTGTCCAACCCACAAAAATAAAAATTGCGGTTAAGCCAAAACGTACAACTGGAGAAATACTAATTATTTTTTATTTCTTAGTTTCTTATAAGCCAGCGCACCACCCAATACAGCCAACCACCCTAATCCACCTATAGCTACACGGTCGCCATCTGAGTCCATAGACACACTGCTTCCATAAAGATCACCACTAGCTTCTCCGTCTAGATCAGTACCCAATTGTAATTGAGAGAATAATAGTTCTATTGAAAAAAGTATTAAAAGTGTTTTTTTAAAGGACTTCATATAATAAACCAGCTATTTTATCTATGATTAAAAATAAAAAAATACTAAAAATATATCCACAGTTAATCAAACTAAAATTTTAAATGAATATATTGATTTAATGTGATAGAATATTTTTAAATAAAATCTACCTAATAAATGTTTCACACTTTTTTTACCAATAATATGTATCCATCTATAGATTTATCAATAGGAAGAAAACCTTTCTGAAGAGATTCATCAACTATACGAATAATTTGTGTCTTAATATCTTTATCCAGGCCATATTTTTCTGGACTTTTTTCTACCTGATTTGATATTTCAAGAACTATATCAAAATCATTAAACATCCCAATTTCTGTTAGATCAGATTTGTTTCTTGTTAGCTCATGGTAAGCACTAAAACTCATAGTATCAGTGATGTTTTTCATCCTGAATTTTTTATCAATAATCATTTTAACAGCTTCTTACTATAGCTAGTTAAATTGATTATTTTTCAAAATATTTAAAAAAATATTTTTTATCTAAGCTATACTTTCCAGGGCCAGTTAGTATCAAGAAAAAACAAAAAGCACCATACAATAATGCCATTTCTGGAAGGTCACCATCAGCAAAATGCTTTGCCGATGCAATAAACATTGTAAAAAAAAGCAAAAATGAAGACAATCTGGTAAATAACCCAATGGCAATTAGTAAAGCACAAACTGATTCCGAAAATGATGCCATAAAACCAAAAAATGTCCTCAGAAAATCCAATCCAATTAAATCAGTCAACGCTCCACCTAGGCGACCCCATCTTTCTGGACCTGCTAATATTTTATTAAGCCCGTGACTGTAAAACATCAATGACCCGAAGACTATTCTCAATAATAGTAATCCTCGATCTGTTTTTGTGTAATTACTTATAAATAGGGACAGGTTTTTTATTGAATCCATAATGCAATACTAAATCCTTAACATATTAATAAAAATTATTATTGATTTTATGAATCAATTTTGTAAATATGAAAAAGATTGCTAGAGATATTAAATAGTCCCAGAAAAATAAATAATATTTAGAAGGAAGCTCTGCTACCTATACCTGCGCCAATACTTCTATTGTCATCATTAGGTGCAGAATTTGTCAAAAACCATGAGTCCGAGACTTTTATAGACTCACCTAAAACCCAAGAAATTCTTTGCTGGCAGTATGGATCGTTGTTGGGATCATTACACTTCCATGGTGAGACTCTTACATATAAATATCTTACACCTGAATTAGGACCAGTGATATTATTGATGTGAAATTGATGCTGGGATCCAGTAGATGTATTTACCAAAGTAATCGGAGTAAAAGAACTAAATGCAGATGGGTTGGCATCGTAGACACTAGTGGGTATCCCAAAAAAGTCATCGTAGTAACCAGCATTTTGGTGATAGGAATGCCAGGCCTCAACACCACCACCAATAACATTTACACCATTATCATAGGCCCAATAATGACGGGAGTTATCCTGCCTCTGGTGGGTAATTCTTTTTGTTGCTGTGTTATATGTCCACTCTCCATCTGAATCTGCATCACCGTCCGTGGTTCCATCATTGTCAACAGAAGACAAATAACCTTTTGGTTTTTCCTGAAGAGCATCAAAAGGATCAGTCGGCCAAAAAGCCCGTCCTGTGGTTGTATACATATCCGTAGCGTAAACCTCTAGGGCAGCTTTCATATTAGATATCACAGCATCCTCAACGGCAGCCTCATTTGATGAGATGGTGGTTAAAAAACGAGGAATCGCGACTGCAGCAAGAACAGCAAGTATAATGGTTACAATTATCAGTTCTATTAATGTAAAACCTTTATCTTCCATTCTATTAAATCCTCTAAAAAATATAAAAAATTTGTTCTACTATATTATCATCAAAAACTATACCAACTTATCCGATATCTCTAATATATATAGAAACTTATTTTTTCTTGGTTAGACTAATCAATAAATTTAATTTTCCCAGCCTAATTAACAGTAACAATTTGTTACAAATGATTGTAACAAAATAAAGCGAGTAATTAGGTTTAAAATCCTTTTTAATTCTTTATAGGCTGTTATTTCATTTTTTTTATCTGAATGTAGTCACCCTTAGTTTTTAAAATCACGGTAACATCTTCACTATTTCGATTTCTCAAAAACCAACCATGATAACCATCAAAATCTGCTATTATCTCACCGCTATCTGATTCAACCATCCGGCCTTTTTTATATGTTACAGAATTTTTTGATCCTCTATAACCGTCCCCATGTAAATTATAATTTAGACCCCCACCTTTAGTAACCCAACTATATTTAGCCAATAGACCTTTCCTCATTTCTAGCTTTATTTCAGTCGCATCATTTGGCCTAAGAATAAGCTGAATAACGTCTTCTTTTATATCATTGGTTTGAGTTAGTTTTTTATCTTGAATGTTGGATGGAATATTTTGCTCAAGATCCAGTTTTTCATCATTCGCCTCATTCATAAGTTTTGTTTTTATTTGACCCATCTCTGTTAAATCAAGGATCTTACCTAAGCCAGTAGGGTCAATCCCATATTCTGCAGGAAGTACAATACAAACACATAACACCAGCCAGACTAAGGTTGCAACAGTTGATAATTTTAAGAGCTGTGAATCCGAGGGCAATTCTTTATGTGATTGTTTTTTTGTGTTAATCATTGAACTATCTAAATGGAATTAACATATCCATGTATTTGTTGACCAGCTAAAATAAAACCTAGAATTATTAATATTATATTTGTAGAGTATGAATAGGATAAAAAGCTGGGCCTCTTTCTCCAGTAACTTATTAAGATCAATATAGTGGATAAGGCTAGAAGCTGACCGATTTCTACCCCAATATTAAACGAAATTAAATTCGTAAAAAGACCGTCTGGATCTAAATCAAACTCAATAATCTTAGCCGCCAGACCAAAACCGTGAAAAAGACCAAAAATGAATGTAGAAATTTTTGTATCAGGCTGAAAACCAAACCACTTTTTAAAAAAACTTAGATTATCAAGGCCCTTGTATACAACAGAAAGTCCAATTATTGCGTCAATAATATGTGCATTTATATGGATACCAGTAAAAACGCCTAGCAATAATGTGGATGAATGACCAACGGCAAAGAGGCTCACATAAATGGCTATTTCATTTAAACGATAAATAAAAAAAATAACTCCCACCAAAAATAACAAGTGGTCATAACCAGTCACCATATGCTTAGCACCTAGATACATAAAAGGAGCAAATTTAACTCCGCTTATTTCTTGGATATATCCTTGGTCCCCAGTTGGGACACCATGGGCAATAAGAACCGATGATAAAATCAGGATGGCCAAAGCCAGTTTATTTTTGAATAAATAAATTATGTTTTTATCCTTTTAATTTTAATCTACAGAGACGTCTAACAAATTTACTAGATAGCTATAATGTTAAAAAAATACGTATTTGCATCTATTTATAATATCAGAATTTCATTCCCAGTTGTAGGTTTTGTAAAGCACCTTTCTAATAATAATCGGCAAAACAAGTACCGGAAAAAGAGTAAGATCAAAAATAAAATATCCCGTTGTGAAAAAAACCTCGTCTTTAATAGTAATATAATCTTTAGTTTTATAGGCGCCGTGTCTGTGTCTCCATTTTTTTAAGAAAAAAGGTAGGGCCTTCCCCTCATCTACGAAGGAAAACTCAACCTTAGTCTCTACATTATCTTTATGTTCTACTATAAAATCTCTCCATCCGAAAAACCAAAACGCTAGGTGAGCTATAGCTCTATCATCTGTACCATCCCATTCAATGATTTTTACAGGAAGAGGCTTTGTCAAATATTTTAAGAACAATAAATTATTAAATTCATCCTTTACAGTCTTAATATCACTACAATTTATTTTTACTCTTTGAATATATCTCATATCTATTATTACAAATTATTATTGGCAATAAAATTTCTAACCACATTATGATAGCTTATATAAATAGGCTATTTCTGAAACAATAAGATTATAGCAAAATACTTATCACTATTTTAATTCAATATCAAATCCAAACGTCATTAGCCGCAGTTCGCTCGCTTGATTCTTCTCCAGTATTAACAACACCTTTTGGCTCTACAAGCATTATCTGACATTCTTTTTCTGCATAAGGCTTATGCTCTGTACCAGCAGGAACAACATACATTTCGCCCTCCGATAAACTAACCTCCCCATCTCGGAATTTGATTTTCATCGAACCCTTTATAACAATAAACACCTCATCAGTATCTCTATGATCGTGCCAAATAAACTCACCCTCTATCTTTGCTAATTTAAACTGGTAATCATTCATCTCAGCTACCACCTTTGGGCTCCAGTATTCGCCAACCTTTTTTAATTTATCACGAAGGTTGATCTTTTTTTTCATTATTTAAGAAGAATCATCTTTTTTATATAAATATTATTTCCTGCTTGTATTTTATATAAATAAACCCCTCCTGGCAATTGTCTACCATTATTATCCCTACCATTCCAATATTCTGATTTATACCCTGAAGTTTGTTTTTCATTTACAATATCAATCATCTTACTCCCCAACATATCATATATTGTAAGACGCACGTGCATATTATTTGGAAGATAATAACCCAGAATTGTTTCTGGATTAAATGGGTTAGGATAGTTTTGATACAATAAGAATTTATTAGGACTTAAATCTTGTTTATTAATTCTAAGACTAACACATTCACCATTCTGAGTACCTGGAGTAGGGTTTGTATAACAACCAACTCCACTATCGTCAAAACTTTGAGAGAGCTGCACACCGTCAAGTTGCTCAGATGGCTCTAAAGTAACGGTCAAAGAATTACCACTAGAATCTGCAAAAACAACAATGTCCCCGCTTGAACTTAAGCCAGAAGAAAAGCTTTCTTCGTCATCTTCATAACCAACCCAATAACCACCTGTAGGAATAATAATATTCCCAAAAGTAAGATCGTCAAGTTCTGTGTTATCATCAATCTGAAACCCTTCTAATGAACAATCAAACGATCCTGAATTATATATTTCAATATAATCCTCAGGATCACCTGAAGTATGAGCCTCGCTAACATATACCTCTCCAAGTATGCATGCAGGTAATGGTGCGATTAAACTAATAATTAATTCTCCAAGATCATCTGGAATACCGCTTGTTACATTTTGCTGTAAAATTAAATTACCGTTTAAGTCCAAAACATACATATCTCTCTGAGATGCACCCCAAGCATCCCAAGTGGAGAATGGAGATGGGTCTGAACAAACTGAGGCATCATTATCAGTGATCCAATTATCTAAGTCCCCGATATGACTTTCTTTACCAAGTCCGATCAATTCAACTGGATAATTCTGTGATTTAAGATTATCAACCACATCATTTAATTGCCCGAACCGGGCAGTGCAGGTTCCTCAGTAAAAATGCCCAAAAAAATGGATTGTTACGTTGCCTTCATAAAACGAGGTCCCGATGTTCAAGCCATAGTTTTCAGATGAAGGATTTATATCTTCAAGCGAATAATCATACTGCCCAAAAGCAAACACAGTTAAAAAAAATAGCGATATTATTGTTTTAATCATGGTCTAACCTAACTAATAATTAAATTGACATTCAAACTGATTAATCAATTCTAAAATTTTATTAGGATCTAATTATGAAAACCATAAATGTTTTCCAAAATAATTTTTCTTGACCTCCATTTCTGTTTCTGCATATAGTTTTAACCCACCAACTACTGAATCAAGATAATTACTTAATAAAGGTCTAACAACCAAATAAAATGGGATAAAGTTTATAATTTTATATCCTCTATTAAAAAGATAAGGATAAACAGTAATCGTGATGATAGATTGATTCCCCTTCTCACTCAATCTCCAAGTCACAAACGAAGGTGGTTTATCTATTTGATTAATATATAAATCATAACCAACCTCATTTATCCAACCACAAAACTGCCTCTGAAAGATTGAGCCATTTAAGTATTCAATCTCATCTATAGAATCCGAACCTGACCATTTAATTACTCTATTATTTTTACAAAATGGATGAAATAATTCAAGATTAGACTCTATTGTAATTATTTTCCATAGCCTTAAAATATTACAATCAATCAGAGCATAACGAGTTGCGCTCCAGTTATAATTTATCATTATTATTTTTTATTAATTTATAAACTCTATTTTTCAATATTATACACCATGTAAGAGACTGTCTTCTTATTGTTCTCAGTGTGTTGCATACCGACCTGTTCGAATCCATAGTTTCTGTGAAAATCAATTGACTGTTGATTATAGGGTCTAATATTTATCTCACAAGTAATTATACTCGCCTTAAATTTCATAGTATCTTTTAGGTCATCGTAAAAAACTCCCCCGAGACCTTTGTTTTGATTTTCTTTACCAATTACAATTCTATCTACATAAACAAAGGATTTATACCTGACACTAAACCATTTGTAGTTCTCACTTCCATAATCTTTTCCAGGTAATAAACCTATCATGAAACCAACAGGGGTTTTTTCAACCTTTATTATTTTAAAATAAGAAGAGATCCTTAAAAAATGTTCCATCACATTCAGATCGCAGTCCCCTACAGCAGGTAAAAATTTTTGATTTAACGATAAAACAAAGTCTAAATCTTTTCTTTTAACATCAACTATAATATAATTCATAATACAATCTACTCTTTTAAGATAAAAACAAAAAAGCCCACTATTGAGCAATGCCACTTTATTTCCATTAACCTTACTATTCACTCTGGCAATTTTTTCATTATTAATTGAACTGGTGCTCCCTTTTTTAATTGCCTTTCTGCTTACGAACTGGATCTATAGTGCTATTGTTGGAAATTCATTTACAGAAAAACCTTATAAGCCTTTCTCATTTATACGCACAAAGTATTATTCAATGTGACCTTATTTTATCTAGTAATATGGCTGCTTAATAGCTTTAAAACAGGCTGATCGCCAGGTAGAAAATCATAGTCTTTAAATTGATCTGTCCCAATCCATTCTAACCTATCGTGAGCATTGTATTCTAGATTTCCTGAAAAATTATCAACATAATAAAAATATAGCTTATATGTTACGTGTGGATATCTGTATATATATTCAGTAAAAAGAGCTCCAATATCAGCCTCAATACCCAGCTCTTCTTTCAGCTCTCTTTTTAAACACTCTTCAGGGGTCTCGTTGTCCTCCATTTTTCCACCTGGAAACTCCCAAAGACCAGGCGCTTTCTCATGAGGAGCTCTTCGCCCGATCAAAATTTTATTATTTTTTCTTAAAATACCTGCCAATACTGAAATCATCAATCAGTAGGATCCCTATAATACCTTACTAAACATTTATTATTGTAAATAGATAGTATCAATCAACAATACAAAATCTTCTTCTACCTTGTTTCCAATTAAAATTCCAAACTCAACGATCGATTTCCCACTAAAATTTTCCATATTTAGCTTCATCCCCCTAAACTGGGGTATCATAGAATTAAGAGGTATCTTTATTTCCTGCCAATCACTTTTAGCATAAAATTCCTTAACATAAACATGACGGTCATAGTAGCTAGACCTGATTCTAAACTGATAGTATCTATTATCACCTCTGACCTTAAGAACAAGAAAACTGAAATCGCTAATATCTATTTTTTTAATATCACACCTAACTGAACTGAAACCGCCATAGTTTCTAAGAGAAACGTAACCATAAAACACCCCATTGCCATCCTCATCCAATGCTAAAGAACCAGATGACACACCTCCCATTACTACATCATCAACCACACTCCAACCCTTAAAACGATCTTCCTTATTAAAATCGTATAAGATTTTTGCGCTAATATTATTCACCAAAAAAATTATAAAATAAAAAATTATGATCGGTGATCTATTCATTTGTAAATACGAATATCATTATTTAATTGTACCACCAAATTTGAGATTTATTTTTAATGAATAATATTAAAAAAAGAGAAACTAAAAAAATTAGATCCTCTTTGAAAATTTCCACTATTGAGGGCTCATGGTGGGCCGTAATGTATGGAACAGTTGAAACATATTTTGGAGCTTTTTTTGAATATTTAAAATACAGCAGTTATGAAATTTCTATACTGATGACCTTCCCAATATTTTTTGGAGCTGTTTTTCAAAACCTAGCAAGTAGACTTTACAATTTATTTAAATCCAGAAAAATATTATTAATCACCTTAAAATTAATCCAGTCAGTTACTATACCGATTATTTTCTATATTGGGTATAACTCAGGAAGCTATTTCCTGCTTTTAATCTTTATTTGCTTTTACTTTGCAATCGCATTGGCGCAGATGTCTCCTTGGACATCTTGGATGGGATACCTGGTACCTGGAAGATTACGTGGTAGATATTTTGGTACGCGATCACAAATTGTTAGAATCTTTATGCTTATTTCTTCTTTGATAGCAGGAACGATCTTGAACGCATATAATGATTCTGACCCCATAATTGGCTTCGGTATCATATTTCTGATTGGTGTAATTGCAAATTCAGGTTCAGTCCTCTATCTAAAAAAACAGTTCGAACCACCAAAAACCTTATTTGATGAAGGCAATGAAAAAATAAGCCTGAGGGATCAGCCATTTAAAAAATTAAGGAGGTTTATTATCTATGACTCCCTGTCAGAATTTGCTCTTTGTATTTCTGGACCATTAATGATGATATACTGGCTTAGGGATCTAGACTTTAATTATATAGAGTTAGCCGTGTTAATAAATGTAAGCCAAGTGATGGGACTTTTTAGCCTAAAATACTGGGGGAAAAAGATTGACCAACTGGGGTCATATCTAACCATAAGATTAAGTAGCTTGGCAATCAGCCTGTTTCCATTTTTTTGGATTCTGATTTACTATTTGCCCGAACAATTTAGACTCCCTATCTCACTTTTACTTGCCTCATTGGCATCCTTGATGTTTAGTGGAAGAGCACTGGCTATGGATACTAGGCTTTACGAGCATATGAATAATAAGAGTATGATCAAGATAACATCTAAAAGAGTTTTTTATCGAGGACTATCTACATTTGCTGGAGGACTTTTCGGAGGAGCGCTAACGAAAACTGACCTTCTAGATTATTTTGATCTCAGTTTTTTAAGTAGCCAAATCCACATAGTTATGATATTTTCTGTCTTTTTCAGATGTGCAGTGTGGATAAAATTTTTGTCTAAGCCAAAAGGAAGTATATAGATATAAATCTAATTTAGATAAAAAAGTTTACCTCACCTTCTTTTTTTGTATTAATTAAGAAGCATCTTATTTATCATTTCATCAATATGCTCTTCTAGTATATTTAGAGGAACCGCTCCGTTGGTTAAAATAACCTCGTGAAAGTCTCTTATATCAAATTTATTCCCTAATTTATTTTCTGCTTTTTTCCTCAACTCTATTATTTTATTCATTCCAACTTTATAGGCCGTCGCTTGAGAAGGCATCACAATATGACGCTCAACCATTTTAACACAATCCAATAAATCATTTGGAGTGTTTTGTGTGTAATAGTCTATACCATCCTGCCTTGTCCATTTTTTACTATGTATTCCAGTGTCAACAACCAATCGGCATGATCTCCATAGTTCCATAGCTAATCTACCAAAATCAGAGTAGGGATCAGAATAAAAGCCAAGCTCTTTTGGAAGATATTCAGAGTAAAGTCCCCAACCTTCTGAGTAAGCTGTATAACCATTATATTTCCTAAACTTTGGGATATTCTCTAGCTCTTGTGCAATTGCTAATTGCATATGATGGCCAGGAATCCCTTCGTGAAAGGCTAGGGCTTCCATCTGATAGATAGGCATCATTCTCATACTATATAGATTTGCGTAATAGGTACCTGGCCGGGAACCATCTGGTGCTGGTCTCTGATAAAAAGCTTTCCCAGCAGATTTTTCTCGAAACTTTTCAACTCGCTTTACAACCATATCAGCTTTAGGTTTTGTAATAAAAAGTTCATCAAGCCTGAGTTTAAATCTTTCGACTATAGTAGCGGCTTCTTTAAGATAAGCCTCTCGCCCCTCTTTAGTCTCAGGATAATAGAATTTGTCATTTTCTTTTAATTCTTTAAAAAAATCTTGGAGATTCCCGTTAAAACCAAGCTGATCTTTAATCTTTATCATTTCCTTATGGATACGATCTACCTCATTCAAGCCAAGTTGATGGATCTGCTCTGCTGTCATATCAGTAGTCGTAGTCCGCTTAAGAACATTATAATAAAACTCGGCTCCATTTTTCCATCTCCAGACTCCATCTTCTTCGTTTGTACTTAATGCCATTTCTTTTAAAAGATCGATTAAACTATTGTAAGCGGGTTGAACAGAATTAAGAATCGCAACTTTGGCCTGATCCACAAGATTACTTTTTTCAGATTCAGACAAATTCAATTTTTGTATTTTAATGAATATATCTTTAAATAATGCACAAGAGTCTTTACCATTAAAAGGGTAGCCTGTTATTACATTTTTTGAATCATCTAGAACATGGTCAAAAACGAATCTAGGTGGAACAATGCCCGCTTCTTGTCTTTCTTTTAAGTTTTTCTCTAACTGCTCAAATAGTGGTTCAATCTTATTTAATCTTGATATATATGCTTCCGCGTCATCCTTAGTTGACACTTTGTGCATATTAATCATAAAGGCTGGAACTCCAGATTGCATACCAAACATTTGATTAATCGGATAGTTGTAGAGTCTAAACTTAAAATCAGCTATCTGGTTTTCAAGCCTTTGTTTGTAAAGGTGATAACTCAGCTTGGTGGTTTTATCTAGTAGTCCAGTTTTAACAGAATCACTTAACCATTTTAAAGATGTTTTTGCTTCTTCAAGTTCAAATTTCTCTCTTTCTGGTGAAATATCATCTAGTTTATCATAATCTTTTTTTATTCCAAGCCTCGTTTGGAACATTGGATTCCTATCTAAATAGTCTTTGAATCTATCTTCAAAATATTTATTTAATTTTTCTGACTCAGCTTTAATCTCGGTAGTATTATTTTTTGTCTTTTCGCTAGCTGTTTCACAGTTAGAAACAAAGATCATAAACAATATTGAAAAGAAAAATAATATTTTTTTATTCATAATTAAATCTCCTTATTAAAACAATAATCAGTTACATTTTTCATAAGATTATTAAATCTAAGTTTTATAAATATTTACAATTGCAACACCTGCGGCTATAAAAACAAGGCCCACAGCAGACTGCCACTGCAATGACTGACCATAAAAAATATATCCCAATAAAGTAATTAAAAATATTCCAAGTCCACCCCAGCTTGCATAAGCAATAGCGATCGGTATCTCTTTTATAGCATAGGTTAAAAAATAAAATGAGGTTATATATGAAATCGTTAACCCAATACTTGGTAGTGGTTTAGAAAAATTTTTTGATAAAGGAAGCAACATCGTTCCTGTAACCTCAAATAAAATCGCTCCGAGTAAGTAATAATAAGCTATCAAAAAAATTTAGACTGTTTTTATAAATTAGACTGTCTAAATCTACCTAAAAAATAAAACCCCAAACAATCTGATAATTAGATCGTTATTTCATTAACAACATTTTTTTTGTTTGTCTAAAATTACCTGCTTCTATAGTATAAAAATAAAGTCCAGCAGAGACGGACTCACCTAAATCATTTGTAGCATCCCACTGGATTGAACTGTAGCCTGCTGCTCTATGATTTTTGATGAGAGTTTTGACTCTTCTTCCCATAACATCAAATATCGTCAAATCTACCACAGAATCTTCTGGCAAATTGTAATCAATATTTGTTATCGGATTAAAAGGGTTTGGGTATGGCGAAGAGATACTAAACTCTGAAGGGATTTTTTCATCTGTTAAACCTAAAAATTCACAAACTAATTGAAAAGTAAATCCGCCATTAGAAGCACCAACCGTATCAATCTCATCAGTCGCAGATACAGACCAAAATATATCACTTACTCCGTTTTCTATAGACATTAGAACAATGAACTCATTGTATTGGATTTGAAATGAATTGGATGACAAAAGTGTGTCAACGCAGCTAGGGCCTGTTTCACTGTTTAAACAAAGCTCCAGATTATAAATGATCTGATGACCATCAGCATCATTACATGGACTCCATACAAAATTTAATTGATTAAGAACATCAGCTGCAGATATGGAAAGTTCCCCACTATCGGGCGGTGCTAACAGGCTAAAGTCAGATGGTGGCGAGTTAGAAATATCAATCAATACTGTGTTAGTTGGTTCAGACTCAAAGGTATCATAGACAGCCGTAACGTAATATTCATAGGACCCAAATTCTCTTTGTCCAAGATCAGCCTCTTCCAATTCATAATCCATTCTCCAAAAGGATGTTTCAATTTCTGAAATCAATTGACCATTCTCATAAATATTATAATAATTCTGAGTCGAAAATGTTCTACTCTGTTCGGGATTATTTTGTGATCCAGTTTCATTTCTTCCACAAACACTGCCAAAATCCATACTCTCGTGAATTAAACTATTTCTTTCGAACGTTTGGCTATATTGGACCAGACTAAAAGTATTGAAATTATTGGTTACCATATTTTGATCGGAAACATATAAACCTATTGCCCAGTTAAAGGGAAGTGGCGGGTTGTTTTCCATTAGACTGAGCGTATTACAGGTATCAAAATCAGCAGGATCCCAGGAACCAAAATTATCCCAACAAAGCTTCGTCATGTTACCATAATAATCAAAGGGTGGACCATTATCAATACCCATTGGAAAAGTACCATCGATATAATCAGATATTCTAAACCCAAACCATAATTCATTAGGTCCATCCTGAATTTGATATGTTGATGGAATTGTATCCCCAGAGAAATCCGATCCTCCTGTCCCATTTGAGCTCACATGATTGTACAGATTTACATATCCCCATTCATTAAGTGTATAATTCGCTGAACCCAATGCTGGACCAGTTAAAATTAGATTTGTGTAATTAATTAGGTCAGGCGAATCACCTGGCCCTACTTCAAAAACAAATGGCTGAAAAACAGCCTCTGCCTTAGGAACAAAAGAAAGCATTTCCAAGTACTTTCCATGATGCAAAGAAAGCATTGAGGAATCATATCTCTGAAAATAACTAGAGGGGAAACCGCCTGTGTTACCGATTCCAGTTTCAGTATTTACTGTACCTGTCCAACTCAGCAGCCACTCATTATTTTCATACAAAAGTGGTGCCTCCCAATCAAGCCTTGGTGCTAGGGTTACTAATCTACCATCTAAATTGTTTGGTTTATAAATATCCTGGGAGAACACTGCAGAGATAAAAAAAATAGCTAAAAGTTTATTTAAATTTTTCAAAAGAACCTCCTTTTATATTGGAAATAGTAAAAATTAAAATTAATGAAACTAGTTCTCATTAAAAAAATATGGATATTTATAAAATATTTCAAAAAACTATCACCCATAATATTAATAATTAAAAAGATAACTAAACTTATTTATATTAATTTTTGGACAAAATTCCCTTTTTTAAAAAAGCTTGCTCACCTAAAATCTCTACTTATGATTTCAATAATTGGATTTCCAACTGATAAAAACTCATCATTTTTAAGGGGTGCTGCTCTTGCACCTTCAGAGATTCTAAATGCATTCCATTCAGATGCAACCAATAAATTCTCAGAAAATGGTACTGATGTAGGCAAAAACAATATCTGTTTTGATCTAGGTTGCATAAACCTTGAAGATCAAGAAAATGAATTTCAAATAATCCAAGAAGAGATAAAGAAAGAATTAAAAAAAAAAAATTTATGCATATCAATTGGAGGTGACCACAGTATTACATTTCCAATCTTAAAGGCATATCAAAAATTTTATTCAAGGATTGCCATTTTACATTTTGATGCTCATCCTGATCTATATGAGAATTTTGATAATAATAAATACTCTCATGCTTCACCATTTGCAAGAATAATGGAAAATAGTCTGGCGACTTCATTGACCCAAATTGGAATAAGAACTTTAAA